>NZ_JBWPVS010000004.1:0-333698 GCF_056590235.1 Pauljensenia sp. C0170B4 | reverse complement strand
GCCTGGAGACAGGCCAGTACCCCACCCCCCCCTTTTTACGCGCACACGCAAGCCCGCACACCCAGCGGGGCCGACCGGCGAGCTGGGTGCGTCCCTCGCATTGGCTTTCAGCACCGAAGAAGCCTCCCCCCACGCACGGGGGGAAGCTCCCATAGACGGGAGGCGTCTTCAATGGCCAGGTGAGGGCCTACCTGCGGCGCGTCACGAGAACTGTTCCCATTAAGATTGCCGCCAGGCCCGCAATCACAAGACCAGAGTCCGAACCAGTCGCAGCCAGGCGCGAGGGACGCTCCAAGACCACACCCCGACCCCGACCCTCCTCATCACCAGTAGTCTGAGCTGGATCAACCTCTGGCTTGTCAGATGGTCCAACAGGCGAGGACTTCGTCAGCAGTGGAGATTCCGTTTGAGCTTGTCCAAGAAGACAATGGCGCAGCTCGGAGACCTTGTACCAGGATGATCCTTCGGCAACCGCAGTACACGAGGAATTAAACGGTGTTTCCACCTCGTTGACAAGCATGCGGACAATCGGGGTCCACGACCTACCCGTTGCAGGATCGGTGCCGGCCTGACAGGCCGTGTCCCACTGGACGTTTGCCGCCATCGGCATGACGGTGGATCCGCGCCATTCGTTGGTGGCGTAGTTAAAGACGTCGTCGATGCTGACAGGCTGTGAGACAGCAGGTGCCTGCTGGGTTGAACCAGGCAAACGAAGCAGGGCGGAGAAAGGAGCAATCGTTTCTGCGTGAGCAAAGCGGAACGTTGCAACGTGGGATCCACCTGCGGTGCGCTCATCGATCTGGGCGAAGAAATCATCGAGCAACGGTTGCGCAGGCGCGTATGACCCGTCAGTTCCCGTCACGCCCGGACCTTTTTCGTAAAAGTCCTCAGCGTCGAGCAGATAGGAGAACCACTTGGCGTCGTCCTGGTAGTTTGCGAAATACTGCTCGAAATCGAATGCGTGCTCCCCGGTGTTTTCCTCCTGCATATCAGCATCGATGATGTACAGGTTGTACAGATCCATCGCCGCATCAACAGCGCTGGTGATCTTCTTTTTGGCGGAGCCGCACGCATCAGCGTCAGTGCTTTCATCAGCGTTCGGTGCGCAGTTCTTGTCGCCATCCTTCGAGCCATCGGCAGTGTTGAACCATGTATGCGCATCATCTCCGATCGAGTCAATAAACTCGGGCGTGAAGATCTGCGAGAACCCGGCGTGCCGATTCCTGCGACTGAGGCAGCGACTCGATGTAATCCATCGCTCCGGCGATCACTCCACCGTCACTGGTCTGCTCCCCAATGAATGCTTCGTAACGAGAGGCTACTTCGTAAGCCGGCGTCCCCTCCTGCTTCACTGAGCCATCAGGGTTCTCCAGCTTGTGGAAGTAAAGTGTTTCAGGATGCGCTTCGAGGGATTCCACGATCGGCGTCACACTGTTGTGCGAGGCGGCTTCAAACCCTGTGAGGAAGCTTTCGCCGGATTCGGTGGCGCGAGCCTCACCTGAGGACTCAAAGCGGATCGCGTCACCCTCGGCAATGGCGCGCTCGAAGAGAGCAGAGTTGCGTTTGTAGGCGCGTTCACCAATTCCGCGGTGCTGCGTAGCGCCCTGACCGGTGAGCATTCCGTAGCCGTTGGCCACGTTGGCCGCTGTGATCGACTCGAGGTTCTTCATGAAGGCCTCGCCCACCTCCGGTGACACGAAACCATTTTCTTTCTGAGCCGTCTGAGCCATCAGCATTAACAGAGCATCGTACTTATAGGAGGACAATCCTCGCGAACCATGGCGGGCGACGAGCTGAGTATGTTCAATGTCGAAACCTGCTGGAGGCTGTGAATATCCTGCGATGTCACTTTCGCTGGGTGCGATGTACGGCTGCTTCGAGGAATAGAAAGGACCTTCCTCGGTGGCGTCAGCAAAAGCCAGTTGTTGAGTTGACACCACGGACAATGCGGCAATTGAACAAAGCGCAGTCAGTCCGACAATCCGGGCGCGCTGTGTAGTCATGTTCAGACTCCTAAGCACTATGAAAGCGAAACACATACAGCCCTCACGCTAAGTGGTCAAAATGGCAGGAAGGGCCATGAAAGCTAACGCGCACGTTACAGGCGCGTGAACATCTGCCGGAAGGTCGATGGCCTTGCTGTCGAGCTTCACAAGACCGACCGTGGTGCCGCACTGACATCCACTTACGGGGTTGCACTACAACCCTGTGACGGGCGGTAGTGAGCGCCCAGTTGTCATGTTCGTGAAAGAGCTGATTATGCGCCGGTTGACACCGAGATAATACCTTTGATCAGGACAGTTGTAGCGCCCACAACTGCCAGGACTAAAGCCAGCGCACGGGAATGAGACTTGCTGACTCGAGGAGCAATAAGCACTCCCGCAGCGATCCCCACGAGCATCGCGCCAATAGCTACTGCGATGAGCCACCACGAGGTATGAAGCTGCACAGAACCACTCAACCACTTGGTTGTCAGCGAAATCAACCCGCCGTAGCTTCGCCCCTCGAACCACAGTTGCGATCAGTGACACGGTGATGAGTGCGCCAACAATAACCTGCACCCAGGCAGGTGAAACACTACGCACCAGCAAAGCCCCAGGAATTGAGCCGACCACCATGATTGGCCCGAGCAGCACCCACCGTTTCCAGTCGATGTCGCGCCACACGGTCAGCGCGATGATGCTCGCATTGATGACAGCCAGAATATTCATCATGACGATGCCGTCCACACCGCCCATCAGCAGCGACAACACCGGGCCAGCAACCAGGCCCAGCCCCATGCCGGAAATGCGTTGCAAACACGCTCCCAGCAGGACCGAGCAGGCAATACAACACGCTACTAGCATGTGCCGCACCTCCTTGCTGGTGGCTATCACATCCACCTAGGCGATGCCTCCACCTCAATGAGAGGAGTGTCGGCCCTTGGCGGTGCTACCTACTATCCAGCCGGCGCGTCCTTCGAGCCGGACGGTATTTCCGGTGAGTCAGTCGGTGCCGCTTGGCAGTCGAGGAATTGCAGCAATCAGTGCGCGCGCATAGTCGCCCTCGGGAGCTGACAATACACGACGAGTCGGGCCGCGATCTTCGACGTGCCCATCCTTGAGCACGACGATAGTGTCGCACGCTGAGGCCACGGTCGCCAGATCGTGAGAAACCAGCAGAAGCGACATGCCGCGCTCACGGGTGATCGAATCGATCATCTCCATGACGGAGGCGCGCGTCGCCATATCCAGTGCCGAAACAGGTTCATCAGCGATGATGACGCTCGGCTCAGACACCAGCGCCCGGGCAATGGCGATGCGTTGACGCTGCCCACCTGAAAAAGTTCGAGGATACTCGTCAGCACGCTGCGGATCGACACCGACCAGGCGCAATGCTTCGTGCACCATCTCCCGCGCCCGTGCGCCCGACGCCACCTTCAGCGCGTGCAGCGGCTCGGCAACGATCGCCCCGACACGCATACGCGGGTTGAGGGAAGAATACGGATCCTGGAACACCGCCTGAACGTGTGAACGGAAATTGCGCATGATACTGCGCGAACGCGAGCGCACCGGCATCCCGGCAAAGGTGACAGACCCCGACTGCGCGGGCAACAATCCCAGACCCAGCCGCGCAGCTGTGGTTTTCCCGCTTCCGGATTCACCGACGAGGGCGACGCGTGCGCCCGGCTCGAGGTGCACGCTGAAGTGGTCAATGCCGGCATCTGTTGACGGGTAGTGGAAGGTGACGTCGTCAAAAATCAGAGCAGAATCACTCATCGTTGTCCCTCCGATCGTCGCGGGACTGGATAGTGTCCATCATCGTGTCGAGGTGGCGCGCCGCCTCCACAATGCGGCGTGTGCCATCGCTCAGATCCGTTGCGTCTGCGGCCACGAGGTTCGAGGTTGACACGTCGTCGCTGATCCGTCCCTCCTCGATGACGACGATGCGATCAGCCATCTGTGCGACCACCGGAAGGTCATGAGAGATGAACAGTAACGCAGTGTCGTGCTGGCGCGTGGCCTGGGTGAGGACATCCAGAATATGCGCCTGCACTGTTACGTCCAGCGCCGTGGTGGGCTCATCTGCGATCAGGAGGTCTGGCTGACAGGCCAGCGCCAGCGCAATCGCCACGCGTTGGCGCTGGCCTCCGGACAGTTCATGCGCAAATGCGTGGGCAACGCGTTCAGGATCAGGTAGCTGCACTCCGCTCAGCGCTTCATTGATTGCAGCGCGCATGGCGCGTCGCCCTCGTACATGCTGATGGTGGGCCAGCGGCCATTCCAACTGCTTACCGATACGCATGAGCGGATCGAGGGCAGACAGGGGATCCTGGAAAACCATTGCGGCAGTGGCTCCGCGGAAACTGCGCAAGTCTTTTTCAGAGGCGCTGGCCACATCGAGGTCGCTCACCCGTAAAGATCCGCTCACCTGAACTGGCGAAGGCAGAAGCCCCATCACAGTCTTGGCGAACATTGATTTACCCGACCCGGACGCACCGATCATGCCCACGTGCTCGCCGCGATTCATGGTCAGATTGAGCGAGTCCAGAATCGTGCTGCCGCCGATGCGCACGGTCAGATCGTTGGCCTGGAGCAGTGGCGCGGTCATGAGGCCTCCTGCTGGGTAGGATCGACCACGGCGCGCAGGCCATCCGACAGTAGATTTGCGCCGATCACGAGGACGACGATGGCGACGCCTGGTGCGATTGCGCCCAGAGGCTGTGTGGTGAACGTGGCCTGAGCATCCAGCAGCAGACGTCCCCATGACGCGTTCGGCGGGGGAGTGCCCAGCCCCAGGTAGGACAATCCTGCTTCAGCCAGAACCGCCGAACCGAACAGGACGGCCACGTTGACGATCAGGAAGGGCCAGATATTGGGTAGAACATGGCGCCAGACAATGCCAAGGGTCCCCACTCCGGACGTGCGTGCGGCAACCACGTACTGCTCGCGCAGCACACGTGATGTGAGGATGCGCGTCAGCCGCGCTATCACGGCAGATGCCGACAGGCCAATCGCCACCGTGACGGTCAGCAGTGATGCGCCTCCAACTGCGACCATCAGCATGGCGAGCAGTAGTGTCGGAAAGGCGATGAGGACGTCCAGGATCGAGGAGGCCACATCGTCGAACCAGCCGCGCGAAAGTGCTGCAAGGAGTCCGAAGCTGATGCCGATGATGGATGCGATGAGCGCTGCGCCGGCGCCGACCGTCAGCGCGATACGCGCACCGATCAGTACGCGTGTAGCGATGTCATGGCCTAGGCGGTCGGTGCCGAGCCAGTGCTGCCACGATGCGCCTTCCAGTCGGCCGCCCGACGTGTCATCGACAGGGTAGGGCAGCCAGAACAGTGAGATGAGGGCGGCCAGGGCGACCGCGGAGAGAAGAACGACGCCGATGATCAGGCCGGCTCTGCCGGTTCGACTGGTCCGGCGGCGCGGAGCGGATGGCGAAGGGGAGGGTGCGGGAGTCATTTACGCGCGACCTCCTGTCAGGGAAGTGCGCAGACGCGGATCAACGATACGTTGAAGCACGTCAGCAAGGAACCCGATGACCAGCACGAGGGCGGTGGAGACAAGCAGGACCCCTTGAATAGAGGGGAAATCATGCTGAGCGATCGCTCGGGTCAGCATGGAGCCCAGGCCGGGCAGAGCGAAAACCTGCTCAACAACGACTGCACCGATGAAGGTTGTTGCAAGCTCGATGCTGGCTACCGAGATCACCGGGATCGATGCGTTGCGCAAACCGTGACGGATCATTGCGCGCGTGCGCGACTGGCCCAGCGCCCGCGCGCACGCCATGTAGCCTGAGTCAATGACATCGAGGGCGGCTGAGCGGGTGTAGCGCGTCATCGACGCGCTGGAGACGAAAGCGATGGTGCTGACCGGCAGGACGAGTGCCGTCCACGCGAGGAACGGGGTACCCCATCCCTGGGGTGGGAAACCGCTCGCGGGCACCAGACGCAACCTGACGGCAAAAACGATCACCGCCATCATGGCGATCCAGAAAACTGGAACAGCGATGCCGATCTGCGAAAAGATCGACACGATCAGGCCGGCAGGCCCGTTGCGCCATCGAGCCGCCACGTATCCCAGAGGAATGGCAATGATCAGGGCGAATGTGAAGGCGATCAGAGTCAGAGGAATGGTCACCGACAGGCGTGAGGCAATCTCAGCACCCACCGACGTTCCTGATGTAAACGACGTGCCCAGGTCGCCATGCGCCAGGTCAGAAATCCAGCGGACGAACTGGGTCACAACCGGCTGGTCAGATCCGACCTGACGGCGCGCCGCCTCAATCTGTTCCGGCGTTGCGGTCGATGTCAAAAGCGCATTGGCTGGGTCGCCGGGCAGGAGCCTGAGCAGCACAAATATTGCAATGAGGCCCGCCACCCCAGTGGCAACCAGCAATGCGCTGCGACGAACCAGGTACCGGATCACTCGGACTCGCTAATCCCCGCCACGAAGAACTGTGAGTTCAACCCGTTGACCCCGTATCCGCTCAGATGAGACCGTGCGATCACAACTTGAGGGTACAGGTAGAGCCAGGCGCTTGCGGCTTCCTCGGCAATAATCCTGTTGGCCTGGCGCAGCAGGTCGGCTTGTTCATCGGTGGAATGCGCGTGCTGAGAACGCTCGACAAGGTCGGACACTTCAGGATTGTCGTAGCCCCAGTAGAAATCCGGGTTGGCGTACCACACGACGTCGCGAGTGTTGACGTGCTCCTGCAACGTGGCTTCGAAATCCTTGTTTGTGAAGACCTTGGAATACCATTCGTCAGCGGTGATCGGATTGATCGTCACGGTTACACCGATCTTGGCCAGCTCGCTCTTGACGAACTCAGCGACCAGTGGATGCGGATCGTAGGTCGGAGTGTCCAGCGTGAAGGAGAAGCCGTCAGCCAGTCCGGCTTCGGCCAGCAGTGAGCGCGACAACTCCGGATCGTAAGGGTTCAGGTCAGTCAGGTCCTCATACCACGGGTCCGAGGGCGGCACCATCGAGCCGATGACCTGTCCCTTGTCCGCCCACACGGACTCCAGGAGTTTGTCGCGGTCAATGGCTGAGTAGACAGCTTTGCGCACGCGCGCATCATCGAACGGCTTGAGTCGGTCATTGAAAGCGAGCAGTTCCTTCGTCGTGGACATGCCGTCAGAAACGGTGAAGTTCGCGTTCGAATCGAAAGTGGGGATCGCATCCGGTGACTGCACATTCGTCACAATGTCGATGTCACCGGCCTGCAGAGCGTTCGTCATGGACGTCACATCGGTGAAGTAGTGGAAGATGGCACCGGCATTGGCAGGCTTGTCACCCCAGTAGTCCTCGCGAACCTTCAGCGTGAGGGTCGAACCTTTCGTCCACCCCTCCACCGTGTAGGGTCCGGTGCCGTCAGTTTGCGTCGTGGTGTCGAGCCCTTCGGGAACAACCCACATGCCGGACAGGTCATAGTCCAGTGAAACGGAAGGCTCTGACAGCGTCAGGACGACGGTCGTGCTGTCAGGTGCCTGCACGTCAGAGATAACGGATACTTCCTTCTTGCGCGCGGACTGCGATTCGTCAGACAGTAGGTGCTTGATGGAGGCGACAACGTCGTTGACGGTCATCTCTTTTCCCGAGGAGAACGTCACGCCCTCACGAATGGTGAGCGTATGGGTCAGTCCATCTTCGGAGACGACGTCTTCAGTGGCCAGCCATGGTTCCACGTCACCCGAATCAGTCAGGCGGAACAGTGTTTCATACACGTTGCCTGTCAGCGCTTCGGTCGCGCCCTGCCCACCGCTACCTGAGTTTGATAGGTTCGTCGGCTCGTACAGGGAGCCAATATCGATGGTGGCCGCTGCGTTCGCCTGGCCGCCGGCGCTTTGACCGGACTGGCTCGAGTTGAAAGCATCCGGGCCCGCACACGCAGTCATTCCCATGACGAGGGTGGCCAACGCGGCGATGACTCGTGAACGTTTCACAAAAGCTCCTATCCCAGATGCGGTCAGTGCGCTGTGTGTCACTGCGGACGCATCGCGACTGTTTAATCGGTGTGTGGGCGGGCGGTCACTATATACGCAGCCCACACTAGTCACACGTTAATGCGAGATGAAGACCTGTGCGTTGTGATATTCACCGTGTGAGATGGGAAGCGGGTCACCTGTCCTAGGCAAGGAGGTGTCGATGGTGGCACCATTTATTACTGTGAAAAACTCTGCCTCAGATGATTCGACTGCCAGCTCGACGTCGAACTTTTCGGCACCTGCGTCCAACGAGTTGCCCTCGTCGGGCACAGCCGCGCACGACGATCCCAGGCACGACGAACCCGGTCGCGACGGTTCCCGTCACGGCAGGCCAGGCCGCAATGAGCCTGGTGGCGGCGATACCAGGCGGGGCGATGCCGGGCGAGGTGCTCCTGAACGCACTGCTGCGGCGCGTGAGGATGCAGTCACGGGCACAGACCACAACCGGTACGCTCACACCGAGCGTGAACGCACCTCACTGACGCTGCACCGTATGGTGGCTCACGATCGCCTTGCTCACGCGTCGCGTATCGTGTTGCGTCTGGGACAGATGCTGTTGTCCAGCGGTGCGAGTGCATTCCGCGTCAAACACGGCATGGCTCGTCTGGCGCAGGCAGTCGGCATTGAGCAGCACCACGCGCAGGTGACATACACCGAGATTATCTCCACGGCGTACGCGTCGGGCACCTTCCGCACCGAGCTTGCCGAGCAGCGCGCGATGGGTGTCAACGCTGACCGCATCGACCGGCTTGCGAGTTTCGTCAATGGCCTGGGCGGGCCCGGATCGATCAGCATCGAGGAAGTCGACTCCACACTTGATGAGATCGAGCACGTGCCGCCGTTGTATTCGACGCTGCCGAACGCGTTGGCATCGGGTATCGCATGCGCGGCGTTCTCGTTTCTTAATCACGGCGGCTGGGTGGAGTGCTCCGTTGTTGCCATCGCGGCCTTCTTCGGTCAGTATCTGCGCCGCCAGATGCTTCACCGTCGCATGAATCACTTCGGCGTGTGGATGGCGTGCGGTGCATTGGCCTCCACGATCTACATTTCACTGGTGGCAGCCGCGCAGCACTTCATGAACGTCGAACCAACCCACCAGGCCGGTTTCATTTCAGCAGTGCTCTTCCTGGTGCCAGGATTCCCGTTGGTCACCGGCATCATTGACCTGGTGCGTCACGATTTTCAGGCGGGGATTCCGCGTCTGGTCTATGTCACGATGCTGATGGTGTCGGCGGGTGTGGCCGTGTGGAGCGTGTCGTTGATTTTCCACTGGTCGGTCACCCCTCAGTATGACTATCACCTGATGCCGTGGGTGCTGTACCTGCTGCGGTTCCTGACCTCGTATATCGCGTCTTACGGGTTCGCTATGTTGTTTAATACGCCGCCCAAGGTCAGTGCCTACGCTGCGCTGATCGGTGCGACGATCAACACGGGTCGTCTGGCGATGGTGGACGAGTTGCATGTGCCCGTTCAGGCTGCTGTGGGGATTGCGGCACTGTGCGCGGGTCTGCTGGCGTCGCTGGTGGCGCGTTCGAGCCATCGTTACTCACGCGTGAGTCTGTCGGTGCCCGCCGTTGTCATCATGATCCCGGGTGTGCCGTTGTACCGTTCGCTGGCTTACCTGAACAACGGGAACATCAATGACGCGTCTGCCGCACTTTTCTCCGTGTTCTTCACGGTTATTTCAATCGGCGTGGGTCTGGCGGTTGCGCGCATGCTCACTGACCGCAACTGGCTGATGGAGCGTCCAGTGTCTGTGCCTTCGCTCGGCCTGGCTGGGGCAATCGACGAGGGTGACGTTGATGAGCTGGGTGACAGCCTGGGCGATGAGGTCGATCCTTTCCCTGAAGGAGCCGACGGGCGGTAGCCGGTGGTATACCGCTGCAGCGCCGGCACGGCGTGCGGCACCCCGTGAGAGGGCGCGCAGGGATTGCTGCGCATCAACGTCATGCGGGTACTGTCAACGGGTCAAGGTCTGTCAGTGCGCTGCTGGGCACCTCGCCACAGTGACGGTCAACTGTTCAAGGTATTAATCAACCGGTCAAGGTAGCCGACGTTGCGAAGATCAACCGGTTAAGGTAGAACGCCGTCACCGCGCGATCTCACCATGTGAGAACCGCGGAATAGTGCGGAAAAGGCGCTGTCGCCGACGCGTGCCGGCCAGTTTTTCAGCTCTCTTACCTTGACCGGTTGATTCATGGGCAGTGCAATGACCTTGACCGGTTGACTTATGGGCAGTGCAATGACCTTGACCGGTTGATTGCATCTGACGTGATTGCATCTGACATGCTGGCCTTGGCGCACCATTCACTCAACCCCATAGTTCGCGTCGCATGCCCTTTCCGTCAGACAGCTGCTGTGCGCGGCAGCTTGTCGCCGAACCTTGTTGAGCCGGCGGCACTCTGATACCCTCATTATTAGCAGGTGTGGAATAATGCGCCTGCGGTTGTGGGCTGTTGTCGCGGCACTTACCCTCGGCTATACGGTTGCTCGCGATGACGGTGTATCTCGAGCAGCTTCGGGGCAGATTATTTGGAGCCAATGGAAAGGCTCTATTGGCTGGGGGATTTACGCAGGTGCAGTTGCGCTCGGCCCGGTTGGCGTGGTGGCCTATGAAGGGTGGAAGAACGGCTTTACGCAGGAATGCATGAAACATGACTATTGCAAGAATGGGTCGGTGATTCACAATGACTGTGAAGATGACCAGTGATGCTTTGTATGTTATTGCCACTGTGCTGTTGGGTGGCGGGTTGATTTATGCGCTTGTGGTACGCGGCGCAGTTCCTGGGCCTGCTTTGGGTGGCGGGATGCTGGTCCTGTTTATTGCTGCCGCATTGAACCTGATTGATGAGCGGCGCAAACGTCAGTCGCTCCGTTCGGACAAGGTCCGCAAGGGCAACGACAAAGATCAGTAGCCAGCTCGCACAAAAAGCGGGTCGCCCTCGTCCATAAAGGAGGAACGAGGGCGACCCGCCAATCACTTGTCCGCCAGCTGAAACGGCGGCGAAACTCAGCAGCTACATGGCGCCGAAGACCTGCGCCACCATGATCTTGCCGATCATGGCCACCGGGTAGACCAGTGCGTAGCCGAGCGCCACACGAGGATCCATGTTCGTGCGGCCATTCGCAAACGCCAATACCGCAGGCTGGGTCTGCGAACCCGCAAGTACACCGGCCAGACGCGTGCCGCCCATCTTGAAGATCCAGCGCATCGAACAGTACATGCCGATCGCCATGATCAACGTGATAATGACGCCGAGCAGGAAGATCTTCCACCATGCGCCTGATGTGAACGCTTCGATGATCTGACCGCCTGCGACGGCTCCGGCCTGAGCGAGGAAGACCAGCAAACCGAACTCCGAGAGCACCTGGCATGCGGTGTAGGGGATCGCGGTGACGATCGGGCCGACGCGACCGATCTTGCCAAAGATCAGGCCTATGATCAGCGTGCCGGCAGCGGAACCGATCGAGAAATACTCACCGGTGGGGGTGAAGAACTTCAGCTCGCCCAGCAAAATGCCCAGCGCCATGCCGATGCCCAGAGCGACCGGGTTCACGTCAGACAGGCCGCGTGCCGAGTCACCGAAGAACTCGGTAATCTTCTTCATCTTGGAGGTCGGAGCAACCACACGCACGCGGTCACCTTGCTGGAGCACCAGTCCGGGCTCTGCGACCATATCCACGTCACCGCGACGTACACGAGAAATCGTGGCGGAAAAACGAGTGGCGAAATCAAGGTCTCCCACTGTTCGCCCAGCGACCTTCGGGTCAGACACTGTCATGCGGCGGAAGTCCAGGTAGGAGCGGTCCTGCAACAGTGAGTGCGAGGAGGAGTGCCCAAGCTCGGTGGCAACACGCGCCACAAGTTCACGCGGGCCAACAACTGTCAGCAGGTCACCAGGATCGAGTGTGTCCGACATGGATGGGCGCGTGATCGGGCCAGCCTCACCGCGGCGCAGACGCGAGAACGTCACGCGGCTGCCGAGCTTTTCGTAGATGTCACCAATGAAGGGATGGTCTTCGCGCTCGACGCGGATGGTGCGGTTAGCCAGCGGGCTGGGCGCATCTTTGTCGTGCTTGCCGTATGACAGGGCAGCAGCCGCAGCACCGAGCATGCCGATGACACCAAAAATGTAGGAAATGGAGTAGCCAACAGTAGCAGCACCTGGGTCGCCGGACGCTTCTCCGGCGGCAGCCAGAGCGGGCGTGTTCGTCGTAGCACCGGCAAATGTGCCCGTGATCATCGCGGTGCTCATGCCGAATCCGCGTCCGACCAGCAGGCCGACCGAAGCGGCCACGATGTACAGCACGACCATGATAAGGATTGGTCCGATGGCCTTGCGCAGATTGTGGAAGAAGGATGCGCCGGAGGTAATACCGATAGCAAAGGCGAACAGGGCCAGGCCAAGCGTGCCGAGTTCACGGGTGACGCGCAGCTCAACACCGTATGTTTCCGCCCACGCAGCCAGGATGATCGCGAAGAACAACACCGCGGCGGCACCCAGTCCGATTCCACGAACTTTGACGCGGCCAAACGCCATCCCGATGCCGATCAGGATGAACAGGAACAGCACGGGCTGTTCAGCCAAAAATGAGAATACAGAGGCCACAGGCACACTCCCATTAAGTTCCAAAGGTCTACATGCTCTGGCATTATCTCAGGTATTTCTCAGGGGGCGACAGTCTATCGTCCCAATTGTCGTCACATTTGGCGAATGTGACGCGACTGGCTTTCTGGCCCGGCTCGCATGGGGCCTGCTGGCGTGGTGTAGGGATGACGAGGGCGTGCTGCAGGTTTGATACTGCACCGATGCCGGATGCTTGCCGAAAAGGCGCGAAGAAAGGGTGCGGAGGGCTGCCTGTGAAGCGCAGGCAATCTGGCTAATGACGCCCGGTTCTCACAATATGAGATTCCAGGACTCGTGGCCCGACGGAGCCGTAACGTATGAGACGTGCAGAACATTATCGCAGTGACGGACGTCATCCTCCTCGTAGGTCGGCGTGCGTATCCTGCTGCGTAAATGTCAGGTGGAACGCACGCCTAATCCCCACGCTTGGAGCGAAGGGGATTTTTTTGTACCACCACACAAACCATTGAGAGGACACCATGAACATGGGCGATACTCCAACACAGACAATGACCGGGGCGCAGGCCATCGTCGCGAGCCTGGAAGCACTGGGCGTGACCGACATTTTCGGTATGCCAGGTGGCGCGATCTTGCCGACTTACGACCCGCTCATGGATTCATCCATGCGTCACATTCTGGTTCGACACGAACAAGGAGCAGGACACGCCGCCGAGGGGTACGCCCTGGCGACTGGAAAAGTGGGCGTTGCGATCGTGACGTCCGGGCCGGCAGCAACCAACACATTGACTGCACTGGCTGATGCCAATATGGACTCTGTTCCGATCGTCGTCATTACAGGCCAGGTCGGTGCCTCCATGATCGGCACTGACGCATTCCAGGAAGCAGACATCGTGGGCGCGTCCATGCCGCTCACCAAGCACTCATTCCTGGTGACGGACGCGCAGGAAATCCCCTCGTTGATCGCTGAAGCATTCCACATCGCATCGACCGGGCGGCCAGGCCCCGTCCTCGTCGACGTGACAAAATCTGCCCAAAACGCACAGATGGAATTTTCGTGGCCACCGGCATTCGACCTGCCGGGCTACAGGCCTGCCGCTAAGCCGCACAAGAAGCAGGTGCGCGCAGCAGCGGCTGCCATTGCGACAGCTCAAGCTCCAGTTCTGTACGTCGGCGGTGGCGTGATCCGCTCGCGCAGTTCCGAGGCGCTGGCAGAACTGGTGGAAGCGACCAACGCACCAGTGGTGACCACACTGACCGCGCGCGGCGCATTCCCCGACTCGGATCAGCACTGCCTGGGAATGCCGGGAATGCACGGAACGGTCGCAGCGGTGGGAGCCTTGCAGCGTGCCGACCTCGTTGTTTCTCTGGGTGCACGGTTCGATGACCGCGTGACAGGAAACCTCGACTCCTTCGCGCGTCGCGCACGTGTGATCCACGTGGACATCGATGCAGCGGAGATCTCGAAGAACCGAGTGGCAGACATTCCCATCGTGGGCGATCTGGCAGCGACCCTGCCTCGCCTGAAGGCTGCCGTCAAGGCTGTACAAGACGCCAGTAAACCTGCCGATCTGGGCGGGTGGTGGCGCTACCTCAACAGGCTGCGCGACACTTACCCGATGGGGTGGACTGAACCGGAAGACGGGCGCCTTGCCCCCCAGGGCGTGATCTCGCGCCTGTCAGCTCACGCACCTGGTGCTATCTTCACCACCGGCGTGGGGCAACATCAGATGTGGGCGGCCCAGTTCCTCACCCTCGACAAGCCTCACCACTTCATTTCCTCCAGCGGACTGGGAACAATGGGCTACTGCATTCCAGCCGCGATGGGAGCGCAGGTCGGACAACCCGACACGGTGGTGTGGGCAATTGACGGCGACGGATCATTCCAGATGACCAACCAGGAGCTCGCCACCTGCGTGGTGAACCGGATCCCGATCAAGATTGCCTTGATCAACAACTCGGTGCTGGGCATGGTGCGGCAGTGGCAGTCACTGTTCTATTCGAAACGCTATTCGAATACCGACCTCAACCCCGACGAAGGTGACCAGGTTCCGAACTTCGTGGCACTGGCGAAAGCCTACGGCCTCGAAGCACGGACCGTGCGAACTGAGGACGAGGTGGACGAAGCGATCGACTGGGCAATGTCATTCAATGATCGACCTGTCTTACTGGACTTCAGGGTGTCGCGAGATTCGATGGTGTGGCCGATGGTCGCAGCCGGAGTTTCAAACGACGACATCATGTACGCCAAGGACATGGCTCCGAACTGGGAAACGGAGGACTGACTGATGGGACACTTGCGAACCTTGTCAGTGCTGGTGGAAAACAAGCCGGGCGTCCTCACCCGAGTGGCGGCACTTTTTGCCCGCCGCGCATTCAACATTCAATCCCTGGCAGTGGGGGAAACCGAACACCCGAAGATTTCCCGCATGACGATCATCGTTGAAGCCGATGGTCTGCCGTTTGAACAGATCACCAAGCAGCTCAACAAGCTGATCAACGTCATCAAAGTCGTTGAACTTGAGCCAGATTCCAGCGTGGAACGCCGACTCATGCTGATTAAGGTGCGCACGCATGGTGCACACCGCACCCCCGTGCTCGAAGTGGTCGATTTGTTCCGTGCTCACGTTGTTGACGTCCAACCGGAATCGGTGGTGATCGAATCCATTGGATCTGGTCAAAAGCTCGACGCCCTCGTGCGCGCACTTGAGCCATTTGGCATCACAGAAATCGTTCAATCAGGCGCTGTCGCCATTGGCCGCGGTCAACGCTCAATCACAGATCAACTCAAGGAGATTTAGAACAATGGCTGAAATCATCTATGACGACGGAGCAGATTTGTCGCTGATCCAGTCCAGGAAGGTCGCCATCATCGGATACGGCTCTCAAGGACATGCTCACGCCCTGAACCTGAAAGATTCCGGCGTTGACGTGGTGGTGGGACTTCGCCCTGGCTCATCCTCGTGGGACAAGGCCGAAAAGGCAGGCCTGAAAGTAGAGGACGTTCCCGAAGCTGTCAAGGAAGCGGACGTCGTCATGATTCTGGTCCCCGACCAGGTCCAGCGCACCGTTTACGCAGAGCAGATCGAGCCGAACCTGAAGGAAGATGCGGCACTGTTCTTCGCACACGGCTTCAACATCCGCTTCGGCTACATCGACCCGGGCAAGAACCATGACGTGTGTATGGTTGCGCCCAAGGGCCCTGGCCACACTGTTCGCCGCCAGTTCGTTGACGGCAAGGGCGTTCCAGCTGTTGTCGCAGTGGAAAACGACGCGTCAGGCAACGCATGGGATCTGACTCTGGCATACGCCAAGGGCCTGGGTGCCACCCGCGCCGGCGTCATCAAGACGACCTTCACCGAAGAAACCGAAACCGACCTGTTCGGTGAGCAGACCGTGCTGTGCGGTGGCGTCTCGCACCTGATCCAGGCCGGCTTCGAAACCCTCGTTGAGGCTGGCTACCAGCCCGAGATCGCCTACTTCGAGGTGTGCCACGAGATGAAGCTGATCGTCGACCTCATTAACGAGGGCGGCATCACAAAGCAGCGCTGGTCGTGCTCCGACACAGCTGAGTACGGTGACTACGTGTCCGGTCCGCGTGTGATCGGCCCGCAGGTCAAGGAAGCGATGAAAGAGGTGCTGGCGGACATTCAAAACGACTCCTTCGCGCACCGATTCATTGCTGACCAGGAAGCGGGCGGCCAGGAGTTCAAGGCACTGCGTGCCGAGGAAGAAAGCCACCCCATTGAAAAGACCGGTCAGGAACTGCGCCGCAAGTTCGGATGGGCCTCCGTTGACGAGGACTACACGGATGGCTCAGCAGCTCGCTGATCTTTCAGTTGATGACCGTGAGCCGGGGGTGGCACCGAACAGGTGCCACCCCCGGTCTATGCGTAGGCCTTCATGACCACCATGTGCGGAGCACAGTGTCCGCCATGTGGGCCGCTCATTCGCATGGTGGACGAGGAGCCGTGAGCGCAGATTGAAGCGACACAATGAAGCCATGACACGGTTGAAATTAGCTGTAATTCCCGGAGATGGCATCGGGCGCGAAGTTGTGCCGGAAGGACTGCGCGCACTGGAGGCCGCACTTGCTGGCTCAGGTACACACATTGACACCACCGACTTTGACCTGGGCGCCCATCGCTACCACTCCACTGGTGAGATTCTCACCGACGAGGACCTTGCCCGGATCGATGATTCCGATGCGATCGTTTTGGGCGCAGTGGGCGACCCGTCAGTGCCCTCAGGCGTGCTGGAACGCGGTTTACTGTTGAAGCTGCGCTTCAGCCTGGATCACTACGTCAACTTGCGTCCCTCGCTGTACTACCCGGGAGTTGCAACCCCCCTGGCCGATCCCGGCACCGTTGATTTCACTGTCGTGCGCGAGGGGACAGAAGGCCTGTACTGCGGAAATGGTGGCGCCATACGTACCGGCACCGACCAGGAAATTGCCACCGAGGTGTCCGTGAACACCGCCTTTGGCGTGCAACGCGTAGTGAAATACGCTTTCGAACAGGCGGCCGTCCGTCCAGCGCACCACCTGACGCTGGTGCACAAGCACAACGTCCTCGTCAATGCCGGGGGACTGTGGCAGCGCACGGTGGAAGAAATCGGCGCACACTACCCGAACGTCACTGTCGACTATGTCCACATCGATGCCGCCACGATCTACATGGTGAACGACCCGGGCCGATTCGATGTCATCGTCACCGACAATCTCTTCGGAGATATCCTGACCGACCTTGCCGGCGCGGTAACCGGTGGAATCGGCTTGGCAGCATCGGGCAATATCAATCCCGAGGGTACTCACCCCTCGATGTTCGAACCGGTCCACGGATCTGGCCCCGACATCGCCGGGACAGGAAAGGCAGACCCGACAGCTGCGATCGCATCGGTCGGAATGCTGTTGGAACACTTGGGATATCGCGAGGAAGCAGGCGCAGTCCACGATGCCATCGAACGCGACATGCAGCGTCGCGCTGACGCGCAGGCAAGCGGTGAGCAGCTGGTGCGTTCAACAGAACAGATTGGCAGCGATATCGCAGCGCAACTGGCACGCGACTAGGAAGTGTGCCAGTTGCCGTGGGACTGAGGTGAGCGTAGCCCTCGCGCAGCCAGAGTGCGCGCGTTCACGCCGACCACGTGCAGTGGCTCGACCCCGCGCGGCTGAGCAGTGTGCGCCCGAGGCGTCCGCTCGCGCGAAACAGGTCGACATATGGACTGTCATATTGTTCTGCGGTGCAGAGCGATAGGCTGCAGCTAGCGAATGCGAAAGTCAGTGACGATGAGGAGTAACGATGACTGTTGAGCATCAGCCCACGCAATTGGAACAAGCAGGTAGCCAGCCTCTTCCGGACGCCGACCGAATTGCTGGGCGCTTCCCGCTCGAAAAGAACACCTCGCCCGCTGATCAGGCGACCTACGACGGCATCATGAAGGACCTCACCTTCGGTCACCGCTTCACTGACCACATGGCACACATGGCGTGGACACCGCAGCAGGGATGGCACGACCGTGAAATCATTCCATTCCAGGACCTGAACTTGTCGCCGGCTGCAGCCGTGTTTCACTACAGTCAGTCCGTCTTCGAAGGACTCAAGGCGTACCGCCATGAGGACGGCTCCGTATGGACATTCCGCCCCGGATACAACGCTGCCCGCATTAATCATTCCGCTCACCGTCTTGCACTTCCACAGATGGACCGCGAAGACTTCGTGGGCTCGCTCGTAGACTATGTTCGTGCCGACGAAAAATGGGTGCCTGACGTAGAAGGATCGAGCCTGTATCTGCGGCCCTTCATGTTCGCATCTGAGGCGTTCTTAGGCGTCCACTCGGCTTCGCGCATTGACTACTACGTGATTGGATCTCCCTCGGGCCCGTATTTCGTGGGTGGATTCCAACCAGTGTCGATCTGGGTCTCCCGAGGTTTCCACCGCGCAGGCCCGGGCGGAACAGGAAGCGCCAAAGCAGGCGGCAACTACGCTGCTTCACTGCTCCCGCAGCAACTGGCAGGGGAAAAGGGCTTTTCGCAAGTCTGCTTCCTCGACAGTTACGAGGAACGCTATCTGGAAGAACTCGGCGGCATGAACATGTTCGTGGTGATGAGCGACGGACGAGTGTGCACACCTGAACTGACTGGCGTCATTCTGGAAGGCGGCACGCGCTCCGCGATCTGCCAGCTCCTGCGCTCACAGGGCGTGGATGTTGAAGAAAAGCCGATCGCCCTGGACGACCTGGTCAGCGGCATTCAGTCGGGTGCCGTCAGCGAGGTCTTCGCATGTGGAACTGCCGCTGTCGTCACACCCATCGGCCGCCTGGCCAATGATGATTTCGATGCGACGATCCCGGTGGGGCCGCTCACTGAAAAGATCTACCACCAGCTCACCGACATTCAGATGGGACGTGCAGACGACCCGTTCAACTGGACGTACAGGATCTGCTGAAACAGGTGTGATAGTCCATCGGCGGTGTTAATTTGCCGACCACGTAGGGACATCGTACTCTTACGTGGGTAAGCCGTTTTTATGTGAAACAGCGTCATATAAGCACGAGGTTTACCAACTGGCCAAACCGACTGCGACAGATGGAGTTTCAACAGTGAAAGCGGCTTCGTGGACACCAGCTGCATGCCTGAGTACACTCACGTGTGCCCTCGTCATGACGGTCACCGGGTGCGCCAACATTGCGACAGTACCCGAATCCGATGCCAGCGCATGCGACATGCCGCCAGCCTCCACCCAAGCCCGCGACTTTGACTTGTCGGAATCAGTTCAGGCCAATCTGCCCGACCCGCTACAGCTCAAGGGGCCAACAACCGCGTACACGCGAAGCGACCAGATCATCCCAATTTCCGACGATCCAACCAGCTCACAGACATTGCCTGCCACCGTGACCAGTGATGACGGTGCGCGCCAGACGGTTACGGACACCACGCGCATTCTTGCCCTGAACAATAACGGCGGACTCGCGTCCATCGTGTACGCGCTCGGATTTGGATGCCAGCTGGTCGGCAGGGACACGGCCACGGCGATCCCCGGCCTCGACAATCTGCCACAAGTCACGCGAAACGGGCACGAACTCAACGCCGAATCCATCCTGGCGCTGCACCCCTCGGTCATCATTACCGACGACAATATCGGACCGCGACAGGTCCACGAGCAGCTACGCGACACGGGCATCCCCGTCGTGTTCATACCTGACGTGCACGAGGGCGGCCTTGACGCTGTCGGTACTCAAATCAAAGCGGTGGCCGATGCTCTGGGTGTCCACGAGCTGGGCGCTCAGCTGGCTACGCGCACCGACCAGGAAATTGCGAACGCACGCCAGGCAGTTGCTTCCATTGCTCCTACTGATTCGTCGGCACGGCCACGCGCCGCATTCCTGTATATGCGCGGTCCCAAAATCTACGACTGGTTCGGCCAGAATTCAGGAGCCGACGCGCTGATTGAAGCATTGGGAGCGACCGACGTGGCAACGGAAGTGGGGTTCGAAGGATCCCAACCTACCAATGCTGAAGCGCTGGTGCAGGCGGCTCCAGACGTGATCGTGACGATGACACTGTCCATTGCGTCGGTTGGCGGGCTAGATGCGATGTTGAAATTGCCCGGCATTGCACAGACACCTGCCGGGCAGAATCGCCGCATCATCGACATGTCTGACTACGAGGTCATGACGTGGGGGCCGCGAACGGCTGATGTGATCGTGGCGTTAGGGCAGGCACTGTATGATCCGGAGCGCGCGTACCTTCCTGACCATAAGCCAGCCATTGTTCAAAAACGCCTCGATGAGATGGCGGCGCGCACAGGGCAACACGGCGGCGCTGGAACAGGGCGCGGTCACGGCGGACAAAGCGGCGCGCGTCAGTGACAACTGCCCGGCCCCGCACCCTCATCGTCTTCACCGTGATGACCGCTCTACTGGTCATCACGGTGCTCGTGTCTGCGGCGCTCGGCCAACTCGTCATTCCCTTCGACCAAGTCCTCGGATCCGTTACTCATAAAATCGGCTTGCCGTGGTTTCCTGCACCCACCCACCCATTCGGTGATGAAGCCCTGTGGAACGTGCGCTTTCCTCGCATCGCGATGAGCATCCTGGTGGGAATCTCGCTGGCGGTCGCGGGCGCGTTGATGCAGGGCATATTTGGCAACCCGTTGGCCGAGCCTGGAACAGTGGGTGTCTCCTCTGGAGCAGCGGTTGGTGCCGCACTGTCGGTCATCGCCGGATGGACATTCCTGGGGCCTCTCACCACACCGACGCTGGCATTCGTCGGCGGGCTGATCACCACATTCATCGTCTATGTCATGTCTCGACACGAAGGACGCACCGAAGTCGTGACGTTGATTTTGATGGGCGTCGCCGTCAACGCGGTCGCCGGAGCGATCATCTCATTCATCGTTTTTCGCGCGCCCACATCCGCCCGTGAACAGATCGTGTTCTGGCAGATGGGGTCCATCGCCGGTGCGTGCTGGCAGCAAGTCACCCTCGTCGCACCCCTGTGCGTGATCGGCACGCTCATCGCATTCGCTTTGTCTCGTCAGCTCGACATTCTTTCACTGGGGGAGCGGGCGGCCCGGCATGTCGGTGTCAACGTCGAGCGTCTGCGCATGATCGCGATGACACTGGTAGCACTGCTGGTTTCGTGCGCCGTCGCATTCAACGGCATCATCGCCTTCGTCGGGCTGGTCGTGCCGCACTTCATCCGCATGCTTATCGGCCCCTCTCATAGGCTCCTGCTGCCCGCAAGCGCGCTGGGCGGCGCACTCCTGATGGTCAGCGCGGACTTTTGTGCCCGTACACTCATCGCCTACGCCGACCTGCCGATCGGCATGCTCACGTCACTGGTGGGTGGCCCATTCTTCTTCTACCTGCTCAGGCGCTCACGTTCACGATCAGGAGGGTGGGCATGAGAACCCGGCGATCCCTGCTTTCACGTGAATCTGACCTGCCCGATCAGCCAGATCCGCACACGCCGCTCATCGACGCGCAGGACATCACTGTGACAATCGATGAGCACACCATCCTCGATCACATCAGTGCGCGCGTATACCCCGGCGAGGTGGTCGCCCTCGTCGGTCCCAACGGAGCAGGAAAATCCACCCTGCTGTCTGTGCTGAGCGGAGATCGCGCCCCACGGTCAGGGACAATTCGCGTTGTGCAACGCCCCATCGGGGAATGGAACGCGGTGGAACTGGCACAGCGACGCTCAGTGCTCCTGCAACGTATCGACATCGCGTTCCCCTTTACTGTCGTGGACGTTGTGCGCATGGGGCGGGCACCGTGGGCCGGCACCTCTAAGGAAAACGAGGACGACGCAACAGTCAGCGCAGTTCTGAGGAAAGCTGATATCGAGGCGCTGCGTGAGCGCACCTACACCTCACTGTCAGGTGGCGAACGTGCCAGAGCAGCATTTGCCCGCATCATGGCGCAGGCCAGCCCGCTTATGCTGCTCGACGAGCCAACAGCTGCGATGGACATCCGACACCAGGAACTCGTCCTCAGGCTGGCACGCGACTACGCGCAGACGGGCTGCGGTGTCGTCATCGTGCTGCATGCTCTGGATGTTGCGGCCGCATATGCGGACCGAGTGATCCTGCTGCACGACGGCACAGTTGACTGCGCAGGGCCGCCTGCAGAAGTGCTGACATCTGAACGTCTGACACGCGCGTACCAGTACCCTATCGACGTGTTTGACCACCCTCACACGCACACTCCGGTGATCACGCCACGACGACACTATGCTGAATAAGGCATACCTCAGTTGTGAGGAGAGGCGGAAGAAGAGATGAATAGAAAACACGTAGTTATTGCGGTGTCGTGGATGTCGGCGCTTGCGCTCGCAGGCGTGTATATCTGCAGCGGGTACGCCATCGATGCTGTCATCGAGTCGGGGCCGCTGGGCTGGGGACTATGGGCCACTGCCACTATCTGCGCTCTCATCACGGGCGTGAGCGCGTGGGCAGCATCGCGTCTTGCGGGGCACAGCGTCGGCGCTATTGAAAAGGAATACCGTCACCGCATCGTGGATCATGTCTTCGCGCGCGGTCCGGCTGAACGCTCACGCGAGCGCACAGGCCGAATCGTCAATTCAGCAACCGACGGCGTGGAACGCGTGGCTAACTATCGCGGCACGTTTATCGGTCCGATGATTGCTTCTCTTGCGACGCCGATTCTGATCGTCGTCGTCATCGCGATTGCCATCGACTGGGTGGCGGCGCTGATTTTGGCGCTGGCCATCCCGATCGTGCCGCTTGCCATCGGCGCATTTCGAGCCGCATTCAAACCCGTCTCGTCTCGTTACCGTTCGGCAGCGCGTTCGCTCGCAGCAGCTGAACTCGATGCTATTCAAGGCCTGTCAGCGCTGACACTGATGAATGCCGGCGCGGCAATGGGCCGCCACCTGGCTGACCAATCAGAGAAAGTGCGCCGCAGGGTCATGCGATACCTGGCAGCAAATCAGCTGGTCCTGTTCGTAATGGACGCCGTCTTTTCGTTGGGGATCATCACGGGAGCAGCCTTGCTGGGAACGTGGCGGGCTGGCAGTGGAGCAATCAGCGTGGGCCAGGCTATAGCGCTGGTCCTGCTGTCCACCATCATGTTAGATCCGTTGGATCGGGTCGGTCAGTTCTTCTATGTCGGCATGGGCGGAATGGCCTCACAACGCGAGATCAAGCGCCTGACCAGTGAGCCTGTGGCGGTCAGCGACGCGGCAGATGCGATCGACCCGGATGCGCACGGCGTGGCGCAGCGAGGTGCGGGTGATGCGGTGCGGCGAGGTGCGGGTGACGTGACTCGCGGTTCGGATAGCGAAGAAATTTCCGGAAGCACGGGCGGCACGAGCGGCGCCACCATCGACATCGACCGCGTAAACTTCGCCTACCAGGAAGGTGTCAACGTCCTCACGGATGCTTCACTGCACATCGGAGCCGGTCAGCATGTCGTACTGACCGGGCCATCAGGAGCAGGAAAAACCACACTCGCCACCCTCATATGTGCCAACCGTCGGCCCGACAGCGGATCGATTCGCATCAACGGACACGACCTGACCGACGTGACACTGCAGTGGATTCGACGCCACATCACCACCGTCGAACAGGAAACCTACCTGTTTACCGGCACGCTGCGCGACAACCTGCTGATCGCAAACCCACACGCCACCGACCAGGACCTCCGCCGCGCACTCGACGCGGCCCGCCTCACGCAGACACTGGAGCGCCTGCCCTACGGCCTGGACACGGAAGTGGGAGAGCGTGGCCTGGCCCTATCGGGTGGGGAAGCGCAACGCGTCGCGATTGCGCGCGCACTGCTCAAGGATGCTCCGATCCTGATCTTGGATGAGCCGACCGCTCACGTGGACCTGAACAGTGAGCACGAGATCCTGCAGGCGCTCGCCCACCTCACCCAGGGGCGCACAACGCTGACCATTTCGCACAGACGCAACACGATCGACCAGTCAGGACGACGCATCACGATGTGCGACGGACAGCTGACCGACGGGAAGGCGGCATCCCGATGAACGAATCACGCTGGAAGACCTCTGCCAGACTGATCAACGTGGCACGCCCTGTCATGGCACCGTTGGGCATCTCGATCACGGCGCGCGTGATCGGAATGGTGCTGCACGTGGCGCAGTACGCAACAGCAGGGTGGGTGATTGGCAAGATTGCCTCCGATATCTCCACGATGCCGCTGCTGACCGTGGCAGTGGTGCTCGTTGTCCTGTCGCTGATCAAAGCGCTGATGCGCTACCTCGAGCAATTCAGCGGGCACTGGGTCGCATTCCGCTCCCTCGCATTGCTTCGAGGCTACTTTTACGATCGCCTCGAACCGCAAGCTCCTGCGCGCACCGAAAGCGAAGACTCAGGCGACCTTCTTTCACGAGTCACCAAGGACATTGACCGGATCGAAGTGTTCTTTGCGCACACCCTCGCTCCCGGCTTGAGCGCCATTATCTGCCCCGTGATCGTCCTGGCCTATCTGGGATGTGCGGTTTCATGGTGGGCAGTCTTGGCGCTCGCTCCGTTCCTGGTGGCCGTCAGCATAGTCGTCCCGCAGCTGGGGGTGCGTACCACCAGTGACGCTGCACGCACCATTCGAGCGACCCGAGGCGACCTGTCCCAGCACGTCACGGACACCGTCCAGGGCGTGCGCGAGATCCTGACCTTCGCGAACGAGGCCGAGCGGCACCGCACGATGCGACAGCTCGAAGATACGATCGATGAGGCTCAGCGGCGCACAACGTCGGTGGTGGCGCTGCGACGCGGGTTGAATCAGACTCTCGTCGCGCTCGCCTTGATCGTCCAACTGGCTGTCCTCGCGTCATTGGCGAGGGCGGGCGCAGTGAGTATGGCTCAGATGTGCATGGCGCTGGGCGTCACCTTGGCATCCTTTGCTCCGGCACTGGCAGTCGAAGACTTCATGGCTGATCTGGACCAGGCCTTCGCATCGGCGCGCCGCATCTTCGCTATCACCGAGCGTGCCCCGCTGGTGCGAGAACCTGACAGCAGCCAGGTGCGAGACGGTGACGTGAGCGGAAAAGACATGATCGCACTGGATGGTGTCTCATTTGCCTACCCGCCGCGCCCGAGCGCAGCAGGACCATCCCCGCAGGTTCTCCACAATGTCACGGTGTCGATTCCGGCCGGAAGAGTCACCGCAATCGTCGGGTCGAGCGGATCTGGGAAGTCAACGATCGCACGGCTCATTGACCGCATGTGGGACCCCGATCAGGGCGTAGTCAGCATTGGTGGGGCGGATGTGCGCACCGTGACGCGCCACCATCTACGTTCCATTGTCGTGTTCGCCCCGCAGACCCCGTATGTGTTCAATATGAGTGTGCGTGAGAACCTGCTGCTCGCCTGTCCCGATGCCAGTGATGAGGATCTGCAGCGTGTGTGCCGCCAGGTGGGCCTGGATCAGTGGCTGGCCAGCGAACCGGATGGTATGAACACCCGGATCGGAGAGATGGGCCAGCGCATTTCTGGTGGTCAGCGTCAACGCGTCGCCCTCGCCCGCGCACTTCTGGCTGGCGCACCGATTACTATCCTTGACGAGGCGACCTCACAACTCGACAGCGCTACCGAAGCCGTGGTGCTCGATGGCATTCGCGAAGCAACAGCTGGGCGCACACTGATCATCATTGCTCACCGGATCTCCACAATCCGCGGCGCCGACCGAATCATCGTGGTCGACGATGGGCATGTGGCGCAGATCGGCACATACGATGAGCTTGCAGTTCAGGACGGGCCATTTGCCCGCCTTCTGCAACGCGAACGCGAGGGCGAATCGGTCACAGTGCGGGAAAGTGATTAAGATCGGTTAGAAGTACACGACTGAATCGTCGAGAGCGGGTCGTGCGGCATGCGCGACCAGGATTGTGGTGCGCACAGCGATGCGCACATGCGAGGAGCCACGTTTTATGGAGCGTCTTACAGGCTGGAAGAAAAACGACGCGTGGGGGTCAACCGACGCGATCCCGAATTTCCTAGGCTCGGAACGCTCTGAGTCGCCTGTGTCAGAAGTGTGGTTCGGTGATCATATCGACGGTCCGACGTCGCTGAATGAGAGCGGCATAATCCTTCGCGACCTCATCGATCAGGATCCCACTGCCATGCTGGGCGACGGGTTGCTGTACTCATTCGGACCGCGTCTGCCTTTCCTGATGAAACTCATCGCGCCGGCAGAAGCCCTGTCACTGCAGGTGCACCCAACGAAGGAACTCGCACGCGAAGGGTATATTCGCGAAGATGTGCTAGGCATTGAGCGCACAGCCGCAGATCGCACCTACCGCGACATGAACCACAAGCCGGAAATGATTTATGCTCTCACCGACTTTGAGGCGCTTGTGGGCTTTCGAGTCCCACGTAAGGCGCGCCGGTTGCTGGATGGTCTGGAAGGCATGGTTGCCGATTCTCTGCGCAAGCGTCTCAGACTCGCTACCGTGCGATCTGGGCTCAAGATGCTGATCGGCTGGCTTTTTGATGAGGACTCTCCGGCGACGGCCGAGGGAGTGTCAGAATTTGCCGCATCATGCGCGCAGCGTCTGGAGCGCGGCACGTCTCCGTCCCGACGCACCGATGAGATGGTGACGCGGTTGGCCGCCAAGTACGTGGGTGACCCCGGTATCATCGTCGCATTCCTGATGAATCCAGTGTCGTTGCGTCCCGGTGAGGCCGTCTATATTCCACCTCGCCAGATCCACTCCTACCAGTCGGGATTGGGGATAGAGGTCATGGCGTCCTCTGACAATGTGGTGCGCGCGGGCCTGACCCGCAAGTATGTCGATAGCGCTCAACTGGTGGAAATTGCCGAGTTTTCTGCGTTGCCGCCCATTCGCGTTGCCGCCGAGCACCCCAGTGACACGACCGACACATTCCTGGCACCGGCCCAGGAATTCTCCCTGTCTGTCACCACTCTTCCCGCTGCCGAGGCGCGCAGCGCGTACAGTCATGAATCTGACGCGCGTGGCGCGTTCAAATCGGAGGTTAGCGCGCATGGCGCGGTCAGTCACGAATCCGATGTGCATGATCAGTCAGATGATCCGCGCGTAGTGACCATTCCTGGTGAAGGGCCGCGTATCCTGATGTGTCTGGAAGGCAGCATCGACGTAACAACGTCCGCCCCTCGTGCGCACTCAGCCGATCACCTGACTCTCACATGCGGGCAGAGCGTGTTCGTCGGCGCGTGCGAACATGACATCCGTGCCAGTGGGCGCGGCAAACTCATCCAGTGCGCCACGCCGTAGTCTCACAGCACGTCATACGCCCGCGCGCTGCCACACCGTAGAACCACAGCGTCATATGGCTACAGGCTCACACCACAGCCACCGCATTGGGCAAGTATCTGTGGTTGAACTCTAGTGCCCGGAAGGTGCAGCGCCGGCCCGCTTGGAGTACTTCAGCCGGTACACCACGTTCATCAAAAGGGAATCAAACGTTGACAACCCAGCCTCGCCAGTGATCTCAGCGATTCGAGCAGCTCTCGCGTTCTTCTCCAGAACATATTCGATGGCGGCAGCGTCGCCCTCGTCAATTCCCAGACACAATGCGGCACGCGACAAGAGGACGACATTCGAGCCGAGCCTGTTGTCAGCGCGCAGGCCGACGATTTGGGCAAAATCGTCCAGCTGTGGTGTCAACGTACGTCCGAAGAACGTGCTGACCTGCGAATCCGTGCACACGCGGATCGTGGTCACATCCTCACGTTTCGCATAGCACTGTTCATGCAGCCTGACAGTCAGAGTTGACGGGGAGCAGGGCACGAACTGGCCCTCAAGATCGCGCGTGAAATACTCGATCTGCCCTGCCGAATCCGGTGGGGTGCAGGTACGGCGTGACATGACGACGCCGTCAGCATCGGGCGCCAGCTCCGCTTCGGTCAAAGATTGCGGTACGAGGCGCTCGTAAATCTCACGGCACACCTGCTCCAGGCGGGTCGCGCGGGCCAGAGCGTCGGACTTACTGGTGCCGCACACCAGCGCGCCGTGAGCACGCATCAGCACGACATTCACATCGGGGTGATCAAACAGAACCTGTTCAACACCGTGGTGGAGTGTGTGCGTACCCGGCAGGCCGTAGCTGGCGATCGGCAGGATATCCTGACCCAGCAGACGAGCATGCTCATCGGACAACTCGAAGCTCTCGGGGCTGACGGACAAGGCCGACGCGTAGGGCTGATGCGTGTGAATCACCATCGCAGCATCCGCTCGCAGTCGGTAGCACAAGGCGTGCATCGGGTATTCCGAGGACGGCTTGAACGGGCCGCTAGCCTGACCGTCGTCATCCACTTCGCTCAGGTCCTCGGGCTGCATGGTGGAATATGAACGGCCCGAGGGCGTGATGACGAACGCATTACCGCGAACGCGAGCACTGACATTGCCCCAGGTGCGCACTACCAGGCCATGATCGAGCAGGTCGTGAGACAAAGCAATGACGTCCTCGCGTGGATTCGCGGTCAGGGGAACCTGCTCGGGCACCACGTGGCCCGGTCCGAAATCCGGCGCGCTCATAGCTTCGTGACCTGGTCAAAGACACGGTCGAAACGGGTGAGCGCGTCGTCGATCATCTCATCGGAGTACGCAGCCGAGGTGTACAGGCGCGAGCCGGCCAACGTGACGATGCCTTCAGCCATGTAGGCGGCGCCCATATGCTCCATCTCCTTCTTCCGAGCCGATGTCTCCTTCAGGACGTGAGGGATCGTCCACGGTTTCGTCCAGTTGATCGAGAAGTGCATCGTCCCCACTGTCTCCAGGTGACAGATCGACCCCTGGTTGAAGGCGACGAACGGCAGACGATGTTTTTTGATGAGGGCACGCAGACCATCGGTCAAGCGGTTGCCAGCCCGCGTCGCCTTCTCGCAGGCACCAGTTTCAGCGATCTCCTTGACGGTGTAGTAGCCGGCCAGGGCGCTCAGCGGTGTGGCCGCGAGAGTACCGCCAACGAGCGCCTTCTTGACCTTGTCGCCACTTTGGATACCAGCCGACAGGTAGCGCATGTACTTGGTGGGACCACCGACACCGCCGGCTCCGGGGTAGCCGCCTGCAACGACCTTGCCAAACACAGTCAGATCCGGGCGGATCCCCATCAGACCTTGCGCGCCGTGTTCGGACAGACGGAAGGCGGTGACAACCTCGTCAAAAATCAACAGTGCGCCGAACTTGGTTGCCAGGCGGCGCAGGCCGTGCAGGAAGTCCATCGACACGGGGCGCGTACCGCTTTCAGGGCCGACCGGCTCAACGAAAATGGCAGCGGTTCCGCCGCGCAGCTTGTTGGCCATCAGGGTGCGCTCGACATCCTTGAGATCACCGGGGAAATATTCCTGCGTGTACTTCATCGAGGCCAGCGGGATACCTTTGGCCTGTGTCCACTTCGAGCCAGGCACGCGAATACCGTATGCCAGTTGATCGCTCCAACCGTGGTAGCCGCCACCCATCTTCATGATGAATTTGTTCTTCGTAGCCAGGCGTGCGATACGTGACGCAGCCGCACATGCCTCGGATCCGGAGTTGAACATGCGGAACATATCGACGCTATCGAACAACTCGGAAATCAGTTTAGCCAGCCGGTATTCGTATTCATGGAACAGGCCGGTGGATGGGCCGCACGTGTTGAGCAGGTCAATGACTTTTTCACGCACGGACTCTGGATTCGACCCCAGCACCGTTGGTCCGCCTGCCTGCAGGAAGTCGTAATACGTGTTGCCGTCCAGGTCAGTCAGTGTTGCGTCCTTTGCGCTCGTGAACACCAGCGGGAACGGATAGTTGAACGCCAGATTGTGCTGAACGCCGCCGGGGATGTACTGCTGGGCTTCCCCGATCATCTCCTTGGATTTCTGGCACTTCGCATCAAAGTAATCGCGCTCGTAAGCGGCCAGTGCCGACGGTTTAATGGAATAGATAGGTTGTGCGATCAATGAGTCGAGCTCATGTATCACCTGGTCAATTCCAGGTCGATTCATATCCACAGCGGCCTCCTCGCCGGTTTCTACGTGCAGTGAGTACGCACTCATGTTTTCGTCCAAAATCATATCATGCAGCTTTCCGCGTGGTAATCTTTTGGCAAAGGTGAGCTGTTACAGCACTCATGGAGGAGTCATGGTTAACGCCGCAATGAAGCGGTTCCAGGCGCTTGCACCGGAAAAACGCGAACGGATTGAGCGAGCAGCCATTGCCGAATTCGCCGCGCACGGCTACGCCACGGCCAACACGAACATTATTGCCGAGCGTGCAGGCATCTCCGTGGGAGCACTGTTTCGCTACTTTGACACCAAACGCGACATTTTCATGTATGTCGTCGGACGCGCCCAGGACGAATCGCGCACCGCCCTGCTCGCAATCACAGACGAGGGAGACTCCGCACTGACTCGCATCGGTGCCCTCGCAGAACTGGCGGTAACCTCGGCGTCGACGCATCGTGACCTGGTACGCCTGTACTGCGAACTGACAGCCACCGGAAGCGCTGAGATCGTGGCAGAAAGCGTGGATCAGCTTGAAGGCGAAACGTTCAGGATGTACCGCGAACTCATTGCCGAAGGGCAGGAAACAGGTGAGATTCGCACCGATATCGATTCGAGCACGCTGGCGTTCTTCATTGACAACATCATGATGTCGTTGCAGTATGCCCGAGCCAGTGACTATCACATTCAGCGCGCGTTGCTGTATGTCCCCGGGATGAGTGATGCCGAGCTTGCCTCGGGCGCACGTGAATTCCTCATTTCCGCCTTGCGAGTGCCTGAAGGAGGAAACCACAAGTGATAACCGTGCTGGCATACGATGTTGGGACGTCGGGAGTCAAGACATGCCTGTTCGAGATTGATGACCGAATTCGTATCATCGACTCAGTTTCGGCATCGTACTCACTGCATGTTCTGCCTGATGGGGGAGCTGAGCAGGATCCTGACGAATGGTGGCAGGCAATCGTTCAGACCACCCGACAGATTGCCCGCGACCATCCTGAGCAGTGCGCAACACTGACCGGCATCAGTTTTTGCGCGCAGATGCAGTGCCTCGTCATGGTTGACCGACGAGGGCGCCCGGTCTGCCCGGCGATGAGTTACATGGATCAGCGTGCCAGCGTCGAGATGCGACTGATCGGTGGGAAGGCGCCGCGCATTTCAGGTGTGAACGCGGGGATATTGGCCAAAGCCTTGTACCACACGGGTGCGGCACCGGCTTCCGTGAAAGATCCTGTGTGGAAATACCACTGGGTGCGCCGCAACAAGCCTGAAGCGTTCGCGCGTGCCTATAAGTGGCTGGATGCTAAGGAAGCGATCATTGCGCGGATGACCGGCAAGTTCGTCATGAGTCACGATTCGGCTTTCGCCACGCTTCTATATGACGTGCGCGCTCGGAAGGGACGGTTCAGTCCCGAAGTGATGCGGGCTCTTCACGTCAATCCCGCCCATATGCCCGAAATTGTGGCCAGCACCGATGTGGTCGGTCCGCTCCTTGCCGAGGCTGCCGACGAACTCGGTTTGCCTGAAGAGACACCGGTGTATGCCGGTGGCGGCGATGCTTCGCTCATCGGTGTAGGAGCCGGTGCGACCGAGCTGCACGATACTCACGTGTATATGGGCACGTCAGGGTGGGTCGGTACCGTCACGGATAAACGCGCGGTGGATTTGAGTGCCATGATTGCAACCGTTGTCGGTGCGGACCCCTCGCGCTACCACTACTTTGCTGAGCTGGAGACGGCAGGTAAGTGCCTGGAGTGGGTGAAGGACCATCTGGCCCTCGACGAAATTAACGTCTACCTGGATAAGCACAGTGTATGCGAGGGGATGGAGGCTCGTTTCCGCAGCCTGTATGACTACATGTCGGAAGTCATTTCCCGCAGTGAACCCGGTGCGGGGGGAGTGCTGTTCACTCCGTGGCTGCATGGCAACCGGTGTCCGTTTGAGGATCCGAACGCCCGCGCAATGTTCATGAATATTTCATTGAATACCGGCAAGACGGAGCTGATGCGTGCCGTCGTCGAAGGCGTGTGTTACCACATGCGCTGGTTCATCGAAACTCAGGAAAAAAAGGTCATGACTTCATCGGTTGTGCGCTTTGTCGGTGGCGGAGCGTTGTCTGATGCGACTGCGCAGATTCTTGCTGACATTGTGGGCCGTCCGGTTGAAGTGACGGAGAATCCGCAGGATGCCGGCGCTGTCGGGGCTGCGCTGCTTGTCGCGGTCGGTGCGGGAATCACTCCGACTGTGGAAAGTGCGCGGCGCTTGGTGACAGTGCATGCTCGCTTCGAGCCGCGCCGCGAACTGGCTCAGACCTATGCACGCCAGTACGACGCGTACCGCAAGATCTACCCAGCCAATAAAAAAATCTTTTCGCTTCTGAATCGTGGGTGATGATGATGGCACAACGATCGACGAAAGTCCAGGCCGTTATGTTCGTGCTGCTCTCGTTGAGCGCAGGCGTGATCGAGGCAGTGTCTTATCTGCTGTTGGATTGGTTGACTCCGCTGCCTTATGACTGGAAACACGTCATCTCAATTATCTTGTCAGTGATCTGGAACTTCACGCTCAACAGGCGCTACACCTTCCGATCAGCCAACAATGTTCCGATCGCGATGGCGAAGGTGGCCCTGTTCTACGTCTTTTTCATCCCGATCACTGCGTGGCTAGGCCAAGTGGTCGCCAATGCTGGGGTGAGCGAAGTCCTGATCAAAGCGGCGACGATGGTCCTCAACGGGGTAGGAGAATTTGTGTGGTGGAAGTTCGTGGTCTTCCGTGGCAGTGAGGATACGAATTCCCTCGCCCAGCACGCAGACTCCGCCAACAACATGGGAAGCGCAGAACCTGCAGGTCACGCCGAAACTGAGTGAGCAGGGTAGGCATTGCGTCCTGGTATCTGTGTTGAGTGAGCCGGGCAGGCGGCGCGTCCTGATATCTGCGTGCCTGCGCGCACGATGCCCTGGGTTTACCCCCTCGCGAGTGCACATTCCCCTAAATCTAGCCTCCACGGGTGCACATTCCCCTAGATTTTCGCTCCTTTTTGCACAATCCCCTAGATCTCACACCCGCCCATTTCACCGCGGTTGTGAACATGCAGGTCACCGGGCATTCTCATTTTCGAGGTGGCCCCGCCCGCTGTTGATCTAGGGGCTTGTGCACGATGGAGCCTAGAATCCAGGGCATCGTGCAGCACACAGTCCATGATCCGATCACTGCTCCACCCCGCGACAGAACCACAACACAACCAGCCAGGCAAGAACCAACCCGCCGCGGCATTCTGCGGGGGCGCAGGGGTGACGGGCCGCCAGCGGGCACCTCGCCATTCGGGAATGAGAGCTGCCCGGAATTGAGAGCTGTCGGCCGCTGAAAGACACGCGCTTACAGGCCGCTGACCAACCACTGTGCGAGGCGCCGACAGCCCGCGACGATATCGCGCTCATGTCTGTCAAAATCATCCAATATCTGGTTCGCATCGTCTTGACTGAGGCCACTGGTTGACAGGGACTGCTCCACCCACGCGCGATCCACTTCCGGGTGGAATTGCACGCCGAGGGCGTGCGACCCTACCGCGATCGCATGGATACACCGCTCAGAGCGTGCAAGGACGCGAGCCTGCGCAGGCAGCTCGTCAATCGCATCATTATGGTCAGCAAAGACAACGGGTATACGTGAAAGATCATCGACCAGACGGATCCACGGGCCACCCTCGTCCATCGCGTTACTGAGTTGGTCAGCTACCGCTGGCACCATGATGGCTGCACCTGTAGCCGAAGCGACCGGGGTCATCGGAACGGCGGCGTCAGACTCGAAGGGCGCCTCCCACTCGACAGGCACGATTCCCATCTCGTGGAACTGTGGATCTGAGCAGGCGACCGAGCCGCCGGCCGCTCGCGCGATCAGTTGGTGTCCCAAACAGATACCGAGCGTGCGCACTCCCTCGTTCATGCAACGCACCAGCAGAGTGCGGACATCGGGCAGCCACGGGGCGCGCTCATCATCGTAGGCACTCATTCGCCCGCCGAGGACGACGATGGCATCAGGCGCGGGGAGGTCGGAACCGTCGGGCGGCAGGGCGCTGGAAACGTCCTCACCGTTCCACGGGCGCACCAGTTGTATCGAGGCTCCAAGGTCATCGAGCGCGGAGACGAGACGGCGCGCATCGACGTCTTCTTCATGTTCAATAATCGTGATCACAGGCACGGATGACACGTTAGCGCGACTTTAACGGCAACACCACAGGATAAGTGGTCTAGACGAAAATGAGGAAGTGGCGCCCATCTGGTGGGATGCGCATCGATTAAACATCTGACGTTCTGTACTGTAAGGGGGTGCGCGTCAATCGGGAGGCGCACTGAACTCGTTAACGAGGAGATAAACATGACTATTCGTACAACGCACGTTGGCTCGCTTCCGCGGACCCCGGAACTGCTCCGGGCGAATGCAGAGCGTGAGCGAATGGGCGAGGAAGCGTTCATAGCGCTTCTGCAGGAAAGCGTGGACGAAGTCGTGACCCGCCAATACCAGACTGGATTGGATGTGGTCAACGACGGCGAGTACGGCCACATGATGACCCAGACAGTCGATTACGGTGCATGGTGGTTTTACTCCTTTACCCGCCTGGGTGGACTTGACCTGCGGACAGATCCCCAATTCAGCGTTGAGCCTGCGCCCTCCAGTGGCAAAGTCAAGCTGGCATCATTCGGTGAACGTCGCGACTGGCAGGCATTTTCCGACGCCTACTCAGATCCGGCTTCCGGCATTCACATCGCCACCGATCAGGGCCCCGAGGCGTTCCCCGTCATCACCGGTCCTCTGACCTACATCGGTGCAGATGCCGTCCGTCATGACGTCGAAGGCCTGACGCACGCACTGGACAAGAACGGGATCGACCGCGGCAACGGCTTCATTGCATCGGTCGCACCCGGGTCGGCTGCCCGCATCGGCAACGAGTACTACAGCACTGAAGAAGAAGTACTGGAAGCCTGCGCGCACGCCCTGCACGAGGAATACAAGGCGATCACTGATGCCGGCTTTATCGTGCAGATCGACGACCCCTCACTGGCCGAAGGCTGGGACCAGGTCAACCCTGCTCCCACCTACGAGGATTACCGTGAGTTCGTTCAGACTCGAGTCGATGCGCTCAACCTTGCGCTTGAAGGTATCCCGGAAGAGCAGGTGCGCCTGCACCTGTGCTGGGGCTCATGGCACGGACCTCACACTACGGACATCCCACTGCGCGAGATCGTTGATAACGTGCTGACGGCGAAGGCACGCTACTTCTCATTCGAGGCTGCCAACGCGCGCCACGAACATGAGTGGACCGTGTGGCAGGACGTGAAGCTGGCAGATGACAAGGTACTTGTGCCTGGTGTGGTCGGCCACTCCACAAACGTGGTCGAGCATCCCGAGCTGGTGGCCCAACGCATCCAGCGTTTTGTGGACATCGTGGGCTCTGATCGCGTGATTGCCTCGACGGACTGTGGTCTGGGTGGACGCATCTACCCGTCGATCGCATGGGCCAAGCTTGCCGCACTGGTCGAAGGGGCCCGCCTGGTGAAGTAACGCTGACTGGTCACCTCCACCGCTATTCACCGCGATAGGCGAGGTGGTGCCGCGCTGAATACCGGCGCTGCCACCGACGGTAATGGACGAGGGTGGCCTTATCACTGAGGGCGGGGAGTCTGAAAAAACAGGCTCCCCGCCCTTTGTGCAGTCACTTCATGTGCTGTGAGCGTGAGATCGTTTCCTACAGGTCTTTCTTGAATGCGACGTTGCGGACGAAGTCGTTGAGCTCTGCGCGCCAGATATCCCACGAATGGATGCCAGGCAGGTTGAACTCAGCGACGTCAACACCGATATTTCGCAAGGATTCGGCCCGTGCAGGGGATGATTCGGAGATGAAGAACAGGTGGTCCTGCAGACCCGTTCCCACGTGGATGGTGCCACGCAACGCTGCAATGTTCTCACGTTCAGCGCAGGTAAATGTCGAGCTGAGTTTGCCTGCGCTCCACAGACCGTAATACTCGAATGTGCCCGGATACTTCGTCAGCAGCTCAATGGCGCGTGCACCGCCCAGTGACAGGCCGGCAAAGGCCCGGTCCTTGGCTTCAGTCGACACATTGAAGTGATCCTCCACAAATGGGATGACGTTTTCCACCATGTCGTGCCCATAGGAAGTTGACAGCACCAGGCTGTCAACGCCCAGGCCGTTAAAGTTTGTTGCCACGATGACGGAAGGCTCCGCTGCCCCCTCGTCAATGGCGTTTTCAAGGATGTAGGGTGCTGCCCCCTGAGTGAACCAGTCGGTGTCATTTCCGCCGAAACCGTGGCTGAGGTACATCACGGGGTAAGGTTCTGCACGATCCGGATCATATCCGCGGGGTAGATAGATGGACAGCGGGTGCGCGCCTTTAGGCGCCAGCGAATAATGCGTGTCGTATGTTTCATGGACGAACGTCCCCATCTCATCGGCTGGGCGAGGCGCCTGATAGGCGTTGTCGTAGGTCGGATAATTGGGATTCTCCGGTACAAAGACCTGCGACAGGCTCTGAGATGAATACGCCGGCAGCTCTGCCGCCATCCCCGGGTTCGCCGGATCTGCGTGACGTTGGCACGAATCGACGGCGATCGGCGGGCACTCATGGGTGAATGAATAGCTGAAAGTACCTGAGGGAAGGGGCACCTTCAGTTCCCAGATACCATCATCGCCCTGATTCATCTCCAGAAGTTTCCAGGGGGCGTTGGGAACGTCCCCTGGCTGCCACAATGCGGGAATGCGGTGTTCTCCGCCTCCCAGAGTGGTGATGCGATCAGGTTGAGAAAAGAACCATTCACCATAGATCTGCACGGAATCGACATTGGCGGGCGCCTCGTAGCGGAACGTTACCTCGTACCCGGTTGGTCCCGTATCGGTACGGGTGACAGTGGGGCCGAGGGGAAGCTGCTCGTCCTGTTCAGCGGCAAATGATGAGCTGCCCGCTGCGATGAGCGAGAGTGCCAAAATTCCGGAAGCAAATAGTCGGTGTCGTGCGATGTGTCGTGTCGAGTCCACGATGTCTCCTCGAGTCGGCGGTTCTGCAGGCCATTCGGCAGCCGTGCTCCTATGTACGTGCCACAGTAACGAGGGTGACTCGATGCGTCAATATGTGTGGGGGCTTTAGTCCTGGTGGGTATCTTCTGGTGAATCACCGTCAGAGCTTGGCCCTATGACGACGTCGCCTGTTTCGTTGTCCATAAAACGCCGCCCCTTCTCATCAACCACCAGCTGCACGTCCGTGCCAACAGGCAGGTCGTACAGGCCCATCACCGCAGGCTCAATGCTGATTGCGTGATTGAACGAGATAACAGTGAAGTTCGAGGGATCAGCCAGGTACTCATCAGTGTCGATATGGGAGAAGAAACGCCACCCGTTGTCTTCGGGGCGGGCCGATTCCTCTCGCACGCACCACTTCAGACGACCTTCACCCGACAGGATCGTGTTCGTCACTAGGCAGGCGCCGGACTTGGGGATAAATTCGGGGATCTCGGGGGATTGCGTATCAGCCATCAGCTTGATGCTCCTTCAGATGTCTCGTGATCAAAGGGCCACGTGCCCGGAACGAGCCGGTCAGTTGTCGTCTCCGCAATGGTGGTGCCTACTGATCCTTTCACGATGCGAACGTCCGTGCCGCTCGGCATTCCCAGCACCGACATCACCACGGGGGTGCTGGCAACAACCGTACTCAGTGGGACGATCTCCGTTGCGACGTTTTTCGGTTGTCGCGCGTCGTCGTCCTCGTGAATGAACAGCCAGCCCGAATCGTCGTCGGCCGACGGTTGTTCGCGAATACAGCGGGAAACAGGGCGTCCCTGACCATCAGCTCCCACCCGGCACGTGCCGAGGGAGTCGGCCGCAGGGCAGTAGCGTTCGCGGATGTAGGACTGGACACGTCGGGCGAGGGTGGCGCGGTACTCAATGCGGGCCAGAGCGTCGAGGGGGCACGCGCGATAATGCGATGAGCTGGCGGTGAAGTCGAGCAGGTGCGGCGAAGAAAACCACAGGTCATAAAGGTCGGCAAGTTCGTCGTCCGTGAAAGGCAGATCGACGAGCCATGCGAAAGCGACCTCGTTGTTTGCGTTGCGGTGATTGATGTCGACGCCGCGATCAAGAAAAATGCGCGCCAATTTGAGGTCACGGTGCAGATTATGTTTTCTGGATGAGAGCAGGACATGCAGGGGGGAGTTTGCTTCCGAGCCTGCCGGGGTCAATGCGCAGTCACGCTCCAGGAGGAAATCAGCTATGTCGTAGCGATCGGGAATTTTAGTGTTGGCCAGAGCCGAAAAGATCAGTGCCTGACCGTCGAACGCCTCGCGTTCGTCGCCGTCAGTGAATTGCCCGAAGAACTCGTCGGCGGTTTTCAAGCGCGCTGTTAGAGAGATTTTCATACCCGCTCCCATGCAATCTACTCAGCTCGATGGCTCCTGTTTGATGATGGTAACTCAGGGCGATAGTTTGCAGGATCGTTATACCAGTCGCGGAATTCTTGTGGTGTCATCTCACCTTTCAAGTACAGCTCATGCATATCGGAGTACTTGTGTCCAGGCCGGTGTCCCATGTCCCAGACGCCCTTTCGGGGTTGTCCCGGCTCCCACTCCATGACCGTGTCCGTCAGGGGGTCACGCACCTTTCCGTCCACTGAATCCTCCACCGCATTTTGCCAGACTTGCTCTGGGACGCCTTTACGGAGGGAGGGGCGAGAATCCTGGTAGGGGAGATCTTCGACGACGGATACCGGCTCGATGTGGTCGGTTGATACGACGTCGTCAGCCACATTGAGGGCATCGTGGGTTGAATCAGCTGCCCGGGCGCCGTCAGCCAGATCATCGGCACCTCTGATTCCCCTTGAGGAATCCGACAGGTCATCTGCATGATCAAGCAGACGAGCAGTGCGTGATGCGTCGGAAATATCATCGGCCGCGTTGAGCGCTCGAGTACCGTCGCCAATATCGTCCAGGTTGTCCAGCGCCCGCGCACCGTCACCTGCACTATCCAGGCCGCGCAGAGCTCGTGCCCCGTCCCCGATATCGTCCAGGCTGTTCAGTGCATGTCCCGCAGTTGACGTGCCTTTGGTCAGAGCCGTACCGCTGCCGGCGGTGAGGAGCGCGATCGCGACGTCAGGCACGAGGTGTCCAACTGCACGGGCAGGATCGTCGGCCCACGCGTCCCAGTCCAGGACTCCCTTGCCGATTTGCTTGCCAAACTCCAGGGGATCCTTCTTCAGCGCGCTTAGCATCGCGGAGACGTCATCCAGAGGAAGCTGGAGCTTGGCAACCGCTTCGTCGGGTGTGAGGTCACCGGTCGCCAGTTTGGTGAGGCTGTCCAGCATGAAACCTTGAGGGCCTGTGATGAGGTTGAGGAGGTCGCCGACTGCTTCACCGGCGCCGACGAGGATGCCACCGACGAACGCCAGTCCACTTTCCAGCCAGTTGCGTTTTGCGGGTGCAAACTCGCAGGCGGAACGGATCGTCTGTGCGCATGCCTGCGCACATTCGTCCAGGCTGGCGACAGTCTGATTAAATGTATTAATCGCATCTTGGCGCATGGGTTCACCAGGGTCAACAAAGGGCGCGATTGTCACTGCGAAGGTGCCGAGCCCGTTGACTGCCTCCCAGGCAGCTTTCTCCTGCATTCCCCTGGCGACCTCAGCTTCATAAGCTGCGCGTGCCTGCTCGGTGACCCGGTTGCCTTCTTCGTAGAGCGCGCGGCATGCCGCAGCACTGTCCTGCGCATGAGTCAGGTTGTCCGCGTACGAATCCAACGCGCCAGCAGCTGAGGAGAATCCTCCACTTGCTTCCTGCCAGCGTTGTGGCTCCACGCTGAAACGCTCCCGGAATCGATCAGCTGCACGCCCTATCCACCCCTCGGTGGAAATCGAATCCAGCGCGCGGGCGATCTCTGAGTAATCGCTGCTGCGCGTACGTACAGTTGAGGCGCGTGATGAGATGGCTCCCGCGTTCCCTTCGATGGTGAAAACCGGTGCACCCTGATTCTCGACTCCCATGGCTTACCGCTTCCCTGCAAGCCCTGGCAGCTGGGCGGCTGCAGATGCGAGTTGTGACATCTCCTGCGCCGCTTTCGTGTCGTAATCAATGTAGTTCGAGGCGACCTTGCCCAAACGCCCTGCTACTTCCGTGATGTCGTCCGTCATGTTGTTGATGCCTCGTTCCCACCGTGACTGAAACTCATCAACTGCCGACCACATGATGTCATTGGCCAGATCAGCTTGGGTAGGAACGTAGTCGGAAATATCGTTGTCTTTTTTGAGCTGAACTGCTTCGCTCGTTTTCTGGGCGGCCGTAATGAGGGCTTCGATATCGACCTCAAAATCATGACTGGGCATGGGGGATGCTCCTAATCCAAAATTGCGACATTCTTCGTTTCAGTTTCATGGGCGAGGGTGCGGACGCGATCAACCGATGACGATGCGGCCTTCAGAACGTCACTGATGGTGCGGGCGTGGTCTGTCAGTTTGTCGAGGTGTTGGTCATGGGAGACGCGGGATTCGGAGCCTTCAACCCAATCGTGGACAGTTGAGAGCACATCTGCCGCCATTGCGCGGGAGTCTTGCGCAAAAGTGAGGGAAGCTGCTTTGCACGCCTGCTGCATAGCCTGGGCGGCATCATCGTGGAAAATTAAAGATGTGGTGCTCATTACGATCCTAGACGTGTGGAGATGCGCGGATTGAAGGTTCCAGTGGTGTGCGATTCAGTCGCCGCAGTCGTCTGGTCAACGGTGGTCAGCGCCTGCGCGTGCTTGCTGAGCGCTTCAGAAAGACTGGCAGCCGATTCCCCGATGGAATTGACTGCCGCCATAAAATCTTTCATTCCTGAGCCTGTGACGCGCGACGAATTGCACTGGATCGTGTTCGCGCAGTCAGCGAAAGCTGTGCGCGTAGTATCGAAACACTCGCTGACGATCCCGGCAGCGGCCGTTTGCTGGCCAAAAGTCATTCCCATTTCCTGGGACATAAGTCTCACCCCCTGACGAACGTAAAGGGTGAATCTATGTGAGACAAGACCCTCCTCTTTTCTGTGACTCACGTCACTGGAAAAACCGACCTTGTTTACCTGACGGCAACGTGGTGGTCACCTCACTGTCCACGCTGTGGCCCTCCTGACGCACTGTCACCAGGAACTCTCTAGGCTAAGAACAACATCAAGAGGAGGGGTACTGATGGCGCGACAGCTTCGTTCAGCAACGTCGACTCAGGGACGCAACATGGCGGGCGCTCGCGCGCTGTGGCGCGCAACCGGAATGGGAGATTCTGACTTTGGCAAGCCGATCATTGCCGTCGTCAACTCCTTCACCCAGTTCGTTCCCGGCCACGTCCACCTCAAGGACATCGGCCAGCTGGTCGCTTCTGAGATTGGAAAATCCGGTGGCGTCGCCAAGGAATTCAACACGATCGCCGTTGATGATGGCATCGCTATGGGACACGGCGGCATGCTGTACTCCCTGCCGTCACGCGAAGTGATCGCGGATTCGGTCGAGTATATGGTGAACGCACACTGTGCCGATGCAATGGTGTGCATTTCCAACTGTGACAAGATCACGCCCGGCATGCTGATCGCAGCGATGCGCCTCAACATTCCGACGGTCTTTGTATCCGGCGGTCCGATGGAAGCAGGCAAGAACATTCCTGAAGACGCCATTGTCGGACCGTCGCACAGCGGTCACGGCAACCTCATCACCGTCATGAACGCAACTGCCAACGATGCAGTCTCTGACGATGAGCTTGGCCAGATCGAACGTCTCGCGTGCCCGACGTGCGGTTCGTGCTCGGGTATGTTCACTGCTAACTCGATGAACTCGCTGACTGAGGCACTCGGACTGTCCCTTCCCGGCAACGGCTCCACGCTGGCTACTCAGGTCGCGCGACGCGGATTGTTCGAGCGTGCCGGTCGTCTCGTCGTTGACTTGTGCCAGCGCTACTACAACGACGAGGACGACTCTGTTCTCCCGCGATCCATTGCGACGAGGGATGCATTCTGGAACGCCATGAGCCTGGACATGGCGATGGGCGGATCTTCCAATACTGTGCTGCACTTGCTGGCGACTGCCGTTGAAGCAAAGGTCAATTTCACATTGTCGGATATTGCTGAGCTGGGGCGCACCGTACCATGTCTGTCAAAAGTTGCGCCGAACCACAACGACTACCACATGGAAGATGTCCACCGCGCCGGCGGCATCCCGGCCATCCTGGGCGAGCTGGATCGTGGGGGCTTCCTGCGCCACACGGTGCACGCCATTCACTCCCCGTCCCTGGAGCAATGGCTGGCAGATTGGGATGTTCGAGGCGGGCACGCCACTGATGAAGCAATCGCCCTGTGGCACGCAGCTCCCGGCAACGTGCGCACCACCGAACCGTTCTCAACGTCCAATCAGTGGACTGAACTAGATCTAGATACTGTGGAAGGCTGCATTCGCGATGTCGAGCATGCCTACACGGCCTCGGGTGGCTTGACGGTGCTGACGGGCAACCTTGCTCCTGAGGGTGCCATCATCAAAGCCGCAGGTATCGATCCGTCCCTTTTCCACTTTGAAGGAACGGCGCGGGTCATGGAGTCGCAGGAAGAAGCGATCGAGAAGATCCTGGACAAGACGGTGCGAGCCGGTGACGTCGTGGTGATCCGTTATGAGGGGCCCTCAGGTGGGCCGGGAATGCAGGAGATGCTTTATCCCACCTCCTTTATCAAGGGGCGCGGTCTGGGCAAGGAATGTGCGCTGATAACCGATGGCCGTTTCTCCGGTGGCACGTCCGGTATTTCGGTGGGACATATTTCCCCCGAGGCTGCTGCTGGCGGCTTGATCGGCTTGGTTGAGGATGGTGACCGGATCATCATCGACGTCAACGAGGGAGTCCTGTCACTGGATGTGCCCGACGAGGAAATAGAGCGTCGCCGCGCCGCGCAGGAACGCCGCGAGAATCCGTGGACGCCGGTCAATCGTGACCGTCAGGTCTCAGGCGCACTGAAGCTGTATGCCGCTACTGCGACCTCCGCATCGACGGGTGCGGCACGCGACATTTCCCTGATCAGACGCAAGTAGTTCACGTACCTGCGAAGCGGGGGAGTGCTGTGCTGTGTTCTGCCCCGTCGAGAACGTTAATGTCACGTTTCTTCTCTCAAATGAAAGGAGAGCCGTGGCTTTTCGTTATGATTTTTATGTTTTTTTGTTTACTTTGAGATTCGTTTTTTTCGAAACGTTGTCACAAGTGTCTGCCGGCACCAATCCTGACGCTTCATTTGGGAGGAGAAAATATCGCCTGAGCCTCCCAAAAGTTGCGACAAATCGCGCAGTGTTTCGAGAATGGTTTCCATTTGTCTCTTGCTAGAGGTACTGCATGGTAAGAGGTGGTGTGTTTGGATGTGTGGAAGCATCTGAGGGTCGGAGGCTTATGAAGTGACTGTGACCTGCATCAATGCGAGTGCTAGAGATGGTGATCTTTCTTTAGAATTTGGGTTTAACACGGAAAATCATTTTCGGCTTGTATTTGTTAGCTCATTGCTGATACCGTTACCGTTAACGGAAAGTTTCTGTTGCTTTTCGGATCAGTCGAAGATGACAGTGTTAATAAAGGAGTAATGATGAAGCGGATCAGCTCTGCAATCGGTGTAGTGGCTCTTCTGAGCGCCTGCGCATTGGCAGGATGCGGTGGCGGTTCGTCAGCAGACAGTGCGAACGCAATGTACACATGGATTTCCAACGATTCTGACCGTGCACAATGGCAGGCGTTCGTCGACGGCGTCAAAGAATCGGATCCCGAATTCAACTTGAAGATGGAAGGCCCGTCGTTCCAAGACTACTGGACAAAAGTCAAGACCCGCATGAGCGCATCAGATGCGCCCTGCATCATGACCACTCAAGCCGCACGCGCACAGGAGCTGAAGGAACTGCTCGCGCCCCTCGATGAGCTGGTCGCCAGCAATAACGTTGATATGAGCGCCTACAACGAAGCAATGCTCAAGGGACTTACCGTTGATGGGAAGCTTCGCGCGATTCCTTATGACGCAGCGCCGCTGATCCTGTACTACAACAAGGATCTGTTTGACCAGGCCGGTCTTGAACATCCAGGAAAGAACTACACGTGGGATCAGTTCGTTGCGGATGCAAAGGCATTGACGAATGGTGATGTCTATGGAGTGTCCATTCCGCCCATCTTCCAGACGCCAGCTTCGATTGTCTACGCCAATGGTGGGGCCGTCGTGGAAAACGGAGAGCTCAAGCTTACTGAGCAGACCACAGTCGATTCTATTCAGGACGTTTTTGACCTTGCCGCTAAACACAAAGTGATGAAAGCGCCGCTGGCTGCAGATGCTCAAGATATCCAACTACAGACCTTCCGTGCCGGCAAAGCTGCAATGATTATTGATGGGCCATGGGTTTATGACTCGCTCGTCAGCACCGAGGGACTGTCAGTCGGAATGGCAGTCGTTCCATCGCGCAGTGGAGAGTCGATTGGCATGGTGCAGGGATCAGGGTTCGGAATTTCTGAAAAATGCGCTGATAAAGAGACAGCCTTCCAGAACATCATGAAGATGACCACCCCGGATGTGATGCGCTATGTTGCTCGGTCGCACGGAAACGTTCCCGCCATTGACGCAGCCTTCGACGGTTGGGCAGAAGGCAAGGATCCGAACGATGTCGAGATCGTCAAGTACATGACCGAAAATGCCAAGACGTACGAAACAACGGAGAACTGGCAGCAACTTGAAGTCGAGTTCACACAAAACGTATCAAATGGCTATACCGGCGAGAAATCTGCACAGGAAATTCTCACTTCATTAGAGAACTCCATTAAGTAACGGGTAGATTCATGGCTACTCAACTCACAAAGACTCGGGTCCCTGCCACGGTCCCGAAGAGAACATCACGGTGGGATCCAAAGGCGTTTCCGTATCTGGCGCCTGGAATGACGGGGTTCTTCCTCTTCATCATCCTGCCGCTGATTTTCTCGCTGATCATTTCGCTCTTTGACTGGCAGCTTTACGGTTCGCCCACCTTCGTTGGTGTCAGCAACTACGTGAACCTGCTCAATGGGTCAGATCCTGCCTTCTTCAGGGTCTTGCTGAATACGGCGATCTTCGCCATTTTCTACACGACCCTTAACCTGATTGTCTCCACACTAGTGGCCGTATGGCTCCAGAGTGTGGGAGGCCGTCTGGCAGGTTTCTTCCGCGTCATCTTCTTTATTCCTGTTGTGACACCGATGGTGGCCAACGCACTGGTGTGGCGCCTGATGCTGGATGAACACGGGGTGGTGAACTCCTTCCTAGGGGTTTTCGGAATCTCCGGACCGGCATGGCTCGCGTCCGAAACTTGGGCAATGGTTGCACTTGTCATGATGTCGTTGTGGCAGGTCGTGGGATACAACATCGTGGTTCTCGGTGCGGGGCTGAACAACATCAACCCCTCGGTGCTGGAGGCCGCTCGCGTGGACGGTACGGGGCCTGTCCAACGCTTCACGAAGGTCATCTTCCCACTACTGTCGCCGGCACTGTTTTTCTGTACTGTCATGACGCTCATCGGCGCGTTCAAGATTTTCGCTCAGCCCTACATGCTGACTAAGGGCGGACCTGGAAACTCAACCACAACGATCGTCCTTTACCTGTACAACCAGGGATTCAGCTACGACAAGTTGGGATACGCCTCGGCAATCGCTTGGGTGCTCTTCGTCATCGTCATGTTGATTACCGCTGTGCAGTTTGCGGGACAGAAGAAGTGGGTGAATTATGATCAGTGAGAAGCGCATGACTATCGGCAGGGTACGCATCAGCAGGATTGTTTCGATCATCTGCCTGTTTATCGTTGGAGCAATTTTTGTTTTCCCGTTTATCTGGATGTTCGCGAGCGCCCTCAAACCTACTGCTGAGATATTCAGCTCTGGAGGATCGCTGTTCGGCTCACGAATCGCATGGGAGAACTTTTCGCTGGTCTTCACGGCAGTGCCATTCCTGCGGATTATCCTGAACACCTTCTTTGTTGCAGGTACTGGTGCTCTGATCGCATGCACAGTATCGGTGCTGTCCGCCTACGCGTTTTCACGCATCGAATTCAAAGGTCGCTCTCAGTTGTTCGCTGCATACCTAGCGACGCTGGTACTGCCGATGGAGGTTCTGGTTATCCCTCTGTATATTGGTGCCAATCAGCTGGGATTAGTCGATACTTACGTGGCGCTGATTATGCCGTTCGCCTTCGGCGCATTCGGCACTTTCATGCTGCGTCAATTCCTTCTTTCGCTCCCACGCGACTATGAGGAAGCTGCGAGGATCGACGGAGCCGGACAACTGCGAATCCTCGTGTCGGTGATTGTGCCGCTGCTGAGAGGACCGCTGTCTATCGTCGCGGCATTCGCATTCATTGACTACTGGAACAATTTCCTGTGGCCATTAATCGTCATCAACAGTTCGGACAAGGCCACGATCCCACTGGGCCTCCAGATGTTCAGCGGCGAACGCGGAACGGACTGGGGCGCGCTCATGGCGGCGGCCAGTGTGTCGGTGCTCGCATCGCTGGTGATCGTCATCGTGATGCAAAAGCAGCTGGCACGCGGAATTAACTTGGGCGGCTTCGGCGGCCGATAGGAGAGATACTCATAATGTCAGGAAAGGACAACATGGACTGGTCAGATCTGGAGCGGCCCACACCGCAGTGGTTCAAGAACGCCAAGCTTGGCATTTTCGTTCATTGGGGAGTGTATTCACTTCCCGCATGGGCGGAGCCCACGGCAGAGCTGGGAACCGTCGAGGATCCACTGGAGTGGTTCACCCACAATCCCTACGCGGAGTGGTACTACAACACGATCCGTATCCCCGGCTCGCCTGCAGCTGAACACCACAGGAAGGAGTGGGGCGGCTGTGACTATGACGACCTGCTGGATCAGTGGCACATGGACTCTTTTGACGCCTCCGAACTAATGGAGCTGTTCAAGGAATCAGGCGCTGACTACGTCGTACTGACGACCAAACATCACGACGGCATCACCTTATGGGACGCTGTGGGGACAGGAGACCGCAACACGGTCAAGCGCGGACCGCACCAGGATCTGGTTGGGGCCTACGCTGACGCTGCACGCGAAGCCGGTCTGCGATTCGGCACATACTATTCCGGTGGCCTTGACTGGCATGTGCGACCATTCCCGCCTCATACGACACACGAATCAGTCAACGAAGGGGATCGTCCTCGTGATGAGGAATACGCCAAGTACGCGGCCGCGCATATTGATGAGCTGGTTGAGCGCTACCACCCGGACGTGCTGTGGAACGACATCAACTATCCCGATGCGGCAAAGAACACAACCGAACCATACGGACTTGGTCAGCTGTTTGCCCGCTACTACGAAGCCTGCCCTGAAGGCGTCGTCAATGACAGGTGGAAGGTGCCGCACTGCGACTACGTCACCAGCGAGTATCAGATGAACCTTGACAATGAGGACCTAGGTATCTGGGAAAACTGCCGCGGACTCGGATTGTCATTCGGTTACAACCAGGTTGAAGGCCCTGAAAACGGACCGCATCCGCGTACCTTGCTGCACACGATCGTTGACGCAGCAGTGCGTGACGGACGAATCCTGCTTGGCGTTGGCCCCAAGGCTGACGGAACCATTCCCGAATGGCAGGCAGATTCACTGCGGGCGATCGGCCGATGGATGCAGGTTGCACATCCGATACTGGCTGGAATTGACCATCGTGGATCGGCGACGGCGTCAGCAACTGATGGCGCATGGGCCGAGGTTGGCTCTGACGGAACCACTGAGTTCCTCTTCGCTGCTCCGGAAGATCCGACAGTAGACAGCGCCGAATTCGATGTCGAGCTGGCTGACGCCTCAGTCGTCAAGGTTGTCCCCGTTCAGGGAGTGCACGTGGACCAAAACGGCACGCGGCTGCACATTACGTGCGAGGCCGACTGGGCCGGACCGGCGATTATTGAATTGAGCAAGTAGCGCTTACCGCTCCGCTGCAGCGAATAGTTGCACTGCGCACTGAGGGGGAAGGAACAGCTGTTCCTTCCCCCTCAACGCGTGAGAAACTCACATCACGCTCTACCGATCGGCATGGCGACGGCGATTCGCCGACACTCCCATCGCTAGCAGAGCGAAGAAACTGCTCAGCATCAGCGGGGAACCCGTGTGTGCTCCCGTTTGTGCCAGCCCTGAAGCAGAGGCGTGTGACGATGTGATGCGGCCAGTCGGCCCAGACGCCGACGTCAGGTCAGCGTCGTGGGTGCCGTCCTGGCCGTCATTTGCGTCCGACGGTGTCCCTGACGAGTTGCCGTTGCCGCCTGGAGTACCAGGTGTATCTGGATGTGACGGCTTCTCAGGATCACCAGGTGAATCCGGATCTGGAAGAGATGCGGAAACAACTTCGAACTGAGACGACGCAGTGCTTCCCGACGTCACGCCTGTCACCTCAACGGTGTGTGGTCCGACCTGGAAATCTGCAGGTACGCGCCACTGCACAGCCGCATTTCCCTCTGCATCAGAGGTAACAGTTCCCACCTCAATGGGCTCAGAGTGGACGATAAAGCTCAACTGCTCATTCGGCTGGAAACCGCTGGCCTTGAACGCCTGCATCTCGCCGCGTTCAATTTGAGCAGATTCAGCGCTCACCGACGGAGTCAACACAGGTTCAACACGCTCAGCAACAGGAAGAACAACTGAGATCTGATAACTCTTCGACGTGCCGTTGACAGTCAAAGTCACCGGCACGTCACGGCTCTCCGTTTTGACGCCGTCACCCTCGTTCACCACACGCGTATTCTCATCGGGAACAACGATCTGCCCGTCAACAAGAACGCGTTCAAGCCCAACCAGCTCTCCTGTGGACGAATCGAGAGCTGCTGCGGCATTCGCCGGAGCAGTGGATGGGTCGCCCTCGTACACGAGCGGGGAAGGCGATGACCACAGGAACGACACAGGCCAGGTTGCCGGTACATCCCGCTGAGAATCGCCCTCATGCTGAACGATGGTACCGCTCAGTTTGATGGGATCGCCCTGAGTGAGCTGGGTTGGTCCCTCAATTGTCAGCTCGTCGACAAATGGGCGAATCTCAAGATTCAGCCATTCGCCAGCGGAATCTCGCCACAGGCCCTGGTCCGGATTGATTCCCAACATGGTCCAGCCTGTGAATCCACCACGATCCGGTGTAGAGTGCGGTCCCTTGCCTGCGTTGCCGTTCGTCACGTGGACCACGCCATCAACCTGATAGACATCGAAAGCTCCGACGCCTGCGTTGACGACGAGCACCGACTTGCCGGCATCACGAACCTTCGCAGTCCAGTGCTCAATCAGCGCTGCATCTTGCGGATCGTTCAGTGCAGAGGCGTTCGTCAGGTTATCGCGCGTGGGATGATGCAGAGCCAGAATCAACCCGGTGGTTTCCTGATCGGTGATCACATCGTTGAGCTGCTGCTCGAACCACTTGATCTGTGCGGCATCATGCGACAGGTTGTATGGATGCGAATCGAGTGTAACGATCCGCGTGTTCTTGACGGTCTGCGCCGTGTAGGTGTCACCGAAAACAGCCTTGAAGGGGGCAAGATCATCGGCCTTCATTGCCTCATGGTTGCCGGGAACATACGTATAGGGAATGTTGGTGCCGGCAAGTTCCTCGTCAAGTATCTGCTTGGCGAGTTCCATGTCGCCCTGTTCGCCCTCGTCCGTGAAATCGCCGACGATGAGGATCTGATCAGGGCGCTGTGCGACCACATCGCGCAGCACGCGACGGGCAGCCTGCACAAGAGATGAATTCGGGTTTTCAGAAACAAACTGCGCATCTGAAATGATCGCGACCCGAAGCGGGGATGAATCAGTTGATCCGGCCTGATCGACGGACGGATCCTGATACACGCTGACCTCAGGCGGGGTGGCGAAAGGTGCGACAACCGCTTCAATGTCGTCGATGAGCGTCGTAGACACGTACTTTTTGCTACCGACAGTCTCATACGTTGCCACGCGTTGAACCTGCACAGGCATGGCCATGTCCTGGGGGACCGGAACGGAGATGTACTGCCAGTCGTTCCCTGAAATACGTGGCTGAGCGTAGAGCCACTTCCACTGGTCGTTAGCATCGGAAACGGCGAAATACACCATCGGTTGGTTCCCCGGAGCACCGTCATCCTTGAACCATGCGCCCACTTCGATCACGTTGCCCTGGGGGAGGACATAGTGCTCGGCTGCGGCATTGGGTTTGATGTTGTTGGTGCGTGTACCACCTTGCTCATTGAAACCATTGGTCAGTGCAATGGCTTCAGTGTCCTTAACGCCCGCTGTAATGTCGTCCTCGCCGGTGTGGCCTTCAGTCGACACAGCAATCGACGAGGTCGTCGTGCGAGCACCGTAATTCGTGTACAGATCAGCGCCTTCCATTGACGTGATCTTCATGCGTGACGTGCCCACCATGACGGCGAGCTGCTGTGAAAAATCGCCGGCCTGAATCGTCAGCGTTCCTGCGCCTGACTCGACAACCGGATGAAGAGCAAGCGACGCGTTCTTCCCCGCAGTAATGTCGACCACGCCGGTCGCCCCGGAAACGGTGATGTCAGCCACTTCAATGGGAGCTCCGAATCCAAAGGAGTCATATCCCATGACATTGGCATAACGCGTCACGTTCGGGTCAGGAATCGACAGCGTGTTTGGTGTGATCAGCAGACGATCCATCTCGTTAAGTACCTTCAGCTCAACAGAGCCCGAAGCATTCCCGTTCGTGGCAGTAATCGTGACCGAGCCGGCAGCTACAGCAGTGACGAGGCCGTCTGCATCTACAGTTGCGATCGCAGGGTCACTGGATGTCCACTCCTGAACCGGCTGATCAACCGACCAGGAATTCTCATCGAAGCCCTTGGCGACAAGTTGACGATGGAAGCCGGGGAACAGGCGTTTAGCTCCGTTTGCCTGGAAAAGCGGCGAAACAGTGTATCCGGTCAGCTGTCCGGATCCCTTCTTGACGCCCACTCCCAGTCCATTGCCATCGGCGCGCATCGATCCGTCAGAAGGCGTGTTGACCACCGTGACATCTTGGTCGCCTGGATCATTGACCACCATTGTGGATGAGCCACCGCCATCAAGATTGATTGCGTCGCTTGCACCCAGCTGGAGGAAGAAATCAGCGAATTCTGGAAGCGTCATACCTCGGGAATTTGACGAGCGTCCATCAATGACAGCAAGAATCAAACGGGTCCCATCAGTATTGATACCGGCACCAGTACGAGGGTGCACCGACTTATCTGTTGCGACGTTTTGCCCCGCGCGCACCAGCGGGTGGAATGCACCTATTGCAAAGAGAGGCTCCTCATTATCTGACGTGACAATCTGATATTCGACATTGACGACGTCGCCCAGTGCCAGTGAAGCCAGATGGTCTCTGACTTCACCCTGCCCTGCGGCAACAACCGTCTGACCAGCTGGAATAGCCTCCTGTCCGAGTTTCTGCGCAGTCTTGACCACACGGTGATCAGAATCAAGCCATACTTCCAACGCGTCAGGATATTTCTGCAGCGTTCCCGAGCCGCGTTGGTATTCTCCCCATCGGGAGGTATATACGGTTACTGCATCGGAGGCAAGACCCTGAGTATTGACGGAGGAAATGGGCGTGGTCCAGTCCTGCGCGGAAACACTTCCCTTAAGAGTTGCATCGGTGATCGACGCGATCTTGTTATGATCCATCACCAAAGACAGGATCGGTCTGCCGGGAACTGAACTCTTCACAATTCCTTCAGATGGATCCACACCAACACCATTGGCAGCTCCTGAGTTGTTGATGTCGAATCCATCACCGTTGACCGCTGCTTTGATGCTATCAGTGACCTGTGTCATTTCCACCAGTGTCGCTGTATCAGCCACGATTCCGGAATCGAGGTAGTCCAGTGATACCTCAGAATTGGTCAGGTCGACGTCGAGAACTGCGCCCTGCTGCCACCCACGTGGCTCAAGGCGTTCGAACTCTGTCAACGTGATTCCCGGTCCGACCTGTGTCTCGTCCTGTCGAGTCACGCTGGCTTGACCGTTCATTGTCAGGTCCAGGTATCCGGATGCCGCAACATCTGCGGGAGATTCGGCATACGCAGCGAAAAGCGGATGGGAGCCGATCCCAATCCCTGCAATCGCCAACATCGACGCAAGCAACATGGTTGCCACGCGTGATGCATTTCGGAGCATCTTCTTGATCCTTCCTCTTACATAGTCGTGAAGCCTGCAGGAAAAATGCGCACGGCTCGATAGCGGCACCGTATTCGTGAATAAGGTCGCGTACTGTGCTGATGGGCAATAGCGCTGGCGCTGAATGTGAAGCTGCGCAGCGTCAACCATCGTGGCGGGCTTCAGTAATCACCATGGCACCTGATTGTTGCCGCGAGGTGATCAGACCGTGACGGGAAAGTGACGCCCTATCCAACTCATCCGCGGTGATGTCAAGCGGAACGGCAGCGATAGCTTCGAACTGAAGTGTTCTGGTTGAGTTCTTACCGGTTGCTGGTTGAAATGCACACCTGTTGATACAGGACAACGCCCAAGACTGAACCAAGGGATATATGAGAACACCAGGAGCTTGGAATCATAAGACAACGAGCCCACACGACCTAATGAAATTGTGAAACCTGCTTCAGCAATCTTGCGCCAGCCCGACCGCCCGCCCTCATCGCCATTGCTCTTAGTGATGTGAATAGGGATCGTTCCAGTTCGGTCGAGCTACCGGAGACTTGGCGGGCCTGCTGGTGGCCAATCTACGATTCGTTGCGGCGATGGGGATGCCTAGCTGCGACCAACTAGTGCGAGATGCGTTCGTGATGAATTGTTTGTCAAGAACTACGGGGTATTCATACGAAGGATTCTGGGGCTGATGGGTGCGAAAAATAGGGCCTGCTGCCTGGCGTGCCGGCTGAAACGTTGCCCAAAACCAAGCTGTCAGGCTGATGAGATGTACTGAAAATCTGCGACGCTCCTAGAGGCTGCTCTCCTGCGACGACGTGGCCACGCGCAGACATCCGACACGTGCTTTCGACCTAGGTGCAGTGCCGGTCTAAGTCAGACACAGCACAATGAACTGTGGCTGTTAGCCGGCAACTACCTAGGCGCGCACTTGCTGTGGTTCTTTGCCGTGTTTGGGACTGATTCGTTTAGTCGCCAAATCGTCAGTTGGGCAGGAAGATCAGCAATGAACAACTTAAGTCCCTCGGCTGGAGACTTCAGAACAAGAAGCGGAACCAGACCCACGACACTTCACAATCTTGCTTGCTTCGTTCCTATTGCCCGCCCATTCCTGTTGTTGCGAATCCTTTGACAATCTGACGTTGGAAAATCATAAATACGATGACAAGAGGCAAGGCGCCTATGACAGCACTAGCCATCCCCTGAGCGTATTGCACGCCATAGGCGTTCTTGACAGTACCCAGACCAACGGGGATCGTCATGAGGTCAGGCGAGTTCGTAATGATAAATGGCCAAAGGAAATTGTTCCAGCATCCAATAAAAACAAAGATGGCCACGGCTACAACAATCGAGCGAGATAGCGGAAGAACCACAGAAGTGAGAATCTTGAAGTTCGAGGCACCATCTAGACGGGCAGCTTCCTCTAGCTCTACGGGCAGCTGATCGAAGAAGTTCTTCATCACGATAACCATTAACGGTGCCACCACTTGTGGCAACGCAACACCTGCCAAGGTGTCTGACAGTCGCATAAACCTCATCTGTTCGAATAGCGGAACAATGAGGATCTGTGGCGGAACCATGATCGCAGCAACTGTCAACGCGAAGAATATCTTTCTACCCGGAAAGTCATGACGAGAAAACACGTACGCTGCTGGAACAGAAACAAGAAGCGTAATGAGGGTGACGGCTGCAGAAACGATGAAGGAATTCCACAACCATAATGGAATATCACCTGCTTTAAACACCGCTATGTAGTTTTCAAAAGTCCATCCTTGCGAAGGCCAGAACTGAAGGGGCGCCGCAGAGGCATCGGTTTCCTTTTTGAAAGACATCTGAAGCGCAAAAAGAATTGGTATGGCCCATGCCAAAGCGGCAATTGCTAGTGCTGCAAAAGCAGAAATTTGCGCTGCCGCAGAGTTTCCCAGTGTTAAGGAGCGCGCCTTAGAGTTTTCAGAAGACTTAACCAAGCGGGGAGAACGACGCGTCGATGACGTCTGAGATAAATCGTTCATACCAATTTTGTTAGCAGTTTGGGTAGTGCTCATCGTTGCTCCTCTGGTTTGTGATTAACGATGGTGATTTGAATGATTGACACAAGCACGATCAGAGCAAAGAAAACATAAGAAACAGCTGAAGCGTACCCGACGCGGTATCCGCTGAAGCCGACATCATATATGTACTGAATAATCGAACGTGTCGCACCATCTGGTCCACCAGCGGTCATCAGGAAAATCTGATCGAAGACTTTAAGCGATGCAAGAATCTGCAATAGGACGATCATGATTGTTGTCGACTTCATAAGTGGCAGTGTCACTGAGATCAAACGTCTCCATGATCCAGCGCCGTCAACTTGCGCTGCTTCGTAGATTTGATCGGGTATGTTTTGCAGTGCTGACAGGTATAGGAGGAAATTGAATCCTATGGTCCACCACACGGTCGTAAGGGCAATTGACCACATTGCCACTTGTTTGTCGCTGAGCCAGCCGATTTGATCAATTCCCAGATGCTGTAAAAGCCCGTTGATAAATCCAAAGTCATTTGCATACATCACTCCCCACATCGCGGTAACGACAGATACCGGCAGGAGGTACGGAGCGAAGAATGTGAGTCTCCAGAGCCATTGGCCAGGTAAACCTGTGACAACGAGGTAAGCGAGGATGAAGGAGAGCATCACCAGAGGGATGGTCGAAATGAGGGTGAAAAAGATAGTATTGCCAAGGCTGGACCACATTTCGGCGCTTGTGAGGGTCTCAATATAATTCTGAAGACCTACGAACTTAACGTTTCGTGAGGCTAGCGATTGGTTCGTGAAGCTCATCCAAATTCCCCAGATAATAGGAGTAATCAGGAAAAGAGTAAATACGACCATATACGGAAGTGCGAACCAAACTGTTCCGCGGGAAGCTAGTTTTGATTGTGTTTTCATGACGATCTTTACTCGGTTGGATTAGGTTGCTGGGCAATTGACGATGCGGTCTCAAGCATTTGCTCGATTACTCGTTTTGGCTCGGTGGTGCCTCGGAATCCTTCAATCAGGTGTTGGCACATGCGATTTTGGAAGTCAGTTCCTGCCCCGGCATACCAGACAGGTGGATCAAAGATCACGGTCTGTGCTGCATCTGCATATTGATTTTGCAGCTCTAGTTTCTGATAGTCCGGCTTTTCCTGAGAAGGCAGATATCCAGGAATGTGGCCGGCTTTGCCCCAGCGGTCGCCCAACTTCAGCATTGCTGCAACGAATTCATAGGTCTTTTGGCGAAGATCGTCAGTCATGCGGCGATTAGTCGGCAAAACGTAGGTATGCGAGTCGGCGTAGTTGGCAGGTTGACCAAACATAGTGGGAGTCGGTGAGGCTGCAAGCGCAGGTAGGTTTTCAATGAATCCGTTTAACTCCCAAACCCCGGAGAAAATCAGAGCATTCCTGCCTCCGTTAAAAGCAGATAAAGCTCCGCCATAGTCTTGGTCTTTTGCCATGCACTTGCCGTCCATCCACATGTGAACGGCCTCAACTACTTGGGCCGCTTTGTCAATGTCCAGCTGTGCCCGCTGTCCGGCAGAAAAATCATATCCACCACCGGTTTGGTTATAAAGTCCCCAGAAAAGACGCCATGCTTGCGCAGTGTCGAGTTGGAAACCGAACGCCACGCCCGGGCCACCGATAACCTCACCCAGTTTGACGCCGACTTCATAAAAGGCCTCGGCTGAATCGACCTCGAGTCGTCCATCGGAGCCGAGCACACCGGCCTTGTCTGCGACATCCTGGTCGTAGAAAGTAATAAAGGGATGGGTGTCGAGAGGAATAGCGAACTGCTTGTCTTCGTATGTTCCTGCGCCAAATAGCGCATCAGTAAAGTACTCCGGACTTACGTCAAATTCTTGAAACAGCTTCATGTCCCACGGCTCAATAAGGCCTCCAGGTGCGAAACCAGGCATGCGTGAAACGTGCATGATCGCAGTGCTAGGTGGTGCGCCAGAAGCTGATGCCATCGCCAACTTGGTGTAATAAGGGTTTCCCCAGCTGAGGGTAGTGGGAGCAACGAATAGGCCAGGATGTTCTTGGACGATTGACTCGATCATCGCGCGCGTATTCGCGCCATCCGCTCCGCTGAACAAGTCCCACACGCTCACCGTTACTGTCTGCGATGCTGAAGACGAGCAACCAGAAAGACCGGATGTTAAGCCGAGTGCACTAAGACCCAAACCGAACAAGCCTAAAGCGGAACCCTTTATAAAAGAGCGCCGTGAGATTCCACTGCTAGAAAGCATATTGTCCTGATCATCCACGACCAAACATGCCACCTTCCTGATCAACGTTGATTGGCGGAAAAAGCTGCAATGGGATTGCAGATTGAATTCTCACGTGAGAGTATGGCACTTGACTGCAGTGAGGTCAAATGAAACAGCAGCGAGGAGAGTCTGAATGTCGCTCATTGATGAGCGCCTAGAGAACCAGGAGTACCTGCCCTAAAGTGAAAAGAGCAACCATCAAAGACGTGGCAGCGCGCGCAGGTGTGTCGTGGAAAACGGTATCGAATGTCATGCACGGAAGACCATGCGTCAGCCCTGACACCAAAGATCGGGTAATGGCCGCAGTGAAAGATCTCAACTACATTCCGAATTTTTCCGCGCGCGATATTAGAGGTCATGCCACCAGAAGAATAGGGCTTGTAATACCACATTTGACTAACCCATATTTCGCAAGGTTGGCAGAAAAGTTTCATATCATTGCAAATCAAGCAGATTATACTATAGAAATTGAATTGAGTGGACAACATGGTGAAATAGAGCGTCGCTATGTATTAGGCCAATTATCACGATCAATAGATGCCTTGATTATTTCTCCAACTTTACCCGATACGACGAAGCGTCTAGTAAAACGAGATGATATGCCGGTTGTTCTTCTAGGCGAAGCAGTTACCGATCGTGGGGCAATGCATCACGTATCGATTGACAACGTGGCTAGTGCTGCTGAACTGACAAGGCATCTAATCGGAAAGAACACGCAGAGAGTTGTTTTCTTAGGGGCTCAACATGGTGCGTCGTCCACCGGATCTGAACGCCTCATAGGCGTCGCCGCCGAGTTGGACAAAGCGCAGATTTCTCCTGATAGGAGGTTGTTCGTCTCCAGTGCGAAATGGAGTCGCGAAGAGGGATATCGGTTGACAAAACAATTGATCCAGTCCGAAAAATCCCTGGGGAAAGTCGGAGATGTCGTTATTGGAGGAAATGATCTTCTTGCCTTGGGTGCTATGGATGCATTTCGTGAACAAGGCATTCGGGTCGGTGAGACAGTGCGTGTAGCCGGGTGGGACAATATTCCAGAGAGTGAAAGCTCGTTGCCCTCACTTACTACTATTTCTCCTGATTTGGACTCCCTTGCACGTCTTGCATTGTTTCTGGCAGTTGGTGATGACCGATTTCTGGAGAGGGCAAGTTATAGCACGGTTACTACTGTGGGGCCTGGCATTTCTTTTGTGGTTCAACATGAAATGATCATTAGAGAATCATCGTGAGATAGCTAAAGAATTTCACAATTTGCCGATTGAAATATGAGAGGAATTTGAAATGGTGAATGAGCAGGCTGAGAAAAAAACATCTCTGGATGACGTGCGTGAAAGAGCAAGAAAATTGGCCGCACTTCTAGATGGGCCCGCAGATAAGGAGAGTGGGTCATGTAAGCCTGAACACCCTAGACCTCAGTTTGCTCGGAAGAATTGGGTCAATCTCAATGGTCAATGGGAATTTGAGGTTGACCCTGGAGACTCTGGCCGTGAGCGGGGTTTGCTGGATCGGCAGTTAGCTGATTCTATCGAAGTCCCATTTGCGCCTGAGTCGAAAATGTCGGGAATTGAAAACACTGATTTCTTGAACGCGGTCTGGTATAGAAAAACGCTGACAGTTCCATCCGAATGGAAAGACGATGATATCCGACCGGTTTTGCATTTCGGAGCGGTCGATCACGATACGACGGTTTGGGTTAACGGAGTCGAGGTGGCACGGCATCGGGGCGGCTTTACACCATTCGACGCAGACTTGGATGGTGTGGTTGGTGCTGGTGAAGAGGCGACTGTTGTTGTTCGAGCTCGCGACTTACGCGGCATGCCTCAGGCTCGCGGAAAGCAGGCTACGTGGTATGACTCGACACACTGCCAATACACGCGTACGACAGGAATTTGGCAGACTGTTTGGCTGGAAGGCGTCCCGCGGGAGCATATTAAGTCAGTTAAGGTGTTTCCGAATATGGGAACGCAGAGCTTTGAAGTGACAGCTTCGGTTTCGAGGAGCGTATGTGATGGTCAACTGAAGGTCGTTGTGAGTGAACCTGAGGGAGACTTTGTCGCGTCGGCCCACGTAGCAGTTGGAAAGGATCTATCTCCAAAAGTCGTAGTGGAGATTCCTGCTGAAAAAGTTCGTATATGGGGACCGGGAGATCCAGAACTATACCGACTGACGATACTGCTGGCAAACGAGGACGGATCGATCAGGGATGAAATTTCGTCCTATTGCGGTCTTCGTTCTATCTCAATTAAGGGCAACGAGTTCCGGATAAATGGGAAGAAGATTTTCCAGAGACTGGTCCTGGACCAGGGATATTGGCCAGATTCCTTGATGACTGCACCGAGTGATGATGCAATTGTCGAAGATATTCAACTGGCTCTTTCTGCCGGGTTTAACGGTGCGCGGCTTCATCAAAAGGTTTTCGAAGAGCGCATGATGTTTTGGACCGATATGTACGGCTATCTTCTCTGGGGAGAATTCGGAGACTGGGGAGTTTCTGGTCGAGGACCTCTTGGATACAATCAGGAGCCTACTGCGTCGTTCATTACGCAATGGATTGAAACACTTAACCGGGATATTTCACACCCAAGTATCATCGGATGGTGCCCATTAAATGAGACGCACCAAGTGCTGCATGACCACATCACAGTGCTGGATGATGTCACGCAGGGAATGTACTGGGCCACAAAGCTGGCAGATCCGACTCGCCCCGTGCTTGATGCATCCGGGTATTCGCATAGAGTCCGCGGCGCAGATATCTATGATTCGCATTCTTATGAGCAAGATCCTGCAGCGTTTAAACGTGAACAAGCAGGTTTGAAAGACGGAAAACCGTATGTCAATCGAGTGGTCTTGGAAGACAATACGATGCCCTTTGCAGATGGGCGTTTTTCGATTGATTACGACGGCCAGCCCTTCTTCGTGTCGGAATTTGGCGGCATCTGGTGGAATGAGGAAGAGGCAAGAAATCGACGAGGAAACAACGATCAAGCTGAATCGTGGGGCTACGGAGATAGGGTGAACAGTCTGGAGGAGTTTTACGAACGATTCGAGGGATTAGTACAAGTTCTCAGCTGCGACAGCAACATGTTTGGGTACTGCTACACCCAGCTGACAGATGTTTTCCAAGAGAAAAACGGAATCGTCAATTTCGATCGCACGCCCAAATTCGATCATGAAAAGTTGCGTGCCATTCAAGAAAGAACGGCAGCATATGAAAAAGAGTGAGGCCACCGGAACCTTTGAGGTTATAGGACATTTTCTGTTGCTTTTGAGTTCCACGCGTTGTGGTGGGCGTATCGGGGGACGATCAGTGCCCTGTACTGGAGTGTCCTAGATTTCGCTCTGCTCCTTATGGGGATGCCTGGATGGTGGCACGGCGCTGAGTACATTTTCATGATTGGACGGTGTCCATCTTCGGATTGGTCAGATGACACGCGACCAAGGAGTTTTCCCGGATTGGCCCTCAGCCGGGAAGGTAACATGAACGTGACAGTTCGCAACCCAAAGCCACTACTGAGCCTGCCCGCATGTCCACTGCGCATGGCCAACAAGGGGAGCCCGACATGAGCATGCATCATCTTGCAGGCGTTCTCGTGCTGGCAGGCGGAACCGCAGCCCGCATGGGTGGAGTGTCCAAACCGGACGTGATGGTCGCGGGAAAGAGGCTTCTCGATCATGCGCTTGCCGAAATCAGCCGCACCGCCCCTCGCGCACGCATCGTCGTCGTGGCGCCCCCCGAAGTGTCAGTGCCGCCCAGCGTCATTCGCATACTCGAGGATCCGCCTTTTGGCGGGCCGCTGGCCGGTTATGCTGCGGGATTCCATGCGCTCACGATTGACGAGGGCGCCCTCGTGGCATTCATGACGTGTGATGCACCACTGTCGGCGCGATTAATCCCGGCGCTGCTAGAAGCGTTCGAAGCAGAATCATGCGACGGTGCAGTACCGGTTCAGCACACGCCAGAAGGCGACATTCTGCAACTCACCCAGGGAATCTATCGATCCGAATTCCTGCAAGATGTCATGCGCGATCACGTGCGCAATAAGTCCTTGCGGCGAGCGTTTTCAGATGCGCATCTTGTCGGCGTACCGGATCAGTCGCAATGCGGGTTTGACGTGGACACGTGGGAAGAAGTCGCAACGCTCGAAGAATACCTGCTTTCCGATGACGGGCGGGAGGCACGGTCTGATCTTTGATGCCGAGCAGACTGCCTTAGTTGTGCGCAAAGAGTTCGCTGATCTGCGCTGCTAAACTAGGCTCCTTACACTAGGTGCATTGCGGAGGAGGTTTCTTGAGCATCGCATTGAATATGCCACTGATGCAGGCACGTCTTGATCCGGCAAAGCGCCCGGATGTTCCCGTGTTACTCGATCAGTTTGGGCGAGTCGCCAGAGATCTACGCATCTCGGTAACTGACAGGTGTAATTTGCGATGCCAGTACTGCATGCCTGCAGAAGGTGTGGAGTTTTCTTCCCCTGACCGAATCCTCACAGATGATGAAATCAAACGGATGATCCATATTGGCGTTCAGCAGTGCGGAATAGAAAAAATACGCTTCACCGGCGGCGAGCCATTGATGCGCCGCAGCCTGGAAGAACTTGTGTCATACGCGGCGAGTTTGTGTACCTGGAAAGGGACGCGGCCAGATCTATCCATGACGACCAATGGTCTGGGCCTGACGCACCGAGCTGAAGCGCTGGCGCGCGCCGGCCTTCAGCGAGTCAACATTTCAATGGATTCGGCGACTCGCCAGGGCTATCGCATGATGACCCGACGGGACCGATTCGATGATGCGGTTCAGGGAGCTGCTGCGGCTGCCCAGGCCGGCCTTCGTCCAGTCAAGTTGAACGCGCTGCTGATGCCGGGTGTGAACGAGGATCAGGCGCCAGAGCTGCTTCGGCACGCGCTGCGTAACGGATACGAACTGCGTTTTATCGAATTCATGCCTCTTGGACCGCGCGGATCGTGGAAATGCGAAGATATGATCACTCGCGACAACATTCTGGACACATTGCGCCCACACTTTGATTTGGCTCATCGGTCCGATCGGGAACGAGGAGCCTCCCCGGCAGAAGAGTGGGATGTGATGTCAGGTGCCGATCACCCAGGCGGCAGATTCGGCATCATTGCGTCAGTGACACGACCTTTCTGTGGCGAATGTGACCGCACACGCCTGACCGCAGATGGGAATATCCGAACCTGTCTTTTTGCCCGCTCAGAAACTGATGTGCGCACGATGATGCGCACAGGCGCCACCGACGAGGACATCGCGCAGACGTGGCGACTTGCCATGTGGGGTAAACAACCGAGTCACGGGATCAATGACCCAGACTTCTTGAAACCGCGCCGCCCCATGAGCGCGATCGGAGGATAAATGACTCGAGCTCACGTCACGTACTTCGCTGGTGCAGCAGAAGCAGCTGGCACGCGCACCGAAACTGTTGACGTGCCGCAGTCAATAGACGCGGCCGAATTGCGGGCCTGCTTAGCCGTAGGAAAGTCAGCGCATTTTGCAGACCTCGTCGGGGTGTGTGCTCTGATTATCGACGGCCAGACCATCAGCGAGGCGGAGCGTTGTCAGCTCGGAGACAACATTCAGATCGAAGTGCTGCCACCATTTGCCGGCGGATAATTCTGACTCCGCGCCACGGGCGCAGCTGTTGGCACACGCACGCCGTCAGGATTCCGGTAGCTCAAGACTTCGCGCCACGTGCGCAGCTGTTGGATAGAGCGAGGACGGGACCTGTGCGTCACGCGCGCAGCCTTCGCACCCTACGTTCCCTATGCGCTGCCTGTCCACTCGTGTGAGCCGTCGACAAACTCCTGCTTTTTCCACACCGGCAACTCGGCTTTGACCTGTTCAACCGTACTTTCCAGCAGGGCGAACGCCTCGCGCCGGTGCGCCGCCGACGCCGCAGCCGCAAACGCCACGTCACCCACCTCAAGGTGACCGTAGCGATGCTGAATCGCCAGCTTGATCGCACCTGACCCGTGCGCACATCTTCGGGCAATCCGTTCAATCACCATGCCGGCATCGGGATGCGCTTCATAGTCAATCGACACAACGCCCTTGCCGTCATCATGGTTGCGCACCCGGCCATCAAAAAGAACCACGGCACCAGCTTGAGAATCGCGCACCGCTTCCTGCAACGCTGTCACATCGATAGGCTGATCCGTGACTTCTGCGATCACAACGCGCGCATCTGAACCGTCGCTGACCCCGCGGCTCTGGATCGCATGGGTGGCACGCTGATGAGCCGACTGGCCGATCTGCTCGGCGGGCGCCGTGTGGTCAGCGTCAGCAAGTTGCTCGGTGATGTGTGAGATCAGCGGACCGACTACGGCCACAGCATCGCGCACTCCGTCCGTTGACCCAGGAGCGTTGACAACGAAAGCGCGCCGCCCCTCACACTCGATGACGCCTGACACCCCGCGTGACAACGCGGCAGCTGGAACCTCCGGATTGGAACGCAAAGCCGCCTCGATGCCCTCGGCCCGCTTCGACAACAGTGGCATGGTCGCCTCGGGAGTGACGTCACGCGTGGAAAAGCCTGTGCCGCCCGTGGTGAACACGATGTTGGCTCCGCCGGCAACAGCATCCCTGATCGCGGCGGTAATTGCGTCAGCGTCGTCAGGGACGATCACCACACCGCTGACTTGCGCATATTCGCTCAGCAGTTTCTGTGCGAGCGGCCCGGAACGGTCGGTTCGCACTCCGGCCGCAGACCTGTCAGATATCGTGACCACCGCAACATGAGGCATGAAGGCAATCATACTCACGCGCCTCGAAGAGGCCAACAACCCGTCCGTCGGGCACCGCCGCTCCGCGTTTTCTTACGCGCATGTCCGAGGGCGACTGGTCTGACATGGTAAGCGTTGCAGCGCCAGCTCATCAGCAATTCGACTCGCGTACAGTAGGTGGGTGATGATCACACCGCTTGGACGAGCCGGCACGGCACTGACCGACGAACAACGCGAACGCTATGCGCGCCCGATGTTGCTCGACGGCATGGGAGAAGAAGGCCAGCGCCGACTGCTGGGCACGTCGGTTTTGGTGATCGGGGCCGGAGGGCTCGGCTCGCCGGTGCTGATGTATCTGGCAGGTGCCGGCATTGGTCACATCGGCATCGTGGATTCCGATGTACTGGATACGTCGAATCTGCATCGCCAGGTCATTCACTCCATGAGCGAGCTCGGACAAGCGAAAACAGACAGTGCAGCGCGACGGATCGCTGATCTCAATCCGGACGTGGACGTGACGTGTTACCACCTGCGTCTGACGGCTGAAAATGTTGATGACCTGTTCGAGCCATTCGACATCATTGTTGACGCCACGGACAATTTCGCCACCCGTTACCTCATCGACGCGGCGGCCACACGCTTGGGTAAACCTGAAGTGTGGGGATCCGTGCTGGGAGCTGCCGGGCAAGTCTCAACTTTCTGGAGCGGTCCTGCTGCGCGTACAGCGGGCGTACCCGTCGAGGTTCGCCTCACTGACCTGTATGCGTGCGCGCCGCGAGAAGACGTGGTCGCAGAGGGAGCGAGCTCGCCTGTCATCGGTCCGATCACCGGGATGGTCGGATCTCTTATGGTAGGAGAGGTGACTAAACTTGCCGCCGGATACGGGCAGCTCCTGCTGGGGCGTGTCGCGTTCATCGACACAGCTGCGGGGCAGCTACGGGACATGACATTTAAGCGGCGGACTTCAACGCGCATCTCCGGTCACCCGGAGTAAGCCTGAAATGCCGTAAGGAACCGCACGCGCAGAGGAAAGGAACAAGCAGATGAAAGACGTTGCCGATCATTATCGCGACGTGATGGCCTTGGGCGCGCCTCTTCCGGAAAGTACTGTTCCCATCGACGAAGCTCTGGGGCGAGTTCTGGTTGAGGACATCCGCGCACGCTTCGCCGTCCCACCGTTCACAAACTCCGCGATGGACGGTTTTGCCGTGCGTGCTGACGAGGTACGCGAGGGCCACGCACTGCGTGTCTCAGACGATATTCCCGCCGGCCGCACTGATATTCCAGTTCTTCCCGCGGGCTGCGCCATACGCATCATGACAGGTGCGCCGATGCCGGAGGGCGCCGACGCCGTGATCCCGGTTGAAAACACACAGAACCCCGGAGCCAATATGGCGCCAGATCCGCCCGCCCGGATTGTTCCAACCGCGACAGTTCCTGCAGGCGCAAATGTGCGCAGACGCGGTGAGGACATCAACGAGGGCGACCTGCTCTATCCTTCAGGAACGCACCTGACCGCAGCTCACCTGTCCGCCCTCGTCTCTGTGGGATACGGGCAGGTGGCGGTACGTTCACAGGTGCGTGTCGGAGTGATCACGACGGGGGAGGAGCTGCGCGAGGCTGGAGCTGACCTTGCCCTCGGACAGATCCCGGACTCCAACTCAATCCTGTTGGCAGGCATGGTCCGTGAAGCCGGTGCGGTGCCGTTGGTCCGCGCATTCCACGCCGATACAGTGGAAGATTTCATGAGGGATCTGCAGGATATCCTCGACCAGGTTGACCTGCTCATCACGGCAGGCGGCGTTTCGGCCGGCGCGTTTGACGTGGTCAAAGCCGCTTTGCGGGCATACGGCGTGGAGTTCGTGAAGGTGGGGATGCAGCCGGGTAAACCCCAGGGATGTGGTGTGCTCGAGCCTGCGGGTCATCCCGCGCGCCGCATCCCGATTCTGTGCCTGCCTGGCAATCCCGTCAGTGTTTTCGTCTCCTGGCACCTGTTTGCCGTGCCGTTGATGCGCGCGCTCGCCGGTGAGCCTCCCGTCGATTTTGATGCACTGTTTACCACGGTTCGTGCAGGTACCGGTTGGTCACGCAAACCTGGCCGCGTACAGTTCCTGCCGGTCACTGCCCGCGAGCGGGAGGTGATGATTGGGGATAGCAACAGGGACGAGCGTGGCACTGTCACACCTGATGGCGTGCTGATCCACCCGTCCAGCCACGGCGGCTCGAAGTCTCATTTTGTGGCCTCCCTTGCCGGTGCAACCGGTCTGGCGCGCGTGCCGGCTGAACGTGCGAAGGTGGAGGCTGGCGATCTGGTTGATGTGATGTGGTTAGGGAGGGCGCGATGAAACTGACGCATCTGAATGAAGACGGCAGTGCTTTCATGGTGGACGTCACCGCCAAGAAGCCAACCGTTCGAGAAGCAACAGCTATTGGCGAGGTTGAGTGCTCACCGAAGATCATGCAGACGCTGCGCGACGGAACCGTCCCCAAGGGCGATGTGCTGGCAGTGGCGCGCATTGCGGGAATCGCGGCGGCAAAGAAGGTGCCTGACTTGCTGCCGTTGGCTCATGTCATCGGCGTGCACGGCTGCGAAGTGGATCTTGAACTGGGCGCGGACCGGGTGCTGATTCGCGCAACGGTCCGAACTGCAGATCGCACGGGAGTGGAGATGGAGGCGCTTACCGCTGTTTCGGTGGCCGCATTGGCGATTATTGACATGGTGAAAGGCGTTGATCGTTCAGCCAGAATCACCAACTGCCAGATCATCCACAAGGCAGGCGGGCGGTCGGGCGACTGGTATCGCCCCGGATTTGAGCCTGACGCTGGCTGAACGATAGTCGCTGGGTCGTGCGACAGGCAGCTAGCCGCTGACCCGACGGACGTTCAAGCAATGGCCGGACGCCAGTTGGCTGGGTATTGGAGGGCCCAACGCCCCGGCTGGACGCTCAGGAAGCGGAGTCGACGGATTCTGCACGATCGACACGGCCGTGGCGAATCAGCACGTTGAAATCAGCGAGCTGTTCGGCATCCTCTGGATCATGCGTTACCAGCACGCCGGTAAAGGGAGAGGTGCGCATGCGGCGTTCCAGCTCAGTGCGCACCGACTGCGCTGACCGCTCATCCAGCCCGGCCATTGGCTCATCGAGCAGCACAATGTCCGGATCCAACGCCATGGCGCGGGCAATGGCAGCCCGCTGAGCCTGGCCTCCCGACAGCTGCGTGGAACGACGATCCGCCAGTCCATCCATTCGCACCGCCCGCAGCTCAGCCATTGCGCGCCTGCGTGCATCGGCGCGCGACGCTCCGCCCGAACACAACCCGAACTCCACGTTCTTAAGCACACTCATATGCGGGAACAGCAACGGTTTTTGCTGCAGCAGGACGATCCTGGGTGACGGCTTCGAAAACGTGACTCCACCGCTGGACGCAGTCACTGTGCCAGAAATCAGCCCCAGCAGCGTCGATTTGCCTGAACCGTTCGGCCCCATGACGGCCGTCATCTGACCGCCGGGAATGTGCACCTTCAGCATTACTCCACGTTGAGCCACTTCCGCATCGACATCGATGTCCGTGCTCGATGAGGGACGCGCAGCAGTGGCAGTGGCCGAATCCACCTTGGAGTGGTCAACGCTGTCCGTCTTGTTTTCGTCGGGAAGAGGAGTGTCGAGGGCATCCTCGTCAATTCGCTGCGCGTGATCGCTGTATGGTTTCCGCTCGGTTGCAGGGCGGCCACCGGGAAGGTGCACAGCGAGGAGATTCGCTCCGAACAGAATGACGATTGCCATGGTGAGAAGGACGACTGACAGGGCGAGCGCTTCTTCTGTGGAGGACTGACGCTGCAGGTAAATGGCGAGCGGCATGGTTTGGGTGGTGCCCTGCAGCGAGCCTGCGAATGTGATCGTCGCACCGAATTCGCCCAGCGCGCGAGAGAACGACACGGCAGCTGCTGACAGGATCGACGGGAACATGACGGGCAAGGTGACGTGGAAGAACGTACGGGTACGCGAGGCGCCGAGCGCGCGGGCGGCTTCGTCGTATTCGTTTCCACGGGTGCGGATCGCACCCTCAAGAGAGGAGATGAGGAACGGCATGGCGACGAAGGTCTGCGCCATGATGACCGCGATGGAGGTGAAGCCGATTTCGATGCCGATCACCGACAGGTGCTGGCCGAGCAGGCCACGCCGCCCCCAGGTGAGCAGCAGCGCCAAGCCAGCCACCACCGGCGGCAACATCATCGGCAGGGTGACGATTGTGCGCAGCAACCGCGCCCACCACACATCCGGCAGATTCGCCAGGACGAATGCGAGGGGAACGCCCAGACACACGCACAGCGCGACCGATACTCCGCACGTTTTCAGTGACAGCCAGAGGGCATCCTGAGAAATATCAGTGGAAATGAAGCGGCCAAAATCAGTCCACGGCGTCTGGACAAAGATCGTGAGCAGCGGGAATACCAGGAACACCGCGGCCAGGATCCCCGGTGCCGTCAGCCACGGCGCGTATTTCAGTTTCACGAATGCCCCTTACGTGAGTGTGGCCCGCCGAAGCGGGTCACACATGGATGTCGGTATGTACTGCTTGCTTCGTAGTCGGAGCAGTGAATCCGTAGGCGTCGAGGACCTGCTGACCCTTGTCGGAGAGGATGAAGTCGATGAACGCCTGTCCGCCTTCCTTGTTCTTCGCACTCTTCGTCAGAGCCACGCGGTAATCGTTGACAACCTGATCGGCGTTCACGATCTCAATGACGTCAACCTTGTCTGATGACATGGCATCGGTCTTGTACACGAGTCCGGCATCAGCTTCACCGGTTTCAACCTTGGCGAGCGTGTCGCCTACGTTCTGCTCCTCGGACACGGCCTGGAAAGTGACGCCGTTCTTTTCAGCCAGAGTCTTGGTGGCGTTGCCGCATGGGACGCCCTCGGCGCACACCACGAGCTTCTTACCTTCGAGCGCCTCAGTAGTGAAGCCTTCGACCTGGCCGGGGTTGCCCTTGGGAACCACCATGACCAGCGTGTTGGTGGCGTAGGAGGCATCAGCTTCGACGTCGCCATTTTCAGCGGCCTTGTCCATGTTCTTTTGGTCGGCGGTGAACAATGCGTCGGCGGGGGAGCCCTGGTGAATCTGGTCGACTAGGTTCTGTGAGCCGTCAAAGCTGAACGTCACTTTCGAGCCTGGGTTCTCCGCCTCGAACGCTTCACCGAGTTCGGTGAAGGACTTCGTCAGAGATTTTGCGGCGAAAATAGTGATGTCACCGTAGTTCTGACCCTCTGACGCGGAAGCGGCCTCGGAGCTTTGCGAAGTTTCTGACTGAAGGGCAGCTGCGGGTTCGGACTGTTCAGATTCTGTTGAGCCGCCACCGGAGCATCCTGCCAGTGCACATGCTGCCGTTGCCAGCAGCGCAAAACTGGTACCAAATTTGCGAAGCATTGTTCATCTTTTCATTGCGGCATGGCCGCGAGCGAGTTACGTGACGATCGCGACGTTCGTTGCTTTGATCTGCGCACGCGCGATGACGCCAGGTTTCAAATCGAGGTCTCGTACTGCCTCGGTTGAAATCAGTGACACGACTCGAAAGGGGCCACACTGCATGACGACCTGGCTCATGACTTTGTCTGATTCGACTTCCAGAACCAGGCCTTTGAGTAGGTTACGGCTCGACGCCGTGTGACTACCTGACAGGTTGTTAGTGGACATCAAATAACGCGCCAACGACTCGCCCGTGATCTCACGGGGTGACGAGCCTTCGGCTGATTCGATGCGTCCATCGTCAATCCATCGACGGATCGTGTCGTCAGAGACTCCCAACAGCTCTGACACTTCCGAGATACGATAATTCATCTTCATCATCCTATCGGGTAATAGCGGAACTATCTCGTCACTAATGCCGCATTTGCGGAAGTGGTACGGCAAACCCCCGCATTGCGGGACTCTACAGGCTAGACGACCATGCGGCTCAGATGCCGCGCAACTGCGTGCGCACGTCCTCAGGGAAGGTTTCCCGCACGTCGCGAGGAATCGCGGCATCAAAGGGGTGCGCCATGCGGAATGTGCACAGCGCGCACAGAGCGCCCTCCGACGCGGGATGCAAGTTGTGGCATTTTGTGCACGGCGTCAGGTCAGTCTGCTCGCGTCGCTGTTCGTCTGCTTCGAAAGGTGCGAGAAGCGCCGCGCCCTGCTCGTCCTGAGTGGTGTGCGCGGGACAGTAATGGACAGCGACCTGGCATGCCGGACACAGCGCCGAAAAATCGTGGAACGCCTGAGAGGCATCGATGCCTGCGGACTGGTTGACCTGACAGTGAACGACCTGAGCCGAACATGTCGAACAGCGCAGCATGTGCACCCGGTCGGTATCGGCGAATACCGCGGGCCGGACGATGGCGCGCTGGTCAGCCAACTCATGGAAAGCTTCGAAGCTTCTCCACTCGTTGCTTGCTGAGATTGTCAGCGCCGAATCCGAGGGCACAGGAAGCAGGGCACGTCGGGGCATCTGCACGTGTGCCATCCAAGTGACACGTGGACGATGGGCTGCGCGCCGGGGAGTCTTATAGGCGCCGAGCAGGTCACCGAAAATGTTGCGCAAATGCTTCAAAGTGTCCTGGCACTGCGATGGGTGCTCCGAACAGGGGACGAAGCGAACAGCCTCGGCACCTTGGACCAGCAGCTGTGCTGTATCAGAAGCGGTCACGGTGTGTAGGCAGCTATCCCACACCAGCGCCGCATCTCCAGAGCTGATCGGGGGAACCGCCTCATGGTCACACACCAGCACCAGGTGGTGCGCCGGATCGAAGGCGCCGAGCCACCGCAGCACCGCCTGCATCGCGCTCATGAGATGTCGGTTTCGCTGGAAGTCGCCTGGCCTGGATCCGCGTGCACGGCAAAATCGGCGAGCGCCACGCTTTCCTTGAGCATCCCAGTGAGCAGAAGAGCCGCCGCACGATACGTCGCAGTTGCGCACTGTGTGCGGATCCCGTGAATGACACGCGCTGCAAGTGGGCCCAGGTGGTGATCGAGAAAATCGCCAAGACTGTGAGCCTGCTGCGCGCATGCGGCGGCGTCGCGCGTGCGCCACGCCAGGGCAAGAGCAGTCGCCAGGTGCCCGGCGAAGGCGACCTCCACGCCCACGTGATCAAGAGGCACATCGCGCAACATGACGGTCGGGAATTCGTGGCGGGCATATAAAGCGTCGAGGTCTGCGCACGCGTTACGCTGCGCCAACCCCGCAGCGCGTTCCGTCATCGGGATGGGGCCGCCAAAGCCCAGAACCAGCAGATACTCATCGCGAATCTGGCGGGCACTCTCATCGGCAGCGGCAAGTTGTCGCGCCGCTTCCAGTGAGTCGTCATCTCGCAGCGGCCACAACCGCAGCATCTCGGGGTTCGCAACGTTATGCAGAACGCCTGTCTCGGGTGTGGATGCGAAGAGCATCGACAAAACGGAGGCGGCTGTGCCCACTCGTGTGCCCCGGCTGATCACATCGGATGTGTCAGGCGCGCTCAACGGATCGAAAGCGGTCATCACAGGTCGCTCAGCCAACTGTGTGAGGCGGAGTGCGACGGTGCCGGCTGAATCTTCACCGGCACCGGGCCACCGCTTCGCTGTGCGTCCTGGCATGCAGTCAGGTCGCCCTCGTGCAGGGCAGCCTCATCCGGCACATAGCGTTCGAGAGGATGACCGTCATCTTCAAGAGCCTGTTTCCACTGCTCGAGCGTGCCACCGGTCAGCTCGATCAGGCCGCGTACCCAACGTGTCCGGGCAAGCTCGACCGCACTTTCCAGCATCTGAGGCGCCCACTGTAGCAGGTGCGTGTACGTAAAAGATGCGGCAAGGACGAGGGCGTCTTCTGCCTGATCACTGTCGCCCTGTTCAAGGTGATCGAGCACGACCAGCAGCGCTTTTGATATGAAGTCGAGCTCAAGACCGATGTGGTCATCGGGTTCTTTGCCCAGTCGTGGCGCCTCATAGCCCAGAGCCGCGTAATACTGACGCACCTGCAAAGTCTCCACGCCAAAGATCAGGCCGTCAGTGCCGCGGTGAACAGACTCGTAGGGTGGGATCTGTGCACGCGCGGAGATGCCGTAGAGCGCATCCTGATCCGACCAACGCGAATACTCATCTTCGTTACAGCTGGTACGCAGCAGGTCAATACCCGTTGCTGAAGCGCCGCTGGCAGGCAGGGGCCAGTCGCTAAGCATGCCTCGAATGCTGCGTGCCGTCGTGTCGCGCGCCGGCACGCGGTGCAGAGCGCCAAGTACGGAAAAGGCGGCGCTGAAAGCGTCGAGTGAATCAGTATCAAGCATCAGTGTCTTATCGTGGATGAATCAGCGTGTCGGATACGTCATGTTATCCGAAGACGGTGTTGATTCCGACTCGGACGAGCCCTTCGTAGTGCAGACCGCGGCCGAGTAGCTCGGTCAGAACGGCCAGGACGAAAGCTCCGGCAAGCAGCCACACCAGCGGCTTGGACGGGCTGGTTGCCTTTTCCAGTTGTTTGCGCACAACCAGCACAATCAGCACGACCACAACGGCCAGTGACACCAAGCGTATTGCGAGGTATCCGTGTGAGGCAATGTGGTGAGCGACGGTGCGTTCCACTTCGCTGCCTAATCCCAGAGACGTCATGTAGAAGGGGTAGGCGACCATCAGGACGATCCCGGCAATGGCTGCGATCGCGGTGGACAGGCGCATGGAACGCTGCGCAAGTGTCACGGTTTCATCGGAGAGCTGGCCGTCAGGGAACACGCCACGTTTGACGATATCCAGCACCTTGGTCATCAGGCCTGTCTTCTTGCCGGCGCGAGCCTGTGGCGCTGGCTGCGTGGCTGAAGAATTCGGTGAAGCGTCGGTGATGGGTGAGTCGACTTCGTCAATGAGGACGGACGAAGTGCCGGCGTAGGCACCTGCACGAGCTGGCTCGCGGACTTGCTTGCGTGCGGGGGCGGCGTTGCCGGACTGCATACTCCATGCGATGAACAAGGCTAGCGCAACAGCGAGGGAGCCGGTAAAGAACGCTGAGGAGAAGAAGGAAACCCACGTGAAGATGTTGTGCCAGGCGGGAACCGTTTCGGTGAAGTAGTAGACACCCGTCATAGAGATGATCAGAGCCAGACCGGCAAGTGCGGTCAGTCCTGCGAGGGTGTCTCGGGCAGTGCGGCTGAGGATGTTGAACCATTGAGCGATCGCGAAACAGGCGCCGAGACCGGCGTACAGAACCCCGGAGATGAGTTCGCGCGAGAGCCACGAGGATCCGATATGGAGCAGTGTGAAGGGCGCATGGAAGGGATCATTGAGGTGGAAGAACGCCGCGAAGAAACCGAACAGCAACAGTGGGCCGGCCGCATACATGCCGGCATTCGTGATGCGGTCAATCGTGGTGTTACTCATGCCTGAGCGCCGTCCGATCAACTGAATGAGGCCGAGAATCCAGAATGCTCCGACCGACATTTGAGCCACGACAGTAAATATGATCATGGGGAGTTCGCCGATGTGCATGATGCTCCTTCGTGCCGATGTAACGGGCCTAGATCTCTTCAGGATTCTGGATCATACCGGTGCCTTCATCCCACTTTTGGGCATCACGGTGCGGTTTGATGACCAGGTGCGGTTTCGTGATCGACGGATCCGGCAGGGGTGCGATACCTGATTCGGACCCGAACTCCTTGCGCAGAGCTTCGATCGGTCCCCATCCGAGCGCGCGGGTCGGGCAGGCGTCGACACATGCCGGGTTCTGACCCTGCTCGCGGTAGTCATAGCACAGGTCGCACTTGGACATGTGACCGGTGCGTGAATCGAGCTGCGGCGCGCCGTAGGGGCATGCCCATTGGCAGTATCGGCATCCCACGCACTTGCTCTGATCAACGTAGACGGTGCCGTCGTCGCGTCGGCTCATCGCAGTGGTGGGGCATACGCGCATACAGATCGGGTTCTCGCAGTGGTTGCACGAGATGGAGGTGTAGTAGCTGAATACGTTGGGCGTGAACGTGCCGTCCTGCTCGTTGGTGCTCCACGTGCCACCGGTGTATTCGATCACGCGGCGCCAGTTCATGCCGACAGGCAAGTCATGTTTGTCCTTGCATGCGATCTGGCAGGCTTTGCACCCATTGCACATGTTCTGATCGAAAAAGAATCCGTAACCGGCGTCCTTTTGCGTCAACGGCTGATCAACCGTGTCGTGCCTGCCTGGCTGTGGGATCGCGTCCTGATCCATCGGTCCTCCTCGTGGCGATCTGTTCAGTACTGAACGGTCAAGTCTGTGAAAATCTGTGGTTGGCGGGTCGTGGGGCTTGTGCGGAGCCGCCGCTTATACGGGCAGCCTCACGGGCGTTGTCGAAGCCGGCTTCGCGAATGGCAGCGTCACGTCCATGTGCCTCACACCTTCTCCACTTGTGCAAGATTCGTGTGCTGACCGTTGCCCTTCGACAGGGGAGTGGGGTGCTGAGATGTCAGAACGTTGACTGCACCGCCGTGATCCACACCGTTCTCGTCCCATTCAACCCATGCGCCCTGCGGAACAGAGACAACGCCTGGTGCGATGCGCGCTGAAACGAACGCCTGCGTCTGGATTGTGCCGCGATCGTTGAAGATGCGGATCTGGTCGCCGTTTGCGATCCCTCGTTTGCGGGCATCCTGAATATTGATCCATGCCTTTTGCGGGTGAGCCTCGCGGTTCTTCGACAGGTTGCCGTACGTCGAGTGCGTACGTGACTTGTAGTGGTGTCCAATGACCTGCAGCGGATACTTCTTGTTGGTGCGCGCCTCCTCGACGCCCTCACGAGTGGGGACGTATTCGGGGATCGGAGTCAGTCGGTCACCGGGTAGTGGATCGGGGAACTCCCACGTCTTGGCCATCTCGGCCAGCTGGCTGGAATACAGTTCGATCTTGCCCGACGGCGTCTCCAGCGGATTGGCCTCCGGATCTTCGCGGAACTCCTTGAGGGGCACCACATGTTCGTCGGGGTTATAGCGGTAGACGCGCATATCGCGCAGTTCGTCGAATGTCGGGAACTGCGGCTGATCCTTGCGTGTCATCTCGTGAACGTCACGCGCCCAGTCTTCCGTGGTTTTCTTGCCGTGCGCGAACTCTTCACCAATACCCATACGTTCGGCGATCTCCGTGGTCACCTCGATCGAGCTGCGAGCTTCATACAGCGGGTCGATAGCCTGTTCGACCATAATTTCGTAGGCGAGCTCACCGGTGTATTCGCTGGGAACCAGATCCCATCGTTCAGCAGTGGTGGTATCAGGCAGCACCAGGTCGCACAGTTTCATCGACGCTGTCATCTGGTTATCCATCCCGACGATGAACTCGCACTTGGTGTCATCGTCAAGGATTTCCCGCGTGCGATTGATGTCGCCGTGCTGCGAGGAGAGCATGTTGGAGCCGTACACCACCATGAACTTGATGCCGACATCGAGCTTGTCCTTGCCGTGCACACCATCTTTGAGAGCCGTCATCTCCGGTCCGTGGTCAATCGCGTCGGTCCACTTGTAGCAGCTGATCGACGTTTCCACCGGGTTCGTCCCGTCGTCAAGCCACTGGGACAGTGGCCAGTAATAACCGTCACGCCCGCCGGTACCGCCGCCGGGAATACCGACGTTGCCGGTCACGCAGGCCAGCAGATAAATCGAGTTCGCCTGGTTTTCACCATTGGCGTGGCGTTGCGGACCCCACCCCTGGTTGATGTTGACGGGCGTGGAAGTGGCCACCTCACGTGCAAACTTGCGGATGGTGTCGGCCGGGATCCCCGTAATCTGTGCGGCCCACTCCGGAGTCTTTTCAATCCCGTCTTCGCCTTTGCCTTCCACATACGAACGGTAGGAGGCGTTCTTCGGGGCGCCCTCGGGCATGTGCTGTTCGTCGAACCCGATGCAGTACTTGTCGAGGAAAGCCTGGTCGTGCAGGTTTTCGGACAGCATGACGTGCACCATTGCAGCGACGAGGGCGGCGTCGGTTCCGGGACGGATCGGGATCCACTGATCCGCAATCAGGGAGGCTGTATCGGAGTAGCGAGGATCAACCACGATGATCTTCACACCAGCTTTCTTCGCACGCGTTGCCGTGTAGGCGATGCCGCCGCCTGACATTCGTGTTTCCAGAGGATTGTTGCCCCAGAACACGATGAGTTTGGAATTGTCGATGCAATCTTCGATCGAGTTGGAGATCTGCTCATCGGGTGAACCGTACACGTACCTTGTGCACTGAGAAATCTGCAGGTAGGAGTAGTTTCCGTAGTAGTTCAGGTGGCCGCCAAGCAGATTGAACAGGCGGTGCCAGCCTCCCGAATAAGCGACGAGGGCGTTCCACACTCCTGATCCATAGTTCTTGTAGATCGCTTCGGGGCCGTAGGTGTCATAGGTGTAGCGCAGTTTCTCAACGATCAGGTCGATGGCTTCGTCCCAGCTGATGGCTTTGAACTCGCCGTCGGAGCGCTTGGCTCCCACGCGCAGCAGCGGTGTCTTGATACGGTCGGGGTTGTAGATACGCTCACGCATGTTGCGGCCGCGCACACATGCCAGGATATTGCGGTTCATCAGTGTCTCGTCGCCGGTGTTGTCCGGCAGGACGCGAACGACCGTGCCGTCCTTGACCTGGAGGCGTAGTGGGCAGCGCGAACCGCAGTTGACGATGCATGCCGACGAAACTGTCTTGTCGACATCCAGGCGTCCCGTGCCGTTGGGGACGAGTGTGCCTGAATCGTCTGTGTGGGAGTACTGCACGTTGGAGTTTGAACATCCCACTAGACCGACGCTGGCCCCAGCGATTGCCGACCACTGCAGGAACGAACGTCGGGACGGTCCCGACGCGGTCTTGACTGCTTTCACTGCAACCCCTTTGTCTCACTAGCTGACACCTGTCAAATAACGAATAATCCAATTATGCCTGAAGACTGCGAAATGCCTGATAATACGCCATTCGAAGTGGTGAATATGATGGCATCTGTGTTGCATAAATGGCGGGGCGTTTCCTAGGTGTTTTTCGGCGTGTGTAACCCCCGACGAAGTGGTCCCCGTTGACGCCATTGCCGACATGGCGGACCACGGAGTACTTGATCGCCTTGCCGCTCCTGCTGAGCACATCAACCCATGTTGTCGGGAATTGTGTATGGTCACTTAAAAGCGCCTGATGCGCAATCAGGACCGAGGTGCCAAGGAGGATGCGTGAACGCTACTGGTCGTGCTTCAAAACAGCGCAGTCCTGAAGAAGACCCTCGCTATCAGCGCACCCGCGCTGCTCTAGTTCACGCAGTTATCGAGCTGGCTCGCACCACTCCTGCGGACAAGATTACGGTTTCAGAGCTGACAGCACGCGCCGGCGTCGCGCGGCAAACCTTCTACAAGCATGCGTCCACACCAGCTGACCTGCTGGCGAATTATCTGATTGACCAGCTCCAGCCTGATTTCGCCGACCTCGCCACTTTGCTGTCGTCGGTGACACAGGATCCGCGCCAACGCCTGACTGACGTGTATGTGCGGATGATGAGCACAATCAGCCAACAGCCCGAGATCTATCACAAGATTTTCGCCACCAACGCGCCTTCGGTTGTGCGCTCACTGTTCGCGCAGCGTCTGGAAGAAGTTTTCAGCCAGTATGTGACCGATTTTGCGCAACGCCTGGAATGGAACGCGTCGCAACTGTGGATCGAAATGGCTGTTTCCCAGCAGCTTCACAACATGATGGCGATGATTACGGCGTGGCTGCGCACAGGAATGACGGCGAACGCTCAGGAAGTGGTCGCCACGTATCTGACGCTTGCACCGCCGTGGCAGCTGGTGCATTTCTCGGAAAGTGGGAAAGCGCCCATGCCGCGTCGCGGATTCATCGACGAAACGGCGTCGAAAGCTGAGGACGAAACCTGAGACCTTACTTCATCTGCCAGGTGTCGGCCTGCTCGGCAACCGCGCGCGCAGCCTCAGCTGCATCCACGCCGAGTTTTCCGGCAGCGTATCCGACCAGGAAATTCGTCAGCGGAGCACCTGGACGGCTCGGCCCGTGTGCAACACTGCTGGTCATATCCAGCAAAGCCTCCTGAGCACCAGGAAGCGGGTTGTCTTCAATTTTGAGGGACTCAGCGACGTCCTTCAACCAGGCCGCCATTTCAGGGCTCTTTGCAGCGTCTGCCATGTCATCTCCTCCGGTAGCGGATGCCGATCAGTCGGCACCGATTCAATTGCTCAGTGCGCCATGTGTGACCTACGGTCAGTCTACGCGTTTGCGTGGAATCCGCCGTCTGCGTGGGAGTGAGACGCCCTCGCCAATGTCGTTGGAGGACTGGGCGGATGGACGAGGGCGGAGCTTGCGGCCGTATTTGATGTAGCGCTCGCGAATCCAGCACACCAGGACGGCAAGCAGATACAGCGCGATCAGCACCAACGCCTGGATTGTCATCGGCCACGGGCTGGGGAGTGGATTGGCGATTGCGGCGAACACAAAACAGATCATGGTGACCCATCGCCATGCGCGCAGCATTGCGCGAACCGGCAGCAGGCCGAGGAAGTTGAGCAGAACCAGGACCTCCGGGAACAGATACGACAGGCCGAAAATGATGACCAGGCGCATGTAGAAGCTGACGTAGCTGGAGGCCTGCAGCAGGGATACGCCGCCGTCGGGTATGAAGGACTGCAGGATATGGACGGCTTTGGGCGCCACCCACACGCCGGTTGCAGCGCCCGCACAAAACAGTACGACGCCGACCAGGCCGAAGACGGTGATATAGAGTTTTTCGCGTCTGCGCAGGCCGGGAGCGATGAAAGCGCCGATCTGGAAGATCCACCACGGGCACGTGATGATCGTGCCGATCCAGATCGCAACCTGCAGTTTCAGATCGAACGCAGCGCCGATCGTGTGGAAGTTAATCTGGGTGGTCGCCGAGTCGAGAGCGCGCAGCGGCTCTGTCATGAACGCCATGACGGGGTCATACAGGTACCATCCTGCGATGGCTCCCAGGACGATTCCCACCAGCACCATCACAAGGCGTTTGCGCAGTTCACGCAGATGGGCGCTGATGGGCATCCGGCCTGCGGGATTGGACTTCTTCATGCCCGCAGCTCGGACCTAGTTCTGGGAGGGCGCTGGGCTCTCAGGCGTGCCGTTGTCTGGCTGCTGGCCGGTTTGCGGTTGCTGAGATTGCTGCGGGTACTGCGGCATGGGAGCCTGCGCAGATGTGCCGTGCTGCGGAGCCTGCGGCTGCTCGGCCGGGGGCTGCTGAACCGGAGCCTGCGGTTGCGGAGCCTGGGACTGGGGCTGCGCAACCGGCGTGGAGCCATCGTCGTCAGACAGCTCGCGCATCTCTTTCTTGAGAACCTTGGCTGACTGCCCGATCGAGCGCGCAATATCGGGAAGCTTCGAGGCGCCAAACAAAATAATGAGAACGACGATGATGATGACGATGTGGCTGGGCCTCATGGCGTACCTCCAGTGGGATTATCTGCATCCAATTGCTGTATTGAAAGTTTCGTGTCATTGGTCGAGGGCGTCCCATCCGGCACGGACTGCACGGCGTCCTTGAGTGAGGTGGCTGACAGGCCTGCCTGCTTCATCCACTCGTTGATTTCGTCTTGGACAGCTTCTCGAACCATCTGTTTGGGGGAGTACTGCGACAGGTCAAATTCGCGTAACATCTGCAGATTCTTCAGATCCTGAGGCGTCAAGGCAGATGATTCGCTTAACGCGTCGGCTCGAAGCCGGGCCGACCACTGCCGAAACATTGTCAGAGCCTTTTTCAAACCATGCAGAGCCTGTGCCACCGATCGGGGTCCCAGCAGCAACGCCGCCAGTAGTAAAAGAATGACGAATTCAGCTCCGTTGATCCCGAACATGGCACACCCCCTTCAGCTTCTATCCGTTCAGTGTAGACGGTTAGGCCATTTTTCAGCGCCTCAAGACAGCCCGCATTGTGGTCGATGCTCGTCATGAATTAGGTCACGGGCCACGGAACTGACACACTGTATCCATGAAAGAGCACGTATTCACATATGACACCACGTTGCGTGACGGTGCCCAGCAGGAAGGCATCAGCCTGTCAGTTGCTGACAAGATCGAGTGCGTGCGAATTATGGATCGCCTGGGGATCGACTTCATTGAATGCGGATGGCCCGGAGCGATCCCGAAAGACACCGAGTTCTTCAGGCAGGCAGCGCGTCTTGACCTGTCACATTCCTCCCTCGTCGCGTTCGGAGCAACGACGAAAGCCGGAATGAAGGCCAGCAAAGACCCTCAGATTGCGGGGCTCGTTGACAGCGGCGCCAGCGTCATCACTGTCGTTGCCAAATCCGATCCCAGACATGTCACCAGTGCTTTGCGCACAACGCTAGAGGAGAATCTGCGCATGGTGCGCGACACCGTTTCCTACCTGTCGTCACCCGACGCGGTGGGGCGTCCCATCACCGTTATGGTCGACCTGGAGCACTTCTTTGATGGCCTGGCGTGGGACTCACGCGAACGATACCCGATTCAGGTCATGATCGAGGCGGCACGTGCCGGCGCGGCAGCCGTCATTCCCTGCGACACGAACGGCGGAAATCTGCCTGCCACTATTGCGCAGATGATTGAACAGGCTCGGGACGCCCTCGTCAATGACGGACATGAAGATGTGGTGCTGGGAATACATGCCCACAACGACACCGGCTGCGCAGTGGCCAACACGATGGCAGCTGTCGGGGCAGGCGCGCGACAGATCCAGGGAACCATCAATGGTTACGGAGAGCGAACCGGGAATGCAGACCTGCTGACCTGTCTCGCAAACCTGCAGCTCAAGATGGGGTTTGACCTGCTTGGTGACCACGCGCTGACGCACCTGACCTCAACGGCACGCAGCATCGGACACATCGTCAACATTGCGCCGTTCTCGCGCACTCCATACGTGGGGGCTTCCGCCTTCGCGCATAAGGCTGGACTGCACGCATCAGCCATTCGGGTCGATCCTGACCTGTATCAGCACATCGATCCCGAGCAGGTAGGCAACGGCATGAGAATGCTGGTATCGGAGATGGCGGGACGTGCATCGATCGAACTGAAAGCGCAGGAACTGGGCATTGACCTCACCAGTCCTGACGTTGCCACACGACTGGCTCGCATTGTGAAAGAGCGCGAAGCGGACGGCTATATGTACGACGGCGCAGACGCCTCCTTCGAGTTGCTGCTGCGCAACGAGGTTGGAATGCTGCCCCCGTTCGTGGACGTTGAATCGTGGGACGTGTCGACGGGTCAGCGACCTGCTGAGGGACAGCCGCTCTCGAGCACACGCGCTACCGTCACGATCCGCACCCACGCGCGCTACATCCACACCAGCGAAGGAAATGGTCCGGTCAACGCCCTTGATCGTGCGCTGCGCGCCGTACTCACACAGTACAAACCGGAAGCCGCGGTGATTGAACTGAGTGACTTCAAGGTGCATATCCTCGACCAGCATCACGCCGGGACGGCCTCAACGATCCGCGTCCTGATCACCATGAGTGACGGGGAGCGCGAATGGTCCACAGTTGGAATCGGCACCGACATTATCGAGGCGTCATGGGAAGCACTATTCGACGGATACCGCTGGGGACTTCTGCCGCGCTGAGTAAATGACCGGTTTCGCTTTCCGGTTGCCGAGCGTGGATCGCTCCGAACAGCGACAATAGAGACATGCATGGAGAATACAAAGTTCCTGGAGGTAAGCTCGTCGTCCTCGACGTGGAAGTCGACCAGACGGATTCGGACGCCATACTGCGCGATGTACAACTGTCAGGAGACTTCTTCCTGGAACCAGACAGCGCACTGACGCGTATGCGCGATGCCCTGGAAGGCGCCCCAGCCGACATGAGCGCGGCACAGGCCGCTCAGCGTGTTTCTGAAGCCCTGCAGCCCAGCGACAACCTGCTGGGCATCACTCCTGAAGGCGTTGGCATCGCGTTGCGGCGTGCACTGGGTAAAGCACTGAGCTGGGATGACATTGACTTCGACGTCATCCACGGGCCGGTGGTACCTCCAATGGTCAACGTCGCGATGGACGAAACGCTTGCTCAGGATGTCGCCGAAGGGCGCCGCAAACCGTTCATGCGCATCTGGGAATGGGACGATCCGGCTGTTGTGATCGGATCATTCCAGTCCTATGCCAACGAACTGTGGCAGGACGGTATCGACAAATACGGCATTACAGTGTGCCGCCGCATCACCGGGGGCGGCGCAATGTTTATGGAAGCCGGCAACTGTGTGACGTACTCGCTTGTGGTTCCCACCGCCCTGGTCGACGGACTCTCGTTCGCCCAGTCATACGAATTCCTTGACCAATGGGTGATGGAAGCCCTCGAAAAGGTCGGCGTGAAAGCGCGGTACGTACCGCTCAATGACATTGCGTCCGAGGAAGGCAAGATCGGCGGTGCAGCGCAGAAACGATTCGCGAACGGCTACATGGTGCACCACGTGACGATGTCGTATGACATTGATGCAGCCAAGATGCTGGAAGTGATCCGCATCGGCAAAGAAAAGATCCACGATAAGGGGACGCGTTCAGCGGTCAAGAGAGTCGACCCTATGCGCTCGCAGACCGGTAAGGCGCGCGAAGACATCATCGATGCGTTCCTGGGGCATTTCCGCGACAAGTACCACGCGACGGACGGCGAAATCACGCAGCATGATATTGAGATCGCTGAGAACCGGTGCCGTACCAAGTTCGCGACCCACGAGTGGACGTACCGTCTTCCGTAAACTGTCACTATGTACTACCAGTGTGTGCGGTGCAGCAGCACCGCGGAGGCGACGCCCGCGACCTCGATAAAATGTCGATGCGGCGGACTGTGGGATCTGCACGGCGATCTGGAACCGTTCGCGCTCGACACCGTGGATTCCTCGCAGTGGTCACAATTCCGGTATCGTGCGTCGATGATCGGAGTTGGGTCAGATGATTCCACATGGCAGCGCGTCAGCATGGGGGAGGGGATGACCGGCCTCGTCTTTATTGACGAGGGTGTCCTCGGCAAACTGGAATACGCCATGCCGACCCTGTCATTCAAGGATCGAGGGGCGGCCGTGCTGATCACGTGGTGCGCTTCGGTTGGAATCACGCGCGTGGTGCAGGATTCAAGCGGAAATGCCGGATGCGCGATCGCAGCCTACGCTGCACGAGCGGGGATGGAGTGCGAGATCTTCGTGCCGGAAGCGGCATCCGACAAGAAAATCGCGATGATTGAATCCTTTGGCGCGATGGTGCACATTGTGAAAGGCTCGCGCGATCATTGCGCAGATGTCGCGCGAACCTACGTTCGGGAGCGCGATGATGCGTTCTATGCGTCGCATGTTTTCAGCCCCTTTTTCTATGAAGGCACGAAGACCTATGTGTACGAGATCTTTGAACAGTGTGGCGGGAGGCTTCCTGAGGTCCTGCTCATTCCGGTTGGCAACGGCACGCTACTGATCGGCGTGGTTAAGGCGCTTGAACATTTGATGACATCAGGATGCATCGATCATTTTCCGCACATTGTGGCGGTGCAAAGTGAGCGCTGTGATCCGCTGCGCCGTATGGCGGCAGGTGAGGATCTCAGCGATTTCCATGCCACAGCGACGCTTGCCGATGGAATCGCAATTGCAAGGCCTGCACGGGCTGAGCAAATCATGAGATATGCGCGCGCCTGCTCGATTGAATTTCTTGCCGTACATGAGCAGGACATTGTGCGTGCACACAGCGACCTTGCGCACCGCGGAATTTACTGTGAAATCACGTCAGCCGCCAACTATGCGGCATACCGTCAGTATGTCTCGAGTGGTCGAGGTCCGGCTTCATGCATCATTCCGCTATGTGGTTCCGGTGTGAAAGACCACGATCCGGCAGCAGGCTAGTCGCGACGAGGGCGCGGGCCGAACACGTCGGTTCCGATCCGAACGATCGTGGCACCTTCTGCAATTGCCCACTCCAGATCGCGTGACATCCCCATCGACAATTGCAGATCAGGTTCAGGTACACCCAGCTGCCAGGAGGCGGCGTCGCGAATGTCGCGCAGCAAGCAGTATGAGCGACGCACGTCAGATTCGTGATCCGAATTCAGTCCAACCGTCATGAATCCTTCGAGCGTGAGCGCGCTGGACAATTCGATCGCATCCAGCAATGCTGGAACATCGTCAGGTCGGCACCCGCTCTTGGAGTCTTCACCAGACACGTTGACCTGGATAAACACGGGGCGCAGCCCGTTGGCACGTTTATCGAGGTGATCGACCAGACGCTGCGAATCAACCGTTTCGATCAAGTCGGTGCAGGCCAGCGCCTGGTTAATCTTATTGGTCTGCAATGAGCCAATCAGATGAATGCTGGCGCCCGGAACAGTGCGGATCGCCTCCGCGGTAGCGCGGGCTTCCTGAACGCGATTGTGTCCGAGGAGGACAGGCAGGCCTGCCTCGTACAAAGCACGAGCCGCAGCCTGGCAGGTTTGTGCGTCCTGGGTCTTGACAGCAAGCTCGAGTGTCGCAGTATCGGATCGGCCTGCAGCTTCGCAGGCACGGTCGATTCTGTCGCGGACTCGGGCAATGTTGTCGTTGATGCTCACTTGGTCGATACTACGCACTTTGTCCTCGCTATGTAGCCGGTTCTGTTGGAGAAGAACGCCGTGGGACAATAAAGGAAGCAGATAAGGTAAAATGAGCGGGTTTAACTCTAGGAGATCACAGTGCGCACACTCTTGAATATCATCTGGTTCCTGTTGGCCGGTTTTTGGCTCTTCCTCGAATACATCTTCTTCGGCATCATCGCGTGCATCTTTATCATCACGATCCCAGCCGGCGTGGCATGTTTCCGTATGGCGTCCTACGTGATCTGGCCATTTGGCCGCGAGGTCGTCAAGCGGCCGGACGCCGGCGCAGGCTCAACATTCATGAACGTCGTGTGGTTCCTCGTGGCAGGACTATGGCTCACCATCGGACACATCACCACCGCAATCGCACAGTTCGTCACCATCATCGGGATCCCGCTGGCAATTGCCAACCTCAAACTCATCCCCGTGACATGCTTCCCCTTCGGCAAAGAGGTCGTCGATTCGCCTGACGCGAGCATCATCTGACGATGGCGAAGAAAAAGCATCACGGCACCGGCCCGACGCGAGCTGTCGAGGAGCTGACGCAGGCAGGAGTCAACTTCACGCCCCTGCACTATGAGCACCACGCGTCGGCAGCCTCATATGGAGGAGAAGCCGCCGACCAGCTTGATCTGCCGGCACAGCAGGTCTTCAAGACCCTCATGGTGGAAACTTCCGACGGTGAGTTCGTCGTGGCGGCGATTCCAGTAGACCACCACCTGTCACTCAAACTCATTGCGCGTGCAGCGGGCGCTCGCTCGGCAAAGATGGCAGATCCTGCTGTCGCGCAGCGCCGAACCGGGTATGTGGTCGGTGGAATCTCCCCGCTGGGACAGACCACCCGGCACCGCGCCTTCATCGACGAGTCAGCGCTCGCCTACGATGCGATCGCGGTCAGCGGCGGCAAACGCGGATTTTCCGTACTGGTTGCCGCCACTGATCTGGCAGAACTGACAAAAGGCGAATTCGCTCCGCTCATCGCGCTCGACTAGGCGGGCGCGATTCCCGTTGCCCCGCGCCGCTGAGATGCTCAATCCCTGAGCTCCGGAGCCCTGACCTACTGGGCAAGTACGTCACGCAGGTGACGCAGACGCTTGAGCGAGGATTCCTTACCAAGGATTTCCATCGACTCAAACAACGGGGGAGACACCTGCTTGCCGGTCACAGCCACTCTCATGGGTGTGAACGCCAGGCGCGGCTTAATTCCCATTTCATCGACGAGGGCCGAGCGGAGCTTTTCTTCCAGCTTTTCCGTCCCAAAGTCAGCCTCAGTAACCTTTTCGCACTCCTCGATGGCACGGCTGAGGACATCTGCCGCATCATCTTTGAGTTTGCCCTGCGACTTTTCATCGATCTGAAGATCTTTGTCAGCCACAAACAGGAACCCGAGCATGCCGGACGCTTCAGAGAGCACCTGAATGCGTGTCTGGATGAGCGGGGCAGCAGGAACCAGGCGGCGTTGTTCCTCATCGGTGAGTGCATCGAAAGTGTCCGCACTGACTACGCCATCGCGATGAAGGAACGGCACGATGCGGCGGGTGAAATCGTCGATGTCGAGCATGCGGATGTGCTCGGCGTTGATGGCGGTGCACTTCTTCTGATCGAAGCGCGCCGGATTCGGGTTGACATCTTCGATGTCGAACGCCTCAATCATTTCCTCAGCGGAGAAAATGTCATTATCCGGGCTGATCGACCAGCCCAGCAATGCCAGGTAATTCAGCAAGCCTTCACGAATCATGCCGTTTTCGCGGTGCAGCAGCAGATTCGACTTCGGGTCACGCTTGGACAGCTTCTTGTTCCCTTCACCCATCACATAGGGCAGGTGGCCAAAACGCGGCGTGAATGAGGCGATCCCCAGCTCCTCAAGTGCACGGTAGAGCACGATCTGGCGAGGAGTTGACGAGAGCAGATCCTCACCGCGCAGGACGTGTGTGATCTCCATCAGTGCATCGTCGACAGGGTTGACCAGCGTGTACAACGGATGACCGTTGGCACGAACGATGACATAGTCAGGAACCGAACCCGCCTTGAAGGTGATATCGCCGCGCACCAGATCCGTGAACGTGATGTCCTCATCCGGCATGCGCATACGCAGAACAGGTTTGCGCCCTTCAGCACGGAACACCTCTTTCTGCTCCTCGCTCAGATCACGGTCGAAACCGTCGTACCCGAGTTTCGGATCTCGGCCAGCGGCACGGTGACGTTCCTCAACTTCCTCGGGCGTTGAAAACGACTCGTACGCGTATCCGCCTTCCAGCAGTTTCTGTGCGACGTCACGGTAGATGTCCATACGCTCTGACTGACGATAGGGCGCGTGCGGCCCGCCCTTACCGATACCTTCATCCCAGTCCAGTCCCAACCATTCCAGGGAGTCGAGGATCTGCTGGTAGGACTCTTCGGAGTCACGCTGCGCGTCCGTATCTTCAATGCGGAAGACGAACGTTCCGCCGGTGTGACGCGCATACGCCCAGTTGAACAGGCAGGTGCGTACCATTCCGACGTGCGGAGTGCCAGTTGGTGAAGGACAAAAACGGAGGCGAATATCGCGCCCAGTTGCATTCGTGACAGTCATAGTGCTGCCTATTCTACCGTTGAAACGGTGCCCAGGAAAATACCAGGTCACCGGTTGCGGATCGTCCTTTATGCCTGCGATGTGCCAGGTATGGAGCGGCGCCCTCGTATCATGTAGACCACTGCGACGATCACAGCCAACAAAATGAATCCAACGACCAGAGCCTGGGCTGAGGCGAAGCCGCGGAACCATTCGCTGGGCGTATGTCCCACAGCAGCTCCGCTGGCGAAGAAGACGGCAGTGACAACAGCATTACCGATGGCAGTCGTGATGCGCTGGGCGGTCTGGACCATGCCACCGGCCGTACCTCCGTGAGCCGCCGGAACTTCCAGCATGGACTGTGTCTGGTTGACCGAGCCCATCATGCCCAGTCCGATACCGACGGGCGTGATGGGCAGAGTCAGCCATGCCGGGTGCCACCCCAGATTGGCCACACCGTACGCTACAGCGACGGTGGCCAGAACCGAGCCGATGACGATCAGCAGCGCGACGACCTGCAGCACGCGACCCTTCTCGATCGCGTGGCGTGAAGCGAACACCGCGAAGTAGGCTGAAATCACGGCGTTGGGTAGGCCGATCAGGCCGGTGAACAGAGCAGTCTGCCCCAGTCCCTGCTGTACGAACAGTGCGATGAGCACGAAGATGGAGGTGGAGCCCAGGAACTGCAGTGCGGAGATTGCCGTGCAGTAACTGAATGAGCTGATCTTGAACAGTTTGAGGTTCACCATCGGGATGCGGCCGCGGCGCTCGTAGGTGTGTTCCCACCACACCCATGCAGTCAGAACAAGCACGGCGGCAGGCAGCAGCCACATTCGCCAGGACGCGTGCATCGTAAACGGCATCATGATCAGGAATACGCCTATGCACAGTGTGATCATGCCGACAGGGTCGAGATCCAGGGTGCGACCGCGTCGCTTCGAAGCAGGACGCCCCGCGACAATTTCCCGACGGCGGTACTCTTCGCGTGCTTTCTTGCGATTCGGGCCGATGGTGCGTCGCTCCTTTGAGAAGGCCAGCCACCGGAAGGCAAGGAAAAGTCCGAGCAGGCCGATTGGAGTGTTGATCGCGAACGCGTAGCGCCACCCTGGATCATTGCCAAAGATCGCTACCGTAGCGCCGGAAATTAGCGGTCCGGCTGCAACCGATGCAGAAATGGTCAACCCCATCAGGCCGAAAGCTTTGGCGCGCGCACGTCCATCGAAGTACTGCTGGATCATTCCGTTGACCTGAGGCGAAAATACTCCCGCTCCCACCGCCTGAAGAATCCGCATGGCGTTCAGCATGACGGTGTCAGTTGCCAGTGCGCAGGCCAGGCAGCCAGCGCTGAAAATCGCCAGCCCGATGACGAACATCATGGAGCGTCCGACAAGGTCACCGATACGTCCTGCGGGCACCAAAATGATGCCGTAGACCAGCGCGTAGCCAGCCAGCACCCACTGAATGCCTGACGAGGTGGCTCCCAACGTCTCCTGGATAGCGGGGAGCAGCGTATTGACTGCTGAAACCTGAAGCAATGCCATGACCAGCGGTATAAGGATGGCAATGAGCATTCTGTTGCGGTCATATTGTCGATCTGATCCCGGTACCGTGAAATAGCGTGAAGTCGCCACTTAACCTTCTTCCACACACAGTAATCTGAACGGCTGATCAACGAGGGCCGACCATCCATTTTAAGGCGCGTCCAGGAAGGTGACAATGAGGAAGAACAAAACGTTGTCAGTCTGACATTGTGCATGACACGGTTCACTGTACATGTCAGGTGCGCGCAAGCAATTGAGCGAGTACCCGCACAGGCAGCGACACTGAGTCCGGTGGCGGGGGACAGAAGCAGACGACGGGGACAGCATCGAGTGACGGGCGTGAAGTGCGTGAAGAGCATTAGCATGGTGCTGAATGAATGAAGGAGTATGTTCCATGAAACCTGTGCTGCCTGACCGCTCACCTGAAGAGAACTGGACCATTGGATCGCTCAAATGGACAGGCATTCGCACTGCCAGCGGTGAGCCAACACTGGGTGCATGGGTCGCTGAGATGGATTTTGGTACCGCTCCACCGGTTGTCGAGGCGATGAAGAAAGCGATCGATGACGGCTTGCTCGGATACCAGCCGACATGGCTGGATGGCGCGGTGCGAGACGCCCTCGTCGATTTTCAGCAACGCCGATTCGGCTGGACACTTGATCCAACATGCGTGCGCACGGTCCAGTCCGTCTTGCCAGCCCTTGATGTCGTGTTGCGCTCGATGATCCCCGAGGGGAGCCGAGTCATTGTACCGACCCCTGCCTACATGCCCTTCCTGACGATGCCCGGTGTCGCTGGGCATCCCATCGTTGAAGTCCCCGCTGTTCGTGTTCCATTCAGTGACGAGGGAGACCTGCGCAGTGGGGGTGAATGGCAACTCGATGTGGAAGCGATCGGCCGAGAAGCCCGTCAGGGTGGTGCACTGCTGATCTTGTGCAATCCGTGGAATCCGACGGGGCGTGCCTTTCGGCGTTACGAACTGGAAGCGTTGTGGGAAGCGATTCGCGATACGGATGTGATGATTTTTGCCGATGAGATCCACAGTCCGCTGGTCCTGACAGATCCCACGAGTCACTTCTCATGTGCGCGCTTGAATGATGAGGTGGCGGCGCGCACGATCACGGCGACAGCTGCATCGAAGGGATGGAACATTGCGGGACTTCCCTGCGCACAAATCATCGTGACTGATGACGCTTTGCGTGAACAATGGGACGAATCCTGCGGCCAGATTGGTCACCTGACAAACTCATTGGGGGCGATCGGAACAATTGCTGCCTACCGCGACGGTGACCCGTGGCAGGACGTGGTGCGTGAGGAGGTTGCGTCGAATATGACGCTCGCGCATGAAGCACTGTCAGACACTCTGGTCGACTTTGTCAGTCCTGAAGCGACATACCTGACATGGTGGGGGCTGGATGCGTATGACTGGTCAGGCGTGCATAGTCCTGCTGCTTTCCTGCGTGAGAACGCTCGGGTGGGTGTCAATGCCGGTGCGACTTTGGGAACCGGATACGAGAACTGGATCCGCGTCAACCTGGCGTGTTCGAAGGCGAATGCGCGTCGAATAATCGACGCGATTGTTTCAGTGCTGCCTCGAACACGGTGAGGTTAAGTCTTAACAAACACCTGCTTATGCACATGAGATGCTCTGCACTTTTCCGAGAAAGTGCACTCGTGTGCTGACCGTCAATTTCATTGAGGCCTAGATTGTTAGGATAAATGTGATTGCAGCGTCGCAGTTAGGCTGTTGGGCGATGTGGTGGCCGCGCGCGAAGGAGCAGATATGAGCAAGAAGTCAATCGGCGTAGGTGTCATCTCACTGGGATGGATGGGGCGTCTTCACACACGGTCGTTCAAGGCGCTTCAGGAGAAGTATCCGGAAATTGAAGTCGATATCAAGCTGGTGGTGTGCTGCGATGTTGTGGAAAGCAACCGTCAGTTCGCAGTTGACAACTTGGGATTTGAAAAGGCTGTGGAGGACTACCGAGATGTTCTGAGTGACCCGGAGGTCGACGTTGTGTCGATCTGTGCGCCCAACTTCCTTCACCACGAGATCGCGATGGCCACGATCGAGGCAGGCAAACCTTTCTGGATCGAAAAGCCGATGGGGATCTCCGCTCGGGAATCCAAAGAAATTGCGCGAGGGGCTCAATCTGCAGGCCTGATTACCTCCGTCGGATTCAACTACCGCCATGCTCCTGCCATTGAAATGGCGCGCGCGATCGTTGCGGAGGGCGCAATCGGTCGTATCACGAATGCCCGCGTGTGGCTGATTGCAGACTATGCCTCGAGTCCCGACGGGCCGCTGACGTGGCGTTACGCGAAGGAAAAGGCCGGAGCAGGAGTCATCCTCGATTTGCTCGGACACGGAGCCGACCTGGTGCAGTACGTTTTGAAGGACCGCTTTACCGCTGTTACAGCGCAGACAGGACTGTTCATCACGGAGCGTCCGATTCCCCTTGAACAGGGTATGGGACATGCCACGGTGCAGGTATCCGACCAGAAAGGTCCAGTGGGCAATGAAGACTACGTCGCAGTTCTGGGCATCCTCGAATCAGGCACCCTGGTCACGATGGAGTCCTCGCGCGTGAGCGTGGGACCGCGCGCCGAATACATTATCGAGGTCTACGGCACCGACGGCTCATTGCGGTGGAACTTTGAAGATCTGAACAGACTGCAGATCTGCATCGGAAACGATCATGGATTCCAGCAAGGATATGTCGACGCGATGACCGGCCCCGATTACCCCGGATTTAGCCGCTTCCAGCCGGGAGCTGGAACATCAATGGGCTTCGATGACCTGAAAGTGGTCGAGGCTGCACAGTTCATCCAAGGTGTGCTCGACAATAAGCAGTACGGGCCATCTGCCGGTGATGGTTGGGCGGCAGCTGAAGTCGATGATGCCATCGAAAAGTCTGCTGCAGACCGGACATGGCATGAAGTAGCGCCAGTTGATGCTGTGACGACCTTTGACCAAGACGGCGTTCTGCATCTTTGATCCACGTACCGCGGATAGCGGCGACGAAGTCACGCGCAACTCACTGGAGAGAGCGGCCGGTGGTGTGCTCTCACGATCATGCCGGAAACCTCCAACCGGTCACTGGAAGAGATCGAAGAGCACATGCAGAAGATCTACTCGTGAGAACAGATCGCTCTGAAACCTGATTCAATCGTTGTTGAGGCAGCTGCGGCTGCCTCAACAACTGCGTTCGGGTCAGTGGGGGCGTCAGCAAACGACAGGTCGGATACGACACTCATCCCGCACACGCGCACACCCAACGCATGCAAAGTGATCGCCTCCATCACCGTCGACATGCCCACGCAGTCGGCACCCGTCGACATGAGCCAGCGGCCCTCGGCAAGCGTCTGATACTCGGGTCCGCGCATACATGCGTAGATACCTCGGCGCTGACAATGCTGAGCGAGGATATCGGTCAGTTCACGATTCCACACGCTGGTCACATCCACGAATATTGGCCCGTTAAACGGGGAATATCCTGAGAAATTCAGGTGATCATCAATGGCCATGACGTCGCCCAGCTGCCACTGGCGCACACATCCGTTCGCGTTGCACAACAGGGCAGTGTGAACACCGGTTGCGGCAGCCGCCCTCGAACATGCGGTGACACACGCGGGGGAGACGCCCTCGTACAAATGCGTACGACCCAGAGCAATAAGCACATTCAATGCGCCGACTCGCACCGAGTGGATCGTGTTGACGTGTCCATCAGCCACGGGAGCCTCAACCCCCGGAATGTCGGAAAGTGCGAACGAGCGGCACTGAGAATCCGGCGCGTCGATCACAGCATCCAGTGCATGTGCCAGACCCGAGCCGAGCACCACGAACAGGTCATGGTGGTCACGCCCCGACAGCTCCGCAATAGCGCGGGCCCCGTCCTGGGCCTGCTGATCCAGAAGAACGCTGCGGATCGACTCGTCAGACATGGTCAGTCCTCACTTTCCTGAGCGCCGTCAGCGTAAGTGCGGGCACCGGCCTCCTCCTGTTTGCGCACACGCGAACGACTGGTCAGCAAATAGCCGGCAAAACCGATCAGCATGGCCAGCAGGATCCCGATATTCGAGTACGCCCAGTCGCCCTCGCGGCCACCGATCGGGCCGAGCAGGTAGCCCTGCCATGACAGCCAGCTGGCGGCGTTGTTGACCACCAGGCCCCAACCCACGAATGTTGCAGCAGCCAGGGAGGCGATCGCGCCCCAGTTCACGGACCCGTACACGCCGGAGGAGCGGAACAAATCAGGTTCGTTGTAGTCGGAGCGACGCAGCAGAATATCAGCGATCATGACGCCACCCCAGCCCGCGATGACCACGCCGAGCGTGGTGAGGAAGCCGGTGAATGGGTCAATGAAGTTCGCGGAGAAGAACACGACGGCGATTGTGCCAACCAGCATGATGGTGCCGTCCAGAGCGGTGGCAACCGGACGCTTGATGGGCACACCCGTCGCCAGCAGCGACAGGCCCGACGAATAGATGTCCATGACGATGCCTCCGACCAGACCAAGGATCGCGACAAGGGCGAACGGAATGAGGAACCAGGTCGGCAAAATAGTGGTCAGCGCGCCGATCGGATCCAGGTTGATTGCCTGTCCCAGCGACTCATCGGACCCAACGAGCAACAGACCGAAGATCACGAGGACAACAGTGGGCAGAGTGGCACCGAAGGTGGTCCAGCCGACCACGCCGCCGGTAGATGCCCGACGGGGAAGGTAACGCGAGTAATCGGCGGCCGCGTTGATCCAGCCGAATCCGAAACCGGCGAGAAGCATGCACAGTGCGCCGAGCATTGCGGAGAACGGGCCGGACGGCAGAGCGGAAATCGCGCTGAGATCGATGGTGGGAATGGTCAGTGCTAGGTAGATGACAGTCAGGATCGCCGTCAACCAGGTGATCCAGGTCTGCACCTTCATGATGGTGTCGAACCCGAGGATGCCGGCACCGCCTGCGATGGCGACAACGAGTACCAGTGAAATGATCTGCGCGGCAACATGATTGTGCATGCCGAGGGCACCCATCACCGTCGCGGACGCCTGCGTGGCAATGATGCACAGGAACATTTCCCAGCCCACCGTCAGAATCCATGAAATCGCGGCGGAAATGCGGTTGCCGTTCACACCGAATGCCGCGCGTGACAAAACAAGTGTCGGGGCAGACCCACGCTTACCTGCAATGGCGATGACACCGCAGGTCAGGAATGAGAACGTGATGCCGACGATGGAGACGATAACGGCCTGTGTAAAGGAAATGCCGAACCCGAGCACCCATGCGCCCCATGAGATTCCCAGGACGGAGATGTTCGCAGCGAACCACGGCATGAACAGATCTGATGGTTTGCCTTTACGATCCGACTCAGGAATGACATCCAGGCCGGCCATCTCAACGGACAGGCCCTGTTCCTTCTGTGTCTGTACTGCATGCGGTGCCCCAGCGTTGGGTGCGATTGGCTCAGTGGAACTCACGATTGCTTCCTTCAACGTGACCAATGGGATGCGAAAGAGTCAGGACCGGAACTTACGTGTGAGGTATCGGCCTCAGGCGATCGGATTCGTCAGCGTTCCAATCCCGTCTATTTCGACACTGATCGTATCACCACGCTGTAGCTCTCCCACCCCTGCTGGCGTGCCTGTCAGTACAACATCTCCCGCCTTGAGGGTGATGGATTGGGAGATGAACGAGATCAAGTCGTACACCGGACGGATCATGAAAGAAGTTGAGACGTCCTGCACAACTGTGTCACGCAGAACGGTGCGCAGATGAGCGTTGCCGACTGAGAACTCATCATCTGCCTGAGGAATCAGGATCCACGGACCCAGAGGACACGAGGTGTCAAAGCCTTTCGCACGCGTCCACTGCCCGTCGCTGCGTTGCTTATCGCGTGCTGTCACATCGTTGGCGCAGGTGAACCCCAAAATATGTGCCGGCACATCCTGGGGTGCGACCTGTGAACATGTCGACCCGATAATGACAGCCAGCTCCCCCTCGTAATGCACATTTGATGACCACGAGGGGTACTTGATCGTCTCACCAGGCCCGATGATGGCGGTCGATGGCTTAAAGAACAGCAGTGGCTCCTGTGGTGCCTCCCCGCCCATCTCCTGAATGTGGTCAGCGTAGTTCTTCCCGACAGCAACCACCTTGGCCGTGGCTACCTCAGTGGGAGCGAGCAGGCGAACCGACGTCACATCGTAGTTCGTGGCTTGCAGCGGGGGAGTCAGCTCCCCCTCGAAAGGCGCACCCGCCAGGCGAGTGATTGTTGTGCAATCACCATTCAGGACCCCCCAGGCGGGGGAGTGGAAATTCGGATCAATGTAGTGTGCAATGCGCATACTGTACTGTAACGTACATCACGCCTGAATCTTCCTGGATGACGCGTCCTACTCCTGACGCGACTTGGTCCACACGTCGGTGGGAACGTCCGCAGGAAGGTGCGGATTATCCACTCCGACAAACACCGGGTCCTTGACGCCCGCCTTGCGTTGGTCCTCATAGTCGCTTAGCGCTCCGAACGCCCATTTACCCAGAACGACGAGGGCGACCAGGTTCGTCACTGTCATGATCGCCATTGCAATATCCACGGCGTTCCACACCAATGGAAGCTGGGCAACTGCACCGATGACGACGGAGGCCACTGACACGGTGCGCACCATCCACGTGGCCCAGGGGCGCTTCGTCACGAACGCCATGTTGACATCGGAGTACACGTAGGCCGCGATGACGGAGGAGAACGCCAGGACAAAGATCATCAGTGCCATCGGCACGGTGGTCCACGCGCCGAGCTTGTCGGCAACGGCCAGAGCAGTCAGGTTCGAGGGGTTGACGCCTTCAGCGCTCCACACCGAAGGTCCTGCAATGAGGATGACGAATGCGGTTGCCGTACACACGATGATTGTGTCGACAAAGACACCCAGGGACTGGATCAGGCCCTGCTTGACAGGGTGGGAAACGGTTGCGGTTGCGGCCGCGTTCGGCGCGGTGCCCTGACCGGCCTCGTTGGAGAACAGGCCGCGTTGAACACCGTTGATCACTGCAGCCATGATGCCGCCGGCCAGGCCGCCCACCACAGGTTGAGGTGCGAATGCGGAACGGAAAATCATCGACAGCACATTGCCGATCTCGCCTGCGTTCATGATGCAGATAATGAAGACCATCACCAGATATATCAGAGCCATGATCGGTGCCATCCACTCGGTCACCCGAGCCACGGAGCGGATGCCGCCGTAGATGACAGGTGCTGCAAATGCCAGCAGGAATGCTGCGATGACCCACTTGCTCATCGGAGTGGCGGCGGCCATTGTCTCCGCAATCGCGTTGGACTGAACGGATGTAATAACGAATGCGCAGGTGAGCAGCGTGATGATGGCGAAAATGTTCGCCAGGGGTTTGCTCTTCATACCCAGATGCATGTAGTAGGCTGGGCCACCGCGATACGTACCATCAGCGTCCCTCACCTTGAAGACCTGCGCGAGGGTCGCTTCCACGAATGCGGTGGACATGCCAACCGCTGCCACGATCCACATCCAAAAGATTGCGCCTGGTCCGCCCAGCAGGAGTGCTGCGGCTACGCCGAAGACGTTGCCGACGCCGACGCGGGCTGCCAGTGAAATGGTGAAAGCCTGGAATGATGAGATCCCGCCTTTGGAGTCCTGACGGGATGACCCCACGGTCTTGACCATGTGACCAAAGAGGCGAACCTGCACGGCGCGGGTGCGAACTGTCAGGTAGATACCGACACCCATAAGGATCCACATGGTGATGTGACCGGTGATCCAATCCGCAACGACCTTGATCATATCGGCAATTTCCACGTCGAGCTCCTCTCTCATCTCATCGCGTGATGGGCACTTTAGTTAACAAAGCGGTTCTCATCTTTCCACAGGACGCGGATATCATGTTTGCGTCATCCTCCATGTGAGACTGCGGCAAGTAATGACACAATGGCGTGTATGAGTGCCCCGCTGAACGAACTGCTCGACGACCTGGAAGATGCCGGACATCTGGACGACCCCGATGAACTGGTGCGCGCGTTCCAGTCGTGGGCGGCATCAACGGGCAGACCCCTGTACCCGCATCAGGAGCAGTCACTGCTGGAGATCGTGATGGGCAATCACGTCATCGCAGCCACGCCCACCGGTTCAGGTAAATCCATGATCGCCCTGGCCGCACATTTCGTTTCCCTGGCTCATTCGGGCCGCTCCTATTACACGGCACCGCTCAAAGCGCTGGTCTCAGAAAAGTTTTTCGACCTGGTCGAGCTGTTCGGTGCGCACAACGTCGGCATGGTCACGGGGGATGTCTCGCTCAACCCGCTTGCACCGATCGTGTGCTGCACCGCCGAAATTCTGGCGAACCAGTCCCTTCGCGAGGGCGATGCGCTCGATGCCGACATGATCATCATGGATGAGTTCCACTTCTACGCCGACCCGGAGCGCGGCTGGGCCTGGCAGGTGCCGCTGCTGGAACTGACCGCCCCACAGTTCATTGCCTTGTCGGCCACACTCGGTGACACCACCCGTTTTCAGGAACAGTGGAAAGAACGCACCGGTCGGGACGTCGCCCTCGTCGACAATGCGCAACGACCCGTGCCACTCGAGTTCGACTATGTGGTCGAGGACGTGCGCACCTGCGTGGAGCGCCTCCTGAAAGAGGGACGCTGGCCGGTCTACATTGTGCACTTTTCGCAAAATGACGCCGTCTCAACTGCTGCCGCGTTTGATCGGGCCTCCCTGATCAGCGACGATCAAAAGAAGCAGATCAGCCGCATCCTCAGGACTGTCTCCTTTGCACGCGGATTCGGGCAGCAGTTGCGCGGACTGCTCGCACAGGGGATCGGTGTGCATCATGCGGGGATGCTGCCGCGCTACCGCCGACTAGTCGAGCGCCTGACGCAACAGGGACTCCTGGCTATTGTGTGCGGCACTGACACGCTGGGTGTGGGGATCAACGTGCCGATCCGCACCGTGCTGATCACGTCGCTGGTGAAATTCGACGGGCGGCGCATGCGCCACCTGTCGGCACGCGAATTTCATCAGATTGCCGGCAGAGCAGGGCGCGCGGGATACGACACCGTTGGATTTGTCCGCGTTCTCGCTCCCGAACATGAGGTGGAGGCTGCGCGCGAAAAGGCTCGGCTCAGCGCCGCGCAGGAAGCGGCCCGTCAGGCGCGCGATGAGGCAGCTGCGAAGAAGGCCGCCAAGAAGTCGGCTAAACGCTCCACGAAAGCACCCGCGAAGGGTCAGATTTCATGGACGAGGTCAACGTTTGAACGTCTGCGTGATGCAGAACCCGAACGTCTCCAGTCACATTTTGCGATCAGTCACTCGATGGTGCTTAACGTGCTGGCAGGGCAGCGTCATGACCCCGCTGCGCACCTCATTGAACTGGCTCGCACGAACGACGACCCGCCGCGCGACTCCAATCCGCATATGCGCGCACTCGCAGACATTTACCGCTCCTTGCGGCAGGCCGGCGTCATCGACCATGTCTCCACTGAGCAGGCTGAATCTGATGGGATGGCGCGTGTGCGTCTGGTGCGTGACCTGCCTGATGACTTCGCACTCAACCAGCCCCTCTCGCCGTTCGCGCTGGCAGCGCTGGACCTGCTGGACGCGCAATCACCCACATACGCCCTGGATGTCGTCTCAGTTGTCGAATCAGTGCTGGAAGATCCTCGTCCGCTGCTGGCCGCTCAGCAGCGCATGGCGCGCTCGAAGGCGATGGCCGCGATGAAGGCAGAGGGCCTCGAATATGACGAGCGGATGGAAGCGTTGGCCGAGGTGACGTGGCCGCAACCTCTGGCTGATCTGCTTGAAGACGCGTTCCGTACCTACGTGCAGACGAATCCGTGGGTCGGGGACCAGCACATTTCACCCAAGTCTGTTGTGCGCGACATGATCGAACACGCGATGACATTCACGCAGCTTGTCTCCCGCTATGACGTGGCGCGTTCCGAAGGCGTGATCCTGCGGTATCTGACCGATGCATACCGTTCATTGCGGCAGGTGTTGCCCGACCGGGTTGTCACCGAGGAAGTGGCAGCGATCATGGAGTGGCTCTCGCACCTCATCCGCGCCATTGACTCTTCTCTGCTGGACGAATGGGAATCCCTGGCATCTGGGCAGCGTCGCGAGGAGGGTGAGGATGATGCGTCAGGACAGGAAGTCGCGTTTGGAGCCAGCGAGGACGGAACAGTTGCCTTCAGCGCCAACCGTCATGCCATGCGCACCGCCGTGCTGCGTGCACTGTTCGAACGCGTGGAGTTGATGAGTCGAGACGATGTGGACGCTCTGGCGCGTCTGGACAGCTGGTGCGGATGGGATGAGGAGCGCTGGGATCATGCGCTGGAACGATACTGGGCGGAGTACGACTGGATCGGGATTGATCAGAATGCGCGGTCAGGCGCCCTCGTCAATTTGAATGAAAATCCGAGCGAGGCTGAACTACTGGCAGTTGGCGTGCCTGACGAACTGGTGGGGTCGAACCTGTGGCTGGTTGAGCAGACGTTGGATGATCCCAACGGTGATGGCGACTGGCGCATCGTGGCCGTCGTGGACGTGGATGCGACCGACGAGGCGAACCGGGTTGTCCTGCATATTGTGGACGTAGGGCCGCGGTAGGTGAGCTGTTCCACGTCCGTAGGATTTGTCAGGAGAGCCCGCGTCGGGTAGTGTTTTCTTTCGTTGCAGGCATAGTTTCAGTACTGTGAGTGCAACCAACGCCATGGGGTATGGTGTAATTGGCAGCACGAGTGATTCTGGTTCACTTAGTCTAGGTTCGAGTCCTGGTACCCCAGCGGATTCGGCCATTTTCTTGCCGTCCATTCACAGGCCCCCATCGTCTAGCGGCCCAGGACATCGCCCTCTCACGGCGGTAACATCGGTTCAAATCCGATTGGGGGTACAAGTGCGTCATAACTGAACAGAGCCCCTATCGTCTAGCGGCCCAGGACATCGCCCTCTCACGGCGGTAACATCGGTTCAAATCCGATTAGGGGTACGAAACGTTGGAGGACGGACCTGACAGCGGGTCCGTCCTTCCCCTGTTTCAGGGTCGCCGGGTGGCAATCCGCTTGTCGGCGGCTTGTCGGTGAAACACCCCCTTTGGAGGACTCATGGCCCGTAGTGGATTCGATCGCGAAAAATACATCACTTTACAGTCCGACCACATCGCCACTCGCAGGAAAGAAATAGGCGGCAAGCTTTACCTGGAAATGGGTGGCAAGCTTTTTGATGATCTGCACGCTTCGCGTGTCCTGCCCGGATTCACACCGGATAACAAGATCGCCATGTTGGAACAGCTCAAGGACGACCTGGAAATCCTCATCGTCTTGAACGCCAAAGACCTCCAGCGCAACAAGGTGCGCGCCGACCTGGGCATTTCCTACGAACAGGACGTATTGCGGTTGGTCGACGTGTTCCGCGAACGTGGGTTCCTGGTTGACAACATCGTGATGACGCAGATGGAAGATGACAACAAGTCGGCCAAGACGTTTAAACGCAAGCTGGAGAAACTGGGCTTGAAGGTGGCGCGTCACCGCGTTATCGAGGGATATCCAGCTGCTGTGCACACGGTGGTATCGGACAAGGGATTCGGGCGTAATGACTTTGTCGAAACCAGCCGCGACCTGATCGTCGTAACGGCCCCGGGGCCGGGATCGGGCAAGATGGCCACGTGCCTGTCGCAGATCTACCACGAATTTGCTCGAGGGAACAAGGCCGGATACGCAAAGTTTGAAACCTTCCCGATCTGGAACCTGCCACTGGACCATCCGGTGAACCTAGCCTATGAAGCGGCAACGGCTGACCTGGATGACGTCAACATGATTGACCCCTATCACCTGGCTGCCTACGGCAAACAGGCCGTTAACTACAACCGTGACGTGGAAGTCTTCCCGTTGTTGCGTCAACTGCTCGAAGAGCTCGTCGGCGAGAGTCCCTATGAATCGCCCACAGACATGGGTGTCAACATGGCTGGCTACTGCATCAGCGATGACGAGGTATGCCGCGAAGCTGCCAAACAGGAAGTGATCCGCCGTTACTTCAAGGCTCTGGTCGCTGAAAAGCGTGATGTCAAGGATCCAGTTGAATCTCAACGCATTGCCATTGTGATGAGCAAACTGGGCATCACGCGCCAGGACCGCCCGGTGGTGGTTCCCGCACTGGAGCTGGCCAGAAAGACGCATCTGCCGGCCAGTGCGCTGCAGCTCGATGACGGACGAATCATCACAGGGAAGACGTCGAAACTGCTGGGATGTTCGGCCGCGATGCTGCTGAACGCGTTGAAGGTGCTGGCGGGGATTGATAAGAAGATCGACCTGCTGGCGCCCTCCTCAATTGCGCCTATTCAGACTCTGAAGACTGAGCATCTGGGCAGTCGCAACCCGCGCCTGCACACAGATGAAGTGCTGATTGCCCTGTCTGTGTCGGCTGATACTGATCCGAACGCTGCGAAGGCGTTGGAGTATCTCAAACAGTTGCGCGGATGCCAGGTTCACACCACCACGATTCTGGGATCCGTGGATGAAGGAATTTTCCGCAATCTCGACATTCAGGTCACCTCTGAGCCGGAGTACTGGCGCAAGAGTTTGTACCGCAAGTAAGAGGCTGTACATGGCGGCGGTTGCGTCAGCGCCGTCGCCGCCTCACCGCTGCAGTCATCCGCCTCGCCGCACGAGGCCAGCTAATCTGCTGAGCGGTCACCCCGATCGCCTTCCACGCTGCGGCGGGATCCGAAGACACCCGCTTCTAGTCTTCAATGAATCGGGTGAGCGCCGGGCGGCCGTCGGGGTCCAGGAAAGAGTCAAGAAGGTCTTGGACCGGAATGTCCCAGATATAGGAGAAAAGCACTGTGTCTGAATAGTCGTTGACCAGATCGTCATCCATGCGCATCGGTAGGACCTGGCCAGCTGGCGTCTTAAGAGTGTACGTGTACTTTTCTACCTCCACCAGTTCGTATCCGGGCCGCTGCTCATAGGTGTAACACGGAAAGTACAAGGACGCGTAGCCGCGCTGCGCCCAGCGGAATGATTCGCCCGCCTGGTAGATGAACCAGCGCGTCACCAGGTCAAGATCCGGGGAATAAAAAGTGAAGAAAATCTTCTCGTTTCGCGTACTTTCTCCGTATGCGAACTGCCCGTCCTCAAGCTGAGCCAAGTGGTAAATCGGATCCCCATTACTGTAACTGAGACTGACTGACTTCGGATGAAACACATTACGCATAAAAAGAGCATTACGACATTCCGCCAGCAGCCTCAGCTCTTCGAAAAACGGCTCGTCAAGACTCTTCAACGACACAGCCTCACACCACCCGCACACACGCTATTCCTCGACAACGAATGCTTCGAGGGCTGGACGACCATCAGGATCCAGAAACGAGTCAAGAAGATCCCGAACCGGAACATCACAGATATAAGAAAACAGCACAGTCTCTGAATAGTCATTGACGAGATAGTCATGCATACGAAAAGGCAAAACCCGACCAGCCGGCGTTCTCAGCGTGTACCAGCGGGCTTCCAGCTCCACCAGTTCGTATCCGGGGCGCTGCTCATAGGTGTAACGCGGAAAGTACAAGGGCGCGTAGCCGCGCTGCGCCCAGCGGAATGATTCGCCCGCCTGGTAGATGAACCAGCGCGTCACCAGGTCAAGATCTGGGGAAAAGAACGAAAAGAAAATCCTCTCATTCCGCGAGCTGCCTCCATACGCGAACTGCCCGTCCTCAAGCTGAGCCAAGTGGTAAATCGGATCACCAGCATGACTGATACTGATCGAACGAGGATGGAACACATTGCGCATGAAAAGAGCGTCCGAACTTTCCGCCAGCGGCCTCAGCTCTTCGAAGAACGGCTCGTCAAGACTCTTCAACGACACAGCCTCACACCACCCGCACACACGCTATTCCTCGACAACGAATGCTTCGAGGGCTGGATGACCATTAGGATCCAGAAACGAGTCAAGAAGATCCCGAACCGGAATATCACAGATATAAGAAAACAGCACAGTCTCTGAATAGTCGTTGACGAGATCGTCATGCATATGGAAAGGCAGGACCTGGCCAGCTGGCGTCTTAAGAGTGTACGTGTACTTTTCTACCTCAACCAGTTCGTATCCGGGCCGCTGCTCATAGGTGTAACACGGAAAGTACAAGGACGCGTAGCCGCGCTGCGCCCAGCGGAATGATTCGCCCGCCTGGTAGATGAACCAGCGTGTCACTAGGTCAAGATCCGGGGAAAAGAACGTAAATTGGATATCCTCGTTTCGCGTACTTTCTCCGTATGCGAACTGCTCATCCTCAAGCTGAGCCACGTGGTAAATCGGATCACCAGCATGACTGATACTGATCGAACGAGGATGGAACACATTGCGCATGAAAAGAGCGTCCGAACTTTCCGCCAGCGGCCTCAGCTTTTCGAAAAAAGGTTCATCAAGGCTTTGAAACGGCATCGCTTCGTGCTTTCTTTACGGGCAATTTCATTCGCAACGATTGCTTCCAGGTTGGAGGCACCCTCTGGCTCCAAGAAGAAGTCGAGAAGATCGCGAACCGGGATATCGCATATGTAGGAAAACTCCACTGTGGGTGAATATCTGTTGACGAGGTCGTCATGCATCCGGATAGGCAGAACGTGGCCGGTTGGAGTCTTGAGCGTGTAGGTGTTTCGAGCTACTTCCACCAGAGAGTACCCGGGCCGTTGCTGATCCGTGTACCAGGGAAGATCAGCCAGCGAATAGTGCTTTTCCGAGCGGTACGCCGTTCCTGCCTGGTAGATGAACCAGCGTGTAATGAGGCCGAGGTCCGGCGAGAAAAGCCTGAACGAAATGGGTTCGTTTCGCGAGCTGAGCCCGTATGCGAATTTTCCTTCATTGAGCTGGACAAGGTGATAGAGCGGATCCCCGCAATGGCTGATACTGATTGAGGATGGGTGAAGCGCATTACGCATGAAATGAGCGTTACTGCAGTGCGCCAGTTGCTGCAGCTCTTCGAAAAAAGGTTCATTAAGGCTGTTGAACGACATCACGACAAGACCCCTTTGATGAGTGCTTCCAAGACTGTCAGCAGTTCGCCGTCTGCGTCAAGGATCTGTAACTGTGTCGCGCCGCCAGAATAGCCAAACCATGGCGGCGCTGTGCTGACTTCAATCGAGTAGCCTTCCGGCAGACTGGAGAGCTTGTATGAGTAGTGCGGCTCTTTGAGTGCGCTGTGCGGCAGCGAACGGCTCTCGAATGAGACGGGCACACCGTCAGGTGCTACAGCCAACCATGTGCCTCGTGGTTTGCCGATCCGATCCACATGGCAACCGTATTCAGCTATGAATGCGTCAAGAGACATTCGGATTTTTCCGCCTGGCACATGGCTCATTTTGTCTTCCTTCACCGGATACCAATTTCCTCCTCCGCTCACTTTCGGTGTACGGAGTACGCTCGGATCCCTTTTCCAATCTCCAGGATCCGTGCCCCGGAAGAAGCGAATACTAAGGGCTTAAACCCTGATTGTACTGCTCAAACTGTTCTTCGGATCAATTTGATCAATGTCTGAGCACCCCACAAGCAGATCCACATGTGCGGGCCTGTGCCTTCAAGGCATCGTCTGCACGCACAAACACCGAAGCGCTCAACGACAGGAATGATGGTTAGAGCGAACATCCTGGTACAGATCAGTGACGACTCGTGCTCCACGCTCCCACGTCAGCTGCGTCGGCTGAGATGCAGCTGCATGCTGCAGGCCAGCCAACTTGTGTGGCTGGACTGCCAGGTCGAACAGTGCGCGTGCGATATCACCATCGCTCCCGGCCATCACGCCGTCCACACCGTCGGTACAGAAGTCAGCGATTCCGTTTCCGCTGCGGTAAATAACCGGCAGGCCGCTGGCGTGAGCTTCCAATGCAGCAATGCCGAATGCCTCGTGAACAACAGGGGAGACGAACACGTCAGCCTCGCGGTACGCATCGGCCAGTTCATCTGGCGACTTGCGTCCGCACCAGTGAATGTAATCGGCATCCGCCGTGCGCTTTTCCAACGGGGTACGCAATGGCCCCTCGCCAAAGACTCGCAGTTCAATGTCAGCGCCGTGCTCGTGAGCGGCCACCACGCATTCGACCAGCTGCGTGATGCGTTTGCGTGGCGCCAGTCGCGTAGCAGTCACCGCTCGCAGCGGTCTCGACGGTCGTGAGGACGGCAGCGGCACCGGCATCGCCGCCCGCCCTCGTGCCCGTTCTGCCTGGAGCAGCCCGGCATGCGCTGCATGGGACACTCGGGTGGTCTCCCAGGGTTCAGCGGTGATGAAATTGGGCAAAATTCGCACCGATACAGGCCCGCGGGCGCAGCGTTCAACGGCCCGCGCTGCGCTGCTCGAGACGGCACTCAGAACAATGCCGGCACGCTGCCAGTCATCCAACGGATTCGCCCACCCGTACCACAGGCGCTGATCGTCAAGCATGCAGTGCCACGTCACCACGCAGGCGATCTCATGGCGCGCGCAGATATTCGTTGCCATCCGCGCGAAAGGCGAAACCACGCCGGTGTGGATGTGTACCACGTCGAAAGTAGGAAGAGCGCGCGTGAGAGTCGCCCTCGCCAATGGGTTAATGGGAATGTCCCACGGAAGACGCATCGTGAGGCGGCGAACGCGTACCCCGTCCTCAACTGACGTGTGATCGCCGCGTTCAGATCCAAGCGGTGTGGCAGTGATGACGGTGACGTCGTGCCCGGCAGCAGAGAGCGCTCGAGCCAGCCCCGCCACCTGCGTTTCGATCCCGCCCAGTCGCGGTGGGTAGCAGTCAGAGACGAGGGCGACTTTCACAGCGCCCTACAGTTCCATTTCCTCAACTGAACGCAGGTACTCGGACAGGCGGTTGGCAGCAGCAACCACTGACGGGCCGTGCTGACGACCAGGCTGACGTCCCATGCGTTCAATCGGGCCGGACACGGAGATCGCGGCGAGGACGCGCCCAGATGGTCCACGCACCGGAGCGGACACTGACGCGACGCCGGCTTCGCGCTCACCTACAGATTGTGCCCACCCGCGGCGACGCACCTGTGCCAGCATCGTCGCGCTGAAGGAAGCGTTGTACAGGCCGCGGTGCATGCGGTCCGGCTCTTCCCAGGCCAACAGAACGTGGGCGGCGGATCCGGCTTTCATGGACAGTGTTGCGCCGACAGGAATGGAATCGCGCAGACCCATCGGCGGTTCGCTCGCTGCCACACACACGCGTGATTCGCCCTGGCGGCGATACAGCTGCGTGGATTCTTTGGTGTGATCGCGCAGTGCAATCAAAACGGGCATAGCGGCTGACAGCAGACGATCCTCGCCCGCTTGGGAGGCCAGTTCTTTCAGGCGCGGCCCCAGGACGAATCGACCCTGCATGTCGCGGGCCACAATACGGTGAAATTCGAGAGCTACAGCCAGGCGGTGGGCAGTGGGCCGCGCCAGGCCAGTGGCGGCGACGAGATGGGCAAGAGTGGCAGGGCCTGCCTCGAGTGTGTCAAGAACCAGCGTCGCCTTGTCGAGAACCCCGACGCCTGATGAAGATGCGTCGTCCATATAGTGATCCTCTCATCTCAAGTCCTGAGATTCAAAATCTGCAGACACGTGTTGTGTCTAACCATAGACACTGTCGACGTATTTATGCACCCAGTTCGACGGCGGTGCTGAAAATTCGCTGAATCAGAGGGAACTGACGGTGATGACACGCGTGAAGGAGGAATCATGAGCGGCACATTGGCTGAAAAAGTGTGGGCAGACCATGTTGTGACGAAAGGCGAGAACGGTGCCCCGGACCTTCTTTACATCGACCTGCAGCTGTGCCACGAAGTCACCAGCCCTCAGGCATTCGAAGGGCTGCGCCTGGCCGGACGCAAGGTTCGCCACCCTGAATTGACCATCGCGACAGAGGATCACAACACTCCGACAGTCAATATTGACCTGCCGATCGCAGACCTTACCTCGCGCACTCAGATCAACACGCTGCGAGCCAACGCCGAAGAATTCGGCATTCGCCTGCATTCACTGGGAGATTCGGATCAGGGAATCGTGCACGTGGTCGGCCCGCAGCTGGGTCTGACTCAACCGGGTATGACAATCGTGTGCGGCGATTCGCACACGTCCACACACGGTGCATTCGGCGCCCTCGCATTTGGCATCGGAACCTCTGAAGTCGAGCATGTCCTGGCTACCCAGACACTACCGCTGGTCCCTTTCAAGACAATGGCGATCACGATCAACGGCACGCTGTCACCGAGTGTGACAGCCAAGGACATCATCCTCGCGATCATCGCGAAGATCGGCACAGGTGGCGGGCAGGGATACGTCCTCGAATACCGAGGCGAAGCCATTCGCGCACTGTCAATGGAAGGCCGCATGACCATATGCAACATGTCCATTGAGGCCGGTGCGCGCGCCGGAATGATTGCTCCCGACCAGACCACATTTGACTACCTGAAGGGTCGCCCCCACGCGCCCGAGGGCGAGCAATGGGACGAGGCTGTGGAATATTGGTCCACACTGTATTCAGATGACGACGCAGTATTTGACGCCGAAGTGGTGCTGGAAGCTGAAGAGATCGAACCATTCGTCACATGGGGAACGAACCCCGGTCAGGGCGTCCCGCTGTCAGCAAGCGTGCCCGATCCGGAGAACATGGGTGACGCAACCAAGCGGCATGCAGCTGAACGAGCCCTCGAATACATGGATCTGCGTGCAGGAACACCAATGCGGCAGATCCCCATCGACACTGTTTTCCTGGGATCATGCACCAACGGACGTATTGAAGACCTACGGGCTGCGGCGAAGATTATCAACGGGCGCCACAAAGCTGACGGCCTGCGAATGCTCGTCGTCCCAGGATCAGCGCGCGTGCGACTGCAGGCTGAAGATGAAGGCCTGGACAAGATCTTCAAGGACTTTGGAGCCGAGTGGCGAAACGCCGGATGCTCGATGTGCCTGGGGATGAATCCCGATCAACTGTCGGTTGGTGAACGCTCCGCCTCCACATCGAACCGCAATTTTGAAGGACGCCAGGGCAAAGGTGGACGCACCCACCTCGTCTCGCCACTGGTGGCAGCGGCGACTGCCGTGCGCGGAACACTGTCCAGCCCAGACGATCTGGAACCGCAGGCCTGACCGGAACGACGCGCGCGCCGTCCTTACGCGCAGCGCACGAGCCCCGGTCAGATAGCAGCCTACGTACCGGACCAGCAATCGTAGAAAAACACTTGTGGAAGAAGAGTGAGATGGAAAAATTCACCACCGTCAGTGGCGTGGGCGTGCCGCTCGAACGGTCGAATGTTGACACCGACCAGATTATTCCGGCCGTCTACCTCAAGCGCGTTGCCCGCACGGGCTTCGAGGACGCATTGTTCTCAGCGTGGCGCTCAGACCCGAACTTCGTGTTGAACAACCCGGCCTACGAACACGGGACGATCCTGGTGGCAGGCCCTGATTTTGGCACCGGCTCTTCGCGTGAGCATGCGGTGTGGGCGCTCAAAGATTACGGGTTCCGAGTCGTTCTGGCCCCCTCGTTCGCGGACATCTTCAGAGGAAACGCGGGCAAACAGGGATTGCTGGCCGGGCAGATCAGCGAAGGCGACTGCCAGCAACTGTGGAAGCTTCTACGCAACGAACCAGGCGTCATGATGACCGTGTCACTGGAGAACCGCACCGTGACATGCGGCTCGTTCACCTGCACGTTCGACATCGACGATTACACGGCGTGGCGTCTGCAAGAAGGCCTGGACGACATTTCATTGACGTTGCGCAACGAAGATGCCATCAAAGCGTACGAGGCGCGCCGCCCCTCTTTCAAGCCGCGCACCCTGCCGGTGCGGACCCTGCCGAAGGAAACAGTCGTGTCGGCTCGCCCCAGCGACGAGCAGGAGCAGTGAGAGATTCCTAGCAGTGCGCTCCCTGAGACTCCGTTGCGCACTCGACTGTCATAGAGTGAGACAATACGGATTCTTCCACGAGGAGCTTCAGATGACGTCGATACTTGAAGTTGAAGGGGGACACCCGCTCACGGGCAGCATTACCGTGCGAGGGGCAAAGAACTTTGTTCCTAAGGCCATGGTTGCAGCCCTCCTTGCGACCACGCCCTCTGAGCTGTACAACGTTCCGCTGATCCGTGACGTGGATGTGGTGTCGAATCTTATGCGCCTGCATGGTGCGCACGTCGACTTCGACCAGGACCGCGGCGTCATGAGAATTGACCCCTCGAACGTTGAAGTGGCTCAACGCTCTGACATCGATGCTCTGGGCGGATCCTCACGCATCCCGATCCTGTTTTGCGGCCCGCTGCTGCACCGCATGGGTGAAGCGTTCATCCCACAGCTGGGAGGATGCAACATTGGGGGACGCCCCATCGATTTTCACCTGCAGATCCTGCGCCAGTTCGGTGCGATTGTCGACAAACGATCCGACGGCATCCATATGTCACGGCCAGCCGAAGGGCTGCGCGGAACAGTCGTGGACCTGCCGTTCCCATCAGTGGGAGCCACCGAGCAGACACTGCTGACCGCGGTTCGTGCTGAAGGCGTCACGATCCTGCGCGGCGCGGCCGTTGAACCGGAAATCATGGATCTGATCAACGTGCTGCAGAAAATGGGCGCGATCATCTCACCAGATACCGACCGTTCCATCCGTATTGAAGGTGTCAAGGAACTGGTTGGATATCGGCACACCTCGCTGCCCGACCGCATTGAAGCAGCATCGTGGGGAGCGGCAGCACTGGCAACCGGCGGCGATGTGTACGTCCAGGGTGCGCGCCAACCCGACATGCTCACATTTCTCAACACCTTCAGGAAGGTCGGCGGCGCCTTCGACATCGAGAAGGAGGGTATCCGCTTCTATCATCCTGGTGGTTCTCTGCATTCGATCGCGCTGGAAACGGCTGTCCATCCCGGGTTCATGACGGACTGGCAACAGCCACTGGTTGTCGCCCTGACGCAGGCCGACGGGCTGTCCATCGTCCATGAGACGGTGTACGAAAACCGCTTCGGGTTCACTCAGGCGCTGCGCCAGATGAAGGCGAATATTCAGGTGTATCGAGAGTGCCTGGGTGGGACTCCCTGCCGTTTCGGTCAGCGTAACTTCTACCATTCCGCAGTGATTTCGGGACCGACGCCGCTGCAGGCAGCTGACATCACCGTGCCTGACCTGCGTGGCGGTTTCTCCCACCTCATCGCAGCGTTGGCTGCGACGGGAACGTCCCACGTGGCCGGCATCGACGTGATCTCGCGCGGATATGAGCATTTCCTGACCAAACTGCGCCAGCTGGACGCCCGCGTCCAGTACGTTGACAACTGAAGCGACTCCTCGGCAGTGCCCAAGAACCAAGCGGCACCGACAGCTCGGATTGAAGACGCCTTATTGACCGACCCCTGTGATTAAGCTGGTGAACTGTGAGCAGAATTCAAGGCCTGTACAAGAATGCGGTGGCGGCGGTTTCACCGATCATGCACACGTGGATCAACTTTGACGTCACGGGGGAAGAAAACCTGCCCGAATCAGGCGGCTTCCTGGTGACCCCGAACCATATTTCGAACACCGACCCGGTGTGCGTGGCGTTTGTCCTGGGTGAGCTGGGAATTCCGACCCGCTTCATGGCCAAGAACGAGCTGTTCAAGGTGCCGGTGCTGGGCGCTGTGATGAAGAAACTTGGCATGGTGCCGGTGCTGCGTAATTCCTCGCATTCTGTGGACTCGCTGGCAGGGGCCCGTAAGGCGCTCGACGCGGGTCAGTGCGTTGGCATCTATATTGAAGGCACTCTTACACGTGACCCGCAGTACTGGCCGATGCGTGGCAAGACGGGTGCTGCTCGCCTTGCCCTGGATACTCGCTGCCCGGTCATCCCGATTGCACAGTGGGGTCCCCAGGCGATCCTGGAGCGTTACTCGAAGGCGCTGGACATTCGTCCCGGGCGCAAAGTGCGCATGACAATCATGGAACCGGTCGACCTTTCCGACCTGTATTCCGATCAGGGATCGCAGGACCGCGAAGCGGTGGTGGAAGCGACTGAGCGCATCCAGAAGGCCATCACTCGTGGGGTGGAGGAACTGCGCGGAGAGAAGGCTCCTGAACAGCCGTGGGATCCTGACAAGATGCAGGGGCCAGCCAAGAAGACGCTGGGACGGTTCGGGCACTGGCGCAGGGGCGTCCAGGGACGCTGATTTCATTGCAATGCGGCGCCTGTGCCCCGTGTACTCATATCGACGAGGATGACTCTTCCGCCCGCTGCCCGCTGACCACCTGAGCGACGAGGCGGCTCATTTGCGTATGTCGATTACCACTCGCATCGGGTCTTCAAGAATTCCAATCTGATAGACGCGCTGTTGATCCATGCCGATCACAACATGCGTGCGCCCTTCAAATGTGCCGTCCTCAATGATCGACAGCGGCCCGATATTGAGCAGAGGAGGCCCCGAGTAATACACGTTCTGATCTTCTTCCTCCAGCGGCATGGCGGTGCCCTCAATGCCCACATCCAGGAAGGTGGCGCCGCGGATCTTCAGCGGCAATCCGCGTCCTTGCTCAAGAGGCTGAGCCGCACGGTCAACGTACCAGCCGGGTAGGCCCTCACCTGAAAATTCGATGACGAACCGGTAGAAGTTCTCATGTTCTCCCACTCGCATGTCATGGAAGATGAGCTGGCTGCCTTCAACAGGAGCGGATTCCTGATGAGTGGGACCGTCAATCCATTGATCGACGTTCACTGGCAACGTTGCATCTTTTTCGTCTGAGAGGTTCGCTTCCGGCTCATTGGGTGTCGCGGATGAATCCGTGTCGCTGCCGGAGTCGGAAACATCCGATTCATCCGGTGTCTGCGGCGTGTCGGGTGTGCTTTGCTGAGAATGCTCGCTGGCACCGGATGCTGAGGCACCCTCGTCAGGAGTTGATGAACAACCGGCGACAAGGAGGCTGGCTGCGGCAATCCCTGCTGCGACAGCAGGCAGAAAAGCACTGTCACGTTTTGATCCCTCGTTGTGCGGTCCGGGCAGCACCATGATCACAATCTCCTTACAGGGCGTCGCTTATGCGCACTCGTGCGCATGTGGCAGTACCCAAAAGCTTATCTCCCATTTTTCGTACTTGTGGCTCAACCGCGATCTGAGTGCCCACGCAGTAGAGTTGATGTATGACACCTCACGCAACGACCGGCTACGACGCTCACTCCCACACGCCTCCGGCGGACAGCTCCGAGGAACGGGCAGGCGCACCTGAACAGCGCTTCACCCACGCCAGCGTGCTGGGCACCGGAGCATGGGGAACAACCTTCGCGCACATCCTGAGCCAGGCCGGCCTCACCGTGTCGATGTGGGGTAGGAACGAGGGCGTCGTCGACTTCATCAACTCTCATGAAAACTCAACCTACCTGCCTGGTGTCACACTGTCCGATGCGATTAACGCGACGACCGACATCCGGCAGTGCATTCAGGACTCGAACCTGTTATGCATCGCCGTGCCCGTGGGGGCGGTGCGCGCCACTTTGGAACAGGCCACACCCGCACTGGACCCCGATGCCACATTGCTGTCCCTGGCCAAGGGTCTTGAACTGGACACGCTGCGCACAGTCCATTCAGTGATCTGCGAGGCAACCGGCTTCGCACCGACCAGCGTGGCCGTCATGTCCGGTCCGAACCTGTCGCGCGAAATTGCCGACCGTCAGCCGACGGCAACGGTCGTGGCATGTGAGGACATCGAGCGCGCCACGATGATCGCACGCACCTGCCACACGTCAACATTCCGCCCCTACGTGAGCGGCGACGTACTTGGATGCGAAATCGCCGGTGCTGTCAAGAACGTCATCGCCGTTGCCATTGGAGCCGCCGAGGGAATGGGCCTGGGAATCAACACGCGTGCCACACTGATCACCCGCGGCCTTGCTGAAATGACCCGTCTGGGTACGACACTGGGAGCCAGTGCCGACACCTTCGCCGGTCTTGCCGGTATCGGTGACCTTGTGGCGACCTGCTCATCGAAACTGTCGCGTAACTACTCGCTGGGTGTGCGCATGGGGCGCGGAGCTTCCCTGGACGAAGCGCTCGAACTGTCTCCCGGCGTGGTGGAAGGTGTGCGCTCCGCACTTCCGATCCTGCAGCTGGCTCGCGCTCACGATGTGGATATGCCGATCACGGAGAGCGTGGTGCGCGTGGTCCATGACGGTGACTCCATTGAGCACATGGGTCAGATGCTCATGTCGCGCCCTCAGAAGATGGACGGGTGGCGCATCGAACTGCTGTGAACCGAGGCATCAGGGGGCGCCCTCGTCAATAAACGCGGCAGACGGCGGTAGGCTTAACGCCATGACGACTCAAGCCCGACCCCGTGTCCTCATGGTTTTTGGAGGACAATCAAGCGAACACGAGATTTCGTGCGCCACTGCCGCAGGGATCCTTTCAGCGATCGACCGCGACGTGTGGGACATTGTGCCGGTGGGCATTACGAAGGATGGCCAGTGGGTGCGCGTCAGTGACAACCCTGATGACCTTGAATTCCACGACGGGCATGGGCACGAAGTCACCGCGACGGGCGCACATGTGGTGTGGGGGCCGCACGGACACCTCTTTGAACTGTCAGACAGTGACGAGGGTGGCCAAGGCCTGCGGACGGCACGCGATCTGGGAGCAATCGACGTTGTGTTCCCGCTGCTGCATGGCCCCTACGGTGAGGACGGCACAATCCAGGGGCTCCTAGAGATGGTTGGCGTGCGCTACGTGGGATGCGGTGTGGCAGCTTCTGCGGTGTGCATGGATAAGCACCTGACTAAGACAGTGCTCAGCCAGGCTGGCGTAGACGTAGGGCGCTGGGAGTTGGTGACGGCCGAGCAGTGGTCGCATCACAAGGACGATGCGCACGAGCGGATCCGTGCCCTCGGATTGCCTCTGTTTGTCAAGCCATGTCGCGCTGGATCCTCCATCGGTATCACGCGTGTGGACCAGTGGGAGCAGCTGGACCAGGCGATCGAAGAAGCACACGCGCACGATCCGCGCGTCATCGTCGAATCAATGTTGCAGGGGCGCGAAGTTGAATGCGCCGTCTTGGCCACCCGCGCTGAGACAGGGGAGCGGGCTCCGGCTCGTGCCGCAGTTCTGGGTGAGATTATCGTGCCTGACGGCGAGTTTTACGATTTCAACTCCAAGTACGTGGACGCGGAAGCTGCCACGCTCAAGTGTCCTGCAGATTTAAAGAAGGCAGACGCCGACCGGATCCGTGATGTTGCGATCCAGGCGTTTGCCGCGGTGGGTGGTGAAGGACTCTCACGCGTTGACTTCTTCTTCAACGACTCAACCGGCGCCATTACCGTGAACGAAATCAACACCATGCCGGGGTTCACTCCCATTTCGCTGTACCCGCGCATGTGGGAGAGCTCCGGAGTGGATTACGGTCAGCTGCTCGATACTTTGCTGCGCGAAGCACTTGCACGCCCGCTTGGGCTTCGCTGAGATCCGATCGGGGTAATGTGGAGTCATGTCGAAACCGAAGGTAACGCTCGTAACGTCAGCGGAGATGCCTGACCTGTACACCAATGATGCCGGACTTCTTGATGCACTGGTCGAGCGAGGTACCGATCCGCACATCGCAGTGTGGAACGACCCGAACGTGAACTGGGATGATGCCGGTGTTAGCGTCGTCCGCTCAGTGTCGGACTACGCCACTGACCGTGATGCCTTCATCCAGTGGAGCCGCTCGGTTCCACGTTTGCTCAACCACCCCGATGTACTGGAGTGGAACTCGGATAAGCACTACATGATTGAGTTGGAGAAGCGTGGCCTTCCGGTGATTCCCACGATGTGGTTGGAGCCGGAACAGAACCTGTCGAAGCATCAGGTGCATGCACGTTTTCCCGCCTCGGGTGACTTCGTCGTGAAGCCGGCTGTGTCCTCGGGTGTGCGCGATGTGGGTCGGTACTCCGCCAACGACACGAAGCAGCGTCAGGCCGCGATCATGCACGCGATGACGATGCTGTCGGAGGGCCGTTCGGTCATGGTGCAGCGCTACCTGGAGGACATCGATATTCACGGTGAGATCTCGCTGCTGTTCTTCAACGGCCTGGTTTCGCACTCGGTTGAAAAAACCGCAATGCTGTCCCCGGACACCATGTCGGCACCTGTGTTCCGTGAATCAGTGGTCGAGGCGCGTGACGCGAGTGCCGAGCAGTGGCAGTGGGGCGAGTTGATCCGCTCGGTCCTGCATTCCTATGTGCGTGATCGGATGGGCCGCGACGAGCTGTTCCTGTATAACCGGGTTGATCTTGTCCCCGACGGGCAGGGCTCGTTCAGGGTGATGGAAGTGTCACTGGTGGACGCGGACCTGTATCTTGCCTCGTCACCTGCCGCCATGAACAACTTTGCTGACGCTATTGCGATGCGCGCGTTTTGGTGAGCATTGCGGTGCTGCGGGCAGGTGCGCTCGCAAGATCCTGTGAGGGCGGCCGGCGTGAGCGTTGACGTCAGCTTTGATGAGTTTGAACAGATGGTGGCGCGTGCAGTCGATGAGATCCCCGAAAGACTGTGGCGAGCAATCGACAATGTTGCATTCATTGTCGAGGACGACCCACCCGAAGATTCACTGCACCTGTTGGGTTTGTATGATGGCGTGCCTCTGACTGAGCGCAGCGACTACGCCGGGATGCTGCCGGATCGTATCTTCATATTTCGTCGCCCCACCCTGGCCGTGTGCGACACGCTTGAAGAAGTCGAGGACGAGGTACGCACAACGGTCATCCACGAGGTCGCTCACTATTTCGGTGTTGACGACGAAGAGCTCGACCAGTGGGGGTGGGGCTAAGCAACCCGCTTTGGCCTATTTATTGGGGACCAGCAGGCGAGCCTCAGGACCGGGTTCGTCGATGACGATGTGCCCATCAAAGACCCTGAAATCTTCCCCTGGAATCTCATGCTGAGTCTTTCCGTCGGGGGTGACGATGAAGTACCCGTCATCAGTTCTCATCACAACGGATCTTCCGTCGGCTGCCACGGCTTTAACTTCGCCCATATCGTCGAAGTTAAAGCCAGTGGTGGCGAACAGATCGTCACGCTCGTGCCTGAGCGTCACGACGTTTCCCTTGGCGTCGACGCTGGCCGGGCCATCTTCCCGATGGGCAAACATCGCCGAGGACGGAACCAGGGAATGACTGACCACGCTGTCGGCAAGCTCTTCAATCCCTTGAAGGTACCCTTTTCTGTGCCGTCGTAGGCGTAAATTGTATGTTCGGCTTCCTCGTCATCTGCTGAGGAGTCGTAGACGATGTAGCCGTCGCTGATCGTCTTAACCCAGCTTTCTTCGCCGCCCACGGGGTCCATTGTGGGTTCGCCTGTTTCGAGATCGTATGCCGTGGTCCGCTTTTCGCCGTTATCGCACACCAGAACTTCTTCAGCGACGATGGCAATCGGGTCATAGGTGGGGATTTCACCATCGGCAGATGCTGTGCCGCCGCCACTAGCATTGTCATCACTCTTAGTGGCACCGCCTCCGCTGGAGCACCCGACCAGAAGGCCAAGCGATATCAATGCGCTGAGGGTGATGATTCCTGCGTTCCGGTGACCTGATCGTGCGCGACGTGGGATCGACATCGCTCGTCTCTTTTACATATGCTTAAGAAGCGGTCTTTTCCGCATGATACTAGGCAAAACATGGGTGCTGAGGTGGAAGTGCGGCGATCAGGATCGATGCTGCAGAATTGATGCAGGACTTTCACTGACATGTTCCGAATTGTTGACGGTGATGTTGCGAACGGTGGAGCGTGCAGCAGTGAATGCGGGACGTGTTCGATGCCACCATCGGAGGGGGCGTGAGAATTTTCAGGTCCGGCGTGAACTCTGATAGAGTAAGCATTCGTTGCACCGGTCGGTGCGGCAGTGGTGGCTGTAGTTCAGCTGGTAGAGCACCTGGTTGTGGTCCAGGACGTCGCGGGTTCGAGCCCCGTCAGCCACCCCCAGGGAAGCCCCGTAGCCTTGAGGTTACGGGGCTTTCGCTTGAATACGCGGAGTCTTCACCTGTTGCAAGCGGTGAGCTCGTTTTCGACCTGACGGATCGTGTCCTCAGGAAAACGGTCGGGTGCCTGTTCGAACAGGATGCGTGCAGACATGTGCGCTGACGCCGGATGCGCTTCCACGAATGCCAAAAGCTCAGGTGCCAGTTTCTGCAGGATCGCGCGTGCCTGAGGAACTGCCAGGAGGCGATCGACTCGCATGTCGATCCCCACTCGGCGTGTATCTGTATAGGACTTCCACGTCATCGCAGCACCCTCGAGCGGGAAGGGGGAGAAAATGCGCCGCAGGAATGTAACGGAAGCTTGGAACCACTGCGCAACCGCCTCATCTGTGCTTCCCGCTTGCCCGTTAGCCGTGTGAGCCTTCGCCAGGCTGAGGCCGTGAGCACCCAGAAGGTACATGTGCGCCTCCACGGGCACGTTGTGCGCCATCAGCGCGCTGACCAGATCAGTCGTATTGGAAGCGGGAACCAGGCCGTCGCTTTGAGTGGTGAACACGAATGTGGGAGGAGTGGATTCGTCAACTGAATCGACCACATCGAGGATCTCTTTACCCATCAAAGGGCCGAACTCGGCTCGCGTGACGGGGTAACCAAGGACGAGGGCGTCCGGCCGGTCACCGCGCGTCGTTGCAATGGATGCCGCCAGGTGGCCACCCGCCGAAAAGCCAACTGCAGCGATCTGATGAGGGTCGCTGCCATACTTGCGTGCGTGTCGACGCACCCATTGCATGCATTCCTGCCCATCGTTAAAAGACTGCTCCCACGGTGCGTCCTGACCCACTGCGTAGCGGGCGACGAATGCGTTGAATCCTTCAGCTGCGTAGGCGAGCGCTACTGGCTCTGCTTCCCGGTCCGAGCAGAACTGGTAACCGCCGCCAGGGAAAATCAGGACTGCAGGGCGAAGACCTGTGGACAGCTCCTCGCTTGCGGACAGAGCGTAGCCGGTAATTGTGGCACTGGGAGTGATTGCTTGAGTAAAGACATCCATGGTGGTTTCGCATCCTTGGGGTACAACGTGTGAACTGATCATACGCCGACTTTGTGTCAGCCAGTCGAGTCATTGGAATGCTCTGTGTGTGATAGAGCAGTCCAGATGAGGGACATCTGCGTATTGAATGAGATAGCTGAAGCGACAGGTGTGCCGGTTGTTTTCACCGAAAACACTTGTATTGTCTAGAGTTTGTATGATAGTGTGATGTGAGACATGATCCACCTCAGTGTCGTGACGGTAGAGCCAGTGCAACCGGACAGGATCGACGATGACTTTTTCAATGTCCCCCGAAGAAATGAAACAGCTGTCGAACGATCTGAACCAGCTGTTTTCTGCGTTCTCCACTGTCAAGACGCCAGCTCACCCTGGGATCGGGGTGCTTGGTCAGCCGGAGCTGAGCGATGCATACGAAGCATTTTCCCAAGCCGCACAGACACGTGTTGGGGAAGTCGGGCAATGGTGTAACAAGACATCTGAGGCCGTTGCGACTGCCAGGAAGCAAAGTGAACAGACGGACGGGCAATGGGCCCGGAGTTTCAGATATGACCCAGAACGTCAACACAAATTCAGGTCGTGATCGCCATGCCGCTCTTTTCTCTTCTTATCGGTGATATTCCGGGAGATGCCGCCGCCATTAACGCAACAGCCTCAGGTGTGGAAACCACCGCACAAGTGATGGAAACGAATACTCAGGAACTGGAAGGAATTCCTGGCCGAATACGTGCATGGGAAGGGGAAGCGCGCGAATCGTTCGACAGCGCGCATCAAGAGATTCGAAAACAGGCGTTGCATGTGGTGGACGGAATCGGCCAGGCAGGCGATGCCTTCGTAGGATATGGAGCCTCGGTTTCAGCGCTTCAACGAAAAGCCGACGAACTCCATCACCAGGCGCTCACAATCGATGCGCAAATTGATGCGGCTCCGCCCCTGGAGAAACTGGCAACGATCGTAGCTGTTGCGCGTCAGGGGAACGGGCTGCTGTCGGCATTAATAGCTCTTAATGACTCGACAGAAGGGCGTGAGCATCTTCGGAACATGATCAAGCCCCATTACGATGAAAATGGAAAACTCGACGGCTATTTTGTGACGATCTATGATGATCCGCTTCATCCTGACGAAAGTCGGAAACGAACTGAATTCGTTGATGACGTATATGCGAGTGGAGCCCGTGGAAAAGACGGGAAAGCGAATGTGTATTCGCTGTTTGAGTCGGCCTATGGGCAAATGCATCAGGGCGGAACGATGCCTGGCAACAATGGCGGCATCACCGGTGGATGGCCTGGCCCTGCCACGAAGGAACTGTCCGGCGGGGACTATCACGTCATCGATAAGTCGAACGGCTTCCTGTTCTTCAAAGAAGGATATAAGCCCTGGGATCAGATGGAAGTCAGAGGTGCGCTTGAAGCTGACAAGCCTGTTACTGCGGAGACAGCAACGACAAGCGGACAATTCCATCCGGACAGGCATACCGCCGTGGTCCATGCCACAGACTCCAGCGGACGGGACGTCAACGTCGAACTTGTGGGACAGCACGCCTATCAGGTCAAGAGCGCGACAGCGGATACGGTCACGATTGTGAATCCATGGGGCCACAACTATCTGGAAGGTGGAGGAACAACTCCCACCGGTGAAATCACCATTTCCTGGGAAGACTTTGGAAAGTATTACGGCTCGATCGCGGTTGGAGATGGATATGCGAAGTAGATATGGGAGCAGGGGACAGGCCCTCCTGGCATGCGCTTTCGTAGTCGCGATGGGTGCCCTTGCCGGGTGCTCTGATGGAGAAACAGGACAAAGCGAGAGCACCCATCAGCAGTCGAAATCAGACTCAGAGCCAATCATCGGTGGAAATCACGGACAAAACGGGAGCAAGACTATAGTGTGTGACAACGGAATTGAACTGACGATCGGTGAGAATGCGCCGCTGTGGCTGGACAACGCCGGCAATTACACCGCGACGATCACTGCGCCGCAGGTGCAGGATCACTTTATGAAGACATATCTGAATGCCGGAAGCACACAGGGCGGTATCCAGGTAGTGCTACTGGCTGGAGAATCGGCAACTCTGGAATCCGTGGGGACATTTACCCTGATCAGCGTTGAACCGACCACGAGCATTGGCGTAGACCCCAATGGCAGTGCCACTTTCTGCTTTGAATCCGACGAAGGATTCGCCCTGGCTGACGACCTGCGCGAGCTCGAACGCAACCAATCGGAATAACCCATACAACCACGTGCAGCCTGTCGTCCGCGATCGCTTAGCGGGCTGCAGATGATGCGGGCACGCGGTCTCGCGCGCGGCGGCCTGCCAGCCCATGTCGCGGAGCAAGAACCCACGCCACAACAAAAACAACTGTCAGCGTGACAACAATCGTCGCCCCCGTCGGCAGATCACTGCTCCACGACAGATACACGCCGATCAGCGAGCACAGCGCCCCGATGGCAGGGCCAAGAAGCATCATCACGCCTAGGCGATCAGTGAGCAGACGTGCGGTGGCTGCCGGCGTCACCAGCAATGCCAGCACCAGAACATTTCCGATCGTCTGCACCGAAATGACAACCGTCAGCGAAATCACTACAGCCAGCAAGACGTCCACAGCCAGCGTCTGCATCCCGGCTGCGCGAGCACTTTCCCGATCCAGCCCAACCGCCAGGAAACGCTGATGCATCAGCGCAACCACAACCATGATCCCAGCGCTCACACCCAGAACAACGGGAACATCGGATGCAGGTATTCCGGTGATGGAACCGAATAGGAACTGCTGGAGCGAACCGGCGTAGCCAGGCGCCCTCGACATGATGAGCAAACCCAGAGCGAACGCACCAGCAAACAGTACTCCGATGACAGAATCTTCCTTCAAACGCCGATTGCCTGACAACAGAGCGACCAGCACCGCTGTGACGATGCCGGCGATCGCACCTCCCAGTACCAGAGATCCCTGAAGGACGAACGCGATGGCAAGGCCGGGGAACACAGAGTGGGCAACTGCATCACCCATGAACGCCATCCCTCGCAGCACAACGTAGGACCCGACCACACCGCAGACCACGGCGCAGCACACACAGATCAGAAGCGCCCGAGGCAGGAAAGCCAACAGGGGATTGTGCAGATCCTGCCAAAACTCGCTGAGCGTCAGCATGCGTCCTCCAGTCGTTCTGTCGGCAACAGGCGCAGCAGCGGGTTGTCGGAGCGAATGTGGAAGGCCTGCACCCACAACGTCGGATCAGCAAGCTCAGCGGCAGTGCCGTGCGCAATCACCGTGCGATTGAGCAGCAGCAGCTGATCGCACGTATGGAGCGCGGAGGCAATGTCATGCGTACTCATCATGATGGTGCGGCCTTCGCCGGTCAGCCGCTGAAACAGATCAGTCAGGAGTTCCTGGGTGGGCATGTCCAACCCCGTGAACGGCTCATCGAGGAACAGTAACTGCGGATTACCGGCGAGCGCCCGGGCAACCAGGACGCGCTGGCGCTGCCCGCCTGACAACTGTCCGATTGGACGGGAAGCCAGATCCGACAGCTCGACTCGATCCAGGGCGCGCGAGACGCGCTCATGGCGCTCGCGGCGTGCGATGGAATCGAAACGCCGCATCATGCGGAGCGTGCGCGATCCCTCGCCGGGGTGGAGGCGCGCAGCCATATCGACACATTGGCGCACGCTGATGGGGTACTCCCACGCGAATTCATGGCGTTGAGGAACGTACCCGATCATCGGCGCACTCAGATGCGTCCCTCCGGCTTGAACGCTGCCGGAGCTGATCGGCACCAATCCGAGCAGCGCGCGCATCAGTGTGGTCTTGCCAGCACCGTTCGGGCCGATGAGGCCGATCAGGCAGCCGGGAGGAACAGTGAAGCAGACATTGTGCAGAACCGAACGGCCCGCCAGTGACACATTCAGGCCCGACACGCTCAGCGCATCGCCTGCCGGTGACCTGTCCGCCGCAGCAGTTGGTACCGTGAGAGTCATGCCTATCGAGTGGTCCTTTCTGAATCCTGTGGATTGACGAGGGATGAGCCTGCGCGCTGCTTCCTGTGCGCCCTGCTCACAAGCCACGCCACGCCCGCACCCATCAGCACGACGGCTGCAATGATGGCGATCCACAGGGGAACGGACGTATTCGAATCAGACACGTCCCGCGGCCCTTTCAGAGCCGACTGGTCCTGTGAGGAAACACCGGGCGGCGCCGATTCAGCAGTGGATGCAGAATTGTCGCCAGCTTGTTCGCCTGCTCCAGACTGGTCGGAAGCGCCCTGAGAATCGGCAGGATCTGCAGTTGAGGGCACAGCACTGAGGGCGTCGTGCGGATCAGTCTGGCTGCCGACAGCGACACGCATGACAGCCTGAGCCGTCGCGTCAGACGACGCGTTGCCTGCACCGTCGTCAGCTGCCACACGCAGATGAACCAGGTACACGCCCGGCTCAGAAAATACCCAGTTGGCATGGACATGAGTATTGGCTTCCATCCATACCTCACCGGCAGGTGTGCTGCCCGCTGATCCGTCAGCGCTGTTCGCCCCCGAATCCGCCAGCACACGCGGCGCTCCGAACGTACCGTCCTGCAGGAACAGCCACATGCGGCCCGGCCCCTCGACACGTTCAACCGTCATCGTGGCGCCCGTTCCCATGCGCTTCAGTGCCGCCGAATCCTGCGTGTTCCACCCGACCCAGGGCACATCGACCTGCTGAGTTTGCGGGATCACCCAGGCGCGCTTACCCTGCGCGCCTTCGAGGAAGGCGTAATCGTCTGTATCCGGCACATCCATCATGGACTCATCGCTCACGTGGATGGCAACCGAATCCAGGGTGCGCCACAGTGGTGTGGCAGCCGAATCATCGCGCGCCAGGATCTGCCACGTGCCGTCGATGACGCGCGGACCGATGTCAACGTGTCCGCGCGAAATCACGGTCGGATCAGTGGAAACGGGTTCATCTGCCTTAACCGTCTGATCCAGGGCAGGGTCAGCCTCGTCCATCGGCGCAGACAAGGCGGGCAGGGCCAGGCAGGCAGTGGCGGCGAGGGCCCCCAGGGCGGCACTGGTCAGGCGTGAAATCAGGGATTGTGTCACGGTTACTCTTTCGTTGAATCAGCAGGGCAGAGGCATGTGCGCAGCGAATCGGCATTCGCGCGCATCATGTCGATGTAGGTCGGGGCGCGTGAATCCAGCGTGTCGCCGTACAGAGGGCAGACTTTCACGCCTGATTCCTCTGCAATCGTGCGCAGCGGTGAGCGCCCTCGGGCCAGGTTCGGCTCCAGGAAAACGGCGGGAATCTTCAGGTCACTGAGCGCTGCCTGGAGTGCTTGGCGGTCAGCGAGGGATGGCTCTGTGGCCGGATTGGGAGCCAGGAAGCCCGCCACGTCCAACCCGTACGCGTCGGCAAGATAAGCGAACGCATCAGTAGTGGTGACCAGGTGGCGTCGCTCGGGCGGGATCTGCTCAATCGTCTGGGCCATATAGGTGTCCAGGTCAGCCAGCTCGTTGAGGTAGGCGGCGCTGCGGCGCTGGTAGGTTGCGGCCCCTTCGGGATCAGCGCGCATCAGTTCGTCGCGAATGACCTGCACGTATGCGCGCGCATTCGATACGTCGTGCCACAGGTGCGGGTCGATCTCGCCGTGTGCATGCTTGCCGAGGACTGCCTGCGGCAGCAGATAAATCGGGTCGCCTGGATGGCCGAGGAATCGGAAGCCATCTGCCGGAATTGAGGTCAAAGTGGAAGCTGGAACTGACAGGACGGCGCGATCCAGGTTGATCCGCTCCAGGCTCGAATCCCCGCCCGCGTGTGAATCAGCCATGAGGGTCACGTCACCGCGTTCCAGGTCCACGGTCACATCCGCATGGCCAGAATCGACGACGGTGCGCCTTTCGCGCGCGGCAACTTCACCGGGGTCAATGCCCACAGCCACGACCAGTGTTCCATTGCGCAGGTTGCTGTCAGGCAGGCCGCGCCCGGGGTGGATGGTCGCTCCCAGCGTGAGGCGGTAGATCCCTGGCTTTGTGAAACCCCAGCTCATGTGCTGGTGCGCCTGGGCGGGAAGGCGCATCTGATCATCTGAGCATGCCTGTGTCTGTGAAGTCTCTGTCTGCCCGCCCGCAGTAAAGGCGATGCTGGGTGCACCGAACGTGGTGGTCAGCCACGCGCTCGCCACCGATCCTTCGGGTAGGTCTGCGCCGGTGCAATACAGGGATATTTCCGATGCTCGATCCGCTCCGTATTTCTCCCCGCTGCCGCTTACCCGCATGCCGAGCCACACCGTATCCAGTGCGCGATCTTCGACCAGCGGGCGTACTTTCGCACCGTATGCCGCGGCAACTTCCGCGATGGACACCGAGCGCGCCTGGGAAGGCAGGTTGGCGTCGAGCGCGCGGATTATGGCATGTTCTTCGAGCAGCAGGTAGTTCGAAAATGCCACGTCAGCGTAGGCGACGTCGCGGATGTCGCGCAGTGAGGGCTCATAGGTATGCGGATCTGCCCCATCGGGCACCAGTGCATTAACCGACACGCGCTCACCGCCGACCTGACGCACCAGGTCAGCCAGGATTCCTGTGGTTGTCACGACTTTGAGCGCGCCGGTTTGATCGGCACCTGCTTGCGCGCGTCCGATGCCGCTGCACGCGCTTATCGTGGCGACAGATGCCGCAGTGACGAGGGCGACCACCGTGCGTGTCAGCAGTGCGCGACCTGTGATGCGAAAGGTGTGTGCTGCAGCATGCAGGTGGGCTGGCCACCCTCGTCGTAATGTGTGGAACATGGCGATCAGCGGCATCTAGCGATCGCAGCGTGTGCGACGAGCAGCGTGGTGCATGCCCAGACCAGCCAGGCCCGCGATGAGCACGAGGCCGGCAAGAGCCAGAAAGCTGTTGGCGCCGGTTGACGCTAGACTGGTGGCGTTTTCCGGCAACTCACATGCTTTTCCGGAGGGGGTGCGGCCCACGATTTCTGTGACGACGTGCTGGCCGTTCTCATCCACATGGACGCCTGAGGCTGCGAAAGCTGCGGCATTGGTGGGGGTGAGTGTCTGGCTGATGGTCACGGAGTAATGGCCAGGAGCTGTGAAGACCCAGTTCGGATGCGCGTGAGTGTTGGCTGGCAGTGTGAAGGAATCACCGGGAGCGGTGAAGATTTTTTCGCCTACTCCGCCGCCAAGTCCTCCGGAGAAGAAGACGCCCAGACGGCCAGGACCTTGCACATCCTCGAGTGTCCATCGCACCTGACCGGTTGTGGCGCCTGACAGTTCGGGGCGCTGTGAGTTCATGCCGAGCCACGGCACACCGTGCTGCTGTGTGGAGCCGATCATCCACACGGGCGTTCCTGCGGTGGTGAGAAATGACAATGCTGAGGGTGCTTTGAGATATGCGGCGCCTCCCACGGCAAACGTCAGGCTCGACGGATTGACCCACGATGCGGGCTGACTGCGATCGTCTTTGAGCAGTGCCACGGCACGCCCGTTGGAGATGCCGACGCCGAGGTCGAAGTGTCCATCGGTCGCATCTCCTGAAGCGTTCGGGCCTACCGAAAAGTGCAGGGTTGTTGTGGCGACTGTGGAATCACCGTGGGGAGCAGATTGTGCCTGCGCAATCTCCGCTTCGGTGGCGGGTCGGGTGATTTCGGTGGCAATGCACTTCTCCGGTTCCGCTTTCGGAGTTGGTTGTGCTGCTGAGCCATTGTGTGCTGGTGAGTCTGCGTGCGGTTTCGAGACGGCTGCTGGCGAGTCAGGCTGTGCCTGTGAGCCAGTGCCCGTCTGTGAACTGCTTTCCGTTTGCGTGCCGTCGCCTGACTGCGTGCTGTCACCTGTCTGCGTGCCGTCACCTGTCTGCGCGTCGTCACCTGCCGGGGAGGTGCTTTCGTCCCCTTCAGGGGTTGCAGGTGTCGTGGCTGCCTCGCCCTCGCCCGGCTTCGAGCCAGGTTCATCAGTGCCCTGTGAATCTGAGGCAGGCTGTGCATGTCCTACGACGATCGTGTACGTATGTGGGGTGCTGTGAACCTGAGAGCCATCGGTGCGCGTGGCACGCGCGGTGACCTTGAGCATGTAGGTACCGGCATGTGTAAACAGCCAGTTGACGTGCGCATGCGCCAGATAAGGCTGCTCGATAGTGGAGCCGGCAGGATCCAAAGCGAGGGACTTGTCGGTCAGTACTGACTGAGGCGCACCGAAGGCTGGTGTCATCCACGCTGCGATCCGACCTCCCTGGGGACCTGAATACGAAATGTCGAAGTTCGCGCCCGTGTAGGAATCTCCCAACGCCAAAATGTCCCATCCCGGCCACAGCAGGTTGAAATCCTGCTTTTGCGGAAGCACATACGCCTCTGGTGCACCGGGCACACCCGCATCGGATGGAATCGCTGTTCTTGCAGCTTCCTTGACGACGAATGTGACATCTTCAGGGGCGTGACGGACGCCTGCGCCCGTAACGTCTTCTTTCACGTCGAGGTCGATTCCGCCTGAGGAGGCGGCACTGAGGTGAAAAATATCGACGTGACCGTGATCAAGGGTGAGTGTGTCGGATGCCGGCGACGGCATGGCGTTGCTGAGTGAGGCGACCACACTGAGCAGTGCTGCTGCCGCAAGGGCTTTGACGCCGCGGCGCCGAGTGAACGTGTGTGAATGGCGCATCAGACCTCCTGTTAAGAACGATTATCAATATGTATCAACACTAACATAGTGAGAATCAATCTCAAAAGGGTGGGGCGTCTAACAGAGCACACAGAACAGCGCACACAGAACAGCGCACACAGAACAGCGCACACAGAACAGCGCATAAGGAATCGGCCTCGCGTCGAACGCGAGGCCGATTCTGTTAGGACAGGGAACGGTGGAACTACTGCGCTGTCCGCGACAGGTCGGCATTCATCGGGTCAACTGCGCGCGAGCGCGTCACCAGTTTATGTCCGCCCCAAATGGCGAGGAAGAAGAACAGCCCGATATAGATACCGATGAACTTGATGACGGAGAATTCGCCGGCAATCACGTCGAGGGACTGACCTACCACGACGATCGCACACATCGCCAACGCAATGAGCGGACCTGCAGGATAGAGCAGAGCGCGGTAGGGCAGATCCTTCGGGTCCTTCCCTTGAGCCTTATATGCGCGACGGAAACAGAAGTGTGACCATGCGATTCCCATCCACGTGATGAAACCGGCCAGGCCGGACGCGTTCACCAGCCAACTGTAGACAACGCCGGAACCGACGCGAGATGTGGCGAAACATGCTGCGCCGATCAGGCACGTAGCGGCCAGAGCAGCCAGGGGAACACCGTGTGAGGTGACACGACCAAACAGACGAGGCGCCTTACGCTCCTTCGCCATTGAGTAGAGCATGCGAGTGGCGACGTAGACACCGGAGTTTCCTGCAGACAGAATCGAGGTCAAAATGACCGCATTCATTACACCTGCAGCACCGGCGATGCCGGCTCGCTCAAAGAGCAACGTAAAGGGTGACTTTGTGACGGCTTCAGTGAAGCCTTGTGCGGTGGAATCGTCTGCACTTGCGCCCTGCAGCAGCGACGGGTCGGTGTAAGGGATGAGGAAGGCAATCACCAGGATCGCGCCGATATAGAACAGCAGGATGCGGAAAAAGACCGCTCGCGTAGCCTTGGGAACGTTCTTCTCCGGATCTTCAGTCTCGCCGGCTGCGATGCCGATCATTTCTGTTCCCTGGAATGAGAATCCGGCGATCATGAAGACCCCCATGATTCCCCAGAAGCCGTTGACGAAGGGCGCCTCGCCAATCTGCCAGTTAGTCAAGCCGGGCGAATCGCCTCCCAGGATACCGACGATCATCAGCACACCCAGCGCCAAGAAGATCAAGACGGTCACGACTTTGATGGCGGCGAACCAGAATTCAGATTCACCAAAACCGCGCACACTGAACGCGTTGAGGGTGAACAGAATCAGCAGGAAGACGCCGGACCAGATCCACGGTGGAACTTGATCCGGCGGGAACCAGTACTGCATGACGATGGTGGCGGCAACGAGTTCGGCTGCCACCGTGATCGCCCAGTTGTACCAGTAGTTCCATCCCTGCGCGAAGCCGAAAGACTTGGAGACGTAGCGCGTCGCGTAAACCTCGAACGCACCGGAGGAGGGGCAGTATGTGGCCATCTCGCCCAGTGACTGCATGAGGAAGAAGACCATGACGCCGATTGCGCCGTACGCCAGCAGTGCGCCACCTGGCCCTGCGCCGGTGATGGTGCCACCTGATGCGACGAACAGGCCCGTTCCAATTGCGCCTCCGATGGCGATCATGTTGAGGTGGCGAGCCTTGAGGTTGCGTCGAAGGCGTGGATCGGCTTTGCCGTGGCTGCCAGTTTTTGGCGTCGCAGCAGAATCAGACATACGTTCCCCCTCGTTGAGTAAGCAGTCAGTCGAGAATCAGCAAAGAAGTCGACTGTCACCAGCATGTGAACACGGTAGGCCAAAAATCGCCCTCGTGGAAAAGTGTTCGTATGGTGGATACCTTGCGCAAGGTCGGATGAACGGCATCCAAATAGCGAAACTTACTGATAGGTATGCATAATCATGCGGACGTCGAGGGTTGCGCACGCTGGCGCCGTTTGAGGGTGGTAGCAATGCTTCGCGCGCCGTGAATCTGGCGTGATCGCTTGCAAAAGTGGGAGAGTACTTGACAGGATAAAGGCATGAAAACCACACGAAAACTGGCATTTGTCCCTGCGATCGCGTTGGCATTCACTCTCGGAGCCTGCAGCTCCCAAAATGACCCCGCACCAGTTGAATCTGAACCCACGTCAACTACTGCGACGAGCGAGGCAACTCAGTCTTCCTCGGACGATGACCGTGATGATGATGCTGATGACACCGCCGAATCTGGAGATGACGATCAGGCCTCTGCGGCATCAGGTGTTTCATCCAACGAGCAGGCTCTGGCGGCTGTGGCGGCTGCTGAGGGTGTGAACGGTGGCCGCGCCTATTCTCTGGAAACCAACCACCAGCGCTCCGAGTGGAAAGTGAAGGTTGTTGAGGGTAATGAAGGCCGTATCTACGTCATTGATCAAAGCGGCAATGTCGTGCGAAACGAGATCGACGACGACTTTGATGAAGATGACAAGCATGTCACGGATGCTGGAATCATCTCGCTGGCAGATGCGGTCAAGGCTGCTCTGGCCGAGCGTCCCGATGGTTACCTCGAATCCGCTGACTTCGACGACAATGACGACAACAAGTTCTACTTCGAAGTTGAACTCGAAAACGAAGCCGGCGGAGACTTGGCCGAATTTGACATCGACGCTGAAAGTGGCGCTGTGACAGTTGAGGGCTGATGCAGGTGAGCTGGAGATGATCCAGCGCATGTAGTCTGCGGAAAGTATGAGCTCGGGCCCACCGCTGTTGAAGGCGGTGGGCCCATTTCATGCCTCATTGACGAAGTGAGGCATGCAGCGCCCGTTTAACGATGAATTCATGATCGCGGTGGCAGCCGACTTTGAATCGGTATTCCCCCGCGTGCGTGAAGCCGAAACGCTCATAGAATCGCTGCGCGCGGTCGTTGCGTGACCAGACGCCCAGCCATAAGGCGTCCGGCTGACGCTCAAGAAGCCAGTCGACGGCGATGGACATGAGCTGTGTGCCCAGGCCTGAATTCTGCAGGCCTTGCCTGACATAGAGCCGCTTAATCTCCCCGTCGCCGGAGCGCACATCAGGGTGGGGAAATGAGCATGATCCGGCAAGCACATACGCGACCGGTTGAGAGGTCTCCTGCGCGTCGGGATTAGTGTCTCCACCATCGCCAGCATCGAACGCCAGCCAGACGGCGCATTGGGGGCCAGTGAGCAGCGTTGTGAGCGCGTTGGGCGAATAGGTCGATTCGAGGAAGTCCTGGAGGTCATCGGGCGCGTACAGATAACCGAAGGTCTGTGTAAATGTCGTGATGGACAGTTCCTGCAGTGCGGAAACGTCAGCGCGTGTGGCCTTGCGGATCGTGAATGGCCGGGACTGGGGCGTGTCGGTAGGGATGCTCATGTTCCCACGGTATCGGCCATAGCTTCATGCTCGCGCGCGTCCGTGACTGCGCACTTTGGTGCTCCCTTGGGGAGCTACTGTCCGTCGATCTTGTCGAGCTGGGAGTTGAGTCGCTGCACTTTCCCGCTCATCTCATCTGAGTGACCGGGGCGCAGGTCTGCTTTCAGCACCAGTGAGACCCGAGGGCTGACTTCGCCCACTGCTTCGCAGGCGCGGCGAATCACTGGCATGCATTCATCCCATGTGCCTTCGATGGTGGTGAACATCGAATTGGTTTCGTGGGGTAGGCCGCTGTCACGAATGACTTTGACGGCGCGCGCTACGATATGCGCCATCGAACCGTCAGGGCTGTCCGTCGTGGACGGGGAAATTGAAAAGGCAAATAACATGCCTTGAGGATATCGTGAAGTGCCACTCGAAGCATGCGAATTGCCCGCTTCAGAAGACCGCGTGCTTTCCGTTTTTGCCGCAGCGTCAGTGACGCCTTCACGCACCGAACGAGGGGGTAACCCTGTTTTTCGTTGTTTGTCTGGTTTCAATACATAGTTGACAGGTGTGTCGCGTCATCGTTGACACATGATTGAAACAAATAAGAACGAAGTAATCGTGTTGAGCGATGTTGAAGCAGGTATGAGCATCAGCGAGGCCGTGAAGTGTTTCGGGGTTTCACGTCAATGGGTCTATACCCTGATCCGGCGCTACCAACAAGACGGCCTGACAGGCCTGCAGCCCCGCTCACGTAGACCCCACCGTCGCCCCCACCAATGCCCACTCCACGTGGTGGATCACGTGCTGGGTTTACGCGCCACGCTGATCGAGCAAGGTCTTGATGGTGGGGCTGAAAGCATATGGGCGCGTCTTGACGAACACGAACGCCCCAGCGTGAGCACGATCTGGAGGATTCTCAAAAAGCACAACTGTGTTGTGCCGCAGCCCCACAAGAAACCACAGCATGGAAACGATTCGAAGCCGCAGCACCTAATGAAATGTGGCAATCCGGCTTCACGCACTGGCACACTCAAACCGAGCAAGTTGAGATCATCTCCTGGCTTGATGACCACTCACGGTTCCTCCTGCACGCAAGCGCACACCCGCGCATCACCGGCCCCATCGTGGTGGAAACCTTCACCACCACCACACGCACCTACGGGTACCCGCGCTCCACACTGACCGACAACGCCATGGTCTACAGCACGCGCCACGCGCGCGGAGCACGCGCCCAAAACCGCCAGCCCAACGCGTTTGAACAACTCCTTCACGACCTGTGCATCATTCAGAAAAACGGGCTCCTCGGCCATCCCACCACATAAGGAAAAATCGAACGTTACCACTACACGCTCGAAAAATGGCTCGCCGCCCAACCACCAGCCCCAACCATCACCAGCCTGCACAACCAACTCGACACATTCACCCGCATCTATAACCACGAACGCCCCCACAGAGCCTTCAACAGGCGCACCCCACACACCGTGTACACAACCACACCACCAGCACACCCCACCACCGAGCTATTCGAGAGGATCTGGCGAATACGACACGACACGGTCGACACCGCAGGCAAAGTCACCATGCGCCACTCAGGAAAACTCCTCCACCTCCTCGGCATCGGCAGACCCTACGCACACCACCCAGTCCTCATCCTCATAGCAGGCAACGACACCATCACAATCGACCGCACCACCGGAGAAATCATCGCCGAACACACCATCGACCCCACACACAACTACCAGCCCAAAAAAACACACCAGCACCGTCACACCTGTCAACAATGACGTGACACACCCACACACAAAAAGACCGGGACACCGTCAACAAACTGTCAACGATGCCCCGACACATCACAAAAACCGCCTACTCCCAGCTAGCCGGCAAACCCATCGAACATTTCCAGTCCTGTCAATGGAACGCCCTAATCAACCACGCTGTATTGGCGCAAACCAGATCCGGTTCATCTTTAGAACCGGGAAAGAAATCACGGTGGGGCTTTGAAAAGAAGGCAGGGTGTCAACATTGGATGCAAAATCGGACTCTACTAACTTAGAATTCTTTACCTGCCATGATCTTTCGACTTATCCATAGGGATACTGCGGTAAGTACGATCGTCGCGGTCAGTAGTATTCCTGCGTTTGTGAGTGGGGGTAGGGTTAAGGCTTTTGCTACCCATTCGAAGATTGCTTGTTTGTTGGAACCAACAAAGGATGATCCGGCGAATACCACGATGAATACCGCGACCAGAAAAAGCTTGGCTTTTTCCGGACCAAATTTGTAAAACAGTGGTAGCTGAATAATGGTCAACAACAAAGTGACCGCAAAGGCAAAGCTGGCCACCAAAACAGTATTTTTCCAAGGCATCTCAACCATTAAATAGGCAAGAACACCTGTAACCGCGAAAGCCACTACCCCAAGAGCGAGTGTAATCAGAAAATTTAAATTAACGAGTTCGTTTCTACTGATAGGTCCGGCAAGAATCGTTCGGTGCACCTTGGATTCAGCATCACGAGCAAAGGTGGCCGTAAAATAAAGCATTCCAATCATGCCAAAGATGAACGGAAAGATAATCAACTGGTTCGCATATATTCCTAGAGCGCAGGTTACGACTAGCACCAAACCTAAAACAGCTATGTACGTACGATTGGCAATAAGATCTTTATAAAAAGCGGCCCTCACTGATCTTCTCCTTTAATCGTGTAAACCATGATGTCCTCAATCGTCGGTCTAGTAGCTTGTACACCAGCAGGAACGGCCCCGGTGCGCACGATGACTTCTTGACCAAAATCATGACGGCGACGCCCTAATACTTGCGCGGAGTCAAGCTGGTTTGCTTGTTCATTGGTCAACGCCGCGATTCGCCAAGAATCTAAAAGTTCGTCTTTTTGTTCCATGAACTTCAATTTGCCCTCACGGATAAAAGCCACGTAGTCAGCGGCTTTTTCAATATCAGAAACAATGTGGGACGAAAACAGGATCGAATGGGTTGGATCTTCGATAAATTCGAGCATAATATCAAGCACTTCATCACGAATCACCGGATCTAGACCACTGGTAGCCTCATCAAAAATCAGCAAATCCGCTGCATGGGAAAGCGCCATCGCTAACCCCAGCTTCATCCGCATACCACGAGAAAGGTCACCAACTCGCTTAGACGAAGCGAGATCAAAACGTTGCTGATAACTAGCGTATGTTTCTGATTCCCAACTCTTGTACAGGCGCTTGCCAAGCTCGCCAGCATTCTTAACAGTAAAACTATCTGGCAGGCTAATATCGTCAAAAACTACCCCCACCCGCTCATGCGCTTGTGGGTTACCCATACCTGTAGGCTGCCCTAGCAGATCTATTGTGCCGGCATCAGGGTGAGCAAGACCTAAAATCAAACGCAGCGTCGTAGATTTACCAGCACCGTTCTCGCCCACGAAACCCACAATTGCCCCCTGGGGAACTTCAAGGTTAAGCGGACCGAGCGTAAATCCCGGATACTTTTTAACTAGTCCGTTGATTTCAATCACATTCATCGGATTCTCCTAATAAATCAATCAGCTCTTTCAGATCAGAAACAGACAAGCCAGCAATCCGAGCCGAGGCGAGGGCGGATTTCAAGTAGTCTTCGACTTTTTTACGCTGCTCTTCCTTGAGTAATTCAGTGTTTTTAGAAGCGACAAAGCTACCTCGCCCCTGTACGGAATCAATGAAACCCTCTAGCTCTAGCTCGTCATAGGCGCGCTTGGTAGTAATCACCGACACGCGAAGCTGTGATGCCAAACGCCGGATCGACGGCAGCTTGTCGCCGGGCGCTACCTGATCGTTGATTATTGCCGCCTTGAGCTGATTCTTAATCTGAGCGTAAACCGGATCAGAACTTGCATTACTAACGATGATATCCACGAACACCTCCTAGTGTTTATAGTGTACATGAACACTAGGATGAATTAGGTAGAACACTCCACATTCAGAGAAACATTTCAAACGCCATAACGCTCAACAGGGAAAACACGATACTCGGTAACGCAAAAGAGCACTTATCAGACCTGAAGTCCTAGCGAAAAGTAGTTGCTAGCCTTTTAGACACGCGGTAGTATGTTATACAAGGAACATGGTTAAGCAAGGAGGGGTTGTGTCTGAGTCACAGTTACGCAAGGGCGCTGTTGAACTGATTGTCCTTGGATTACTTTCGTCTCGTCCTTCTTACGGGGGGCAGCTTGTAGAGCGTTTTCGTGAAGAAGCGGGGTTGGAGATTTCTACGGGCACGTTATATCCGCTGCTTGCACGCCTCCGTAAATCAGGGTTGGTAGTTACGGCTTGGGAGGAGTCTCCGGTAGGGCCGCCGAGGAAGATTTATAAGCTCGCAAAATCTGGGAAGAATCGCTTATTGCAGATGCGCTCTGAGTGGGAGGCGCTTGATTGTGCTGTGAAGCGTACAACGCGGAAAGGAATACGGTGATGAAGTGGTTCGGTAAGGACATAGAAGGGCAGGCGCGAGTTTTGGGGATACCTGTCTCCGGGCTGTGGTTGGGGCGCTCTGATGCTGCGCTGGATGGTTTTGAACCAGAGAATCCGCGCTTGTTCATTCCTCGAAAATACGGACTGGGTTGGGACGTTAATCTGGGTGCTGTTGGTGTGCGTTTAGGGCTAATTCGACCCGATGATTCTCTACCGGACTTGGCCAGCTACGTCCCCACACGTCTAAAGCGCGGCATTAAGCTCACCACTATTGCCGGTGGGATTGGGGTTGGGTTCTTGGCGGTACTGCTCAGTCGCAAAGATCAGGTTCTCCTCCAGCGGTCAACACTCGGAGGGTCTGAAAGATTTATTAGCGGCAAGCAGGCTGCGCTAGCTCCAGTGGTTTTAACGACTGTTGCAGCACTAGCGCCACAGGTCTTTCGGCGCGATGACCCAGAATCCGAAGATGCCGTACGTTTGGCCAATCAGGCTGATTTGTTGGGTGTTGAAGCCTTGTCCATAGCCTGGCTTGCAGCAATGCGCCGGGCTGGTGACAAGCAGGAAATGAGCCGCCGGTCGATGGTGCCCATTGTTGCTTTATGGCCCCTCGTTGCTGGCGCTTGCCAACTCGCTTATATAAAAACCGCGTTAGCTAGGGTAAAAACCCGGCTACATAATTCAGGAGACAAGTAATGAACCCTATAGATAAACTGTTGGATTTGCCGACCCCAGCATTGATAGGAGTTTGCATCCTTATAGGATTGCAACTGGTAGCGGTGGTCTGGTCTTTGATTTGCTTGCTGCGTGATAAGCGAACTCACATTGCCGGTTTAAATCGCCTAGTGTGGCTCCTGGTTATCATCTTTGGCCAAGTGATTGGGCCAATCGTCTTTTTGGTTATGTACTTTCACGAACAAAGACAGCTTAAGGTGCAGCGTGAATATGAACAGAAAGCTACAGCCAAGCATCACCAGGTTGATGCGAGTTCAGTGGTGAGCAAGCTGTATCCGAAGGAATGAACATGGATTTAGCAGTCTGTACTAAAGATTTGTCCAAAATCTTCGGTAAGCACCAAGTACTAAACAACATAAATCTTCGAGTTCCTACCGGCTCCTGTTATGGGTTTGTGGGAGCGAACGGGGCTGGTAAAACCACCACCATGAGGATCCTTGCAGGACTGGCCGGAGCCAGTAGTGGTAGCGCCACCGTGCTGGGAGTTAGTCGAGGCAAACTTCCGGTCAAACCGATCCCTGGCGTGTCTTACCTGACTGATGTCCCCCAGATTAGCCCCTGGCTTAGAGCCAAGGATGCGCTCATCACTCTCGCCTGCCTTGGTGGAATCTCCCCAGACCTTGCAGCCGAAAGAAGCGACGAACTACTCAATCTGGTTAACCTCGACAAAGCCCCCGGAAGAATTGGCTCCTTTTCTAGAGGCATGAAGCAACGGATGGGAATAGCAGCAGCACTCGTTACTGCCCCGAAACTACTACTGATAGACGAACCAACCAGCGCTCTTGACCCGATCGGGCGAGCAGATGTTCTGGGGCTGCTACGCGAGTTAACCGGGCAGGTAACGATAGTATTTTCCTCCCACATCCTCAGCGATGTCGCTAAAGTCTCTACCCACGTGGGGATCTTGCATCGCGGTAGCCTGCTAGCTCAAGGACAGTTAGGCGAGCTGGTCAATCAGCAAACTAAACACGTTACGCTTGATGTCACGGTGCGTTCAGACGTTGCCACCGCCGTGGCGGAGGCTATCTACAGCCTCGACTCTGCCGCAAAGATTCACCCCACCTTTAGCGGCTTAGATGAACTTTTCACCAAACTGACTAAGGATGGCGGTAAAAAATCGTGAATACCTCGAGTTTCAGATTGATCTGGCGCTATCAAGCTGTCTGGATCCTACGCTCTTATGGGACATGGATGATAGGTGGGGTATTCGTTATCCTTGCTCTCACCCAAGGATTGTTTACCCAATACACGCCGCGAATCATCAGATTTCTGGCCGGATCAGAAGTAACCACGCTAATAGAGTCGCTACCTGAACCTTCCTGGCTGCAAGCCTACGCGGGATGGATAAAGAACCTTACCCAAATTCTTACCGTAATCCTCGTTGCAATGAACTCTTTTCGTTGCAGTGTGCTTACCGGCAATGGTGACATTCCTTTTATTTTCCCTGGTAGCGTGCAGCGCTCACACTACCTCATCAGCTTTGCTATCAGCAGCTGGCTATCTACCCTATTCCTTGCCGTCTTCAGCGCTACCCTAGCCTGGGCAGGAACGTCACTGTTATTCCCAGGCGCCAATCCCGCCCCGATCATATTGGCTAGTTTGGTATGGGCGCTACAAATCATTCTCATTCACGTAATACAGACTGCCGCAGCCACTGTTAAACCAGGCGTCGGCATACCCCTTGCGGCCGGATTCGGAGCCTACCTACTAATAACGATGTCAGCGATATTTGTCCAGGAGGGCGACAAAACTCCCCTTGGCCTCGCACCCATAATAAACAACCTCGCTCAGGACACACTCGAGGCACCGTGGATCTGGCCAATCACCAGCAGCCTACTGCTAATCATTGCGCTACTTTTCATCGCCACTTACATATACAACAGAGCAGAACTAGACTAAGAGCCAAGCACGGGCGACGCAAATAGATCCAATTAAAAATAGAAATAGAACCACCATCGCAAGCACTACAGCGAACGCCACCTGCCATCCGTTAGCTAGTTAACCCCCAAAACCCTATTCGAACAGGGAAAACACGATACTAGGTAACGCAAAACCCAAACCCGCTAACGCAAGCGATTTTTCGCACCCCCCTAAGCGATACTCGCTAACGCAAAGGGGTGCTTATCAAATCCGATGTCTAAGTGGAGCGGGCGACGGGAATCGAACCCGCATGACCAGCTTGGAAGGCTGGGGCTCTACCATTGAGCTACGCCCGCGATGCCAGCGCCGATGGGCGTGACTGTTCACGTGAACGAATCGATCGTAACGTGCCGGGGCTGAAAAGTGAAATCGAAAAACCACGATCTATCCCACAATCCGGATTGAGTGCGAGAATTGGTTTTCGTTCAGCGGATGCATTATCATTTCCAAGCGGTGAGAAACCGACCGGGGTGTAGCGCAGCTTGGTAGCGCATCTGCTTTGGGAGCAGAGGGTCGCAGGTTCAAATCCTGTCACCCCGACCATTTTCGATTTATTGTCATTCATTCCGAATGTGCCGTTCTTCTTGGGTTCTTCAGCTGTCCCCGTTGCGTTCCGCTCCTCTCGAATTTTCGAGGGTGGCTGGCCACTGCCTCTTCCTGTGAATCCATCGGTTACCCCCTTGTATCCATCGCGGCGAGGCCTCTGACTTCAGCACTTTGTGCCTCTGTACACACTGCAGTGAGACCCCTGTATCCAGCACGCTGCCGTGCTCTTGTGTTGCCTCCTGATCTGCACGTTGACACTCCCACACCCATCAAATATTGTATTGAACCAAACATATTATTCGGTTGACCGAAAACCTAACTTGGGCGTATAGTGAGAGCCGTTATCGTTAAGGGCTGGAAGGGAATACGACCAGCGGCATCACACATAAGGGGAGAAAGAGTGAAGAAGAGAACTGCGTGCCTTCGAGCAGCGATGGTCGCCGTGGCGGCGGCTAGTCTTGCAGGCTGTGGCAATACCCAGGCGAACATGTCAGGAGCGACCGCCGCGAATGGTCAATCCGGCGCACAACGCTCCTCCAACACAGTGAATGTGGTGGCTACAACCACCCAAGTGTGCGATTACGTCACGCAGATCGCCGGCAACGCCGATGAGCACTCGACGCTGGCGCTCAACAAAACTGACGCACAGGGCGCCACTCATGCCTTAGGAGCGCCAGCCCAGTCAGCCGCCACCACGATTAACCTGACGTGCCTACTCGCCCCGAATGCCTCGGCACATGAACACGAGATGACCCCGGCACAGGCAGACGCCCTTGCTCACGCCGACATCATGTTCGTTTCTGGCGTCGACCTGGAACACTTCCTTGACTCAGCAATCCAGGCATCTGGCTTCCACGGGATCATGGGAGTGACATCGGGAGTTCTGACGGCAGCGGAAGTCGACGACCCTGCCTCGGTGACTAAGCGTGAAAGCGACCTGCCCTACACCATTGATCGCGGCTCGCAGAAGGTCGATGTGCAAAAGTGGCCGTTCCCGCCTGAAGATGGTGCCGCAACACCGGAGTTTCAGTACGACCCGCATGTGTGGACCAGCCCGAAGAACGCCGCCATCCAGGTGCGCAATATCGGTGAAATCCTCGGCAAAGCCTCGCCTGACAACAAGGACCTCTTCGACCGGCACGTTGCGCAGTACACGCAGACCCTGACCGACCTGGACGGATGGGTGCGTGAAGCGATCGATTCGGTTCCGCCTCAGCACCGCGTCCTCTTCACCTCTCACGACGCATTCGGATACTTCTCCAAAGACTACGGCGTGAAGTTCATCGGCGCAGCCCTGTCGGATTTCAACAGCCAACAGGACGCCACCGCTGACCACATCAAGAAAGCCGCCCAACAGGTCAAGGACTCAGGAGCGGTTGCGCTTTTTGCAGAAAACTCCAACAACTCGAAGTCAATCGAGGCAGTTGCTCAGGCCGCCGGTGTCAAAGCAATCGTCGGAGACGACGCACTATACGGCGACTCCCTCGGACCCGACGGGTCGGCAGGACAAACCTACGTCGGCTCCATCACTCACAACGTGACGACGCTGGTCCAGGCGTGGAACGGGAACGTACCACAGCTGCCTGACACGCTCGCAGAAAAATAGGCAACGGAGCAAGGAAAGGCTATGGGCGCGGCACTCGAATTCGACAACTGCTCACTGGCATACGGCAATAAGACAGTGCTCACCGGAGTGGATGGCAGCATCCAGGCAGGTGAAGCGCTGGCACTGATCGGGCCGAACGGGTCAGGAAAGACCACGCTGCTGCGCGGCATCATCGGATCCGTCCGCGTCAGCGCCGGTCACCTTCGAGTGCCGCCAGGCTCAACAGTGGGATACGTCCCGCAACAGCTCAACTTGGACCCCACATTCCCCATCACTGCTCGCCAGGTAGTTGCGATGGGATACCGAGGTCAGCGGAAACTGTTTGGGCGGCTCGGATCGACCGGCAAACAGCGCATCGAGGACGCCCTCGCCAATGTCGGGATGAGTGATCGTGGAGACGTCCGGTTCGGTGACCTGTCTGGCGGGCAGCGTCAGCGCATCCTGTTGGCGCGAGCCCTGGTCGCTGAGCCGGCGATGATCCTGCTCGACGAGCCGTTCAACGGGTTGGATGAGCCGAACCGCCGTGCCCTGCTCTCCATCATCACCAACGCCAAGAACCAGGGCGTAGCCGTCGTGATCTCCACGCATGACCTCATCTTGGCTGACGCTACCTGTGAACGGGCACTGCTGCTGGCAGGCAGGCAAGTGGCATTCGGGCCAATCGCACAGGTACTGACACCGGAGCTGGTGGCAACGGCATACGGCGGGTCGGTGCCCGTCGAACTCGCAGCGACCAGCGCAGGTAAAGAGGAACACCGCGCTGATCGGCGTGCTCGCATCGCGCACATAGCGACACAGGAGTCCGAGCATGTGGGCTGAATGGCTTGAAGGTCTACGGCAGTTTCTGCAGCCACTACCTGGATGGGGATTTATTGCGTCAGCTCCGTACACGTTCAGGCCATTTGTCTTGCTGATTATCCTGGCCTGCGCCAGCGGAGTGGTCGGCGTGCTGGTCAACGTGCGGTGTGCGGAGTTCAACGCAGAAGCACTGGTTCACGGCGTCTTCCCTGGCATCGTAGTAGGTGCCCTTTATGGCGGCATCGACATGATCGTGCCCGGAGCTGCGCTATGTGCATGCGCAGTCATCGCAGCACTGGTGTGGGCCGGGCAGCGCAGCCACATTTCCGAGGGATCCACCGCAACGATTCTGACGACCTTCTTCGCACTGGGCGTGGTGATCTCGCTGAAAAAAGGCGACATGTCCGGCCAGCTGGAAGCGCTCATGTTCGGCCGACTGCTGGACGTGACCGATGCGCGCCTGGCGCAGTCCGTCCTCTTCTGCCTGCTCGCCATCGTGATCGTCGCCCTGACGTGGCGCGGCCAGGTAATCACCGCCTTCGACCGCGATACCGCTCCGGTTCTGGGAGTCAACACCCTCCTTGTCGACATTGTTCTCAACACCGCGATCGCCGCCGTTGTTGTATCAGCCGCTTCCGCCATCGGCGTCCTGCTGGTGATCGGATATCTGGTGATCCCTGGGGCAAGCGCTCGACTGGTCGCCCGCACCGTCGGGTGGATGATTCCCGTGGGGATTGCGGTCGGCGTCGGTGGGGCGGTCCTGGGGATGCATGTTATGAACTTGCCGGTTTCGCGCCCAATCTCACCGCAGGCTGCTGTCTCGCTCAGTGTGTGTGCCATGTTCGGGCTGGTACTGGCTGTGCGCACGTTGTACCGCATGTGCATGCGCGCACTGGACACCGGGCACGCGACGCAGCCTGTCGCCCACCCGATTCAGGGAGTGCGCCCATGATCTCGATGTGGACCATCATCGCCCTGCCGCTGGTTGAAGCAATCGTTGTGGGAGCTCTGTGCGGCCTGGTCGGATCCCTCGCCGTACTCAGCCAGCGCATCTTCTTCACTGAATCAATCACCCATGCCGCGTTCCCGGGCGCCGTCATCGGCGTGGTCGGCGCGGCGCTGGTCTCGAGCAGCCATGAGGCTTTGTCTCTGGGACTGTTCATCGGTGCTGGCCTGGCCTCACTCGTCCTCGCGCTGTTGATGCATGGCGTATCGGCCCTGAAAGGAATTTCCTCGCAGGCGGCCGCCGGAATCACGCTCACCGTGGGGTTTGCCTCTGGCTACTTCCTCAATAAGTGGTTCGCGCCCCTGCCGCTGCGAATCGATGGCTTCCTGACAGGATCCCTGCTGGCATGTACGCGCATCGACGTTATCGCGGCCGCCCTCGTCCTTATTGTCGCTGGGGGAGTGTGGGCGTTGATGGGCGGGCGGCTGGTAGCAGTCAGCTTCGACGCGGTGAACTACCGAGCCAGCGGAGGGCGGCCTGACCTGATGCGCCTGATCACCCTGGGTCTGATTATCGCGACGGTGACGGTCATTATTCCGGCGGTCGGCACCGTCGTGTCAATCTCCTTAATCGCCGCCGCACCCACCGTCTTGAAGGGGCGCGTCGCATCGACGCCGCGTTTCGTCGCACTGTCCACGCTCGCGTCTACCATTATTGCCGTAGTTGGACTGGGGCTTGCGGTCGTGTGTGGCCTGTCAGCAGGCGGCACGATCGCGTTGGTTGCAGGAGGCTTCTTCGTTATTGTCGAGGCAGGCTCACGCATCGCTTCGTCGAAACTCGCATCTGCGATATAGGTCAAAAGACCCAATAGCCGCAGGTCATGGGTTAGTCTGTGCTCATAGGAGAAATCCTCCTACATAATGTCCGCGTGACGTCGTGTGAGCTTTGGCGACAACCTTGTCAACGCATCTGCAGGCACAGACGCCTGTCTTTTTATGCGCACGAGGGCACGGCGCTGCGCGCAAAAAGGAGAGAGCAATGGAAGGCACGATGCGCGCCCAGCGTCTGCATTCAGATCGCACCGTAACGATCGAGGATATTCCGATTCCCAAACCCGGTCCGAACCAGGTCCTCATCAAAGTTGCCTACTGTGGAATCTGCCATTCGGATATGGCGCTGATCGACAGTGATTTTCCCATGAAAATGCCGGAAATCACGCAGGGCCACGAGTGCTCGGGCACCATCGCAGAGATGGGATCGAATGTGCAGGGCTGGGAGATCGGCGACAAGGTCATCCCGCAGTCGGGTATGCCCTGCCTGAAGTGTCGCGAATGCCGCCGAGGTAACCGAGGCTCATGCCAAAACCTGCGCGTTATGGCATTTGACTATGACGGTGCATGGGCGCAGTACACAGTGGCCAACGCTGAAGGACTCACCCGCGTGCCCGATGGTGTGCCGATGGAACAGGCCGCGATCCTCGCTGATGCTGTGGCAACCCCGTTCGGAGCAGTCAAGCACACCGGCAAGGTCTCGATGGGCAACGCCGTTGCCGTGTGGGGATTGGGTGGAGTCGGAACCCACATCGTCCAGCTGTCCCGGCTGGCGGGTGCGTACCCTGTCATTGGTATCGACATCAACGAGGGTGTGTTTGATCGAGCCAAACGTCTGGGCGCTGACTTCACGTTCCGATCCGACGACCCCGAACTGATGGACAAGATCAAGAAAGCGACGGGTGGGCGCATGATTGACGTTGCGTTCGACGCTGCCGGTCTTCAGGTGACCTTCGAGCAGGCAGTGCAGTCACTGGACTACAGGGGGCGCGCCGTGCTGGTCGGGCTGTCACGCCAGGAATTCCACGGCGGAAGCCTTTACGATTTTGGCGTCAAGCGCCGTCAGGCCATAGGACACCTGGGCTACGAAGTAGTGGACATCTTCCTGCTTGCTGAACTCGTCAAGGCTGGGCGATTGGATCTGTCCGAATCGGTCTCTCAGATCATCTCGCTGGAGAATCTGGAAGAAGGCCTGGACATCATGCGCAATAAGACAGGTAACCCGATCCGTATAGTCGTCGATCCGTGGGCTGAAAGCTAGGGTGCCTCTCGGTGGCTGGCCGTTGGTCTGCAGCAGCATAGTGAGCCAGCCCCACCGATTCGACGCAAACTCACTGATCTGCCACAGTCGCCCTCGTTCGTCACAATGAGCGAGGGCGACTTGCGTGCGCCGCTCTACCTCGCCATGATCAAGTTGAGGGCGCGCGGCACGCATTCGATGTGCAAAGGCATGGGCATGAGACGCTCGCCGTCAGCAAATGCATCGAGGCCGCTGACTTCGATGTCAACACTGTGGGCACGGTACATGTGGACCTCCGGTACCTCCTCCAGGCGGTGCAGGAAGGTCTTCGGAACTTTGCTGATCGCTTCGAGGCGATTGAGCGTTTCCACCAGGCTGATCGACAGCAGGCCGTCGCGGGGGTCAGCATGCGGACACATCATGATGCCGCCGCCATACGTCTTGGTAATGGCAATGGCGTTGAGAATTGTCGGGACGTGATGTGTGCCTTTGCCGTCGATGCGGATCGTTGTGCGCAGGGGGCGTAGGCGTGCGAACTCGATGCCCAGTGCCAGCAGGTAGCGTGAATTACCCTTCGGCCATCTGATCTGGTTGGCACGATCGTTAATCATTGAATCCACGCCCGCGCACATAATTGTTGCAAAGTAGCGTTCTTCCCCGTTCGCGTGGCTCATGAGGCCCACATCAACGCTGTCGTGGTGGCCGTCCACAATGAGTGATGCGGCTGCTCTGGGATCGAAAGGAATGGAATATTCGCGTGCCAGGTCGTTACCGGTGCCAGCCGGTATGACACCGAAGAGTTTGCCTGTGCCGACCACCTCCTGCAATGCAAGGTTGATCAGCCCGTCTCCGCCGCACACCACAATCGCGTCAATGGTTGGGTCAGCGACAAATTCGCGAGTGCGCAGGCTCGTCGTCAGTGGCAGGTAGCTGGCAATGGAGACCACATCGATGCCGCGATTGGCCAGAAACTCAGTGGCGCGCCGTGCCGCATCCATCGACGATCCCAAACCTGCAACGGGGTTTGTAATCAGTGCGATCCGACGAATCGGGCTCTGTGGCCGTGAATGGGGATCGGTCATACATACTCCGTTCATTTCTTGTTCTACGCCACAGCGATCGTCGCTGTCAGTTGGGATGCATTTGATATAGTGTAGCGATTTAAGCGGGCGTGTCGAACAGGTATCCGCAGAAGCGCCGCCGTGTGACGCGAGGTAACCCCCCGTGCCACGTGCCCTATTCGCCTGAGGGCTTGCGGGCGCCAGGCAGGAAGAACGTCAGTGCACATCCCAGTCCGAGGGCTGCGCCGGCCACTCCCATTGCGCGCGACGCTCCGACGCTGAAAGCCTCCGACAGTTTGTCGATCACCTGATCGGTCAGTTCCGCTGGAACGCTTTCTGAACCGTCCGAGTCAGTCAGCGCCCGAATGGAAGCGCCAGCTGAAGGTGCGACAGACGCTTCGATGCCGTGACGTGCCTGCTCGGGCAGCGGCACATCGTCGAGGCTTCCCTGTACCTGTGAATTCACCGACGCAGCCAGGAACGTTGCAACCAGAGCAATTCCCAACGCTGTACCGACCTGACGTGTCGTGGACTGGGTGGCGGATGCCTGCCCCGACGTGCTGGGTGGCACATCAACCAGAATGACGGATGTGAGTTGCGCTGACGCCAACCCCAGACCAAAACCGTAGGCAACCAGTGCTGTGACGATAACTGCGATGGGCGTGTGGGCTGTCAGGCTGATCGCCAGGCTGAATACGGCAATGGATTCTATGGCCAGTCCGGCGCGCGCCACCCACGTTGCAGAAAAGAGACGCCCCAGTGGGGATGCTGAGCCACCTGCGATAAAGGCGCCTGCAGCCATTGCAGCCAGGACACCGCCTGATTGGAGCGGTGTGAGCATGCGGACGTTCTGAAGGTACAAAGGCAACGCGAAGAGCAGACCGAATTCTCCCACTGAAATTGCCGCAGCGGCCACGTTCCCTGCAGAAAAGCTTCGGAGCTTGAAAAGATTCAGATTCAGCAGGTGCGGCCCGTCCACTCGCAGCTGTCGCCGTTCCCACCAGATGAAAAAGCCGAGCAGGACGGCGGCCAGAGCAGCCGCCAGCGGCACAGGCGAGAGTGGCCATGACGCCCAGTCCTCATTGATCGGCTTCCACCAGCCCAGGTCACGCCCCTGAATCAGTGCGTAGACCAGAGCGGCGAAACCGATTGACGAGGTGATAAACCCGCCCGCGTCGAAACCGTGTTCGGAGCGTTCTCCATAAGTGTTGGGCACGAAGAAAATGCAGCCGAGCGCAACGATGATGCCGATCGGAACATTGATCAGGAAAATCCACGGCCAGGTGGTGCTCGTCGTGATCCAGCCACCCAGCAGAGGACCAACAGCGGCCATCCCTGAAATAACTGACCCCCACACGGCGAACGCAATCATGCGCCTCTTGCCTGTAAACGTCGCGTTGACAGTTGAGAGTGTTGTTGGAGAAACGGCCGCCGCTCCGGTGCCCTGCAGGAAACGTGCGATGAGCAGAGGAGTGAAAGTGCGCGCCGTGCCGGCAATGATTGATGCGATAACAAAGATGGCGATCCCTGCCAGAAGGATGTTGCGTCGTCCCCAGTTATCGGCCAGACGTCCCACGGTGATCAGCAGCGCCGAGAAGATCAGGGCGTAGCTCGTTGTCAGCCATTGAGCCTGCGTGAATGTGAGCTCAAGGTCACGCATGATTGTCGGCAAAGACACGTTGATGATGGTGCCGTCCATAACGATCAGTGACAGTGCCAGAGACAGGAAAACGAGTGCGATCCAGGGGTGCGCCAGTGTTGATGACCGAGATGGCGCAGTGGATGCACTTTTCCGGGAAGTCGGTGTCATGCCACGATTATGACACACTGTCATTAAAGTGGCGCGCGGTCATCCGCCCGATGATTCAAGCTGGAGTTTCGACACGGCGCCGCGGTCGCCCTCGTTCATCGTGATTGCCGAGGGCGACCGGAGTGCTACACGGAAGGCGTTAAAGCTAGACCAAAGATCGGGACCGCCAGAGCCAGTACGGTGCCCATCACCAGGAAGATGCCGACGATGTTAAACCAGAAACCTGCCTTGATCATGTCGACGATGCGCACGTAACCCGACCCGTACGCGATGGCGTTTGGAGGCGTGGCGACCGGGAGCATGAACGCACACGTGGCAGCCAACGCAGCCGGGATCACGAAGAGCAGGATGTTCATATCGCCGTACCCAAGGCCGATGGCGACGCCGCCGATAATCGGCAGGAACGCGGCAGCAGTTGCGGTGTTGGAGGTGAGCTCCGTCAGAGCCAGGACGAGCGCCGTGATGGCGAACAAAATCACGATGATGGGCAGGGTGCGCAACTGCTCAACTGAGTGGCCTACCCAGTTTGACAGGCCCGTGTGAGAGAACTGGCCAGACAGAGCCAGACCGCCACCGAACAGCAGGATGATATCCCAGGGTAGGTCCTTCATTGACTCCCAGTTCATCAAACGCACCCCTCGCTTCGGGTCTGCCGGAATGATAAAGAGCAGCAAGGAGATCCCCATGCCGATAATGGTGTCGATCCCCTTGATCTGAATGCCGAAAAACTTCAGGAAAAAGGGTAGGAACACCCACAAGATGGCGGCGGCCACGAAGAGGATGCCGACGAGCAACTCGCCGCTGCCCATCGGGCCGAGCTTCTTCAGTTCACTGCGAATGAGCTTCTTACCTCCGGGGATTTCCGAGATTTCCGGTGGGAACAGAACATATGTCAGCAGGAACCATCCGATCGCCAGGAACGTCACCGCCAGTGGGACACCTACCAGCATCCACTGTCCGAAACCGATCGAAATATCGTGGTTTTCCTTCAGGTATGCCACCAGGAGCGAGTTGGGCGGAGTGCCGATGATGGTTCCCAGTGAGCCGATCGAAGCGGAATAGGCGATGCCGAGCATGAGGGAAATGGCGAACTTCGAGTGATATAGCTGCGTCTGCTTACTGATCGTTTCCGAGGCATCTTTGCCTTTTTGAACGATTGCTGCCACGACGCCACCTTTTGTGGCGTCGCGAGCTGTGCCGGACACTGATTCAGCGTCGGCGGGTAGATCCTCAGAATCTGCCTGGCGGGAACCTTCGAGCTGGGAGACGAGCTGCAGCACCGACATGCCGATGGGCAGCATCATGACGGCGGTCGCGGTGTTGGACACCCACATTGACAGGAAACCAGTCGCGATCATGAATCCTGCGACCAGTTGGCGAGGTTTCGTCCCGACCATGTTGACCACGGTCAGCGCGATACGTCGGTGCAGGTTCCAGCGCTGCATGGCGAGCGCCAGGATGAATCCGCCCATGAACAGGTAGATCGTGTCCGAGGCGTACGGTCCGGCTGTTCCGGAAAAAGAATCGACCTGTAGGGCAGGGAAGACGACCATTGGAATCAGAGCAGTGGCGGCGAGCGGGATGGCTTCGGTCATCCACCAGATGCCCATGAGGATCGCGACCGCGGCCACGATGGGCAGGCCGTCAAGATTCATGGTGCTGAGCTTTTCGTCAGAAAGGCCCTGTGCTGCGATGTCGGCAGCATTGTCGGGCATGATGAAGTACACCAGTACGGCCAGAAGTGGACCTCCCAGCAGGCCCGCCACGCGCACAAGGTGGACGGTACGTGATGGCGCTACGTAGTCATCAGCTGCTGCATGCGATGACGATGTGTGAAGGGTAGGAATACTCATGGTGACCTTTCGTGACACAGAGGACGCGTCGCCTCGACGGAGAATCCCAGGACAGATGCGCGACGCGGCGTACCATCGTCGGTCCGCCGCCTGTATGCACAGTGGCGCATATAGGACTTTAGTCGCAGACATTATTGTATGGCGCGCCATGACGTGTGTCAGTCAATTGCGACGAGAAAAGTTACGAAAAGGACACAAAAGTAGGAAAAAGCGTGTTCTGTTCCGGTCGGTTCTGGCCGACTGAGAAGAGGGGGAGTGGACGCTATGTCACTTCTTCAACTCGATGGTCTTCTCCGGGACGGCCACCCGGGCGCGTACGCCCAGCTCCTGATCGAGCGATTCGACTAACGCCTGTGCAGCCTTATCTTCGCCATGCACGCACCACACTGAACGAGGCTGAGGCACCAGATCGCGTACCCAGTCCACCAGCTCCGAGCAATCTGCGTGTACGGAGAATTCCTCGTCGCGAATCACCTCGGCCTGCACGCTCACCCACGCGCCATGCATTTTCAGTTCGCGTGCGCCGTCCAGGAGCGCGCGCCCACGTGTGCCTACCGCCTGATAGCCGGTCAACACGACGGTATGAATCGCCTGGGGGAGCATGTGCTCGATATGGTGCAGGACGCGGCCGCCGGTGAGCATGCCGGAGGCCGACACAATGATGGAAGGCTCCTTAGGATCGTTGAGTTTTTGCGACTGTTCCTGGTCTCGCACCTCAATGAGATTCAGGTTGCTCAGCTTCAGGCCTCCCACTTCATCATTGAGTTCGCCGCGCGCACTGACAGCCTGGTAGAGGCGCAGGGACGCCAGCGCCATGGGGGAGTCCACGTAGATTGGCACCGAGGGGATCTGGCCGGCAGCGACCATGTCGGATAGTACTTTCAGCACTACTTCAGTGCGGTCGACGGCGAACGCTGGAACCAGAACGGAGCCGCCGCGATCGATGGTTCGGCAGATGGCGTCACGGAACACTTCGTGCTTTTCGTGTCCTGGATCAGTTTCAAAGTGTTCACGATCTCCATATGTTGATTCGAGCAGAACCGTCGGGGCGCCCTCGGGAATTTCTCGCGAGCGCAAAACGGGGTGCGTGGGCCGGCCCAGGTCACCGGAAAATAGCGCGTCACCTCCAGGTGTGTGGACGCGGATCGAAGCTGAGCCGAGGATGTGGCCGGCGCGCGTCCAGTGCGCACTGACCTGCCCGCCCACGTCAATGTCAGCGTCGAAATCGACAGCTCGCATCAGTGGCAGCGTGTCCTCAACGTCGTTGACCGTATACAGCGGTAACGGCCGGCGGTGCTTGGAATACCCGTAGGTGCGTGCATGTTCGGCGTCGCGTTCCTGCAGGTAGGCAGAATCTCGCAGAACGATATGTGCCAGGTCGATGGTGGACGGTGTGGCCCAGATGGTGCCGCTGAAGCCCTGCTTGACCAGGCGTGGCAAATATCCCACGTGATCCAGATGTGCGTGAGTGAGGAGAATATCCGAAATGGAATCGGCCGGGACTGGAAAATCAGACCAGTTCTTGCGGCGGAGTTTTTTCTCGCCCTGATACAGGCCTGAATCGATGAGAATCCGTCGCTCGCCTCGTGGGGAGTCAACGGTTAGAAGATGCTTGGAACCGGTCACGGTTCCAGCTGCGCCCACGAAAGTTAAGGTCGTTGGAGCCATACCTTTACTGTGACGCAGATTACGTTGCGATGGGGCGTTCAGTGGTGCGTGTCGCACATTCGGTAGATTCATCCCACATATGACGGATCCCTTGCAGACAACGCCTGGGACTTGTCGTAGAATCGAGGGGTTGTCATGTGCCCGAAATACGGGCTGAAATCGAAACAAGACGTTGGAGTGCACACACGTGAAGAGCACTGTTGAGACCCTCGAGCCCACCAAGGTGCGCTTGACCGTTGAGGCCGACCATGAAGAAATCAAGCCTCAGATGGACAAGGCATACAAGGAAATTTCGAAGCAGGCGAATATCCCCGGTTTCCGTAAGGGACACGTTCCGCCGCGCATTATCGATCAGCGATTTGGTCGTGCCGCCATCATCGAGCAGGCAGTCAACGAGGTTCTGCCTCGCCTGTACTCGCAGGCGGTCGTGGAAAACGAACTGCGCCCCATGGCTCAACCCAGCATCGAAGTCACCGAAATTCCGGCGACCAGCGGCCCGATCAGCGGCAAGCTCGTCTTCACCGGCGAGGTCGACATCGTTCCCGCCTTCGAAGTGCCCGAAATTACCGATGACATGACCGTTGAGGTTGACCCGGCGGATGTCACCGACGAAGACGTGCAGACCGAGCTGGACCGCCTGCGCGCACGTTTCGCCACGCTGAAGTCCGTCAAGCGCCAGGCTAAGACCGGCGACTTCGTCACCATCGACCTGACTGCAACGGTCGACGGTGAAGAGGTGGATTCGGTGTCCGAGGTTTCCTACGAAATCGGTTCCGGCACGATGCTGGATGGCCAGGACAAGGCTCTGCGCGGCACGCACTCGGGTGACGACGTGACCTTCACGTCCAAGCTCAAGGGTGGAGATCATGCCGGTGAAGAGGCGGAAGTTGTCCTGCACGTTCACTCCGTGAAGATGCGCGAAATGCCGAAGGTTGATGACGAATTCGCCCAGATGGCATCCGAATTCGACACTGCTGACGAACTCATGGAGGACATGAAGAAGCAGGCTGAGCAGACCAAGCGTTCTCAGCAGGCGCTGGACGCACGCGACCGTCTGGTCGATGCACTGCTGGACAAGGTGGAAATCCTCCTGCCTGAATCCGTCATCGACGAGGCTGTCAAGCAGCAGCTGGGTGACAAGCCCACCGCCAAGAAGAAGAAGGAAGCCCGCGAAGAGCTCGAACTCGAGTTCCGTCGCGACATCCTCTCCGACGAACTGGCCAAGAAACTGGAAGTCCAGGTTTCCCAACGCGAACTGATCGACTACCTGATGCAGATGTCGCAGACCTACGGCATCGACATCAACCAGCTGATCTCTTCGCCCGAGGAAGTCCAGACCGTGGTTGCACGACTGACCCGCACCAAGGCCATCATCGAGGCCCTGCGTCTGGTCACCGTGAAGGACACAAACGGCCAGGCCATCGACCTGACTGAGTTCTTTGGTGATGAAGAAGGCAACGATGATGCAGCCGAAGGCGCTGACGAAGCGGCTGAGGATGCAGCTGAGGCCGACGACGCAGCCGAGACTGAAGACGCAGAGGCAGCAGAAGCTGACGAGAAGTGATCGAGTAGCGGATCACCACTGACACGCGGGGCAGGAACCAGGAAGCGTTCCTGCCCCGCCTGCATGAGGTGAACATGTATGAGCGTGCGCCGTCAGCGAAAAGTGCCAATCCAGGCCGACGGCACAGTGCGAAACCGGTAGGTTGGACATCAGTGATGAAAAATGCCCGATGGAAGGACGTCAAGTGAGTGAACAGCGCGTGAGAGGCGCCGACGGTGCGCAGCCTCAAGGCTCGTTCGGAGATGCTGTCTACCAGCGTCTGCTCAAGGAACGCATTATCTGGCTGGGAAGTGCAGTGGAAGACGAAAATGCGAACGCAATCTGCGCGCAGATGCTGCTTCTGGCTGCTGAAGATCCCGACCGCGACATCTACCTGTACATCAACAGCCCCGGCGGCTCGGTCACCGGCGGCATGGCAATCTACGACACCATGCAGTACGTCAAGCCGGATGTTGTCACCGTGGCCATGGGTCTTGCAGCGTCCATGGGGCAGTTCCTGCTCACCGCAGGCGCACCCGGCAAGCGTTTCATCACCCCGCACACGCGTGTCCTCATGCACCAGCCCTCAGGCGGGGCCGGTGGTTCGGCCACCGACATTCGCATCAACGCCGAACTGATTCTCAAGATGAAGCGCGAACTGGCGGAAATCACCGCTGAGCGCACCGGTAAGTCCGTCGAGCAGATCCTTGCGGATTCCGACCGCGACCACTGGTTCAGCGCTCAGGAAGCAATCGAATACGGATTTGCCGACAAGATCGTCTCCACACCGCAGGAGATCGGCCACCGTGCCAACGACGCGCAGAACGGAGAGAACTGATATGTCCAGCACTGCTCCTTACTTTGACGCAATGGCCCGTCAGATGCCGCAGGCCCGCTACGTGCTGCCCACCTTCGAGGAGCGCACCGCCTACGGGTACAAGCGCCAGGATCCGTACGCCAAACTGTTCGAGGACCGCATCGTGTTCCTCGGAGTTCAGGTTGACGATTCGTCGGCTGACGATGTGATGGCTCAGCTGCTCGTGCTGGAGTCTCAGGATCCCGATTCAATGATCACGATGTACATCAACAGCCCCGGCGGCTCGTTCACTGCGATGACCGCCATCTACGACACCATGCAGTACGTCAAGCCTCAGATCCAGACCGTGTGCCTGGGGCAGGCCGCCTCGGCTGCCGCCGTGTTGCTGGCCGCGGGCGCGCCTGAACGCCGACTCGCACTGCCGAACGCTCGTATCCTGATTCACCAGCCTGCGATGGAAGGCATGCACGGTCAGGCCTCGGACATCGAGATCGTGGCCGACGAGATCGACCGCATGCGCAAGTGGCTCGAAGACACCCTGGCGAAGCATTCAGGCGTCAGCTCGGAGCAGGTACGCCGCGATATCGAACGCGACAAGATCCTCACTGCTGAGCAGGCCCGCGAGTACGGTCTGATCGACCAGGTGCTCGAGCCGCGCAAAGCCCAGTAACTGATCGCCGGCGCGTAGTATCGCTGGCTCAGATACGCGCGGTGCTGCTCGCATGTATCAGCAGGTGGTGCCAGTCACTTTGTCCAGCGCGCCGAGCTGTACGTGGACAAGTCGCCCTCGTCAATTATGTGACACCCGACTGGGAAACCTCACATGATTGGCGAGGGCGTTCTCACGCGCGCCGGTTCGCCCACTGCGGATGGCTCCATTAGGCTAGAAACACGCGCATGGAGGTGTGCGGATCGAATGGGAGGCGCGTCATGGCACGGTTGACGGATGGGGCAGAACTGCTCAAGTGTTCGTTCTGCGGCAAGACACAAAAACAAGTGCGCAAGCTGATCGGCGGCTCCGGTGTGTACATCTGCAACGAATGCATCGAACTGTGCAACGAAATCATCGAAGAAGAGCTGCAGACTGACAGCGCGCCCACGCAGACCCCGCTACCCAAACCGCGCGAAATCTTCGACTTCCTTGACTCGTGGGTCATCGGTCAGGACCGCGCCAAGCGTGCACTATCCGTAGCAGTCTACAACCACTACAAGCGCGTGCGCTCCAGGGAAGCCGGAAACGATGAGGATATGCAGGGCACCAAATCCAATATTCTCATGCTGGGTCCAACTGGAACCGGGAAAACCCACCTGGCCCGATCGCTTGCCCGCATGCTGCACGTTCCGTTCGTGATCGTGGATGCCACTGCGCTGACGGAGGCAGGGTATGTTGGCGAGGACGTTGAAAACATCCTGCTCAAACTTATCCAGGAAGCCGACGGCGACATCAAGAAGGCCGAACGCGGCATTATCTACATTGACGAGATCGACAAGATTGGCCGCAAGGGCGAAAATGCGTCGATCACGCGAGACGTATCGGGCGAGGGTGTCCAACAGGCACTGCTCAAGATTATTGAAGGGACCGTCGCATCCGTCCCGCCTCAAGGCGGTCGCAAGCATCCGCACCAGCAGTTCCTCGAAATCGACACATCCGGCATTCTGTTCATCGCGGCCGGCGCATTTGCCGGTATCGAGGAGATCGTGCGGGCGCGCCTTGGACAGCGCTCCACAGGTTTTGCCTCATCACTGAAATCCTCTTCCGAAATGGGTGACATTTACGAATCAGTCACGCCCGAAGATCTGCACAAGTTCGGCATGATTCCGGAATTTATCGGCAGGCTCCCGATCCTCACCTCAACGAAACTGCTCACCGAGCAGGACCTGGTTCGCGTCCTCACCGAGCCGCAGGCATGCCTCGTCGCCCAGTACCAGCACCTGTTTGAGCTGGATGACATGACGCTGGAATTTACCGAGGACGCGCTGATGGAGATCGCCTCTGAAGCCAACAGGCGAGGTACGGGCGCGCGCGGCCTGTCCACCATTATGGAAAAGACGCTGTCCGACCTGATGTTTGAACTCCCCAGTCGCGACGATGTCGGCACCGTCGTCATTACCCGCGATGTCGTCACCGGCGAGGGGGACGCGGAACTGTATGCCCCTGGTGAGGCGAAGACTCAAAGCGCGTAGCCGCCTTTGCCGGAGCGGGTATGCCCGGCAGGAAGACATGCACGCGTCGAAGACGACGCAGCACGTAAGACAACGAGGGGAGTGCTGATATGAACCAAACATCTGACCCGAGTGCCGCCAGTGCCGGCACGCAGCCCGCTATTCCTGTAGAACTCAGCCAGGCACGCGAAACGATCGACAATATTGATGCTGCGCTCATCCACATCCTGGCGGAGCGGTTTCGCTGCACGAAGCGCGTAGGGTTCATCAAGGCGGAGCACGATATGCCGCCTGAAGATCGGGCGCGTGAGGCGCGGCAAGTGGCGCGATTGCGGCGTTTGGCGGAAGAAAGCGGGCTGGATCCGGACTTTGCGGAGAAGTTCCTGGCCTTTATGGTGCGGGAGGTTATCCGACATCATGAACACATCAAGCGCAATTTTGGAAACGAGGAGTGAACGGGGCGTAACACGTAAATGACATCGTTCACAAAGTGGGGCCAGTGACCGTATCATAGAGATAGTTCGTCAGAACTGTAATCACGTCATACACTTTCGAGGATATGAGGGCAATGGCAATGAGCCAAAACACCAATACTCCCCCTAATTATGAGCAGGATAACCCTAATTATGGGCAGGAGAATCAGTACAATTCGTCCGGCTCCAATGCGTACGGATCCCAGTCTCAGCAGTACCAGGCTGGACAGCCATCGCCATACGGCCAGCCAGGGCAGTACCAGCAGGCAAGCCAGTATCAGCAGGGAGCAAATCCTGTGGACACCGGCAGCATCGGATGGGCGGTCCTGGGATTCTTCATCCCGATTGTCGGTCTGATTTTATGGTTAGTCTGGAAGGACCAGCGTCCGAACGATTCGCGCATGTCGCGTAACGGCTTCCTAGCATCGCTGATCGTGGGCGTTGTTCTCATGATCATATGGATCATCATTGTTGCGATAGTAGCAGCGAGCGGCTCCATGTCCTAATCCGCGGCACCAGAAACGCGCAAGGCGGCAGATATCCTCAGCGATATCTGCCGCATTTTTGCGTATTTCGAATTCTGCGATTCGAGATACGGCGATGAAATTCTAAAATTTCTCTTGACGTGAAGATAATAACAGGGGTATTGTCCAAAAGAAATATGTGAGCTGGAGGACAGGGAAGTAACTGGCTACATGAGGATTCACCCAGCCAGCATGTCAGCATGCCGCAGGCGAATCCAACCGTCACACAGCCACCTCATCGGACAAATCAGCAAGCCCGGAAGGGGACGTCATGAGAAAACGATTTGGCGCCACAATTGCCGCCGCGGCGTTGGTACTGACTGCCTGCATAGCACCAGGTCCTTCGCACGAACGCGGATCTGTCGAATTCATCACTATCGCCGCCGGCGGCACGTCTGGACCGTACTACCAGATCGGCGCCTCTATGGCTCAGATTTTCCGCAACGAACTAGGATCGGACGCATCCGTACAGGCAACGGGCGCATCCGTGGAAAACATCTCGCTCATCACCTCAGGGCGCGCCGAACTGGCCTTCGTCATGGGCGATGCAACACGACAAGCTGTCGAGGGAACCGGCCCATTCGAAGGACGCCGCCAGCTCAGTGAGCTCACCGCACTAACAGCGTTGTACCCCAACTACGTCCAGATCGTGACAACCGCCAGGACTGGGATCCGATCGGTGGAGGACCTGCGCGGCAAACGCGTCGGCGTGGGAGACAAGAACTCCGGTGTGGAACTGAACGCGCAGATGATTCTGGATGCATACGGCATGACCTATGACGACATCCAGGAAGACTTCCTGTCATACTCGGGCGCCATCGACCAGATCAAGAACGGCCAGACCGACGCAGCGTTCGTCACCTCCGGCCTGCCAAACTCCTCAATCATGGACCTTGCGACAACCGAAGACGTCGTCATCGTCCCCATCGAGGGTGAAGGATTCGCCAGGCTCAAGGAGAAGTATCCCTTCTTCGACCAGAGCGCGATCCCAGGTGGAACATACTCGCAGGCAGAGGACGTCCTCACCGCGTCGATTATGAACCAGCTGCTCGTCTCTCCGGACCTGGACGAGGAACAGGTCTACAAAATGACGAAAGCCCTGTTTGAAAACCTCGACACCCTGCACGCGTCTCACAAAGCTGCAACGGGAATCACGCTGGACAGCTTCGATGAAGGCGCAGCAGTCCCCATCCACCCTGGAGCGCTGCGCTATTACACAGAACAGGGGGTGGTAAGCAAAGATGCATCCAAAGACACTGCACAGTCTGAATAAGAGCCCGCGGATCGTGGCAGCCGTCGTCGGCATCGCCCTCGTCGCAACGGGTGCAATGTGCGGTGCGTATGCAGCCGCGCTCCATGCCGCACCCTCGATAATCATTGAAGACCAGGAAACCGGTCAGGAATATTTTCGATTCGCCGCCACTGACGACGAACCGATCACGATGAAATGGATCCATTCCATCGAAAAGGAACCGTGGATCGAGTACTACACCGTCCACGGCGACCACCTGCAGCTTGACGCCATCGACATCAAATCATACGGAGCGGGGGTGCCGGCCGACCCTGGAGGAGTGACCACCGTCAAAGACGGTGTCATCCACACCGAAGGAATCAACCGGACGATTCCGGAGCTGACGTGGGCGCATAGCCACGATACTCACACCACGCTCACCGTCGGAACTCATGTCATCGCCCCGACGGATCTGCCACATCATGCCCTCGTGCGACTACGAATTCAGGAGTAGAACCATGTCTCACTCACACACCACACAGGCTCACCCCTCACAGACGCACCCGACCCGGTCGAAACGTGACGACGAACGTGTCAGTGTCGACACGCACGACATTGATGTACACGCCGAAGACGTGCTTGAAGAATTTGACCGGGAATCGCGCGTTCGCCAGGTCGAGTGGAAACCGATGGCCATTCTCATCACAGCCGTCGCAGTCGCCCTGTCCCTGTATCACATGTGGACCGCCTACTTCGGTGCGCCGCCGGTGCTGATCCACCGATCGATCCACGTCGGCGTCATCTTGTTCCTGACATTCCTGCTGTATCCGCCGATCCGAAAGGGCGTGCGCTCGCGAGTCCCGTTTTATGACATCATCCTGGCCCTGGCTGCGCTGTCGACGGCCGTTTACGTGATAACCAACTACGACGGGATTGTGCGTCGGTTCGGTGAACCCTCGACTGCAGACCTTGTCTTTGCGACGATTCTGGTTGTTTTGGTCATTGAAGCGGCGCGCCGGCTGACCGGCTGGGCCATGCCGCTGCTGGCGATCGCGTTCGTGATATACGCGCTGTACGGGCGATTGTTCCCCGGAATCTTCCGTCACCGCGGGTATTACCCTTCCGACACGTTCAACTTCCTGTATTTGACGACCGAAGGAATCTACGGCACGGCAATTTCTGTGTCCGCCACCTACATCTTCCTGTTCATCCTGTTCGGAGCGGTCCTGCAGAAGTCAGGCATGGGTGAGTTCTTCAATGACATCGCGCTGGCTATTGCCGGTCAATCCCGTGGTGGCCCCGCGAAGGTGTCGGTCATTGCCTCTGGCTTCCTTGGGTCGATCAACGGTGCCGCCGTGGCGAACGTGGTAACAACCGGTGCTTTCACGATTCCGCTGATGAAACGCGTGGGCTATAAGTCGACGTTTGCGGGCGCGGTGGAAGCCTCGTCATCTGTTGGCGGCCAGATCCTGCCGCCGATTATGGGCGCTGCAGCATTCATCATGGCTGAGACCTTGGGCATGCCATACAGTGAAATCGCGATTGCCGCGTTGATCCCCGCCTTGCTGTACTACCTGGGCATCATCGCGCAGGTACATTTGAGGGCAACGAAGGAAGGCCTGAAGGGTATTTCTCGTGACTCGTTGCCTCTGGTGCGAGACGTTATGAAAGAACGCGGTCACCTGGTGATCCCGCTGCTCTTCCTGATCTACATGCTGTTCTTCTCAGGACGCACCATCTTGTTCTCTGCGCTGCTGACGATTCTGGTGACCATAGTGGTCGCAGAGCTTCGCCCGGCTACGCGCATGTCAGTCAAAGACATCATCGAAGCGCTGGCAAACGGTGCCAAAACAGCAATCTCCGTGGCTGTGGCCTGCGCGGCCGTTGGCATCATCGTCGGTGTTGTGACGATGACGGGGTTCGGTGTCAAACTGGCGAATGCAATCGTAGCATTCGGCGCAGGATCAATCTTGCTGTCACTGGTGCTGACGATGGTGGCCTCGATCATTCTGGGCATGGGCCTGCCGTCGATTCCGACCTACATCATCACCGCAACGATGGCTGCACCTGCGCTTGGTCAGCTGGGCGTGCCTCCGCTGGTTGCACACATGTTCGTGTTCTACTTCGGCTTGTTCGCCAACATCACGCCGCCTGTCGCCCTGGCTTCCTTCGCCGCTGCCGGCCTGTCGGGGGCTGACCCGATGCGCACGGGCTTCCAGTCGATGAAACTCGCCCTGGCCGGATACGTCATTCCGTTCATCTTTGTGTTCAACCCGGTTCTGTTGCTCCAGGACGTGAACTGGCTGGAGGGTATGAAGGTAACTGCCACGGCTGTTGCAGGCGTGCTCCTGCTGGCGATCGCCGTCGAAGGCTTCTTTATGGAAAAGGTACCGTTGCTCATGAGAGCAGTGTTCCTGGGCGCAGGCCTATCCATGATGTCGCCTGAACCGATCACCGACCTGATCGGCATCGCGGCAGGTGCGTGTGCACTGGCGTTCATGATGATGAAGGCCAAGAAGAACGATAACCTCTCACTCAAAGCCATTTAGCGGCGGTTCGGCCGATCGCGCCGTGGCAGTCGATCATGATGCAGACGGCCGGCCCCTCATCGGGCGTGCTGTGGTGATGGGGCGGCTGGCCAACCCATCAGCTGCATGAATTGGGGACGGCTGAGCATCGTGATCTGGCTGTGGCCGTGATATTCCGCGGCTGCGTGCAGCCGAAAGCGGCTGGGATGATCTGCTGATCAACGGGTCAAGGTAATTGAAGGGCTGAATCGTCAACCAGTCAAGGTATGAGGCGTAGGATTCAACATCTCACGATATGAGAACGTTGATGTAGTGCGGAAAAGTCGATGTTCAACGGTCGGCTGTGCGAAGTGAGCGGCCCTCTTACCTTGACGGGTTGACGCGCGGCGGTGCGTTGACCTTGACCGGTTGACTAGGACCTTGACCCGTTGACGTGCGACTGCGCGAACATCGCAAACGGTTGGCTTCTTGCCCGCGCCCTGCACGAGAGCGCGGGCAAGAAGCACACGAACGCTACTTATCCTGGTCCTCTTCAAGCGGTCCGCCGTAGATGTCGTTGATGACAGCCTCGAAGCGCTTGGTCACAACCGCACGCTTGACCTTGAGCGAGGGCGTCAGCATGCCGTTAGCTTCCGTGAAGTCAGAGGTCAGCACGCGGATCGCTCGAATCGACTCGGCACGCGACACATGTGCGTTCGCACGTTCAACTGCTCGCTCCAACGACGCCTGTACCTCCACATTGGTCGAGGCTTCAGCAACGGACATCGCTGGCAGGCCGTGATTCTTCAACCACACCGGCAACATCTCCTCATCCAACGTGATGAGAGCAGCGACGAACGGACGCTTGTCACCTACGACCACAACCTGACTGATCAGCGGATGAGAACGAAGTGGATCTTCCAGCGTGGCAGGTGAAACATTCTTGCCGCCTGCCGTCACGATCAGCTCCTTGGCTCGACCTGTGATGCGCACATACCCATCACGATCCAGCGACCCCAGATCACCGGTGCGGAACCAACCGTCCTCAGTCAACGCCTGAGCTGTCTCGTCGGGCATATTGTGGTAGCCCTGGAAAACCGAACACCCCTTGATGAGGACTTCTCCCTGATCAGAGATCTTGATCGACAGCGGCGGAAGCGGCGGTCCGACCGTGCCAATCTTGGTCAGACGCGGTGTATTGACCGACACCGGCCCAACCGTCTCAGTCAGGCCGTAGCCTTCCAACACAGGCAGTCCGATACCGCGATAGAAGTGAGCGAGATGAGTGGACAGGGGAGCGCCGCCGGACACGATGTAGCTGGCATTGCCGCCCACAAGCTTCAGGAGCTTTTGATACACCAGCTTGTCAGCCACCATGCGCTGGGAACGCAACGAACGCGAGGGGCCTTCGGGAGTATCCAACGCGCGCGAGTATTCCACCGCCACATGTGCAGCCCAACGGAATACTTTGCGCTGAGGGCCCGAGCCCGCCTGAGCGTCCGCCGAGTTATAGATCTTCTCCAGCACTCGCGGCACAACCAGCAGGTAGGACGGGCGGAAAGAGGCCAGATCCGGCAGCAGGTTCTTCGTGTCAGGGCTGTGCCCCAGCACACCTCCACCTGAAATCTGGAAGACCTGCAGGAAACGCGCAAACACGTGTGCCAACGGCAAGAACAATAAGAGGCGTGAATCGTCACCCGCCGCGATCTCCGGCATCCAACGGTGCGAGTTCACCGCCAGCTCAGTGAAGTTGCCGTGCGTGAGCACCGTGCCTTTGGGCCGTCCCGTCGTGCCCGACGTGTACACGATCGTGGCAATCGAATCGGTGGTGAGCTGCGCCATGCGACCAGTCAGCACTGTGCGCCGAACCTGAGCGCCACCATCCTGGATGGTTTGGATCGCCTCGGAATCCAGCGACAGCACGGTGACATCCTGAGATTGCGAGCTGGCCGCGGCACGCACCAGTTCCGCCATCGTGATGGTCTCAGTGATCGCCACGCGCGCCTGCGTGTCTCTGAGGATAAAGGCGATCTGCTCGATCGACGACGTCTCGTAAATCGGAACGGGCACCAGTCCTGCACACCAGCAGGCAAAATCCAACAGCGTCCACTCGTAGCGCGTATGCGACATGACGGCGACCCGATCACCGAGTTCGAGCCCCATTGCAATCAGGCCGGCAGATGTGCGCTGCACATCCTCGTAGAAGTGCGCGGCACTCATCGGACGCCACGTGTCCCCCATCGAGAGCTTGCGCTCAATAATCGGCTTGCGCGGTGAGCGTTGCACCCTGCGCTGCAGCAGGTAGGGAATCGTGGTGTGCTCGTCGATCCGGACCAGGACAGGCGCCCGCCACTCGAGTGCATCGGTTGAGACAGGTTCGCTCTCGTCCTCGCTCTCGCCCGCGTCAATCGAGTCTCCTGACGGCAGGCGGAGCTGAGACGACGTGAAAGCAGACGTTGCCTCTTCCACACCAATTGACGAGGGAGACTCCTGTCCTGCCGGCTCGACGACTACCTGTTCATCGGCATTCGAATCGGGCTCGCTGGAGCTGTGCGCCATGACTACTTCTTTCTTTTGGCCGGAGGCTCACCCAGGGTCACGTCAGCAACCTTGACACTGTGGGTCTCATGCGAATCATCGCCGCTGTCGGGTGTTGACGCGGATTCTTCAAGAGTCAGCGTACCCGTCACCTTCGTAGCAGAGCGCAGATCGGATTCCACCATTTCGAGGGCAGGAATCATGTCGGCAGGAGCCTGCACCGTCACAGCCAGGAACGGCGTACGCGGAGAAACCTTGGCTTCCGACTTGACGCGGCGCATGACGATCAGCGCTGCCGACGCAGCATCCAGAACAGTCGGGTCACCCTCGGGGCCGGACAGCTCATCGAGGGTAGGCCAGGACGCGCGATGAATGGAACCTTCCTGATACCACGACCACACCTCTTCCGTGACGTAGGGCAGGAAGGGTGCGAGCAGACGCACAGCAGCGTTGATGACCAGGGCCAACGTCGCGCGTGCCGACTGAGCTTCCTCGTCCGACCAGGCGCCGTCGTGGTTGTAGGCACGCTCCTTGACCAATTCCACGTAGTCATCGCAGAACGTCCAGAAGAATGATTCAGTGACCTCGAGGGCACGCGCATGGTCGTAGGCTGCAAATGCGCTGCTGGCAGTGTCGATGACGGAACGCAGGTGTGCCAGAACAGACTGGTCAAGTGGCTGCGTCACATGCGAGGCATCAAGATCCACCTCACCGGAATCGTCGCCCATCGTCAGCGCGAATTTCGAGGCGTTGAGAACCTTGATAGCCAGGCGGCGACCGATCTTCATCTGCGACTCGTCGAAAGCTGAGTCCACACCCAGACGGGCGGAAGCCGCCCAGTAGCGAACCGCATCCGACCCGTACTTTTCGAGCAGGCCCATCGGCGTGACGACGTTGCCCTTCGACTTCGACATCTTCTTGTGGTCTTTATCGACGATCCAGCCGGATAAAGCCGTGTGCTGCCAGGGCAGTTCGCCAAATTCGAGTGCGGCACGCACCACCGTGGAGAAGAGCCACGTGCGGATGATGTCCTGCCCCTGCGGGCGAAGGTCCATCGGGTAAACGCGGGTGAACAGGTCCTCGTCTTCCAGCCAGCCGGCTGCAATCTGTGGGGACAGGGACGAGGTCGCCCACGTGTCCATAATGTCCAGCTCGGCTGCGAAGCCACCGGGCTGGTCACGCTGATCCTCCGTGTATCCGTGGGGCGTGTCGCTGGACGGATCGATCGGCAGGTCAGCTTCATCAGGAATGATCAGCTGGTCGTACAGCGTTGTGCCATCCTCGTCGATCCTGTACCACAGCGGGAACGGCACGCCGAAGAAGCGCTGACGGGAGATGAGCCAGTCATTGTTGAGGCCACCCACCCAGTTCTCATAGCGCACCCGCATGAATTCGGGGTGGAAGTCCAATGCGTGCCCGCGCTCAATGAGCTCCTCATTGAAGTCCTTACCCGTTGATTCATGCGTCCATGGGCGCCCACCGTTGCGGATGTACCACTGGCGGGACGTGACGATTTCCAGAGGCTTTTCGCCGCGCTCAAAGAAGTTTGTCTGACGCTGCGTCTCAGTGGGTTCACCACTCATTTCACCGGACTCACGCAGGCGGTCAACCACTTCCTGACGCGCTGAGAACGTGGTCTTTCCGGCCATCGCCTCATACGCCTGGCGGCCGGCGGGATCCGTGATCCATTCGGGCACGTCGGTTGCGATGCGGCCATCTTTGCGCAAAATAGCTCGCAACGGCAGATCAAGGTCGCGCCACCAGTCAATGTCAGTGGTGTCACCGAACGTACAACACATCGCGATGCCCGCGCCCTTATCCATCTCCGCTTCCGGGTGGGCAAGGACAGGCACTTCCACACCGAAGACGGGCGAGGTAACCGTGGTGCCGAACAACGGCTTGAAACGCTCATCGTCAGGGTGAGCGATCAGGGCAACACAGGCTGCCAGCAGTTCGGGTCGCGTGGTCTCAATGTAGACATCGCGACCGTTTTCAACCGGTGCACCCTGCTCAGCGGCTTGGCGTGCGGCCCCCTCGTCAGTGATGTGGAATGCGAGGCGGTGGTAGAACCCTGGGTATTCGCGTGATTCGAGCTCAGCCTGGGCCACGGCAGTCTGGAACGTGATGTCCCACAGGCCGGGCGCCTCCTGCTGGTAGGCCTCGCCGCGCGCCAGGTTACGCAGGAACGCTGCCTGGGCAACCTTGCGGGCATGTGCGCCGATGGTTTGGTAATGCTGCTTCCAGTCGACCGACAGGCCGAGGCGACGCCACAGCGCTTCGAACTGCTTCTCGTCATCGATGGACAGGCGCTCGCACAGCTCCACGAAGTTCTGGCGACTGATCGGCTGCTGGTCGCGAGCCTTAATGGATTTTCCGCCACCGGTGTGCGGGGGCTGGAAGTCGGGGTCGTAGGGCAGTGACGTGTCGACGCGCACGCCGAAATAATTCTGAACGCGGCGTTCAGTTGGCAGGCCGTTGTCATCCCACCCCATTGGGTAGAACACTTCCTTGCCCATCATGCGCTGGTAGCGGGCAACCACGTCAGTGTGCGTGTAGGAAAAGACATGCCCCACGTGCAGGGATCCGGAAACGGTGGGCGGAGGAGTGTCGATCGAATAGACCTGTTCACGCGTGGCCGTGCGATCAAATGAGTACGTTCCGGCGTCTTCCCAACGGCCGCCCCACTTGTCCTCTAATCCATCTGCTGTCACTTTGTCGGGCACCTGACCCAGGTGCGGTCGCGATGACAGGGGTTGCTGTGTGGTCATATGAGTCTGACTCCATCCGATACGCGTATAACTCTGCCCTTAGCCTACGAGGTTAAGGCGCTTGCCACCAAAGACGTCCAGCATCCAGTGGTGTCTACCTCAACTCACCGTCGCGCTGGACTGCCGCATCGACAGCGGCGACCAGTGCATTCGACAGGCCTGCTTCTTCACTTGCGAGCAGTCCTGCAATGGTGGTGCCACCGGGCGAGCAGACCTGATCGATCAGCTGAGCAGGCACGATGCCGTCTTCGGCTCGGTCAAGGACCAAACTGGCAGACCCGGCAACCGCCTGGGCTGCAATGGTGGTCGCCTGACTCTTCGACAGGCCGTATTTCACACCGGCGCGCGCGAGCGCCTCAATGATCTGAAACACCCAAGCCGGTGAGCATCCTGCCAGTGCGCTGAATACTGCGAACTTGTCTTCGTCAATGACGAGGGTGGTGCCCACCGCGTTCATCAGTGCGCGAACGGCGTCAAGGTAGGTGCCATTTGTGGTGAAGGAGGCGGCGGTAGTCGAGGCAGCCTTGTTGGCACACAGTGCACTCATGGACTGGCCGATCTGCGCATTCACATTCGGCATGACGCGCACAATCGGAACATCACCCAGCGCTGCACTGAGCGTATCAATCGGCGTGCCGGCAGCCAGGGACGCCACGCATACCCCGCCGCGCTCGGCGATTGTTGGAGCCAGCGCGGTGCACACGTCACGAATCGCGTAGGGTTTGACGGCCAGGACGACGATGTCGCATTCGGCGGCGATACGCTCATTGGTCGCAGACTGTCCGCCCAGCTCATCGGCCAGTGCGGCTGCCCTGCCGGAGCCGGCATCTGAAAACATCAGGGAGTCGATGGCCTCACTGTGAGCCGCTCCGCGAGCAATTGCTCCTGCCATTGATCCTGATCCAACGAAACCTATACGCATGATCTTCTCCTTCGTCGCGTGCGCGCGTCGCCCTCGTCAATTATTGCCAGCGGACGAGGGCGACTCAAAGCGGGCGGCATGACCGGCGTGACGTTACTTGCGGCGCGTGCCGAAAATACTGCGGGTGATTTCGCGCCCAATCTGAGTGCCGGCGGACTTGATCACGTTGGCCAGTGCCGATTCCATGGATCGTTGGCGGCGCTCGCGGGCTTTCTGAGCGCGTTGCTGCTCACGTTGGGCTTCCTTCTCCCAGCGGGCTCGCTCCTTTTCCGCCTCTCGTTCGGCCTTCTTGCGAGCCTTCTCCTGTTCCTTTTCCAGCTCGGCCTGCTTTTCTTCTGCGGCCCGCTGGTCGATCGCTTTCTGGGTGCGCTCAGCCAGCTCTTCGGTGGCAGAGCGCGGGTCAACAGGCGTGGCGTAGCGGGCGACCAGATCTGAGGCCGACAACAACGTAGAGATCGTCGCGTCGGACGCCTCTCCCATGACCGATGCGGGAGCCCAGATGCTGAACGGTGCGGGCGGTGTGGGGCGGCCTTTCGGGTCGAGTACCGTCACCACCGCTTCACCTGTGCCGAGCGTGGTCAGGATCTCCGCCAAGTCCAGGTCAGTGGTGGGGAAAGTCTTGACGGCATCCTTGAGGCGGCGCTGATCGTCCGGTGTGATGGCACGCAGCGCATGCTGGATGCGCGAACCGAGCTGTGCGAGCACGTCAGAGGGGATGTCCGTGGGGGACTGGGTGACGAAGACGATGCTGACGCCCTTGGAACGGATCAGGCGCACGGTGTGGACCACCTGACGCACGAACTCCTTGGTCGCATCGGTGAACAGCAGGTGTGCTTCGTCAAAGACGAATGTCAGGCGTGGCTTGTCCAGGTCACCGACCTCGTCGAGGCTGGAGAACAAGTCAGCGAGCAGCCACATGATCAGCGCGGAGATCAGGGCCGGCTGGCGGGACATGTCGCCTACTTCCAGCAGGGAGATAATCCCGCGCCCGTCACTGTCGGCCTTCATCAGGTCAGCCGTGTCGAATGCGGGTTCCCCGAAGAACTGGTCACCCCCTTGGGAAGCAAGGGCGGTCAGCGTGCGCAAGATGACACCGGCGGTCGCTTTGGACACGCCGCCGATCCCGCTGAGCTCCTCTTTGCCTTCAGGGGAAGTGAGGAATGTGATGACTGATTGCAGGTCACCGAGGTCAACAAGTTCCAGACCGTTCGTATCGGCCCACGAGAAAATCAGTTGAAGTGCCTGCTCCTGCGTGGTGTTGAGCTGGAGCGCGCGGGCCAGAAGCAGCGGCCCGAAATCGCTGACGCGTGTGCGCACCATCGCGCCGGGAACAGGGGCGTTGGAGCCTGCCGGTGTGAGCAACTGTGTGGGGAAGGAAGCCGGTTGCCAGTCCTGCCCGTTGGCGGTCGTGCGCGCAGCAAGCTTGTCGTTGGCGGTACCCTTTTCGGCAAGGCCGGTCAGATCGCCTTTGACATCGACGAGGGCGACCGGGGTTCCCGCTGTTGACAGTCCTTCTGCCAGGAGCTGGAGGGTGCGAGTCTTGCCAGAGCCGGTGGCGCCGGCTACGAGTAGGTGACGGTTGAGGATGGACAGCGGTATTGTGGCGGTCGCCTGGGGTAGGTGAGTGTCGCCGTCTAGCAGCGTACCGACCGTGATGGTTGGAGCCGATGTGGTGTCCGCGAATGCGTAGGCGGCGCTGATAGTGTCAGCCAAAGGTGAAGAGGCAGGAGGCGTCGTGTCTTCTTGAGGCTTATCGGGCGCGTTGTCTGTCGTGCCTTCTGGTGCCTGCTGGGGCGCGTCTGCTGCTGAGTCCTTGTCTGTTGCTGAGGCCTTGTCGGCGGATTCTTGCTCCTGCTCAGATTCGTCAGCGTGCGGTTGCACGTCGTGGGGCTTGTCAGAAGGCGGGTTGTCGTCCTGTGCGTTCTCGGCGGGGTTTTGGGCTGGGTCTGCGGGCGCCTGCACTGATCCGCCCTGCGCTTCCAGTGCGGCGAGGCGGGCTGCGGCGGCCTCAGCTTCTGCTCGGGCGGCGCGTGCTTCAGCTTCGGCCGCCTGAGCGCGAGCCTGTGCGAGTTGAGCTTCCAAGTCGGCGTTGTTTTCACTCATATCTCGAGTCTAAAAGCTCACCGCAAGGATCAGGGTGAGTTGGCGCCCGCAATTGACTGAGCACCGTCGATCCATTGTCCGGCTTGTGTTGTTGAGCCGTCAGAGGGGCGATTTCCGGAGACGTAGTAGATCGTCAGATCGCCTTTGGGAAGAATCGTCAGTTCGACGAATCCACCGTTTTCTTCATCGTGCCAGTTAAATGTGGTGTCCGATTTGGCATCTTGAGGCGTGATATCGGTGAAGTGGCTCAGACCTGCTGGGGGGAGGACACGGTCGCCGATTTCACGCGCGCTGTCAGCAGGAATTGCGTTGCCGGCCAGGACTGCAGTGCTGACCTCAAAGCCAACGATGGCTCCGGTTTCTTTCTCTGTCGTTCGTCCGTCCAAAGAAGGCCCCTTGAGCTCAGAGAAAGACCCAGCTCCGGATTCGGAGAGTTCGTCGAGAAGCTGCTTAAAGGCGGGGAGAACTTCCGTTTGAACGCTTTCAATTGTCTGGCGCTTCTCAAAGGGGGCGCTGCCATCCCAGAACTCGTTAGTCACTGTTTGCTCCTTTGTGGTACACGACGCTGCTGTCAACGCTGCAATTGTCAGTACGGATAGAAAGGGAATGCTCGGAGCGTGCAGTCTTGTATGTGCTGCAAACACCATCTACTTCACTCCCGCGATTACACGGCCGAAGTCATTCATTGTCGCAGACCCTTCTTCAAAGTAAGAACTGTGCTGCGAAAACGGGTCGACCCATTCCCAGAAGGTATCAGGCTTAGCAGTGGAATCTGCGAGATGCTCGATGCCGTCAAGCTTGTTCGGGTTCTTGCCGAAGGAAAAGTCCGGTCCTATCCCTTGCACTCGATCTCGGTATTGGGCGTGCGAGACGTGCGCATGCGGTCCCGGATCTCCTCCTGAATCAGCGGGCAGGTTATATTCACGGATGTCCTGCACACCCGATCCAGGGGAGCCAAACATCACGAGATCGTCAACTACCCCTGTCCTCGTGTCCTTCACTGCCATACCGGAAGTAGTCGAGCCATACGAATGGCCGAGAACAGTCTGATGCGGGTCACCATATTCGCCTGCCTCACGCGAGGCCTGGATTCCTTCAACGAAAGAATTGAGCCTGTCGGCACCTGCGTGTGCTTTAGATGTGGACGCAACATCTGACAAGTCCGGAGCATCGTAGCCGAGCCATGCAATAGTTGCGACATCGCCATTATTGTTCTTCAAAGCCTTGCTCTGCATGACGTCTGTCTTGGCCGTGTACGAGTCGAGACTATCGTGAACTGTAGTGTTCATACCGGGAACGAAAGTCGCAACGTGCTTAGCGCTGTCAATATCTCCATGAGCGACAGCGGCTTTCAATCGTTCTCCAGAATCGTCTAAAACGAGTAAGGACAATTCCGGGTCGGAATTAAGTGTGGACTCGACAGCGCGAAGATCTTCCAGTTTCTCTTGAGCTCGCTGCCATTCACTATATTCGAGTGATGCAAAACCCGATGGCCCCAAGCGTTCTTGAGCATCAAGGTATTTCTTGCGAGCTTCCTTCTCGGCTTGCTCAGCTTCAGAGAGCATGGCAGGAAGACGAATCTTATTGGCTTCATCGCGTGCGGATCCAGGCAGGCCGTCCAGCCCTCCGATGAGGTCTGGATGATTTTTGATGAGGGCATCTTGTTCATCTTCAGATAGAGCATTCCACCACGTTGCGATTTCTGCTGGTGACCAGGTGGCAGGGTCAGGCAAATCTGATAAACCCGGACTCGTAGAGCTGCTACTCTCCGAATTTCGATAAGAGCCTTCTGCCACGGCGCGAGTGCGATGTGCATACTCGCTGTCCACTTCTGTTGCTCGCTGAACTGCACGGTTGATGTTTGCAATCGTAGCCTGACATTCCGCTTCGTTCCGCGCCGCCTCAATGGCATAAACGTCTGGGGGGAGAGTGGACGGTGGCGGGGGATGAGATGCCGATCCATTTGCATGGATCGCCACACCATCGATCTGTGCCTGAGTGATGCATTCATGAACGAGAGTCCTGACTTCATTGACGCCATCAGCAGCATCTGCCGTTGCCATCATGAGCTCGGCAGTGTCATTAATGACGCGGCTCAGATGTTCAATGATCGTGCCTAATTGATCGCGCGCTGAGTCTGCAGCCTCACCAACAGACTGGATCTCGTTTCGTGCTGCGGCTGCTTCATCCGCCTGAGCTCGGAACTTATGGTAGGAATCAGTCAGGTTGTTCGCCGCTTCAATGACCGGGCTGTCATTCCAATATTGAATATCGCTCCACGAGGGCATTGCGACCTCCTACTTCACTGTGTGAACAGCGGTGTCCCCACCTGTGCCGCCATCAGTGGCTCTAGCAGGTTCTGAGTACGCTGGCGGCTCTACAGTGTTGCCTGAAAATCCGTTAGTAATGCTGTTTTCTGTGGCGTTGAAGCTGTTTTGAGTACTCATAGAAGCATCGCTGAACCGAGACAGCAAATTGGCGGTAGCTTTTGAGCGTTCCTCGATATTCGCGCCGGCCTCCGCCGCGGCTGAAGGTGACGATGCGCCGGGCATTGCTGATGAAAGTCCTGAAAGTGCATCCGCCACTGTGACGGAGCGGACATCGTCAGCGATAGATGCAGTTGAATTGGAGAGCTTGCCGAAATCTCCTGGCACAACATGTAAATCTGTCACGGTAGTCCTCTGTCTCCTTGTCAGCGGGCGTTTTCATGGTAAGAGATGCATGCCCTCGAGTAAAGAGGTTGGAATAAATCGCTTGTGATGTGGACAGTGCCCAGATATCCACATGAGGCACTGCGCGCTGGAGTTATCCACACTCGCACTGCCGCTGTTCCGAGACAGTCCGCAGTATCCATACAGTGCCCACATGGACCTCCTTCAACGCCGTCGTCTCAAAAAGCTGACACACGCTGTGTACGCCCAGGCAGCGTCTGAACGCGGCGACGAAACACCCGAGCAGCGCATCCGTATTCTGCCATCGGCGCCGGCAGTCATTGTCCTGGTCCTCGTCATTGTCCTTGTCAGCGCAATCTCAGTATGGCGCTTTCGTTCAGCTCCAGATACCGCCCATAGCCTCGACGAATCATCGCCAAACGAAGCACCGGCTGCTCAGTCCGCCCAGTCCTCCTCGGCTGTTACGGGCGTTGACGAGGGCGATCTACTCACCCCATCTGACACTGCCAGCGTCACCGTCTACGTGACAGGGCAGGTCGGGCAGCCGCAAGTCGTGGAGCTTCCCGACGGCTCACGAGTCATCGATGCGGTCGATGCTGCGGGCGGTCCACTTGCTGATGCCGACCTTGAATCGCTCAACATGGCGCGCGTGCTGGTCGATGGTGAACACATTGCCGTGACCAAACCAGGTGAAAGCCCTCCACCCGGTGCTCAGACAGGCACTCCGTCAAGCAATGACTCTGATGGCAACCCGGTAGGCAACACGGCACCATCCTGTATCAACATCAACACCGCTGAATCTGCCGAACTCGAAAATCTCGACGGCGTGGGACCAGCCATTGCGCAACGCATCATTGACTATCGCCAGACAGTTGGTCGCTTCGATTCAGTCGAACAGCTCGATGATGTCTCTGGCATTGGACCGGCAATGCTTCAGAAGATTTCGACAGGTGCGTGTGTGTAAGCGCGGCGTTGCCACCGACAGAAACGCCCGCTACTGGGCACTCGCATCGGACTGGGCTCCATCAGTCCACTGTTCGGCTTGAGTTGTCGAACCATCCGTCGGGCGCATGCCTGAAATGTAATAAACAGTCATGGAACCATCGGGTAGAATCGTCAGTTCGACGAATCCACCGTTATCCGGATCAAACCAGTTGTACGAGACCTCGCCGGTGTTGTCATCATCGGGTGTGAGGTCACTGAATTGGGTCATTCCGAGCGGGGTCACAATGTCGCCTGTGATCCGGCGAGCCTCTTCAGGCGGAATTGCGTGGCCAGCGGCAATGGCAGTTGCAACTTCAAAAGCCGAGATCTTGCCCGTGTCGCGATCAGTCGCACGACCCGTCAGCGACGGGCCCTCGAGCTCTGAAAATTGTCCGGCTCCAGCTGCGGACAGGTTGGCGAGGATTTCCTGGAATGCGGGCAGGATAGTGCGCTGAACATCCTCGATTGTGGCGCGCTGCTCGAGGGATAAGGATCCATCCCAGAATTGATTATCCGTCGTCGGCTGCGAGGAATGACACGACGTCAGCGCAAACGCAACCATGAGTGTGACAAGTGGAAACATCAGGAACGATCGCACCCGCGTTCTCAGCGCATCAGTGCGGGACTTGGTGTGAGCGCGCTGTAAGCGTGCTGCACTCAGTGCGCGGACGATCCTCGTTGATGCGCGCAGGTGCAAGAGTTCTGGAGATGGTCCCGGAGGCGTCCGTATCGCAGCGTCGTGAGCATCAGGAGCAACGTATGGTGGGTTCAAACGGGTGTCCTTGTCATGAGCGCGGTTAGATGAGTCCTACTGTAAGCGCGCTGCGTCGCCCCTGTAAATCGAACGACAACTTAATCCGACCGGGGTTTTGTCGTGTGGAAAACCACCGCCGTCCACAGTCACCACACGTGTGCAGCGCTCACACACAGGCGAAGGACACACGGTGGTAGGCGGTGAGACGAATGCATACCCTCGTCCTCATGCAGCACTTTTTCTTGATTGAATCATCGGCTCGCACTCGCCGTTGCCATGCCGGTCAGCCGTTTCCCGGGGCGCCACCGTCACTGAAGGCCATCCGATGAGTTCACCGAGGATTTATCCGCGCATGCGTGATATGCGTGTCACGCCGGTTGCCGCCAGCATCTGGATCACCCTGCTCATCTGTCTGCGCATCCCGATCCACCTGAAGGATGCGGTGGTAGTGACCGGTGTCCTTGTGGCACTCGCAGCAACACTGGCCGCGTGGCGTGTTCGTGATTGGCACAATGAACGAGGGAGGCCTCGCCCTCGCCGGATGCGCACTCCTGTCGGATCGTTACGGTTGGGATGGGCGGCAATACTTATCGCATCGGGTGCGGCTGCAATAGTTGCCGGCAGTGCCTGCGATGCTCATGCGCGGGATCCGACCGTGCGCCTCATCGACTCTGGGCGCACCTACGTGACGCTCCGCGTGCGCCTGATCGATGACCCAGCTGCGATGGCAAGCCGGTGGAACCGGACACGCTTCTACGCAGACGCGCGCGTCGAACAGGTTGAAGTGTCTCACGGTCAATGGCAGCCCTCGAACGTGAATGTCATGTTGATGGGTGCAGGGATTGGAGAGTATGTGCGCGATGATCGCGTACTCGTGCGCGGCAGTATTGACTCGCAGTTTCGCTCCGACCCGCCGTTTGTGGGCGCGATGGAGGCTGAGAACATTGAGCTGACTGAACGCCCGGGCGGATGGGTCTCGATTGTCCGTCATGTCAGATCATCGATGCGTCAGGTGTGCTCGACGCTCACTGTGCAAGGCCAGGCGCTGGTTCCCGGCGTCGCCATTGGTGATGATCGCGCCATGAACGAGGAGCTTTCGGACGCAATGAAGACGTCGTCGCTGACGCATCTCACGGCCGTGTCCGGAACTCACATCGCGATCATGTTGTCACTGATCGTCAGCGCAGTGCCAGGGCGAGGATTGATCCGCGCTGGCACGACCCTTGCGGCAATGAGTCTTCTTGTGGCAGTTGTCGGACCGCAGCCCTCGGTCATACGCGCGGTGTTGACCGCGAGCGTCGGAGTCGCAGGCTTGTTGCTCAAACGGCCTGGGGGAGCGCAGGCAGCGCTGTCCACCGTGGTCGTACTGGTTTTGCTGATTGACCCGTTTTCTGCCCGGGCAGTGGGGTTTGCGCTGTCCGTCCTTGCCACGTGGGGTGTTGTCGGCCCTGCTCAACAGTGGAACGAAGCTGTCAAGCATGCGGTGCGCAGCGATGCCTGGTATGCGCGCTGTATCAGACGCCTGCTGCAGGCGTGCTGTGTTCCACTTGCCGCTCAAATCCTGGTGGCGCCTGTCCTCGTACTGATGTCGCCGCTTCTACCAGTGTGGGGTGTGATTGCGAACGTTTTGGTCAGCCCTGTCATCGCGCCAGCGTGCGTCTGCGCCCTGATGACAGCGGTGTGTGCGCCGTGGTGGCCCGCTGCAGCAACCCTGATGGCGCACGTTGCACAAATATTCACGGGATGGATCGCGTGGGTCGCTACATGGGTGTCGTCATGGCCGATGGCGAACGTGTCATGGCCACAGGGGATCGAGGGAACTATCGTCCTGGCCAGCGCAGCAATCGGAATGCTGAGTGTGTCCACCGTGGTACGCAGATGCCGTCGACGCATGTCACACTAGTGGCATACCCTGAATCTAAAAAACGACACGGTGAGGAAGCGGAGGAGGATGGCAGATGGCGCGTCGATCCCAGTCACGCTCAAGTGACCCGATCAAACTGGCACCTCTTGTGCTGGTTAAAGGATCCGAAGCTTTCCTGGCAGACCGTGCCGTCAGTGAGCTTCGACGCCAGGCCACTGAACGCGACGCTTCAGTTGAACGCGTGGAGATTTCGGCCGCCACGTATCTGGCTGGACAACTCGATGTTGTCACCTCACCGTCCCTGTTCGGTGAACCCCGCCTGATCGTGATCCCTAATTTTGAAGTCACCAATGACGAACTGATGGTGGATCTGCTGGCCTACATTGACAACCCGGCAGACGACGTGTGGATGATTGTCCGACACAACGGCGGTAACCGTGGCAAGAAAGTGCTCGATGCGCTCAAGAAAGCACATGTGCCCACGATCGCGGCAGATCCGCTCAAATACGACAACGAAAAAATCGACCTCGTCATGTCCGAGGCGCGCCGCCTGCACCGACGCATCGAAGCTGAAGCTGCGCACATGCTCGTCGGCGCTCTGGGATCTGACCTGGCGGAAATGATGAGCGCACTGTCCCAACTCATGAGTGACGTCGAAGGGACGATCACGACGCAAGCCGTCCACCGTTACCATTCAGGCCGAGTGGAAGCCTCCGGCTTTGACGTTGCTGACGCTGCACTCGCAGGTCGGACAGCTCAGGCGCTCACACTGCTACGCCACGCTCTGGCAACAGGTGTCGCGCCGCTGATGATCGTCGGCGCACTGGCATCGAAGTTTCGGTCGATGGCGTACACAACCGCTCCGCGTGGCGCTCTGCAGTCTGTGTCGATGAATCAGTGGCAGTTCAACCGTGCACGACGGGACGTGCAAGGGTGGACTGACACGGCTTTGGCCGGTGCCATTGAAGCCATCGCGCTCGCAGACGAAGAGGCCAAAGGCCTGTCACGTGACCCTGAACGCGCAGTCGAAAAATGTGTCCTCACGATCTGTCGACTGCGCGGGTCGGCCCGCGCCTAAGAGCCTAGGAGCCGCTTCTAGTCCACTTCGACTTCGTCGGGGTGAGACGAGACACGGTTGCCTCGCTCCAGCGCGGTGATCGTGCTCATTTCGTCACTGGTCAACGTGAAATCAAAGATCTCCATGTTCTCGCGCATGCGCTCAACATGTACTGACTTCGGGAAAATGATGTTCTTCATCTGCAAATGCCACCGCAATACCACCTGAGCAGGAGTCTTTCCATGAGCTTCAGCGGCCTCCTTGATCGGCTTCTCACCGAACAGGTCGTACTTGCCCTGTCCCAGCGGTCCCCAGGCTTCAATCGCAATATCGTGCGAGCGTGAATACTGCGTCACCGAGCTTTGCTGGTAGGTCGGATGCAACTCAATCTGGTTCACAACCGGAACAGTCTCTGACTCACCGAGCAAAAGCTCCAGGTGTTTCGGCAGGAAATTACACACACCGATCGAGCGAATCAGCCCTTCCTCTCGGCACTTCTCCATCTCATGCCATGCATCGAGGTACGCATCCTGCCGGGCGCACGGCCAGTGAATGAGGTAAAGGTCAACGTAGTCAAGTCCCAGGCGTTCCAGGGACTGCTCAAGTGCCTGGCGTGCATTCGGCTGGTCATCGTTCCACAGCTTCGTGGTGATGTACAGGTCTTTACGGGCAATTCCCGATTCAGCGATCGCGCGTCCGACGCCTTCCTCGTTCCCGTAGATCTTCGCCGTGTCGATGTGGCGATAGCCAGTTTCGAGGGCGTCCATCACTACCCGCTGTGCCTCATCTTCTTCAACGAGGAATACCCCAAAGCCCAGCTGAGGGATCTCGTAGCCGTCATTCAGTTTCATCACAGGAATATCGCTCATGGCTCCAGTGTGCCATTGACCACACTCGCGTGCAGAACGAGAACGAGGACGGTCGAACGCGGAACACCTGCGATAACGCGAGCAGAAAATGCCGGCGAATGCGTGATGGCGCGCGAAGCGGACGAAGGAGGATGGCGTGGCCGAACCAAAAAGCGAGGGAGCAGGCGCCATGCCTGCTCCCTGTGAAAGTGTGTGCCCGCTCGGGGCGCAGAATCACTCTGCTTTTTCAGCCGTCATCTTGTTCAGACGGTGCGACAGCTTCGACTTACGCTGGCTGGCCTGATTACGGTGAATCACGCCCTTGGAAGCAGCCTTGTCAAGCTTGCGGGAAGCAACCTGCACTGCTTTTTCTGCAGCGTCCTCGTCGCCTTCTTCAATGAGTTCGCGAGCCTTACGTACCAAGGTCTTCAGCTCAGACTTCACTGACTGGTTACGCAGACGACGCTTCTCGTTGGTGCGGTTGCGTTTGATCTGAGACTTAATATTCGCCACTGTCCGGAAATCTCCTTACTTCATGAACGTCCAGGTCGGTGAGGGTTCTGTCGCTACCGGGACTGGGACGAGGGGACATCCCGCAAACGGTAAACAACCAGACCCCCTGCTCGACCAAGCCGGGAGCCCGACCGTTAACATTACCAGCATCAAGCGCGTCCGTGCCAGTAGCTGAACGAAAAAACGGGGTGAATACGCTCACCTTCGGCCGGTTCGGGCGCCGGCTCCAGAACAAGTGAGCCGGCGGTGGCCCTCTCAGAGGCGCACCTTGACGATAGTGAGCAGTCGCACGACTCAACGAAAATCTTCAGCGGTGGGAGTTGGCGGCAGTCCTTACCTGTTCGAGTCGACGGTGCGCATGCCGTTGATGACGCGTTCGAAGATCTGACGTTTCAGTGTTGCGCCTTCTCGACGCACTTCATCATGAGCTACCCATAAAATCCGATCGAGTCGAACCTCGGATGGGCGCCCTCGTGAATCCCACTTGCCGGTACCGACGTCCATCCAGTGACGGCCCTGCGAGGCTTCCCAGCGGGCATCTCGATCGTGGTCCTTCGAGGTCAGCTGCGCAACATACACGCCGTGGGTGCCTGACTTTGTCGAGCGGCCGATGACCACGACCGGGCGATCTTTTCCGCGGGAGGCATCCTCCTCATAGGGAACCCACGTCCACACCACTTCACCCGGATCCGCATCCCCATCCGGATCAGGATCGTAGGAGGTATGCGCAAGACCCTCGGACAAGTCAACCTCGCGAATGGAATGCGCGCCGAGGGGGCGCGGCTGGGAACCGTCAGAAGGCATGGAGTTGCGCTGCGATTTTCGTGTCTGCGTGGGCGCCTGTGAGCCGGAGGTGCGCATCTGAGACACCACAGTGAACAGCGCTTTGCGGGCAATGTTGCGTGCGAGTCGGGACCACGATGGCATGAGGAAATCCTAATGAGAAGCTAGAACGATGATGGAAACAAGGCAGGTGACTGCACAGATCGCACCACCCGCCGTCATGGCGAAGAAGGCAATCACGCTGGTGCGCAAATCGCGTTCGAGCCAGGGCGCATTTTCCACCCCGCCCAGGTATTCCGTTGCGGCACGTTGAGCTGCCTCGACACGAGGAAGAGTGGTCTTGCGCCGCAGGTCATATTCCTTACGTGCGTTGAGCCAGCGCACTTCTTCGCGGTCAAGAATTGTCGAGGGAGAAAGTGCCGACTCCTGAGGCGATGAGGGGGAAGCATTGTGGATGGTGATTGAGTTGCCTCCACTCGAATGGCGATGTGCCCGGGAGTCTTCCCGAATGGCCTTGACCCACAGGCGTCGTTCGTACCAGAAGACACCGGTGACAAGCAATGTGACCACCGCAATAATCAGGGGGAGCCATGAGCCGAAACCGTCGCGCTGGCGCACCACGAAAATGCCGAGCAATGCGCAGATGGCTGCTGTCGTTGCGGCTGTGATCAGAACGAGCAGGCCGATAAAACCTGTCACGCGTGCAATCCACCGGGAAACCCGCTGAGTGGTGGCCGGGATGGGTGTATGTGTGCGCGGCGGCAGCGGGGTTGCTTCAGACGTCATGGAACCTTCCTTCAGTACGCTTCGTCATCATTGTCACCCAAAAGTGGCCGGTGTGCGTGGCATCACGGACAGAATGCGAGGCTAATTCATATACCACCTGCACAATTGTGGGCATCTGCAGTACTGTTAGTGTCTGAAAATACTTTCAGGTCGGTACGTGACACGTTAGGAATTCTCAGTGGACAACGATCACACGTATGGTGCCAGCCGGTGGCCGGAACAGGATGTTCCTTCATCGTCTGATTCCCGCCAGGACTACGGCAACTCAGCATCAACTGGATCCGCATTGGAACAGTCCGGATATAACTCGTCGCAATATTACGGGTCGTACGGCAGTTCCCCTTATGGATCGGCCAACGGCGCTCCCAACGGTGCTGCCAATGGCGCTCCCGATGGGTCCTCATACCAGGGCCAGTCCTATGGCGGCTATTCCAACCAGGGTGTGTACGAGGCGCACGGCGCAACCCCGTACCCAAACCAGGGCGGGTATGGCAACCAGGGAGGCTACCAGTCTCAGGGCGCCTACCAGAATCCCGCCGGATATCAGGCGAATCCAACCTATTCGGCACCGAAGTCGCGAATCGTCGCAGGAATCCTGGGCTTGTTCTTCGGCACGCTCGGTGTCCATAACTTCTATGCCGGTAGGACGACGCTGGGCATTATTCAGCTCTTGGTGACGCTCGTGTCGTTCCCGCTGTGCTTCATCATCATCGGGTTCTTCACGCTCACCGGTGTCGCGATCTGGGCGTTTATCGAATCGATCATGTACTTCATCGGATCGGGATCTTACGCCTATGATGGGCACGGGGTGCCGATGCAGGCTTGAGGACTTCTCTGGAAGGCTCCTTTTATCCACAGGGATAGAAGGAGCCTTCGTTTATCCACAGATGTACTCGGCCATACATGTGTGTGCCATGAACTCATGTCAGTATGAGTGAACCGAAAGGAACTGACATGAAATGAGGTAATGGTGTGGGACAATCTACGACAGGCTCGCAGCATCGAAGCAGTGCCGGGGGGATGCCAGCCCCTGTCAATATGAAAAGCCGCGCCGGTGATATCACCACTGAAGGGCGCGCCTTGGAACGTATGCGGCAGCTAGCAGACGGAGGCAACCTTGAAGAAGCGATTCACGTCGCCAAACAGGTGATCACGTGCAATAACGTCGATACTGCGACGCAAGTCATCATCATGAAACAGGTCGTCGATTGGCATGGGCACCTCGGGCAGGCCGATTACGCGCGCAGATCAGCTTCCAAAGCGGTCACCCTGGCGCGCCGCGATCTGGGAGCGTGCCACCCACTGTCCCTGCTTGTCCGTCACTCGGAGCTGTACTGGATGTGCATGAGCGGATACGACGAGGCTGCACAGCCGCAGTTCGAACCGCTCATCAAGGATATCTGCCGTACCCTGGGGCACACCGATTCACTGGCATGGGCCGCGCGCACAAACTCCGCAATGCCGTATAAAAAACGCCGAGATTACGCGGGAGCTGCCCTGATATACCGACAACTTGCTGATGACATGGGTGCCGAATTGGATCCTGATGACCCGATGCTCCTGACGATTCGTGACAATCTTGCCGAAGTGCTCGCCCTCGACGAACAGTGGGATGCAGCGATTGCACTCTACGAAGAGCTCGTGAAAGACGTGATACCGGTGTGGGGGCAAGGCAGCGAATTGACGCTGAGTATTCGCGATTCCCTTGCAGCATGCCTGTTTGCCTCAGGAGACGTGGAAAAGGCGCGACAATTATGGTCTGTCCTGGCACAAGATTGCCGGCGGTTCCTGGGTGAGCGCGCTGACATGACAGCCCGGCAGCGGATCTTACAGGTCGCCCTCGCCCTCGATGAGGACGATTATTCGGCCGCGCAGCACTGGTGCGCCGAACTGCTGGAGAATCTGCCCGCCGGATTCACTGAAGAGGATGTGCAGATCTACATGCACATTCAGGGCTCCTGCCAGGAAGCTGTCGACACGCAGGAGGGCATTCGGCAACGGTAGGCGAGCGGAAGCGGCGCGACGTGCGGCGGTGGTCCCTGACCCGGAATGTGCGCAACTGGTCAAGGCGACAGTTGGCGCGTGACCCGTCTTCAATGGGACGATAGGGGGTATACATCGTGATGTTCGGAGGTTGTTCCTTGTCTGCTAGTTTGACTGATGCAGTACGCCAGTCGATTCTTCCGGCGCATACCCCGCAGAATCGGATTCGAAACTTCTGCATTATCGCCCACATCGACCACGGCAAATCCACCCTGGCTGACAGGATGCTGCAACTGACTGGCGTCGTCGAGCAGCGCGATATGCGCGACCAGTACCTGGACCGCATGGACATCGAACGCGAACGCGGCATCACCATCAAGTCTCAGGCTGTGCGCATGCCGTGGGTTGTTGACGGCACCGGCTACGCGCTTAACATGATCGACACCCCTGGCCACGTCGATTTTTCGTACGAGGTTTCCCGATCCCTCGCTGCCTGCGAAGGCGCAGTTCTGCTGGTCGACGCAGCTCAGGGTATTGAAGCGCAGACCCTGGCGAACCTGTACCTCGCAATGGAAAACGACCTGACGATCATCCCTGTACTCAACAAGATCGACCTGCCCAGCGCCCAACCCGATAAGTACGCCGACGAAATTGCCCAGCTCATTGGTGTGGACGCCAGTGAAGTTCTGCGCGTTTCCGGCAAGACAGGCGAAGGCGTCGAAGAACTGCTCAACGCGATCGTGAACCTGGTGGCACCGCCAAGTGGCGACCCGGATGCTCCCACACGAGCCATGATTTTTGACTCCGTGTACGACGTGTACCGCGGTGTCGTGACGTATGTGCGCGTCGTGGATGGCTCATTGTCCTCGCGTACAAAAGTGAAAATGATGGCCACAGGCTCCACCCACGAACTGCTCGAAATTGGTGTCATCTCACCAGACCCCACGCCTACCGACGGAATTGGAGCTGGCGAAGTCGGATACCTGATCACAGGCGTGAAGGATGTGCGCCAATCTAAAGTTGGCGACACAGTAACCGAATCGGTACGCGGAGCCGACCAGCCGCTATCGGGTTACCAGGATCCTCGTCCGATGGTGTTCTCCGGCATCTACCCGGTGGACGGAACAGACTTTCCTAACCTGCGTGAAGCACTCGAACGCCTCCAGCTCAACGATGCAGCACTGACATTCGAACCGGAAAGCTCAGCGGCGCTGGGCTTCGGTTTCCGCTGTGGCTTCCTCGGGCTGCTGCACCTGGAAATTGTGCGTGAACGCCTCGAACGCGAATTCGACCTGTCGTTGATCGCGACCGCACCCAACGTGGTCTACGAAGCGGTCGCAGAAGATGGTACCCGCATTCGTGTCGACAACCCCTCGACTTTCCCGGACGGTAAAGTGGCAGAAGTGCGTGAGCCGATCGTGGACGCCACCGTGCTCACCCCGTCAGACTTCATCGGCGCGGTCATGGAGCTGTGTCAGGAGCGGCGCGGAACCCTCGAAGGGATGGAGTACCTGTCGCCTGAGCGCGTCGAAATTCGCTATAAGCTTCCACTGGCTGAAATCGTGTTCGACTTCTTCGACCAGCTCAAGTCCCGCACCCGAGGGTACGCCTCGCTGGACTACCACGATGCCGGGCAGCAAAGCGCTGACCTCGTCAAAGTCGATGTGTTACTCAACGGTGAAAAGGTCGATGCGTTCAGCGCCATCGTCCACCGAGATGCGGCCTACGCCTATGGGCTGAAGATGACGAAGCGCCTCAAGGAACTCATTCCACGCCAGCAATTTGAAATCCCCGTGCAGGCTGCTATCGGTGCGCGCATCATCGCGCGTGAAACGATCCGAGCCCTGCGCAAGGACATGCTGGCCAAGTGCTACGGCGGTGACATCACCCGTAAGCGCAAGCTGCTGGAGAAGCAAAAAGCTGGTAAGAAGCGCATGAAGTCCATCGGGCGTGTCGACGTGCCGCAGGAGGCATTCATTGCGGCTTTGACGTCAGATGTGCCCACAGGAAAGAAGCAGTGACCGGCCGATGAACCGTGTACATCGAGCCCGCAAGTCAGTGCTGGATTCATCCGACCGCCACGACGAGGAAAACGGTGTGTACCGTGCCCGCACGAAGTCCTTCACGCGTCGCTCGCGTCGCCTGACCGAATCGCTGCAGCGCACAATGGACAAGCATGGTGACCGTTTCGTTGTGCCCGTTAAGCGCTCACAGGGATACACCACTGTCGCATCCGACTTCCACCTGGCGCCCACTGAACTGTTCGGGCGCGAGGCGCCACTGGTTGTCGAGATCGGACCGGGCGTCGGCGAGCAGATCGTCTCGGCGGCAGATCGCTGGCCCGACCACAACTTTTTGGCATTTGAAGTCTGGCAACCGGGTATTGCCAAACTCGTTTCACGAGCAGTCAGCGCCGGAGTTGAGAACATTCGCGTCGTCGAAGCTGACGCCGCCCAGGCGATCCCGATCACCCTAGACAGTGCGATTGCCGACGAGGTGTGGACATTCTTCCCAGACCCGTGGCGCAAGGCGCGTCACCGCAAGCGCCGCATCGTCAACGACCAGTTCGCCCTGGAGATCGCCAGAATCCTCAAAGACGGGGGAGTGTGGCGCCTGGCAACGGATTGGGACGATTACGCATGGCAAATGCGTGATGTCGTCGAGGCGTGCGACGTCCTCGTCAATCCGTATGAAGGCGAACGGGCGGACCCCAATGACCCCGAGGGGGAGCGCGGGGGATTCGCACCGCGGTGGGAAGGGCGCGTGCTCACCCACTTCGAATCCCGCGGCATCCACGACGAACGCCATGCACACGACATCGAAGCGATCCGGGAGCCTCGACTGCCACGCACACAGCCCGCGAGCGAAAACCCCCAGCAGTGAGCCCGCAGCTGCCCGACGGAATGCGCTGGCCACAATCTGGCGCTATCAGCTCTGAAAACGCGCAGCCCGAGCTTCACCGACCCCTCAGCATTTACGTCCACGTACCTTTTTGCCGCGTGAGGTGCGGGTACTGTGACTTCAACACCTACACTGTTGGGTTCGGTCCGGGGGCCGACCGCGATACGTACGCGGACAGTGTCAGCAGCGAAATCTCTTTGGCGGCACGCGTGCTGGACGAGGCGGGGCTGGGACAGACACCTGCACGCACCGTCTTCTTCGGCGGCGGCACGCCCACCATGCTGGACACCAGTGCCCACGCGCGTATGCTGCACGATCTCGCAGACCGAATCGGAATTGCCCAAGGTGCAGAGGTTACCTGCGAGGCAAACCCGGAAACCGTTGACGAGCAGTCTGTCAAGAGGCTTGCAGATGCCGGGGTGACACGACTGTCGGTGGGCATGCAAAGCGCAGTTCCGCGAATCTTGCACACCCTGGATCGTCAGCACCGCCCCGAACGTGTCGGCCAGGTGATCGAGTGGGCGCGCGCAGCAGGACTGGACGTATCCGTTGACATCATCTACGGCACGCCGGGTGAATCACTCGATGACTGGGCCACAACAGTGCAGGCAGCGTGCGACCTGCAGCCCGACCACATCAGTGCCTACGCACTGGTCATTGAGGACGGCACCAAGATGGCGGCGCAGGTTGCTCACGGGCAGCTGCCCATGCCTGATCCGGATGACGAAGCCGACAAGTATGAACTGCTCGACCAGATGATACGCAGCGCCGGATACCGCTGGTACGAGATCTCGAACTTTGCTCGCGAAGAGGCAGATGAAGCAGGGCTTCCAGCCACCGAACTGCGGCACGCGTCCCGTCACAACCTGGCCTACTGGCGCGACTGGAACTGGTGGGGCTTTGGCCCCGGTGCCCATTCGCATATCGGGCGCGCCCGCTGGTGGAACGTCAAACACCCGCGTGCCTGGGCTGGTCGCCTTCGATCCGCGCAGTCACCGGCCGCCGCCGGTGAAATCCTCGATGACCAGACGCGTTACCTGGAGCGCGTCCTGTTGAGAGTGCGCACGTCAGATGGCATCGCACTAGGCGATGTTGCCGCTCACGCGGGCAGGGAGAACGCCTCGCAAACCTGTCACCGTCTGCGTGACGAAGGCCTGCTGGACTCAGAAGCGCTGGAGCGTGGCCACATCGCACTGACCCTGCGTGGCAGACTTCTGGCTGATTACGTGACGCGCGAGCTCACTGACTAGGCGCATCTTTTTCGCCCGTACAATAGCCGGGTGATGGATGACCCGTATGGCACAAATATCTTCGAGTTTGACCCGCATCGCGATGGGCCCGACGCGCATCGCCCGCGCTCGCGAGAGGTCCACGTTGAGCCTGGCATGGTCCTCGAAGATGTCACCACCGGATTCGTGGGCGCGGTCATCCGGACTGAAAAATCCGCAGGGATCTACGTGATCGAGTTGGAAGATCGACGAGGGAGACGCCGCAGCTTTCCCTTGGGCGGTGGATTCTGGCTCGATGGCCGACCGATTATTGCCCTGCCGCCATTGCCTCGCGCGCAGGCGACGCCTCAGAACGCAGGATCGGTGTCCGCCAGTGGGCGGGCGGTGACCAATTCTGGGTCGCGACGCGCCCGCCCGGAAGAATCGGCGCGCACGCATCCGCGTGTGGCTCGCCAGTCACGAATCTGGGTCGAAGGGCGCCACGATGCTGACCTGGTCCAATACGTGTGGGGTGATGACCTGGCAGATGTAGGGGTTGTGGTCGAACTGCTCGAAGGGGTCGATAACCTGGAAGCCGTTCTGGAAGAGTTTTCGCCCACGCCTCACGCACGTGCAGGAATACTGGTCGATCACATGGTGTCCGGTTCGAAGGAATCCCGTATTGCTCACAGCGTGCAGCAGCGGTGGGGGGACAGCGTCCTCATTGTTGGGCACCCGTTCGTTGATATCTGGCAGGCGGTCAAGCCGGCGCGTGTTGGACTCGACACGTGGCCGGCGATCCCGCGATCCGTTGACATCAAAGTGGGAACCCTTCAGGCGCTGGGCTGGTCTCATGCCTCGCAGGCTGATATTGCGCAGGGGTGGCGACGAATCTTGCGCACTGTGCGCGACTATCGTGACCTCGAGCCGGCACTGCTTGGCAGGGTTGAAGAGCTCATTGATTTTGTGACCGCGCAGGGAACGCTCTAGCCGACAATGCGCCGTGGGAACGCATGTACGCCCTGAGCAATAGACGCGGATTTTCCACCGCAGCCGGTGAGAGGAAATCACCTGAACGGAGTAGAATTGGCACTCAGACAGGGTGAGTGCCAAATGTGGCGTTTGTGTCGCAGACATGGACGTGCCACAGCACCACCACAGAACGGATCGTGGAAAGGACACAACATGGCCACTGATCGCAGGCTCGACGTCTTGCGTGCGATCGTGTCGCAGTACGTCCACACCCGCGAACCCGTCGGCTCGAAAATGATCGCCGCAACGCAGGATTTAGGCGTCTCACCGGCAACCATTCGCAACGACATGGCTGTGCTGGAAGAAAATGACCTGATCTACCAGCCTCACACCTCTGCCGGGCGAGTTCCCACTGAAAAGGGCTACCGCCTCTTCGTCGACACGCTCTCTGAGATCAAACCAATGAGCGCACCCGAGAAGCGGGCGATTGAGACTTTCCTCGGCCAGTGCGTTGACCTCGAAGACGTCGTGAACAGGACTGTTCGACTGCTTGCGCAAGTCACCAGGCAGGTCGCGGTTGTCCAGTACCCTTCGCTGTCCACGTCCACACTGCTCCGAGTCGAACTGGTTGACCTCGCACCGCATCGAGTCTTGCTGATCGTCATTACGAACGAGGGACGCGTGGAAGAACGCATGCTGGAATTCCCCCAGCAGGTTCCCCCACATGTCATCTCATTTCTGCGCGAAAAGCTCAACGACGAATGCGAGAACCACACTGCCGACAAGGTGCGTACCATCGTTGATGAGATCAGGAATCAGGCTCCAAGCGGGCATCAGAACTTCGTCGACGCCGTGTGCAGTGCACTGACGGAACTACTGCATCCCACAGCAGCTGAATCGCGCGTCGTCATCGCGGGGATGTCCCACCTGACGCGTTCACATGTGGATTTCACCGATATCGGCGCGCTGTTGGACGCCCTCGAAGAACATGTGGTGCTGTTGCGATTGCTGTCGGAATTGGACGAGGAACATTCCAGCGGTGACGTGCATGTGTCGATCGGGACGGAAAACCCTGACGGAGCGTTCGCGGAAACATCCGTCATATCGGGAACGTACGGGACGTCCAGTGGAGCGGTCGCGCACCTCGGTGTCATCGGTCCGACGCGCATGGACTACGGGCGCACGATGTCAACCGTCAGGGCAGTTGCGTCCTACTTGTCGAAATACCTGGCGTCATGAGTGCACACATCTGCCACACTGACATGTCCGGCGCGAGCTGCTTGTCGGAACAACGCTTGTCGAAACAACGAGGGAATTGAATCGAGTGAACGACTACTACGAGATCTTGGGCGTCTCGAGGGATGCCTCACCGGAAGAGATCAAGAAGGCCTATCGCAGGAAGGCTCGACAACTGCATCCTGACTACGCCGGGCCTGATTCCGAAGAAGCCTTCAAGGAACTTTCAGTTGCCTACGAAACACTGTCAAACCCTGACAAGCGCCAAATGTATGACCTCGGTGGACCTGAAGCTGTGCACGGGGGCGGAGCAGGCGGCTACGGGTTTGGCGGTGGCGGTATGCCATTCGACTTCTCCGACATCTTCGACACTATGTTCGGCGGGGGAGGATTCGCCTCGTCAGGCGGGCCGGCCTCGCGCGCCACACATGGCTCAGACCAGCTGTTGACCATTGACGTTACCCTGGAAGAAGCTACCTTCGGTGTCACCAAGAACATCGAAGTGGATACCTATGTGCTGTGTACGCGATGTGAAGGTTCGTGCTGCGAGCCGGGCACTCAGCCGCGCGCCTGCTCAGGGTGTCACGGGTCGGGCAGCGTGACCCGGATGCAGCGTTCACTGCTGGGCGTTATCCGCACGCAAAGCCCGTGCCCGGACTGTGGCGGACACGGTTCCATAATCGACCAGCCCTGCTCGGAATGTTCCGGTGATGGCAGGGTGCGCACGCGCCGCTCGATGAAGGTGGATATTCCTGTGGGTGTGACAACGGGAACCCGTATCCGCATGAGTGGCCGTGGCGATGTCGGCATGGGAGGTGGTCCCGCAGGAGACCTCTACCTTGAGGTGCGTGAAAAGAAGCACCCGATTTTCACGCGCCGAGGCGATGACCTTCACACGTGGGTCACCATTCCGATGACCACGGCGGCGCTGGGCACCGTGTTCGAGCTGGACACGCTCGATGGCGCGAAGGAAGTCACCATTAAACCCGGTACGCAGCCGCAGGAAACAGTGACACTGTCGGGTCTGGGAGTGGGGCGCTTGTCGCGTTCGGGCCGGGACGCCGGCCGAGGTGACCTGCAGGTCCATATTGATGTGGAGATTCCACGCAAATTGGATCAGCGCTCACGCGAAATCCTGGAAGAACTGGCTGCCAATCGTGGAGAGGACCGCGTGGAGCCGCGACGGGCCGATCAGTCAGTCTTTGACCGTATCCGCGAAAAGTTCACGAACCAGGAGCACCCATGACCGCTCCAGTCTTCTTCGCTGACGACCTCAATTCCGGCTTATCCACCATTGCCGAGGGGGACCACGTCCACCTGGGCGGAGCCGAAGGCAAACATGCTGCCACGGTGCGCCGCATGCAGGTTGGAGATGAGCTTGATCTTGTGAATGGGGAAGGGTGCCGAGCACAGTGCCGCGTGCGAGCCGTTGACGGTCAGGAACTGGATCTGGTGGTGGAGCACGTCATGTGTGAACCTGCCTCTGATCCGCACCTGATCCTCGTGCAGGCCCTGGCGAAAGGTGGACGCGATGAGCAGGCCATCGAAACGTCGACGGAGATCGGTATCGACAGCGTGATCCCTTGGCAGGCGCACCGCTCCATCGTCAGGTGGACCGGGTCGAAAGCAGAGCGTGCACGCACAAAATGGATCAACATTGTGCGCGCAGCAGCTAAGCAGTCACGACGCGCGTGGATTCCGCAGGTTCTGGAATCGATGGATTCGCGCGCTCTTGCCCGGTGGACTCAGGATCGCTGCTCGCATGGTGATGTCGTCTTCATGTGTCACGAACAGGCCACTGTGTCGATCCTGGAGGCTATGAGCCAACTGGGGCTGACGGTCGCTGGGTCTGCATTTCCTCGGGAGGATGGAACCGCCAAGGCGGTTGGTGCGTCACCGCGCAGCATTGCCATCATTGTCGGGCCTGAAGGTGGCATCGATGATGACGAATATGCGACCCTGACTGAGGTAGGCGCCATCCCGGTTCTTCTGGGGCCGACCGTCCTGCGCTCCTCAACTGCCGGCCCCGTTGCCACCACGCTGATACGCGCGCTGACGACATGGCGTCACGAGGCGTCTACTGACAGGCAGGATGCCCATGTTGCAGGCTCTCCCATACGATAAAGTAGAGACACGATGGATGCAGATGCAAAGGAATGTGTGGCCCACCGCATGACACGCGTATGAGTGAGCAAAACACGACGCATAACGACCCGACACTGGCGATGTCAACCCGCCGCGTCGAGATCCCATCGCATGTCGAACCCATTCAGCTGCTGGGAACATCGGATCAGATTCTGCGCGCACTGGAACGCGGCTTTCCAACCGTCCGTTTCTTCGTCGCCGGACGCACCATCACGATGACGGGCTCGTCAGGAACCATTGACGTCGCCGCTCAACTGGTAAGTGAACTGGTTGACCTCACGGCATCCGGCACGATGCTTGATGTGCCCGGCGTTGAACACGCCATCCGGCTGCTGACCGCTCCTCAGCCGCGCGCCGGCCAGGACACTTCCGACGACATCGTCACTGCTGACGGCCACACCATTCACCCGCAATCCCCAGGGCAGAGCAGCTACATCAAGGCCATTGAACGCTCGGTTGTGGTCTTCGGGATCGGCCCGGCCGGCACCGGCAAGACATACCTGGCAATGGCCCAGGCCGTGCGCGCATTGCTCTCGGGCGAGGTGCGGCGCGTTGTGCTGACACGTCCCGCGGTGGAAGCGGGGGAGAACCTCGGCTTTCTGCCAGGATCTCTCACTGAAAAGATCGACCCGTATCTCAGGCCCCTGTACGACGCCCTGCATGACATGATCGATCCACAGGCACTGCCGCAACTGATGGCTGCCGGCACAATCGAAGTGGCGCCCCTGGCGTACATGCGCGGACGCACCCTGAACGACTCCTTCATAATCCTGGATGAGGCGCAGAATACGACGCCCTCGCAAATGAAAATGTTCCTGACACGTCTGGGCTTTAACTCGCACATGGTTGTCACGGGCGACGTGTCCCAAATCGACCTTCCCGGAGGAACCCGATCGGGGCTGAACGTCGTGCAGGATATTCTGACAGATATCGACAATGTCGAATTTTGCTACATGACCAGCGCGGACGTCGTCCGGCACCCCCTGGTCGGACAGATCATCGACGCGTATTCCCGGTGGGAAGAACGCGCCCACAGGCAGGCCGACACGCGCTCCGCGACGCGCAGCGGCCGCAGGTCACGAAGGAATGATCATGACTGAAGTGATAAACGAAACGGAATGTGAGATTGACGAGTCTGAATTCGCCGCACTCGCAGACTACGTTCTGATGCAGATGCATGTGGCAACGACAGCTGAACTTAACATCTTGTTCATCGATCCCGAACCGATGGCAGATCTGCACGTCAAGTGGCTCGGCCTGGAAGGACCGACTGACGTGATGAGCTTCCCGATGGATGAGCTGCGGCCGGGAACCGACGACAAACCCACCGAGGGTGTACTGGGGGATATCTGTATCTGCCCGCAGGTTGCGCACAAACAGGCCAAAGAAGCGGGGCACTCTGCCGCTGAAGAGATGCTGCTGCTGGCGACGCACGGCATGCTGCACCTGATGGGATACGACCATGCTGAGGAGGAGGAAAAGGAAGAAATGTTTGCCCTGCAACGCAAACTCCTGCTGACATTCCTGGCAACACGATCATGATCCCTTTCGCTCACCAGCCATCCCCGTCAGGTCTGTCGGATACTGCTCCTGTTGCAGTGCTGATCGCCGTATCCGTGATCTGCCTGCTGCTGGCGGGAATCCTCGCCACCATCGAAACCGCGTTTTCCCGACTGTCGAGGGCGGCCGCGGAAGACCTTGTCGAAGAAGGCCGCAAACGTGCTCCTCAGCTGGTTGACTTGCTTGCGCAGCGCAGGCGCACCGCGTTGACCCTGCGCACAGTGCGCATGTTTGTGCAGGTCATCGCCGCCGTCGGTATCACCCTGGCGCTGGTGCACCCGTCGCTGAGGTGGTGGCTTATCGGCATCATTGCAGTCGCTGCGGTGGGTTTGATCGAATTGTTCGCCGTGGTGATGCTGCCGATACCGTTGGGTACACGTAACCCTGAACGCATGGCGTTGGTTGGAACGCCTCTGGCGTCGCGGCTGGTTGCCATCTCTCACATTGCCGACCCCATTGTCCGTTTCGTACGCAAGCGCCTGCCTCAGTCGGACCAAACCGATGCGGAAGCGCGGCAGGAAATGGCTGACGACCTGCGCGAAATGGTCGACCAGGTTGGTGAAACAGAAGGCTTTGAAGAAGAAGATCGCGAGATGCTGCGATCCGTGTTTGAACTGGGGCACACGGTGGTGCGCGAGGTGATGGTGCCGCGCACCGAGATGATCACCGCGACCGTGGATCTGCCAGCTTCCAAAGCACTGCGACTGTTCATCCGATCAGGGTTTTCCCGCTTGCCTGTCATTGGTGAGGATATCGACGACGTGCGCGGCATCCTGTACTTCAAGGACGTCATTTCGCGCATGGTGCATGATGCGGGCAGTAAGGATCTGACCGCTTCCCACATGATGCGACAGGCAGTTTTTACTGTGGAGACCAAACCGGCTGACGATCTGCTGCACCAGATGCAGGCTGAGCACTTCCACATGGCGCTGGTCGTCGACGAGTACGGTGGGATCTCTGGCCTGGTCACCCTGGAAGACCTGATCGAGGAAGTCGTGGGCGAAGTGACCGATGAGCATGACCGTCGCGAAATCGAGCCGGAAGAGGTCGCCGAAGGGGTGTGGCGAGTCCCGTCCCGATTCCCGATCGACGAGCTGGGCGAGCTTTTCGGCATGGAGCTCGAGGACGATGATGTGGACTCGGTCGGCGGTTTGCTGACCAAGGCGATTGACCGTGTGCCGCTGCCCGGCGCTCGCGGTGAAATGGACGGCATCTACATGCTGGCCGAGGAGGCACGAGGGCGACGCCGTCAGGTCGGCACCGTTGTCTGCGCACTGTCGCCACTGCCGACCACGTTCGAGGACGGTTTCCGCATCCTCGACGAATCACAACTGCTTGAACTGAGCTGCGCGCCGGAGAGCGAGGACACCGATGAATGACCGTGATGACCAGTGGGACGACTCCACTGACGAGTGGGATGACGCCTCTGAAGAACAGGTGCGTGACGAGGTCGCCAACATTCGCGACGCACGTCAGGAAGCCGAGCAGGCTGCCGATGCGCACGGACTGATGTCGCTGACCTACCCGGAGGGTTTTCGTGCCGGATTCGTTTCGGTTGTCGGGCGCCCCAACGTCGGAAAATCCACGTTGACCAACGCAATGGTCGGCCAGAAAGTGGCGATCACGTCAGGTAGGCCTGAAACGACGCGCCATAACATACGCGGAATTGTCCATAGGGACACCTCGCAGCTCGTCATCGTCGATACGCCCGGATACCATCGCCCTCGAACCCTATTGGGTAAACGCCTCAATGACATGGTCCGAGAAGCACTGGCTGAGGTGGACTGCGTGGTGTTCTGCCTGCCGGCCGATCAGAAGATCGGGCCGGGGGACCGCTTTATTGCCCGCGAACTGGTTGATGTGCGCCGCCCCGTCATCGCAGTTGCCACGAAAATCGATCTGGTGCCGAAAGACCGTCTGATGAAACACCTGCTGGCGATTGACCGGCTGGGATCGTGGGAAGCGATCGTCCCGGTCAGCGCTCAGACAGGTGAGCAGGTGGAGGAATTGATTTCCGTGCTCTCGCGCACTGTCCCTGAATCCGCGCCGCTGTATCCGCGAGATGACGTGACGGATGAATCCCGCGACACCCTCATTGCTGAATACATTCGCGAAGCAGCGCTTGAAGGCATTCGCGAGGAGCTGCCGCACTCCCTGGCGGTGCAGGTCGAAGAAATTATCGAGCGCCCGGCCAAGGAGGGCGATTTGCGCCCACCTCTGCTGGATATCCACGTCAATGTCTATGTGGAACGTGACTCCCAAAAGGCGATCATCATTGGACGAGGCGGGTCGCGCCTGCGTGACATCGGCACGAAGTCCCGCAAGCAAATCGAGGAGCTGCTGGGACGCAGAGTCTTCCTGGATCTGCATGTGCGCACCGCCAAAGATTGGCAGTCAGATCCGAAAATGTTGGGCCGCCTCGGTTTTTGAGTAAATGACTATTCGGTAAACAGCGGGTGACTGTGCATTAACTGATGCTGATGGAATGGGGGTGACCTGCAACGTTGTCACATAATGGAAGGAGTGTGACAAGCGACATCCGCAAGAGGTTAGAATCACATACAGTGGATGGGTCGATGGTGCCCCATCCACGCTAGGAGAGGAGAACGAGTGTGACGCAACCTCCCGACCTCACCGCCCCTGAATCTACCGCGCCCGAATCGACCGGCTCTGACACTCGCGATGCCTCGCTGACCGTCCGCGCCCCCGCAGTCGCCGGATTCTTCTACCCGGATAGTCCAACCGATATTGAGTCAACTGCCAGTGCGCTGATTGATCGTGCCCGCCAGCACAACGCCCCGGCTGACAGTGAGGCACACCCGGCACGCGCAATCATCGTGCCCCACGCCGGTTGGCGATACTCGGGCGATCTTGCTGCGCTGGGCTGGGCGTACGCGGCGCGCAGTCGCCCCCGAACCACACGAATCGTCCTGCTCGGCCCGACCCACCGTGTCGCCATCCGGGGAATCGCGCTGCCCGGTGCGGACCGGTTCGGAACACCGGCTGCAATGCTCAATATCCCCACCCGTGACATCCTCGAATCCACGCGCACGTGCGTCGAACCTGTCCACTGCGACGAAGGCACCCACCGGGATGAACACGCGCTGGAAGTCCAGGTCCCTTTCATCACGGCACTGTTCGGAGACGACGTCGAACTCGTGCCCCTCAACGTCGGAGAAGCCTCTCCCACAGCAGTTGCCGACGTGATCGACGCGCTCACCTCGCCCACCACGCTGATCGCAGTCAGCTCAGACCTCTCGCACTACCACACATACGACGAGGCGCGCCGCATCGACCAACGCACCATCGACATGATCGAACGAGGACAGTACCCCGTTGAACCCGAGCAGGCCTGCGGCGCCCGTCCCATGAACGGCCTGCTCGAATATGCCCAGAGACACTCTCTGACGGTGACCGCGCTCGGCTCACACAACTCCGGAGACGTCCTGGGAAGTGACACCGCACGTGTCGTCGGATACGCAGCGTTTGCACTGACTGACGAAAAGGACTGACCCAGATGCCAACATCACTGCCAGACAATGCGGGACGCATCCTGGTTCCACTGGCGCGAGGAGCCATACGGCTCAGGCTGCAGGGAACACGTACCGACCAGATTGTCATGAACTCCCTACCGGCACCGCACGACCGGCCCGAATGGCTGCAGGAGCCAGGAGCAAGCTTTGTGACGCTGACGATCAACTCTCATTTGCGAGGATGCATTGGGTCGCTTTCACCGCGCGGATCTTTGTACGACGACGTCATCCATAATGCCCTCGCAGCCGCCTTCCACGACCCGCGTTTCGATCCCCTTGACGCAACTGAATATCCGAGCATCAGCGTGGAGGTGTCGGTGCTGTCGGCCCCGGTGGCCCTGCCGGCGTTGAGTGAGAAAGCGGTGCTTGAATCGTTGCGTCCCGGAATTGACGGGGTCGTCCTGATCGCCGGCCCGACTCGGCGCGCCACGTTCCTGCCGCAGGTATGGGACGACCTTGCGGATCCAGCTGACTTCTTCGCCCACCTCAAACGCAAGGCAGGCCTTCCCACTACCTGGTGGTCGCCGGACGCCCGAGTGGAAACCTACACGGTGCGAGCCTTCACCGACCAGGACGCGGATGGTGACGGTGATGTGCCGGCCAGTGCGTCAGACATGACCGATCGGTAAAGCCACGCATCGCCATGTCCACACCTGCACACACGATCACCGGACGCTGGCAAACACGCCTCGATGACGGTCGAGTGCGCTGTGACTTGTGCCCGCGTGCATGTAAACTGCGCGATGGGCAGCGTGGATACTGCTTTGTACGGGAGCGTCGCGGCGATGACATTGTGCTGTCAACCTGGGGACGCTCCAGCGGCTTTTGCGTGGACCCCATTGAAAAGAAACCACTCGCGCACTTCTACCCTGGTACCGCTGTGCTCTCATTTGGTACCGCTGGATGCAACCTGGGATGCAGGTTCTGCCAAAACCACGAGATCTCAGCGGCTCGACAATGGGACCTTCTGGCCGAACGCGCAACGCCTCATATGGTCGCAGACGCGGCAGTGAGACATCATATTCCTGCGGTCGCATTCACGTACAACGATCCCGTGATCTACGCCGAGTATGCTATCGATACGGCTCTGGCATGCCACGAGGCGGGCGTGCGCACCGTAGCTGTGACTGCCGGCTACATTTCTCCGAAAGCTCGATCTGAGTTCTTCGCGCCTATGGACGCGGCAAATATTGACCTCAAAGGCTTCACCGAGGACATGTACTGGCATCTGACAGGCGCTCACCTGCGCGACGTCCTGGAGACGATCGCATGGGTTGCCCACCAGCAGAGCACGTGGCTGGAGCTCACAACCTTGCTGATTCCCGGCCACAACGATTCATCTGAGGAAATCCGCAGTCAGTGCCGGTGGATCCTGCGTGAGTGCGGCCCTGATGTGCCTGTGCATTTTTCAGCATTCCATCCTGACCACAAAATGCGCACCACTGCACCGACTCCACCTGAAACTTTGCGCCGAGCCCGCTCCATTGCACTCGACGAAGGGCTGCATTACGTGTACTGCGGCAATGTTCACGACATCGAAGCGGATACCACCACATGCGCCTCCTGCGGGCACGAACTCATCGTGCGCGACTGGTACCGCCTCATCAGCTACGACGTGACAGCTAACGGGACGTGTCCGGCGTGCGGGGCCAGAATTCCCGGTCGCTTCGACGAGGGCGGCCCCGGCGAAGCCTCTGCGCATTCCTTCCAGGTTGCCTTGTCATGAAACAGCTCAAGAACCGGCGCCACTACGTCCCTCGACCTATCATGTTCGAGTGAATAAGGAAGACACAAACCGCCCGGGAAGCTGCCGCATTCCTCGGAGCCAGATGATCCCAGTGGGTCCGCACGAGGGTCGCTACGTGATGTATGAGCCTGTCACGCATCACGCCTATCTCACGGTAGACAACGATGACCGTGGAGCAGCCGCACAGGGCGGGGGACTGATCGGAGCATTCCTTCTTGCGCCGCTGACGATGTGGCTGGTAACCAAGCTCCCCGCTGATTTGAGCGGCGGCGCCTACATCGCACTCTTCTGTGCCGCGACGCTGCTGGGCGGAGCGGTTGCCGCCTGGCTGTATCATGCAGGCATCCGTCAGAAGATGAACCTGCACAGATGGAATGCGGGAGGCAACGACCTGCTGGCTGCTCGTTCACGCAACAGAGTGCGTGAGGTTTTTGCGTTCATCATCATGGTCATATTCGTGTTGCTTATTCCAGTCATGGCTTGGGCATACTTCGCGGTACCAACAGCCGCAGCGTTGACTCTGTATATCCCGGCGCTCGTCCTGTCGCCCATCTCGGTATATGCAGTGATCAGCACCCTGCGTCTGCAGGCATGTGCTCGCAGATGGCGTGCACAGGCCGCACGCGCTGATAACAGTTCTAACAGCGCCGGCTGACGCATGAACTGACGCAGGCGCGGTGCGCATCAACAGGTTTGGCATCGTCGATTCAAACGTCAACTGCACGGGAACCGGCGTCTGACCAGCGGCGCGTAGTGTCCACTTTGTGAAACGCGTGCGGCGCGGTGGTCCCAATCTCATTACGGTGGAGAACATGATGCAGCGCACACTCCTGCTTATGTGCCGCGACGAGGCCTGAAAAGGCCGGAACCTCGTCGCGGCGTTTGTCGACCCCGGTCAAGCCGGTTCGCCACCGGAATCGACACCAGCAGGAAAGAAGAAAGCAGATGCGCACAACAGCCAACGTTCCCACACCTCAAGCCAGCCCCATGCCGGTTGACAAGTACATTCCATTCCTGGAATCCAACCCCATCGACCTGCCCACGCGCACATGGCCCACCAAGCGCATGACACGCGCCCCGCGCTGGCTGTCCACCGACCTGCGTGACGGCAACCAGGCACTGATCGAGCCGATGGATCCCACGCGCAAGCGTGCCATGTTCGATTTGCTGGTCTCACTGGGGTACAAGGAAATCGAGATTGGATTCCCAGCGGCATCGCAAACCGACTACGACTTTGTTCGCTCTCTGATTGACGATGAGGCGATCCCTGAAGACGTGACAGTGTCTGTGCTGACACAATCACGCACCGAACTCATTGAGCGCACCATCGACGCCCTCGTCGGCATTCCCCGGGCAACGGTTCACCTGTACAACGCAACCTCGCCACTGTTCCGCGAGCTCGTCTTCCGTATGGACAAGTCACAAACCGTTGACCTGGCACAAAGCGGCACCCGGGAAATCATGGCGCGGGCAGAAAAAGTCCTCTCAGATGACACGATCTTCGGCTTCGAATACTCACCGGAAATCTTCGTGGACACGGAGCTGGACTTCGCAGCCGAAATCTGCGAAGCAGTCATGGATATCTGGCAGCCTGACGACGACCGTGAAATTGTGCTGAATCTGCCGGCAACGGTGGAGCGCGCAACGCCTAACGTGTTTGCCGACCAGATCGAATGGATGTCAACGAACCTGTCGAGGCGTGGCCACATCGCACTGTCCGTCCATCCGCATAATGACCGCGGAACGGGTGTTGCAGCAGCGGAACTGGCGTTGCTGGCCGGCGCTGACCGCGTAGAGGGATGCCTGCTTGGACAGGGGGAACGAACCGGCAACGTCGACCTGGTCAACCTCGGCCTGAACATGATGAGCCAGGGTATCGATCCGGGTATTGACTTTTCCGACGTGGATCGCATCCGGCACACGGTGGAACACTGCACCATGATGGAAACCCCGCCGCGTATGCCCTACGTGGGGGACCTGGTTTACACGTCCTTCTCCGGATCGCACCAGGACGCCATCAAGAAGGGCTTCGAAGCCCGCAAGAAGAAAGTTGCGGAAGCCGGCGGAGATGAAAACGCTGTGCCGTGGGGCATTCCGTACCTGCCGATCGACCCACACGACGTGGGACGCTCCTACGAGGCGATCGTGCGCGTCAACTCCCAATCCGGTAAGGGGGGCGTCGCCTACCTCATGTCGACCGCACACCACATGGAACTGCCGCGACGCCTGCAAATCGAATTCTCACGCATCGTTCAGCGTCACACAGATTCCTTTGGCGGAGAGATCAACTCCAAAAACCTGTGGAAGATCTTCACCGACGAATACCTGCCTGCCGACGAGGCAAGCGGCCTGGCCCCGTGGGGACGCTTCGAAATGGGAGACTTCCACCTGCACACACGCGGAAAAGAGCAGGAAGTGGAACTGCGCGGTGAGATCCTGGACCAGGGACAGCCCGTTGCCATCAGCGCCGTGGGAACCGGCCCGATCGACGCTTTCGTCGCAGCTATGCACGACTTCGACCTGGATGTGCGCATCCTCGACTACTCTGAGCACGCCATGAGCCAGGGACGTGACGCCACCGCAGCCGCATATGTGGAAGCAGCGGTCGACGGCCAGATCGTCTGGGGGGTCGGCATCGATTCGTCCATCACGACAGCCACATACAAGGCCGTTATTTCCGCCATGAACCGCGCTTTGCGCTAATAGCACATTGACGGTGCCGGTCGACGTGTCCTGTGGCACCTCGACCGGCCTGTGAGACAATGCGAGCGTGATCAGAAGCTACCGAGACCAGGCGATCGTCCTTCGTACCCACAAACTGGGGGAAGCTGACCGTATCGTCTGCCTGCTCACCAAGGAAAACGGGCAGGTACGCACGGTAGCCAAGGGAGTGCGCCGCACCACCTCGAAATTCGGTGCGCGCCTGGAACCGTTCTCACTGATCGACGTGCAGCTGCATCGTGGCCGCACATTCGACATTGTGACGCAGGTCGAAATGCTGCGCCCCTACGGCACGCAGCTGGCTTCTGACTTCGATTTGTTCGCCGCCGGAACCGTCGTGGTGGAAACAGCAGAACGCCTCACGGCCGATTCAGCCGACGGCGCACACGCTCAATACCCACTCCTGCTCGGAGCACTCCACGCGCTGGCCAACCTGCGTCATGACCCGGTCCTCATCGTCGATTCGTATCTTCTACGCGCCCTGTCAGTGGCGGGGTGGGCACCCTCGTGCTTCGCATGCGCCAGTTGCGGCAAGCCCGGCCCGCACACGTCCTTCTCCATTTCCGAGGGTGGCGCGCTGTGCGACGAGTGCCAAAGCGAAGGGGGAGTGGCCGTCTCGGAGAACACGATGGAACTGATGGGGCACCTCCTGGCCGGAAACTGGGATCAGGCTGACCGCACCGAAGCGTATGACCGGCAACGCGTCGCACACCTGACATCGGCGTATACGCAGTGGCATTTGGAACGTAAGCTGCGCGCACTCCAGCTCTTCGAAAGGAAACGGGCATGACATCTGCCCAGGCTCCGGTTGATCGGGCACCATCAGATCCCACTGCTCCTGTGCTGGGTCCGGGTCAGTGGTCTCAACCGGTTCCCGTTTTTGACCGCGTGCCTCGCCACGTCGCCCTCGTGATGGATGGAAATGGTCGATGGGCCAATGCTCGCGGATTGAATCGCACGGCAGGGCATCACGCCGGAGAATACTCCCTGATGGACACGATCGCCGGTGCCATTGACGCAGGCGTGCGCTATCTGAGCGTCTACACCTTTTCGACGGAAAACTGGAAACGTTCCCCGGCTGAAGTGCGTTTCATCATGAACTACGCGCCCGATGTGCTTACACGCAGGACGGGCCAACTTGATGAATGGGGTGTGCGCGTGCGATGGAGCGGCCGGCGACCCAAACTGTGGAAGTCCGTTATTCACGCCCTGGAAAAAGCTGAGCGCGCCACCGAATCGAACCGGACGCTCGATCTGATTATGTGTGTCAACTACGGTGGGCGCGCCGAAATTGTGGACGCTGCACGCACGATTGCCATGGAGATTGCTGACGGGACGATGAAGCCGGCTGGCGTGACTGAACGGACGTTTGCGCGCCACTTGTATCTGCCCGATGTGCCAGATGTCGACCTGATGATTCGCACCTCAGGCGAGCAACGTATTTCGAACTACCTGCTCTGGCAGCTGGCGTACGCGGAGATGATGTTCGTGGATACGCCGTGGCCGCAATTTGACCGCAGTGAACTGTGGAAATGTCTGGCGTCCTACGGGAAACGTGATCGCCGTTTCGGTGGCGCCGTCAACTCACCGCACGCGCCGCTTCGGTGAGCGTCCTACTGTGCTGATACCGGGGATTCCTCGCACGTCAGGACTTCCTGAGGTGCCGCTTTGGGGTGCGAGCGACGGTAAATGAGCCAGCTGGCCAGAATAATCACCGCCAGAGCGATCCCGATCCATGAAATCGGAGAGCCTGCGATTGCGCCGATGGCAGCGACCCACACAGCCAGCAGCCCCAGCCCGTACATGATCGACCACGCTACGCACCCGGGAAGCATCGCGAGGGTATAGGTGCGCCACTTCAACCGGACAATTCCGGCACCGGCATTGACCGCTGTCTGAACACCGACGGTGAGGAAACACAGCGGGATGATCAAAAGCCCCCATTTTTCGAGCAGTTCTGCACCGCGGCGGGGAACAGGCCCGTTAAACCAGCGAGCGATCGCGCCGATGAGGCCGGAGTGTCCGTCACCTTTCAGGGCGCCCGTGGCGGCGCCTCGACCAAGCCAATAGGTGCCCTGGGCGCGCAAGAAGACGACAAAGAACAGGAAGATGAAAAGAGGCAGCCCGCTTGAGGCCCACTGGGGAACTGGCATCAGGCTTCGTCATCCTCAACAGCGCCGCACTCAGAGCACAGACCGAATACTTCGAGCGAATGGGCAACCTCAGTGAAGCCGTGCTGCGAGGCGATCTGAGAAATCCAGGATTCTGCTTCGCTGACTTCGATCTCTTCAGTGTGACCGCAGTTGCGGCACACCAGGTGGTGGTGGTGGCCTTCATCTTCGCACAGACGGAACATCGATTCGCCATCGTCCATGCGCAGGACATCGACGACATTCATCTCAGCCAGTGCCTGCAGATTGCGGTAGACCGTCGCCAGGCCGACGCGCTGCCCCTGATTTGTCAGGTCGTCGTAGATCCGCTGTGCGGAACGAAAGTCCTTGTCACGACGCAGCTCGTTAAAGACGGATTGACGTTGCCGAGTCATCCGCTGCACGATGTCCCCCTCTTGCCGACCCTGAAGTAAATCTTCTCGTTCTTGGAAGCATACAGGGTTGAGGCGAGAAATGGAGATTACAGTGTGTCATCTGCTGGTGGTGTGCCCATCCGATCGGGGGAGTCAGGATGCGCCGAATGAGCGTGAGGATCACCGGCAATCAGATGCGTATGTCCGCCGGTGACCTGGAGGCGTCGCCCTCGTCGAATTCCGTCAATGGCAGCCTTGATGACGAATCCGAGGATGTATACGACGATAGCTGCCACCACGATGAGTGCGCCGGGGGAGACATCCACGAAGTAGGTCACCACAAGGCCGCCGACACATAGCACGGTTCCCAGAGCCATTGCGCAGGCCATTGTGGAGCGGAAGGAACGGGTGACGAGTTGCGCGATTGCGACCGGGACGATCATCAGGGCCGACACCAGGAGCGAGCCCACGACGCGCATCGCAACTGCGACAGTTAACGCCGACAGGATCGCGATGAGGATGGACAGGGCAGCCACAGGAAGGCCGGTTGAGTGCGCGAAGTCCTCATCATCGGTCACTGCGTACAGTGCAGGCGACAATCCCAGGCCGATGAGCAAGATGAGTGCACACAGCGCGCCAATGAGGTAGACGTCTCCCCATTGCACTGTTGAGATGGATCCGAATAGATACGAGTTCAACTGTGTGGACGTTCCACCTGCCAGACCGATCAGCAGGACGCCGGTGGCGATGCCTCCGTAGAACAACATGGCGAGGGCAACGTCTGCACTGGTGCGGCCACTGAGCCTGACGACTTCGATCGTCACCGCGCCCAGGATTGATACGACAAGGGCGCCCGGCAATGCCCATTGATCAGAAGGCGTCACGTTTGCAGCTGTCCCGGCGATCCAGCCCAGAGCCACACCCGTCAGCGAGACGTGCCCGATGCCGTCTCCCAGCATCGCCATGCGGCGATGTACCAGGTAGGTGCCGACGATGGGTGCGCACAGTCCGACCAGCAGCGCTGCCAGCAGGGAACGGAGCATCAGTGGGGATGTGAAAAGGTCGGCGAGTGCCTCACCCATGATGGCTCGCCTCCTCGGTCGATGCCGGTTGTGGGGCGTCGTCGTATGTGATGTGGCCGGCGGCAATGGTGATTTGACGATCCAGGAGGGGGCGTAGTTCCCCCAGCTCATGCAGGACCAACACAATGGTGGTGCCCCCGTCCTTGGCTGACTGCACGATCGACGCCAGGCGTTGGCGCGAAACCGAATCGATTCCAGTTAGCGGCTCATCCATGATGAGAAAATCCGGGTGGCGCACCAGGGCGCGCGCAATGTTGACGCGCTGACGCTGCCCACCCGACAGGATGGAGACCGGATCGTTTGCGCGATGTGCGAGCCCGACCAGTTCCAGAGCACCGAGCGCTTTGCGTCGATCGGAGCGTGACAGCCAGAATTTTCGAGGCCCCAGTAAACCTGAGGCGACAACTTCACGCGCATTGGAGGCGACGCCGCCGCCTGCGCGTGAATATTGCGGGACGTAGCCGATGCGCGACCATGGTCGCTTGCCGTGCGCACTGACCTGCATGCCAAACAGTGACACGCTGCCGCGTGTCACCGGTGCGGTGCCAAGGATCGCGTGTACCAGCGTGGACTTGCCGGAACCGTTGGCACCCGTCACGGCGAGCGTTTGTCCGGCGGGTATATCCAGGTTAATGCCGTGCAGGATGAGGGTGTCATCCCACGCGACATGCAGGTCACGCATGCTGACGGCAAGAGTGGTCATGTCAGACGCATCGGGGCAGGTCATTGCGGGGGCTACTTGCAATCCAGTGCTGTGCGCAGAGCAGCCAGATTGTCTCTCATCACGTCCATGTAGTCCTTGGATGGATCGTTTTGGGATTCGAGGGGATCAAGGACTGCGGTCTTAATTCCCAGGTTCTCTGCCAGTGTCTGCGCAATCTTCGGGTCAATGAGAGTCTCAGTGAAAATTGTCGTCACGCCTTCTTTCTTGGCCAGCTCGGAGATCTCCTTCAGTTTGGCTGGCGAGGGTGATGTTTCCGGATCAATACCGGCAATGCCTTCCTGGTTCACGCTGGCGCGGTCGGCCAGGTAACCGAAGGCCTCGTGCGAGGTGATGAATGTCGTGTGAGCGCACTTGCGTGTGCCCTCGACAATTTCCGTTGACAACTCATTGAGGGAGGTGGATACCTGGGCTGCCTGTGTGGTGTACAGCTGCGCGTTGATCGGGTCGGCTTTTGCGAGCGCCTGTCCAATCATCGTGGCAGCTTGAGCCATACGCTGGGGGTCCAGCCAGAAATGTGGATCAACATCACCGTGGTCATGTTCGTGACCTGTGTCGTGATCGCCGTGTTCCTCATCCGTCGAGTCAGTGTCCTCGGCCTCGTTGTGCCCCGACTGTGTGTCCTCATTTACGTGTGTGGGGGACAGGAGCTGAACAGCACTGGCAACGTCAACAACATGTTCGGGTGGATTGATCGCCACAGCGTCATCGACGGCAGTCTGGAAACCAGAAAGGTACACCACGATGTCTGAACGCCCCAATTCGTTCACCTTGGCCGGCGACAGCTCCAGGTCGTGCGGCTCGGCTCCAGGAGGTGTCAGTGACGACACAGCTACACGATCACCTCCGATCTGTTCCACCAGATATTGCAACGGGTAGAAGGACGTTGCGACGTTGAGTACCGTCGATGTGTCGGACTGGGCGGACTGGCCTGCGTCAGCGATGACCGACCGTTCAGACTGCATCGATTGGGGTGCCGAAGCAGTGGAGCACCCGGCGAGCACGGTGGCTGCGCAGACGAGGGTGAGGAGAGGACGCGAGATCTTCATACCTACAACTCCACCGTAAGTGAGAATGAATGTCAAGTGGACCTGGTGTGAGATGTGTAGTTTATCGCGATGTGGACGGCGCTCGGCCAGTCGAACCGCGGACAACCAGATCCGGTGTGTACAGGAATGCCCCGGACGTGGCGGGCATGTCAGGATTCTTGATCGCTTCGAACAGAGTGCGAACTGCAGCCGTGGTAATTGCATCGACAGGCTGGCGGATCGTCGTGAGGGGTGGATCGAGGTGAGCCATGAGTTGCGAATCGTCAAACCCGACAACCGACAGGTCATCCGGCACGCGCATGCCACGTGACTTTGCCGCGCGAATTGCGCCCAGTGCCTGCATATCTGATCCAGTGACGAGGGCAGTCATGCCTTCATCAAGCAGACCGTGAGTTGCAGCTGCGGCGGCCTCGTATGTGTAGAACGTTTCGACAATGCGCGGCTTGTCGATTCCGAACTCCTGAGCCATGACTGTCTTGAATGCGTCGACTTTTCTGCTGGCGGGCACGATGTGCGTATGCCCGGACAGTAGAGCGATCCGTGTGTGTCCCAGTTCGCGCAGGTGACGCACGGCGATCGAGATACCGATCTGGTCGGCGGCAGAAAAATCTGCGCTTTCAATCTCCTCGCGTGATCCATTGATGGTGACGAATGGGATGCGTCGTTCGCGCAGGTGATGGTAGCGGGACATATCTCCGCGAAAATCGGCGTGACGCCCCGACACAAAAATCAAGCCGGAGCATCCGTGGGACAGAAGGGTTTGAACGTAGTCACCCTCGGAGGTGGAGCCGGGAGTCTGACTGCAGATCAATGGGATTGTACCTGTGCGCGAAACCTCAGCCTGGATGGCGTGGGCGTATGCGGCGAAAATTGGATTGGTCAGTTCGGGGATGATGATCCCGATGCAGGGGGTGGAGGAGGAGCGTTCAGGAAGGGGGCGTTCATACCCCAGAGAATCAATCGCCGTCAGGACGCGGTGGCGCGTCTCGGCTGACACGGGGCCAGTTCCGTTAATGACGCGTGACACGGTAGCTGTTGACACCTGCGCGTGTTCAGCGATATCAGTCATCCGTGTGCGGTGTTTCGGCATTGAACCCTCCCGGTTATGTACGTCTTATCGATCGTAGTCGATCACGAGGGTGAGCCGTGCATGGCTCACCGAGTGGACGCTGTACTGAATGTAACAGTTCTCTATCTTTTCTGTAAATCCTTGCACAATTGTCGGAGATTATTTACAGTAAGAGCTACAACCGCACGGCAGCGGAGCGTGCGGATTCACGATCACCCGATCATAGGAGTTTGAATGCGCAGACGCATAACTGTACTTGGTGCCCTCGCCATCGTTGCCACACTGACAGCATGCGGCGGAAATTCGCCGTCCGGCCAGTCCTCAGACGGTGTTGACGCGGAACAGTCCGCCATCGGACAGTCTGCTTCGGACGGTGCTGCAACCGTTGGATCCCTCACTATCTGGGCAGATGACACCCGAACCGGGCCGCTGAAAGAACTCGCGAAAGATTTCACTGCTCAAACGCAAATTGACGTCAATATCTTCTCCAAGTCCACCGACACCATGTCGAAAGACTTCATCGCGCAGGTACCTACCGGCAAAGGCCCCGACATGATGGTGACCGCTCACGATGGGCTGGGAGAACTGGTCAACAATGGTGTGGTCGCCCCGGTTGACATTGCCGATTCAGCTGACGCCTTTACCGAATCAGCAGTGCAGGCCGTGACCTATGACGGGCAGACCTACGGTGTGCCCTACGCCACCGAATCGCTGGCACTGGTGCGCAATAACGCGCTGACCACGGATGAGCCTGCCACATTCGACGAGATGATCGAATCGGGCAAAGCGACAGGAGCCGAGTATCCGTTCGTCCTCCAAACCGGAGATCAGGGAGACCCGTACCATTACTACCCATTCCAGACCTCCTTTGGTGCAACGGTTTTTGCTCAGGAAGCTGACGGTTCCTACACCTCAGAGCTGACGATGGGTGGCGAAAAGGGGGCGGCGTATGCTACATGGCTGAAGCAACAGGCAGACGCTGGAATCTTCGACATCAACATCACCGGCGAAATCGCCAAGCAGTCCTTCCTGGACGGCAAAGCGGCATACACCGTGACGGGTCCGTGGAACGTTGACGCTTTCCGCGATGCCGGCATGGACATCTCTGTGCTGCCCATCCCCTCAGCGGGAGGTGAAACAGCGGCGCCGTTCGTCGGCGTCCAAGTCTTCTACGCATCTGCAAAGAGCCAGAACCAGGTGCTTGTCTCGAAGTTCATGGACTTTATGAAGACCCCCGAAGCGCAGCAGAAAATGTACGACCTGGCTGGGCGCACACCGGCTCTGAAAGAAACAGCCGCCGCAATTGATGACCCTGACATTCAGGCTTTCTCCAAGATTGCCGAAACCGGTATGCCCATGCCGTCTATTCCTGAGATGAGCGCCGTGTGGCAGTTCTGGGGTCTGACCGAAGCAAACATCATCTCCGGCAAGGAAGCTCCCGAAGAAGGCTGGAACACGATGATCTCCAACATTCAAGGCACTATTGAGTAGTGTCTGTCGCGTCGCGCTGCTCACTGCAGCGTGACAGACCAGTGGCACGGGGATGAGAAACGAGGTGCCTCGCATCTCTTTTCTCATCCACCGTGCCGCCCGCACCCTGTTCACCCAATCAGGAGTAGGCCATGTCGTCGCCTTCATCAGCAACGTCTTCTCACACAGAACAGCCCTCACAGTCAACGGATTCACCGCAAACCCCCTCGTACCGCACCTCACATGCCCGCGACATAACGAGGCCCGGTTTTATCGCCAAATTGATCTTGATGATGCTCGTCAATGCACTCGGCGTCTACGGCATCATCACAGCGGCGTTCGTCCAGTCGTGGCTCATCGTGGCGCTACTGGTCCTTCTGCTGGTTGCCGTCGATTTCATCTATTTTTCCTCGCGGATGCTGCCCGCCAAATACCTGATCCCCGGCCTGGTGTTCCTCCTGATCTACCAGGTCTTCGTCATGGGGTATACCGGCTACGTGTCCTTCACGAACTACGGGCAAGGGCATAACTCGACCAAAGCTGACGCCATCAGCTCCATCATGATGGAGAACAAGAAAAGGGTGGATGGCGCGCCCACCGTCAATATGGCGGTCGTCGACGACGGCGGCACACTGGGGCTGGCGGTCGAAGATCCCGATACACATGCGGTGAGCGTCGGTTTTGAGGATGTGCCGCTTCATGAGGTCAACGCGGAAGTGGGTTCCCTGGGTATCACCTCGGTGGAAGGCTACGACGTCCTCGCGTTTGCAGATGTTGCAGCCCGACAAAACGACGTGGTCAATCTGACTGTACCGGTCAGTGACAACCCTGACGACGGGTATTACGTCACCACCGACGGCTCCAAAGGCTATCTGGCTCAGCCCACATTCCACTACGACGAACAAGCCGACACCATGACAAACACGGCAACCGGCGTGGTGTACACGGCAGACAGTGACGGTTTCTTCACCTCACCAGACGGCGAGCACCTCACGCCCGGGTGGCGCGTCTTTGTCGGTTTCGACAACTACGCCTCAATGGTGGTCAGCCCTGACCTGGCCGTCCCGTTCTTTAAATCGCTGATCTGGTCGTTCGTCTTTGCATTCGGATCGGTGATCACCACCTTCGCCTTCGGCCTCTTCCTGGCGTTGACATTCGCTGATCAGCGCATCAAAGGCCGGCGCGTCTTCCAGTCCCTGATGATTCTGCCCTACGCGTTCCCTGGCTTCCTCGCCACCCTGGTCTGGCGCGGCATGCTCAACGAGCGCTTCGGCTTCGTCAACGAGGCATTGCTGGGCTGGATGCCCGGAACGAACATCCCGTGGCTGACCGATGGGACGTGGGCGAAGGTCTCCATCCTGGGGGTGAACTTGTGGCTCGGATTCCCATACATGTTCCTCGTCTGCCTGGGTGCACTGCAATCGTTGCCCTCTGACGTCATGGAGGCGGCGAAGATAGACGGAGCAGGGGCGCTGCGCACAGTGTGGTCAGTGAAGCTACCACTGGTGCTGCAATCGACGGTCCCACTGCTCATCTCATCGTTTGCCTTCAACTTCAACAACTTCTCACTGATCTACATGCTCACAGGTGGCGGCCCGTCCTATCCGGGATTGTCGGTGCCGGTGGGTGAGACTGACATTTTGATCTCGATGGTCTACAAGATCGCATTTGACCGGGGCGGGCAGAACTTCGGTCTGGCATCAGCCATGTCGATCGTCATCTTCATCGTCGTAGGAGTGATCTCCTGGCTGGGCTTCAGGAAGACGCGCGCATTGGAGGAAATGTGATGACTACTGCATCAACGTCTCAAGCTGCCACAACACGCGGCGCACACAACGATCAGACGAACAATACACGCCACTCGATGTCGGCTGGCCGATGGATGCGAGAGCTGGGGTGGAGGTACGTGGTCGGTATCCTCGTCACCATCTACTGTCTGATTCCTCTGCTGTACGTCTTGTCTGTTTCCCTGTCGCCGGGCGCGACGCTGGCCGGAGCCAACAAGTTATTCCAGCACTTCTCATTGGAGAACTTCCAAGCACTGGGGCAAACCACGTACTGGCAGTGGATCAAGAACTCGCTGATCGTTTCATCGATTACCGCGATCGGTACAGTGCTGATGGGCGCTGCGGCCGCCTACGCATTTTCCCGTTTTCGTTTCCGAGGGCGACGCGGCACACTCACCTTCCTGCTCCTGGTTCAGATGTTCCCGCAGATGCTGGCATTCGTGGCACTGTTCCTGCTGCTGCTCGCCCTCCAGGACGTTTTCCCGGTCCTGGGACTGGACTCTCGTCTGGCGCTGATCTGCGTGTATCTGGGCGGCGCATTGGGGTCGAACACCTTCCTGCTGTACGGGTTCTTTAACACCGTTCCCCGCGAACTTGACGAAGCGGCCGAAATTGACGGGGCAAGCCACGCTCAGACGTTCTGGACGATTATCATGCCGCTGGTAATCCCGATCCTGGCTGTTGTCGGTTTACTGTCCTTTATCGCCAGTTTCTCCGACTTCGTCATTGCGCGCGTCGTGCTGCAAAGCGAATCAAATTTCACACTGGCTGTCGGCATGTACAACTGGGCTGCCGATGAGCGCGTGGCACCGTGGGGCCTGTTCGCCGCAGGAGCCGTTGTCGCGGCAATTCCTGTGATCCTGCTCTTCCAATACCTGCAAAAGTACATCGTGTCGGGTCTGACAGCGGGCGCAGTGAAGGGGTAACGCAGTAAAACCGGTAGACTCGAGCGCGTGAGCGTCGCACCAGCCAGGTGCGACGATGAAAATAAGGAGAATATCCAACATGGCACAAGGCCCTTCACGTCTCGACTCGGTCATCAGCCTGGCCAAGCGCCGCGGCTTCGTGTTTCCTTCAGGGGAAATCTACGGTGGTACCCGTTCAGCCTGGGATTACGGTCCGCTGGGTGTGGAACTCAAGGAAAACATCAAGCGCCAGTGGTGGAACACTGTTGTGCGCTCCCGTGACGATGTTGTGGGACTGGACTCAGCCGTTATTTTGCCCAAGCGCGTGTGGGAAGTGTCCGGTCATGTCACAGCATTCACTGACCCGTTGACCGAATGCCTGTCCTGCCACAAGCGTCTGCGTGAGGACGAACTAATCGAGCAGTACGCTGAGAAGCATTCGAAAGATGAAGGCGACGTGTCGATGGAAGACGTGCCGTGCCCGAACTGTGGGACGCGCGGTCAGTGGACACAGCCCAAGGCTTTCTCCGGACTGCTCAAGACATTCCTTGGTCCCGTTGATGACGAGGCCGGACTGCACTACCTGCGCCCCGAAACAGCACAGGGTATCTTCACGCAGTTCGCCAACGTCATGTCGACCTCCCGCAAGAAACCGCCGTTCGGCATCGCTCAGATCGGCAAGTCCTTCCGCAACGAAATCACGCCAGGTAACTTCATCTTCCGTACCCGCGAATTCGAGCAGATGGAGCTTGAGTTCTTCGTGGAACCGGGCACTGATGAGCAGTGGCATCAGCAGTGGATCGACCAGCGTTTCCAGTGGTACGTCGACCTGGGCATTGATCCCGAACACCTGCGCCTGTACGAACACCCGAAAGAGAAACTCTCGCACTATTCCAAGCGCACCGTTGATATCGAATACACGTTCGGTTTCCAAGGCTCCCAGTGGGGCGAGCTCGAAGGCATCGCCAACCGTACCGACTACGACCTATCGGTCCATGCCGAAGCTTCCGGCGCCAAGCTGGACTACTTCGATCAGCAGAAGAACGAACGCTGGACTCCGTATGTTATCGAACCGTCGGCTGGTCTGACCCGCTCTCTCATGGCATTCCTCGTGGAGGCTTACGACGAGGAAGAAGTACCCAACGCGAAGGGTGGTGCGGACAAGCGAACGGTGCTGCATATGGATCCTCGTCTGGCTCCCGTCAAGGCCGCCGTCTTGCCGCTGTCACGCAAGCCGGAACTGCAGGAGCCTGCACGCGAACTGGCGAAGAGCCTGCGCACGCGGTGGAACGTGGACTATGACGATGCTGGCGCGGTGGGCCGGCGCTACCGCCGTCAAGATGAGATCGGCACACCCTACTGCGTCACCATTGACTTCGACTCGCTCGACGATCACGCAGCGACAATCCGTGAGCGCGACTCGATGGAGCAGGTGCGCATCCCGATCGACGAGGTTCCTGCCTGGCTTGCCGATAAGCTCGGCGCCTGCTGAGGCATACCTGTCCATCCGATGACGTTACTTCCCGTTCAGTGTGCTCCCGCCTTCGCGCCTGTAGCTGTCGGCCCCATTCAATTGTGGTCACCGGTCATCCTGGCGCCGATGGCGGGAGTCACGAATGTGCCATTTCGGCGCCTGTGCCGCCACTTCGGTGAGGAAGGCCTGCCCGAGCATTTGCGTCCAGCTCCTGACGGGCAGGCACATCCACGTCCCCGGATCGATGCGCCAGCGGGCCTGTATGTCACCGAAATGGTGACCTCGCGCGCTCTGGTTGAAGGCAACCAACGCACGTTGGATATGGTGCGCGTGGATCCTGAAGAACGGGTGCGCTCCATCCAGCTATATGGAGTCGATCCTGACGTGATGGCGGCTGCGACCCGACTGCTTGTCGAGCAGGATCTGGCCGATCATGTGGACCTGAATTTTGGTTGCCCGGTGCCGAAAGTCACGCGCAAGGGTGGGGGAGCTGCGCTTCCCTACAAGCGAGACCTGTTTGCCTCACTGGTCGGTGCTGTGGTTCGCGCGGCTGACGATGCCGGCCGCACTGTCGGCCGAGATATTCCCGTCACTATCAAGATGCGAATCGGCATCGATGACGGCCACGTGACCTACCTGGATGCCGCACGCATTGCGCAGCAGGCAGGCGTCGCCGGTATTGCTCTGCACGCACGCACACAGCACCAGTACTATTCGGGCGCCGCCCAGTGGCAGGCGATTGCGCGACTACGCGACGTTGTGCGTGAGGACATCCCCGTCTTCGGCAATGGAGACATTTTCAGCGGAGACGATGCCCGAGCCATGATGGACAGCACAGGATGTAATGCAGTGGTGATTGGTCGCGGCGCGCAGGGCCGCCCCTGGCTGTTCCGCGAACTCGTTGCAGCCTTGCACGGGCGTCCGCTTCCACCACCGCCCACGCTCCGCCAGATCACACCCATCATTGAGCAGCATGCTCGCTGGCAGGTCGAAGAAATGACTGACGAATATCGCGCGATGCGTCACCTGCGCGCTCACATCGGCTGGTACCTGCGCGGATTCGCGATCGGCGGGCCATCTCGCCAGGCTCTCAATCTGGTTTCCTCCCTGGAGGAGCTGCATGAGCGACTGATGGATCTTGACCTCGATCAGTCCTTCCCGTCGGCAGCGCAGGGCAGCAGAGGACGCGCAGGACACGAGAAGAAACCACATCTTCCCGATGGGTGGCTCAACTCGCGCACACTAACTGACGATGAACGCCAGCACCTGCACCTGGCTGAAGATGACGCGTCAGGCGGGTGAGAACATGCAACGAGAAGTCCAGATCGGCCCCGTTTTCCTGGGGCCGGGGCATCCGACCAGAATTATCGCACCGCTGACCGGGAGCACATGGGATGCCCTCGTCGACGAGATCGACAACTTGCATGGCGAGCCGATTGATCTGGCCGAGTGGCGCGCAGATATGTGGCCAGATCCCGACGAGCTTGCCAGCGTGTGCAGCGCTGTTGTCCAACGCTGTCCCGTGCCCGTCCTCGCCGCCATACGCACCATTGACGAGGGCGGCCGCAGCGCCCTGGATGAAAACGCATACGCTCACAATGTCAGGAACCTGGCCGCGCTTGCGCCCTGTGTGGACGTGGAAGCCAGATGGCCCGGCAGCGCACAGATCGTGAACGATGCTCACAACGATGGCAGCACCGTCATTATTTCCGCACACAACTGGGAGCTGACACCGTCACCTGAAGAGATCACGCGCCAGCTTGAGCAGATGGCGGCACTGGATGGAGATATCGTCAAGGTCGCCTATCGCGCTCACTCACATGCTGATGCGGACGCGATTATGCAGGCTGGACGGTGGGCGATGTCGCACCTGGACGTGCCGACGATCTGTATCGGCATGGGCGAGGCTGGTGTGGCGACACGCCTGGCGGGGCCTGAGTTTGGACTGGCGGCCACATTTGCAACGGTTGGCGCGTCCAGTGCGCCTGGCCAGTTGCCGGCTCAACAGGTAGCACACACACTACGTGGACATGCGCACCGTGCGCACTGACATTGCGCACCGCGCACCGATCGAAGGAAGGCGCCTCATGGCGAGCGCTCAGCATACAACGTCACACCACCACGACCTGCGCCTGTGGTACAGGCAACCGGCGAGCCTGACCGAACTGATGTCCAGTGGAAAAGGGCCGCAAGCTGGCTCGCCCTCCATCGTGGACGCTGACTCTCGCATCTGGCAGGAAACAGTGATGCCGATCGGAAACGGTGACCTGGGCGGCGCGATATTTGGTGAGATCAGCCGCGATCGCATCGGTTTCAACGAGAAAACCCTGTGGACAGGCGGACCGGGAAGCACGCCGACCTATGACGGCGGCAACTCAGTCGAACACGGCAGAAACGGCCAGACGCTGCGCTCGGTGCAGCACCTATTCGAACAGGGACGCCGCGAAGAAGCAGCGCGCCTGGCGTCGAACACTCTCATAGGCGGCTTCAATGCGGCCGAACAAGGAGGCTACCAGGCGTGGGGAACTATCTACCTTGACTACGGTTTCGCTGATGACCACTACTCGAACTATGAACGTGACCTGAATCTGTCGACCGGGATCGCGCACGTCGCATTCGATCATGACGGGACACACATCACCCGCGAATACTTTGCCTCCAACCCTGACAACGTTCTTGTCATGCATCTGACGTCCACCACCGCACAGACACTGGCCGTGTCGTTTCCAACGAAGCAGGACAGTCAGAAAAACGCTGAGCGCACCACCGTTGACGTGGCTGGAGGCCTCCTTGAAGTCAGCGGTGCACTGCATAACAACGGGCTGCGCTATGCCTCGGCAATTAAAGTGGCCAGCACTGACGGCGAGGTCAGTGACGGGGGAGACCACCTGAGTATTGCAGGGTGCACGCACGTGTCGCTGCTGGTGAGCGCGGCGACTGATTATGCGCTGACGTATCCGGCATATCGAACTGGCGAGAGCCCGCGCGATGTGTCGAGACGTGTCAGGGCGGTGCTGGAAGAAGCTGCTGCACGCAGCATTGATGACCTGCGTGAACGCCACCAGCGTGACTACAGCGCGCTGTTTGACCGAGTAAAACTGGACCTGGGCCAATGCGACGCGAAAAATGCGGGCCAATGTGACGGGGGCGAAGCGCATCAGTGCGCCCGGACCGTTCCGACGGACGTGCTGCTCGACGCCTACCGCGCAGGAGATGCCTCGCCTGCGCAGCAACGTGAACTGGAAGTTGTGCTGTTTCAGTACGGACGCTACCTCGGCATCAGCTCCTCGCGGGAGAACTCACTGCTGCCAGCCAATTTGCAGGGCGTATGGGCGAACAGGTCTGACGATACCGTTGGGCCGAATGCATGGAACTCCGACTACCACCTCAACGTCAACATGCAGATGATCTACTGGGCGGCCTACAGTACGAACCTGGTCGAAACTGCTGGTCCGATGATCCGCTTCATGAAGGCTCTGGTTGAACCGGGCAGACGCACGGCACGCATCTACCTGGGTACCGATGGCAGTGAAGGATCCGGTTTCAGCGCTCACACCGAGAACACTCCATTTGGCTGGACCACTCCGGGACGTGACTCTTTCTGGGGATGGTCGCCCGCCGTGGTTCCGTGGATGCTGCACAACGTCTACGAATGGTACGAGTTCACCGGGGACACGGAGCGCCTGCGAGAAGACATCTACCCGCTGCTCAAAGAACAGGCAGACCTGTACGTGCAGCGCCTGCTGCACCCGTCCACCGACTCGACGGGCACACGCCGCCTGGTCTCATCGCCTGCCTACTCGCCCGAACATGGACCGGTCACTGACGGCAACGTGTACGAGCAGACCCTGATCTGGCAAATGCTGACTGACGCCATCGAAGCGGCAGAGGTGCTGCAGGTGGATGCCGATCGGCTGACGATGGATGAGAGCTGCTCCATCGACGATTGGGAGCGGGACTGGGAAAATGACGGCGCGTTCACCTCGGACGCTTCACGTTCATGGGCGTGCGCCAGGCACCTGCTCGACCCCATCGTCATTGGCGACTCAGGCCAGATCAAGGAATGGTACGACGAGGGCGCCCTCGGGCATCATACGGATGGCTCCGCGATCGCGGACTATCAGCGCTACCACCGCCACATGTCGCATATGCTGGGCCTCTATCCTGGCGACCTGATCACTGTTGATCATGCAGAATTCCTCGACGCGGCAAAGGTGTCGATGAATGATCGATCTGACCGCGCGACCGGGTGGGGAATTGCTCAGCGACTGAATTCGTGGGCCCGCGCCGGCGATGGGGAGCGTGCGCACCGCATCATCCAGTCTCTTTTTGCCAACGGGATCTACCCCAACCTGTTCGATACACACCCGCCGTTCCAGATCGACGGGAACTTCGGCTACACCGCAGGTGTCAGCGAAATGCTGCTGCAGTCCAATTCGACCTGGGTGGGTCAGGATGGACGCGAGTACCGCAACTATATGTATCCAGCGCCCGCGTTGCCACGCGTGTGGAGAAACGGTCGAGTCAGTGGGCTGCGCGCTCGCGGCAACTTCACGGTTGGCTATGAATGGGCCGATGGCGCCGTCACTTTGATGACGATTACCTCCGGAAGCGGCGGGCACGCAATGGTGCGCCTTGTGGGCGCCTCGAACGCGACCGTGACAAGCGCTGACGGCGCGTGCGTGAGATCGACGCTGCTGGACGCCACGCACCTCGCATTCGATACGCGTCCTGGCGAAACCTACACCATCACTCACCTGACCAAGGAAGCGTGAGCGTGTGGGTGCGAGGAGACCTACCGGCTCCGTGGCGAGCGAACCAGTTCGACAACCGTATCCAGGCGGCGCTGCACGATGGGAGCGAACTCGTCGATAAGTGGCTGCTCTGACATGGATGCGAGAGGTTCGAGCTGGACAATGTAGCGCATCGTGGCCACACCGTACAGCGTGGACATGACGCACTCAATCTCCCGCGCAATCGCTGTGCGCGTGGCGGATGACAGGGGAGGAGCGTCAGTTCCGCACACGTGCTGATGAATAAAGTCAGTAATGTCGGGGATAATGCTGGAGTGTACGTAGGAGCGGAAACGCTGCTTGGAGTCGAAATAATAGTTCACCATTGCCGGATCGCAGTTGGCGCGAGCCGCGATATGACGGGTTGTGGTGCCGTCGTATCCATTCGCAATGAATTCTTCTTCTGCGATGCGTCTGATGATTTCGCGTATGTCGCCGCGCTTGCCATGCGCGACATCGCGCAAACCCCTGGTGGGACTGGTCGGAGAAATCCTGATGAAGTTCCATCCCGAGGCAAACAACCACGCGGTGCGCGTTATTGAAGAGGAAGGGCGTGAGGCGGAACTGCCCACACTGATCCAGTTCTTCCACAACGCGATGGCATCAGCATCGTGGAACGCTCACAGCCTGGGGATGGTCGACATGATTGAACATGGCTGCCCGAACATCATCTGTGCACAGCCTTTCGGCTGCCTGCCCAACCACATCATTGGCAAGGGAATGGTCCGCGCGTTGCGCAATCGCTACCCGCAGGCCAATGTGGTGTCAGTGGACTACGATCCGGGTGCCTCACAGGTCAACCAGCTCAACCGCATCAAGCTGATGATCTCAACGGCGATGGAACAGCGTCGGCGCGAAAGCGCGGATGGCGTGCTGGATTTCGGCACAGTCGACATTGTGTGGGATGAGGAAGACAAGGGATTTGAGCCACGCCGACCGGCATGCGGAAGTTGCGCGATGGCCTCACTGGCCGCCCAGTCCGAATTCGCCGTCGATCGCGGCGATCGTCCCTCCATGCCGATTGTGGCGGTGACCAGCAATTAGCGCGTTGGTCTGGCTGCTCCGCTGAACAGACCGACCCGGTATCGAGATCGGCGCGATGTTGCCAATGCCCGGGCGCTGATGGTTCTCTGATTGAGCAGGCCCGTGTGGCTTACGAATAGCTGGAGACGGGAGGGGCCTGAACCAAGGCTGCTTCAAACCAGGCGCACTGGTCAGGGCCGACAACAGTGGGCTGATTCGGCTCACCACCGGAGCGCCCCGTTGAATCAAGCAGCAGCGCATGTTCGGGCGGAACCTCAACAGGAGTATCAGAAGCGTTGACCACCACCATGACGCCGGCGCACAGGTGCACACCCACACCCTCATGCGCCCAGGCCAGGTGGTTCACGTATGCCAAGGATCCTGACCCCATGGAGCGCTCAACACGGATCCTCAGGGCACGTGAGACCATTTCGCGCTCGCGGCGCGCATCCTCACTCGGCTCCCACTCCACGTGAGCCCCGTCGTGAGCATCAAAATTGCGGCGACCGGCCAGCCTGTCGAACGGTGCGTACGCCGCCCCCGGCAGTGACAATGCCACCAGTGCCATCGCATTGCGGCGCCACTGCGAAGCGCCTTCCTCCCACGAACCAGGGGAGGGAAGAACGGGGCGGTTGTCGGTGACGCAGTGCGACCACTGCCAGGCGGCAACGTGACCCAGACGCGAACGCTCCGACAGCGTGCACGCAATGCGTTCATGCAGCTCAGTGATGTCCCACGGGCAGGTGACCAGTGCGTCGTCACGCAGATGGTGGAACCAGTCTTCCTCCAGGTGGCGGCTCAGGGCATGCGGAGTGGTGATGGAACTTTCCGCACTCAGAATCGGCATGCGATCAAAATCGGCCAGCTCAGCCTGCAGAATATGAATCAGCTGCGTGAAGCGCTGCGCCTGATCGTCACCTGACTGGTCATCCTCGCGAATGATTCCCAGGTCAATCCCGTCGGCACCGGCTTTCAGAGCCGCCCTCGTGCGCACGACCAGTGAGGACACGTCCTGTTCGAAGTTGACAAACGCTCCCTCGCTGCTGCCCGGCACGCGCGCGCCGGACAGTCGGACGATGACCTTGACGCCGGTGCGGTGAACACGCTCGATAAATGATGCCAGGCGCGACCCATCCACCGCGATGTCGGCATGTGCGGGCCGGACGGCAACAGCCGTGAAGCCGACGCGCGCAAAATCGAAGGAGAGTTTTTCGATAACTTCCAAATCCTCATCGGTCACACCGCCGCCGATATCGCAGGTCACGGCGCGTCTCCACCAGGGGAAATGTCCCCGTTGGACGCGCTGAACCAGTCGCGTAGTCACGCTTGAATCGGATGCGACGTGCAAAGTCGACGTGTCAGACATAACACCATTGTGGCCCATTCGCGTGCCGAAGGCACATATTGTCCAAGGAAGAGCATGCACGGGCGTTAGGCTGGAGCCGTGAACCAGCGCATGAACCACGCCCAGGCGCCCCATCGGATCGTCTACTCGGCAGATGACCGTGAACGATTCGTCGCAGAATCACCCAAGAATCCTGAACGCACCGATTTTGAACGTGACCGCGCGCGAATTGTCCATTCATCAGCGCTGAGACGCTTGGGCGCCAAGACTCAGGTGCTGGGACCCATCAGCGATGACTTCGTGCGCACGCGCCTGACGCACTCACTGGAAGTGGCACAGGTGGGTCGCGAGCTTGGTAAAGAACTGGGCGCAGATCCAGACGTTGTGGAGGCAGCGTGCCTGTCTCACGATTTGGGCCACCCGCCGTTCGGTCACAACGGCGAACGCGTGCTCAACGACCTGGCGCAAGATGCCGGAGGCTTTGAGGGCAACGCTCAGACACTACGCATTGTGGTGCGCCTCGAACCCAAAGTTGTCGCCCCGGACGGGGCACCCTCGGGACTGAATTTGACGAGGGCGACGCTGGACGCCATCGCGAAGTATCCGTGGAAGCGCGGCCAGGGCCCAGACCCTGACAAGTCGATGAAGAAGTTTGGCGTCTATGAGGATGACGCCGAGGTGTTCACCTGGATGCGCGGCGATGTGCCCGCGGGGAGGCGCTGCCTTGAAGCACAGATCATGGACCTGTCTGATGACATCGGGTATTGCGTGCACGACGTGGAGGACGCGATCGCCACGCGCGCGATGGATGTGAGCCACGTGAGTGATGATGAGCATGTGGCGGGCATTATCGACTCCACGCTGCAGTGGTACGGCCCGGGAGCGAGCGCAACTGAACTGGAAGCGGCGATGGAGCGCCTGCTGGCGCTGCCGGTGTGGCTGCACCGTTTCGATGGCACCTATGCGGACCTTGCGGCATTGAAGAATCTGACTAGCCAGTTGATCGGCAGGTTTTGTCAAAGCGTTGTTGCGGCCACGCGCGAAGTGGCCGGTGATGGCCCGCTGGGACGGCACCATGCGGACCTGGTGATTCCTCGGGACGTGCGGGCGGAGATTCAGCTGCTCAAGGGGATCGCTGTGCACTACGTGATGTCTCCGCGAGAAACCGAACCGGTCTACCTGCATCAGCGCACGATTCTTGCCGACCTGGTTGACGCGTTGCTCGAATCGCGCGGGCAGCACCTCGAAGAGCCGTTTGCGACTGCATGGCAACATGCCGACGGTGATGCCGAGCGGCTGCGTGTCGTCATCGATCAGGTGGCGACATTGACGGATATTTCAGCCTCACAGTGGCACGCCCGCCTGTGCGGACTGCTATCGACCCAGTGGACGTGAGGGCGCGGAACAGTACACTGAAGCCATGGCTGGCATGATCCGTCGAGAAGACATAGCGGCGGTGCGTGAAGCCTGCCGGATCGAAGAGGTGGTAGGCGAACACGTCACCTTGAAGAGTGCGGGTGTAGGCGCATTGAAGGGCCTGTGCCCGTTCCACGATGAGAAGACCCCTTCGTTTCACGTGCGCCCCGTAGTCGGCCTGTGGCACTGCTTCGGATGTGGTGAGGGTGGAGACGTTATCAGCTTCATCCAGAAGATCAACCATATGAGCTTCGTTGAAGCCGTCGAGATGCTCGCCCAGCGTTACTCGATCACGCTGCACTATGAAGAAGGCGGCCGGCGGGTACGCGAGGAAGAACCGGGGAAGCGTCAGCGCCTCCTGGATGCCCACAACGTGGCAGAGGATTTCTACCGCGAACAGCTCATGTCTCACGAGGCAAAGCCAGGCCGCGCTTTCCTGGCCAACCGCGGTTTTTCGCAGTCCGACAGTGCGCAGTTCGGGATCGGGTATTCTCCACAATCGTGGGATTCGCTCACGCGTCTGCTGCGCTCGCGTGGATTCACGGATGCGGAGATTCTGGCCGCCGGCCTGGCCAGTCAGGGAAACCGCGGCATTTACGATCGTTTCCGAGGGCGCCTGATGTGGCCGATCCGCGACATTACGGGTGCGACCGTCGGGTTCGGTGCGAGGCGCCTGGACGATTCTGACACGAATTCTCCGAAGTATCTGAATACTCCGGAAACAGCGATCTACCACAAATCGCAGGTTCTCTACGGCCTTGACCTGGCCAAGCGTGAAATCTCCAGGCGTCGACGCATCGTCATTGTGGAAGGCTACACCGATGTGATGGCCGCGCATGTGGCTGGGGAAGTCACTGCGGTGGCCACATGCGGCACTGCGTTCGGCTCCGAGCACGTCAAGATCGTACGGCGTTTGCTTGGCGACAGTGCTGATCCTGCGGCTGGAGTGGTGCTCTCATCGGGGCGTGCTCACGGTGGAGAAATTATTTTCACTTTTGACGGTGATGAGGCCGGTCGTAAGGCGGCGCTTCGTGCCTTTGGTGAGGATCAGAACTTCTCCGCGCAGACCTTCGTCGCCGTGGAGGCATCCGGCCTGGATCCGTGTGACTTGCGGCTTCGCAGCGGTGATCAGGCAGTATTGAACCTGGTCAATTCGCGCACACCGCTGTTCGAGTTTGTCATCCGCTCGTTGCTGCGCCTGCAGGACCTAAACACTGCTGAAGGTCGCGTTGCCGCGTTGCACGCTGCCTCTCCCGTGGTGGCCGGGATCAAGGACAGGGCGTTGCGTAACGAGTACACGCGTTCACTAGCGGGCTGGCTCGGCATGGATATGCGAGATGTGGCCAAGTCGGTGCGCACCGCGCCGCGGATGGCGTCCAATCAGGGTGGTCGTTATGCGCAGGCGCGCAGCTACACGTCGCCCTCGGCAATGGACATGGCGGGCACGGGCGTGCCTGGACGAGTGCCTGCAGCAGTGATGGACGATCCGGTGGCGAACCTGGAGCGCCAGGCCCTTGAGGTGTTGATTCAACGCCCAGTCGACGTGGTGGATTCCGGTTTTGAGGAACTGGGTGGGGAAGCGTTCACGGTGCCTGCTCACAGGGCAGTTCACGACGCTGTGCGCGCTATCGGCGGGCTGCAGACCTTTACTGACATGCTGACCCGAGCAGAAGACTCGATGGGCAGGGGGGACGCGGCGGAAGCTGCTGCGACGAAGAAATTTGCCGAAGCGATTCGTGAAAGCGCCGGGCCGGTTGTCGATGCGGTTGTCACGCAGCTGGCTGTCGCACCCTTGCCGCAGGACCGCCCCGATCAAATGCGTTCGTTTTCGCGCGGCATTATTGCTGCGATGGTGCGGATGGATCTGACGCGTCGAAGTGCCGAGCTGCATGCGAAACTGCAGCGTATGAACTCTGATGATGAGCGCTATGCTGAGACCTTCACAGAGTTGATGAAATGTGAAGAGCGGCGGCGAGCGTTCGCTGAGCAGAATTAGGAGAAGAAATGGCGGAAGTGGAAAGTTTCCAGCTCGATCATACGGCTGTGCGCGCGCCTTACGTGCGGCTCATCAATCGTGAGAGCGGGCCTGCCGGTGACGTGATCTCGAATTTCGATCTTCGTTTTGTCCAGCCCAACGCGAACGCCATCCCCACCGGGGGGTTGCATACGATTGAGCACCTCTTGGCGTCACTCCTGCGTGACCGCATGGACGGAATCATTGACTGCTCACCGTTCGGTTGCCGTACTGGGTTCCATCTGATTACGTGGGGAGAACCGGCAGTGGAGGACATTGTGCGCGTGGTGACCGATTCTCTTCGCGCCATTGCCGAAGACGTCGCGTGGGACGATGTGCCGGGTACGGATGAAAAGTCGTGTGGCAACTACCGTGATCATTCGCTGTTCAGCGCTCGCGAGTGGGCTCGCTCCATCATCGATGCCGGCTTGAGCGTTGATCCTTACGAGCGTCAGCTTCTGGACGCGAACTAGATCACCGTTGCGGATATCCTCACTGCTATGACACCTTCGAAACCTTCTCACAGCCAGCTTCCCTCCACGGTTGCGCAGCATCTGCCCGCCTATGATGCGAGTGCTCCATGTGAGCGCCTCGAGGACGGGCGAGTAGTCATCGCCGGCAAGTACGCATTTTTCGTCGCCAGTGACGAGGGTGTCCACCTCGCTGCCATGTGGTACGAAGTTCAGCATGCGCGCTGGAACGCTGAGAAGCGGACGTTGAGCGTCACGTGGGTCGATCCCGACCGCGAACCGTTCACGGGTGTCACGATCAGTGAGGACCCAGAGCGTTTTATGGCGCTTATGAGTGAAGCTGTGTCGCAGTCGATCGTGACTCAACGTTCGGTGACGGTTGATTCGGGTGCGACAGTGACTGCTGCAATCCGTCGAGCTGCTGATGGGCAGTTGTTCTCCACACTCGTGTCGGATGGGCCGCTAACCGGTGAGGAAGCGCATCAGGCGGACGCGCTTGAACGGGATGTGCGTGAAGGTGTCGGCCTCGACTAGCGAGACCGAGCAGCGGCCTCACATGAGCGTGCGAGTGTGAGCCTGAGCCACTCACCCTGGCCGTTGGCGCGTGAGCAGTGCTGTATTGGCACGTGCAGCAAAGTGAGGGATACACCACCTCTTTCAAGTTGCCCCTTTTGGTCATCAGTCGCTAGACTTCAATGCGTTGATCCCGCGTAGCTCAACGGCAGAGCATCCGACTGTTAATCGGACGGTTACTGGTTCGAATCCAGTCGCGGGAGCTTTTTATTGCCTTGACTTGGGCCAATCGACGTGCTCCAATTGGCCGAACAGTGGCTCCTCGCCTTACTCTCGCGTAGGCCACGTCCCCGAACGCTCCCCGGACAATCATTGCTTAATTGTTCGTGAGGCGATCTCCCAGCGTCAGCCTACTTTCGGTCAGGCATTCCTCGATGATGTCGTGAAGACTAGCAAACTCCGATGTGTCGAGATCATTCAGGTCCTCACCGCTTTCGCGGATCACTTTCATCAGTTGGCCATATGCCAGGCAGCTTGCGAACGTGAACTCTCGTAGTGCGTCTCGCAGCGCGATCGCTGCAAGTGTCTGTTCGACCTGGTCGTCAGCAGCCTTATGGCGCAGCATGCTCGCCAGCCACCCGGCTAAGGTTTGGTACAGCATCCACAATGTGGCCTCATCTTCGTCGGCGTTCTCACGGAACGCGCCGAGGGCATCGTAGAGCTTGACAGCTAGTGCGTGAACGTCAGTGAACTGGTTCATGAGTAGACTCCTCTGGATGATTGGGGTAAGGCAGCGACTGGTCCGTTTTGTGTTCCTGTCATCGTGGTGCACAGTATGACCCACACCACTGGCATTTGCGTTCAGGCGCGATTCGCTTTCGAAGCCTTAAAGCGGTTAGGCTAGATCTGCCCTGATAGCTCAGTCGGTTAGAGCAGCGGACTCATAATCCGTTTGTCCCGGGTTCGAGCCCCGGTCGGGGCACCGCAGAATCACAACGACAAGCGCCTGCCCAGACGGTGATGGGATACGCATACTAGGCCCCCAACTGGACGCCGCGCATGACAGGCGAACAATGCGCGGGCAGGTATCACGCACACCGCAGTACGTGAGGGACAGAAACGTTACTGCTTTAAGGCTGCATCGAGGGCGTCTGACATGTCAGCACTGCCCGATGCGGCTCCTGCCACAATGTCAGCGGCCAGGCTGCGCACCCCCAGAGCGCGCACATCCGCATCGGCGGAATCAACCAGAGTCAGATCCGTTGCCAGCATCAACGCATCCAGTGACTGAGGTGACGACTCTTCCAGATGGCACCGGAACTCGCGCGTATCGTCCACGCCAGCGTTGAGGACAACTCGCGTGCGTTCCAACAATCGATCCACCGTGGCAGATGCGTCAGCGATCCCCTCGCCCTCCACCTGGAGGGCAGGAAGAGTCTGACCGACGCAGTCCCATACGCGCACCGCATAGGACACGTCAGCATCTTCAGTGAAGTCGCGTTGATCGCTGTGCATGCCCTGGTCAGCGGGTGCCAGGTGCGCAAAGAGGACGGTGCCTGTGTCGACAGGCGCAACCTCCTGGGCATCCAAAATTCCCTGAGCCGCGCGCATCACGCCATCACGAGCAGACCCGCCCGCAGAATCCCCGAAAGTCCGAGCCGCAATCCGGTTCGCCAGTGCCAGCACGCTTGATGCGCCCTCACCGTAATCAACGCCCACAACCGCACCGAGCGTGGTCGCATCCGCCAGGCGCGCCGCCGCGACCCTGGAAAGTATGCGCGCATCGGCATCACTGAGCAGGGCAGGATCAGCGACGGATGACAAGTCGCGTACAGCACAGGCCGCCATCCAGGCGACGAATGCATCCGCTGCAACGGGAGCCTCAGCGATCGGATCGGGCAAGTCAGCGCCTTCAGGGGCACCATCAGGCCACGGATCCCATACGCCTCCCAGTGACTCGACTCGCTGCTCGGCACGGTCGGCCACATCGCGCCACGCCTTCTGGCACGGCTCACACTGTCCGGCCAGATCAGCGAGCTCGTCGGCACGAGCGGCAATTGCCCAATCCGCGCGAACAGCACGATCGCGCACCAGCTGGGGCGCTGTCAGCTCAGGCAGTGAGCCCTGCGCCGATTCCAGGTGACCCCCGCAGCCCGTGAGTGTCACGGCGATGGCAGCTATCGCGGCGCTTGCGCACGCCGCCCTCGCCACGGAGGAAAATGGGCGGCGACCGGGCCGGGACGAAAACTTCACGGTGTCATCATCGCACGCGCATGTGGCTAAACTAGTGAATATTGGCGTGTCGTTCGGAAGGAAGAAACTGTGGCACAACCCGCTCAGCCAGTAGATCAGGATCTGATCAGGCGCATACTGGAGCCCGTCGTCGCCACGTGCGGACTCATCATCGATCAGATCGAGGTCGTCGGCCCCCAGGCGCGTCCGATTGTGCGCATCAGCGTGGATTACGGTGAGGACACGTCTGCAGACTCCTACGAGTCAGTTGACTCCGACACACTCGCGCAGGTCTCACGAGCCATTTCCTTGGCGATGGACGAGGCCGACCCGATTGACAGTGAATACATTCTGGAAGTGTCCACACCGGGAGCCGAGCGTGAACTCACGCAGCCGCGACACTGGCGCAGACAGATCGGACGGCTCATCCGCGTCAAGCTTCGCGACGGGAACACCGTTGAGGGGAGACTGTCCGAAGTGGCTGATCAGCAGGTCATTCTGGTGGTCGATGGTGAGCCGGTTACCATTGAATACGACACGATCAAGAAGGCGCGTCCGCGCGTCGAGCTTGGCACGGGTAAGTCAGACAAGTGAGGGATCATGGAAATTGACATGACAGCGCTCCGAATGGTGGAGCAGGAAAAAGGTGTAGATCTCAATACTCTTGTGGACGCGATCGAAGAGGCGCTGCTCAAGGCGTATCACAACATCCCGGGCGCTATCCGCAAAGCTCGCATTGAGATCGACAAGCGTTCAGGGCGGGTCACCGTCATGGCGACCGAAGAAGACGACGACGGCAACCCGATCGGTGAATTCGATGACACCCCCTCCAACTTTGGGCGCATCGCACAGGCAACTGCGCGCTCGGTGATCATGCAGCGGCTGCGAGACGCCGACGATCAGAAAGTTCTGGGCGACTTTGCATCCAAGACCGGGCAGATCGTCACCGGCCTTGTCCAGCAGGCACGTGAACGCCACCTGACGCTGGTGAAACTATCGGACGACTTCGAGGCCGTGCTGCCGGATTCAGAAAAGGTTCCGGGCGAGGAATACCATCACAATGAGCGGATCCGCGCCTACGTCGTGTCGGTTGAACGCACCGAGCGTGGTGCGCGAATCGTCCTGTCACGAACCCACCCCGGCTTGGTGCTCGGCCTGTTCGAACGCGAGGTTCCTGAGATCCAGCAGGGTCTGGTGGAGATCAAGGCCGTTGCGCGCGAAGCGGGCCACCGCACGAAGATCGCCGTTGCAGCAACACGTGAAGGTGTCAACGCCAAGGGAGCATGCATTGGGCCGATGGGGTCGCGTGTACGCTCGGTGATGACTGAGCTGGGTGGTGAAAAGATCGACATCGTTGACTGGTCGGCAGATCCTGCTCGTTTCGTGTCCAACGCGCTGTCTCCGGCGCGCGTGAGCCGAGTGGTCGTGCACTCGGTTGAAAATCACACCGCCACCGCCGTTGTGCCTGACTTCCAGCTCTCACTGGCAATCGGCAAAGAGGGACAAAACGCTCGACTGGCTGCGCGTCTGACAGGTTTCCACATTGATATTCACTCCGACACGGATGCGGACGGAAAGATGGAGGCGTCACGCTCATCGATGCCTGACATGCCCTATGGAGGTGACGAGGCTGCCAGCGTGTCAGATGGTAGCGGCACCGACGCACTCGACATCACTGCCGAGGACGAGGACGAGGACGACGTGACCAGTCGCTCACATACAGATTCCAATACGGACGCCGACCTCAGTTAGACTGGTTGAGCTGGACTAGTATGTGTGCGGTGGAGACGCATGACCATTCAGGCCCGATTCGCACATGTATTGGCTGCCGGCAGCGAGGCGCCCCCTCGAGCATGGTTCGAATGGTGGCGACTCACGACGGATCCGCACAGGTGGATCCAAAAGGCATCCTGCCAGGTCGTGGTGCGTGGATTCACGCACATGCGACATGCATGGAGAAGGCCCGCCGACGGCGAGCCCTCGAACATGCATTACGCCTGCCTCACACCGTGGGGGAGGACCAGTGGGATCACCTGATCGACACGATCACATTGTCAGCAACGCACCGTGCGTTGGACATCGAGTAATGGAAGCGGGTTGGAAGCTGATGGGCACCCGATGAGTACCCAGCGATGAGCTGCCAGCAAGAACGATAAGTCCCGTCTCCAGTTCGGAGACGGATCCGGACAGGAGAATTGTGGCAAAGTTGCGTGTACACGAGCTCGCCAAAGAGCTCGGCATTGCCAGCAAAGAACTCTTGGCGTACCTGCGCGATAGCGGAGAGTTCGTCAAGGCATCAAGCTCGGCTCTGGAACCGCCAGTGGTTCGAGCCGTGCGTGAACACTACGCCTCCCTTGCGCCTCAGGACACAGAAGAATCCGAGAAGGCGAAGGCACCCAAGAAAACAAGGAAAACGGCTGCGAAGACAACTACTGCGTCTCGTAAGTCGACCAGGAAGTCGTCCACTGCGTCCACACCTGCCGACCTGGCACAGCCAGAAAGCAGTGCGGCCAGTGATGATGCGCCGACCGGAAAGTCAGAAAAGAAACCGGCCAAGACGCGAGCACCAAAGCCAGGACCGGTAGCGCACGCAGCTGACAAGAAGGCAGCTGCAGCGGCGAAACCGGGACCTCGCGATACTCAGGAATCAGGCGATGCTCACGCATCGGCACCGGCGTCGTCGGGAGAATCTGGTCCCAAGCCCGGCCCCCAATCCGCCAAGAAAGCATCGGCTTCAGATTCCAAGGCTCATGGCCGCCAGTCGGCACCGCGCCCAGGACCTCGTCCCGGCCCGCGCCCTGCTGGGCCACGCCCAGGCAACAATCCCTTCGCATCCACGCAAGGTATGCCTCGACCTGGTGGAACACGCGGTGGCCAGCGCACCAACAGGCCCGGTGGTCGCGGCACACAAGGTGGCGCTGCGCACACGAACCGCTCCAGCGGTGGCGAGCACCGCGCTGAACGCCCGAACCGTTCACGCGGCGGCAACCATCCAAACCCGATGATGATGCCCGATCAGGCACGGTTCGCCAAGCCTGACCGCCCGTCACGTGGCGGACGTGGACGTTCCAACAATTCACGTCACAACAGCCCAGGAGTCGGCGCACACGCAGGTGCATTTGCGCCCCCGAGCGGTGGCCGTCCCCGTGGCGGTCGCGGTGGTCGCGGCTCCACACCGGGCGCATTCGGCCGTGGAAGCGGCTCGCGTCGCGGACGCAAGTCCAAGCGTGCAAGGCGGCAGGAATACGAAGAGCAGAGTGCACCGACAATCGGCGGCGTGAAGATTCCTCGCGGAAATGGCCAGGAGATTCGCATCCGTCAGGGCGCATCCCTGGCTGATCTTGCCGAAAAGATCGACGTCAATCCGGCAGCATTGGTGACTGTTCTGTTCCACCTCGGTGAAATGGCAACAGCCACGCAGTCACTGGATCAGGACACCTTTGAAACACTGGGCGACGAACTGGGCTACAACGTTAAGGTCGTTTCCCCAGAAGACGAAGATCGCGAACTGCTTGAGTCCTTCGATATCGACCTTGAGGCCGAAGAACTTGATGATGAAGAGCACCTCAAGCCGCGCCCACCGGTCGTCACCGTCATGGGTCACGTCGACCACGGTAAGACGAAGCTGCTGGACGCCATCCGGCACACCGACGTCGTCGACACCGAACACGGTGGCATCACCCAGCACATCGGCGCCTACCAGGTCACGGTGGATATGGAGGGCAAGGACCGCCCCATCACATTCATCGACACGCCTGGTCACGAAGCCTTCACCGCTATGCGTGCCCGTGGCGCCAAGGTAACGGACATTGCGATCCTGGTGGTCGCAGCCGATGACGGCGTCATGCCGCAGACCGTTGAAGCGATCAACCATGCGCAGGCAGCGGACGTGCCGATCGTTGTGGCCGTCAACAAGGTGGATAAGGAAGATGCCAATCCGGATAAGATCCGCTCCCAGCTCACCGAATACAACCTTGTGGCTGAAGAATATGGCGGCGACGTCATGTTCGTGGACGTGTCCGCCAAGCAGCGCACCGGCATCAGTGACCTGCTCGAAGCAGTCCTCCTGACAGCGGATGCCGCACTTGACCTGGAGGCAAACCCTGACACCGAGGCGCGAGGCGTCGCCATTGAAGCGAATCTTGACCGTGGTCGTGGTGCGGTTGCCACCATGCTGGTCCAGCGTGGAACGCTGCGCGTGGGAGACGCCCTCGTTGTGGGATCCGCCTCCGGACGCGTGCGCGCCATGTTCGACGAGTATGGCAAGGATGTGCAGGAAGCCGGTCCGTCACGACCGGTGCAGGTGATCGGCCTGACATCAGTTCCACGGGCAGGCGACTCCTTCCTTGTGGCATCCGATGACCGCACCGCCCGCCAGATCGCTGACAAGCGAGAAGCTGCCGAGCGCGCAGCACTGCTGGCCAAGCGTCGCAAGCGCGTCACCCTCGAAGACTTCGATAAGGTTCTCAAGGAAGGTGAAGTTGACACCCTCAACCTTGTCATCAAGGGTGACGTGTCCGGTGCCGTTGAGGCTCTGGAAGATTCCTTGCTGCGTATCGACGTGGGCGACGAAGTTGCCCTGCGGATCATCCACCGCGGCGTCGGAGCCATTACGCAAAACGATGTCAACCTGGCCACCGTCGATAACGCGGTCATCATCGGCTTTAACGTGCGTCCGGCTGAGCGCGTGGCTGAAATGGCCGACGCGGAAGGCGTGGAGATCAAGTACTACTCGGTCATCTACGCAGCCATCGACGATATCGAAGCGGCCCTGAAGGGCATGCTCAAGCCGATTTATGAAGAGGTCGCGCTGGGCACGGCTGAGATCCGCCAGGTCTTCCGCTCCGGCAAGTTCGGTAACATCGCAGGCTCCATTGTCCGTGACGGCATCATTCGCCGCGGCTCGAAGGCCCGCCTGGTTCGCGACGGTGTCGTGGTTGCTCCCGATTTGGAGATCGCGTCGCTGCGCCGCGAAAAGGACGATGTCACCGAGGTTCGCGAAGGCTACGAATGCGGTATCACCCTGGGCTTCAAGGACATTGCCGAGGGCGACATCATCGAAACGTGGGAAATGAAGGAAAAGGCTCGCGACTAGTTCGCACTGTGTTTCCTGTCCCATTGACGAGGGTGACCCATCCACTATGTGAGGGTGGGGCACCCTCGTTTTACGTATGACGTGCAGCTGATGGTATGGTGAGGGGGCACGGGAGCCCGGACAGGCGGGCTGAGAGGGAAAATTCTCCGACCGTTATACCTGAACCAGATCATGCTGGCGTAGGAACGCGGTTTAGTCGTGCGCATTGGTGAGCACGAGGAGCCGCAAATGAATCGAGACGAACAACTCGACATCATTAACAATGTGTGGCCACTGATCTCAGATCAGGATGTGGCGGCGCTGGAAGAGCGCCTGGTGGATATGCCGCATCTGGCGGGTGCTTCCGCCCAGTGCCCGCAGGTCCTCACTCACTCGGCGCGTCCAATGGCCTCGGCGTGTATCGCCCAGCTGGCATGTGGAACACGCGTCTTCATCAAACGCTATGCGCCCCACCTGATCAGCGAATACGACCTGTGTGTCAAACATGACTACGTGAACCGGCTTGCCGCAGGCGCCTTCCCGACGCCGCGCTTCTTCACCTTCGATACCGGCAGAACATGTCTGACGATGGGCGGATGGGTCTGGGAAGTGAGCGAATGCGCGCCGGGTGAAGACCGTTACCGTGCGACGACCAGCTGGATGCCGCCGTGCACACGCGAAGAGAGCGTGGAAATCGGCCGAGTGGCGGGGCAGCTTCGTCGCGCCTCTGAAAAGATTCCGGCAGTGGTCGCACCGCCCAATCCTTACCAGTCGCGCATGGACCTCATGCTGGGTGATCCGTTTGACCGTCTTGAAGCCTGGTGCGAAGCGCACCCCATCGTTGCCAACTATGTGTCCAGAACCGGCCGTGACCTGGCTGGTGACCTGGCAGTTGTCGCTCCTTTTGCGCGGGCCCTTGAGCCGCTGCGGGAGCGCCCTCGTTACTGGACACACGGGGACCTGCACGTGTCCAACACGATGTGGAAGGACACCAGGCAGGGTCCCGTCATCACCAGTGTCTTTGATTTTGGGCTGGCATACGCCAACCCGTCGCTGTTCGATCTGGCACAGCTCATTGAACGTCACGCGATCGACTGGCTGACCATCACTGAAGGTATCGAAAATGCGTGGCGTCCCCAGGTGGTGCGCGACCTTCTGGACGGGTATGTCAGTCAGTACCCACTGATGCGCGAGGAGGCTCGCATGCTCGCGCCGATGGTGGCAGTGTCGAACACCGAGTTTGAACTCGCTGTTATCGAGTATGACCAGCGTGCCCCGATACCGGGGCGTACGTCGGATTGGGCGTACACGATCGGGATGGATGCTCATCACCGGTGGTTCACCACTGAATCCGGCACTCAATTTATCCGCACAGTTACCCAACTAGCAATCGAGAGATCATGAAAACAACCAGGCTTTTGCCCCTCCTCCTCAGCGTCGCCATGCTGGGCGCATGCTCATCAGGCGGATCGTCGGATATGTCCTCAGCTGACCAGTCAGGCGCCGACGCCACCGGCCAGTCGGCTTCGCAGGCCTCTGGACAGATGCGTGATGTGTCCGTCATCTTGGACTGGACACCGAACACGAATCACACTGGACTGTTCGTCGCCCAGGAAAAAGGCTACTTCGCGGACGCCGGATTGAATGTGGACATCATGGGCTTCTCCAAGTCAGGTGTTGACGCTGTCCTCAGCGCGAAGGGCGCTGATTTTGGAATCTCGGGAGCAGATGCACTGGCATCGGCTCACGCCGCCAACCTCGGGCTGACGATGGTGCTGAATATTCAGCAAAAGTCCTCCTATGGCGTGGGAGTTCTGGAAGATTCGGGGATCACCCGTCCAAAAGATCTGGACGGCAAGACAATTGCAGACTACTCGGGCGATTCGGCCCATATCTCCACCCAGATGATGATTCAGCACGATGGCGGAACAGGCGAATTTGACCGCGTCATTGTGGGCGCGCAGGCGATGGCGGCTCTGGAATCAGGCCAGGCGGATTTTGCTGAGGTTCTCAGCACGTGGGAGGCAATTGAGGCAGAACTGTCGGGCACCAAGCTGCATATGTTCCAGCCCGCCGACTACGACGTTCCCACCACTCCGGCAATGATCGGCATTTCGACGCGCAACGACTTGATCGAATCGGATCCCGACCTTGTCCGCGCGTTCGTGCAGGCAGCACAAAAGGGCTACGAGTTCGCCAAGGATAACCCCGACGAAGCGGCGAAAATTCTGGTCGATGCCAACCCACAGGCCAAACTTGATCCCGAACTGGTCACCCGCAGCCAGGAAATACTCTCCACACAGTATTGGCCTGATTCAAAGGGCGGTGTGGGCTTTGCCGACATTGATCGCTGGAACACCTACCTGGCATTCATTGTCGAACAGGGCCTCGTGTATGACGAGAAGGGGACTGCGGTCACCGAACCGATCGCAGCTGACGACATCGTCACCAATGAGTTCGTGAAGTAACAGATGCCCGCGAGGTACCGCACCGCCGTCTCTGCACGTGAGCGCGACCAACACCACCGGGGCAGTTTCATGCCCGCACTGATGTTTGTGGTGTTGCTCCTGTGCGCGTGGGAGGTGGCGGTGCGCGCGTTCAACGTCAACGAACGCCTTATGCCGGCGCCCTCGACGATTATCCACGCCGGCTTTGATGATGCGCCCAATGTCTGGGAAGCCACCAGGATCACCGCCCTTGAAGTTGGCCTGGGAACGGTGCTTGCACTCGTGTGCGGTGTGAGCCTGGCTTTCATCATCTTTGCGATTCGCCCGATCGGTCGTGTCGCCATCCCTGTTCTCATCATCTCGCAGACCATTCCGGTCGTCGCTATTGCGCCGCTGCTCATTATCTGGTTCGGCTTCGGTATCACGTCGAAAGTACTGCTGGTCGGATTGTTCGGGCTTTTCCCGATCGTGGTGCCGCTGGCGCGCGGACTGGCATCGCCCAGCAGAGACCAGATTGACGTGGCCACGACCTTGGGCGCATCGAAATGGTGGATACTCACGCATGTGCGCATGCCCGCTGCGGCCGCAGTGTTCATGTCCGGGCTACGTATCACCGTCACCTACGGGCCGGCAACGGCAGCGACTGCTGAGTTTGTCGGAGCGCGCAATGGCTTGGGAATCTACCTGCTGACCGCGCAATCCTCGTTTCGCACCGAGCTGGTCTTTGTCGGCGCAGCAGTGCTGACAGCGATGACACTGGTGCTGTACGGCGTTGTTGCTCTGGCCGAACGCATTGCGTTTCCCTGGAAAGCGGTGACACATGCTTCACATCAATGACGTCAGTAAACAATTCCAGGTCCCGCCCACTCTGGCCCTCGATCGCATTTCAGCCACTCTGTACCCACATCAGACTGTGGCAATCGTCGGGCCATCAGGATGTGGCAAGTCCACGCTGCTGCGTATCGTGTCCGGCCTGGATCACGCCACGAGCGGCCAGCTCGAATGGCAGGTGGATAACCCGCACGTCGCACTGATGCCGCAAAACGACGGTCTGTTTCAGTGGCGCACTGTTGTTGACAACGTCGCATTGCCGCTGTTCATCCACAAACTACCCCCGGCCACGGCACGGCAGGCCGCCCTCGACCTTCTCGCTCAGTTCGAGCTCGACGAATTCGCACACGCCTATCCGGACCAGCTCTCTGGCGGAATGCGCTCGCGTGTGGCATTTCTGAGGACGATGCTCGCTGAACCCACATTGATCGCACTGGATGAGCCGTTCGGCGCCCTTGATTCCATGACGCGCGCCGGCATTCAACGTTGGTTGGTCAGCGCCGCCCGCCAGCGCGCACTGTCGATCCTGCTGGTCACGCACGATGTGGAAGAGGCCATTACCCTTGCTGACAGGGTTCTTGTCATGTCCGCTCGGCCGGGTCGCATTGTCGCAGATTACCCCATTGATCTGCCTGACCGCACCGATCCCAATCTGCGCACAGATCCCCGGTTCTTACACGCACTCACCAGTATCAGAGTCGCCCTCGAACAAGGGGCAGAAAGAAGGTAGCAATGAACCTCGTCAGAATTCGTCTGGAATACGTCGTGACGTGGCCCAACCACGCCGGCCTGTTCGTGGCACGCAAGAAAGGCTTGTATGCCGACCAGGATCTGGACGTCGACATCTCCTGGGACGGTTTTGACCGTGGCACGCCCGCTGAACTGACCGCCCGCGGCGAATTCCAGTTCGCCTCGATCCGCTTGGGCGAGCTGCTCGAAACCCGGAAGACTGATCACCCCTTTGTTGCGGTCGCCACATTCAATCAGAACCAGCTTGGCGGCGTCATTACGTTGAAGTCCAAGGGCATCACCCGCTTCCGTGACCTGGAAGGCAAGCATGTGTCGATCCCACCGGTGGGACGCCTGACTGAAATGGTCAAGGAAGCTGTCGAAAAGGACGGGGGAGACTACTCGAAGGTCATCGTGGAAGATCCTGGCGTGTTCGAGCCGGACATCCGCGCAGTCGAAAAAGGTCATTATGACGCGATCTTCAACGTGCTTGGCTGGGAAGCCTACCAGGGGTCGGAAGACTTTGGTCAGGTCGTTCAGATCTCCTTCGACGACATTGAGGTCACGCCACACCATGCCTACTTCCTATGCGTCGAAGAGTCCTACCTGCGTGAGCATGGCGACACGGTGCGCAGCTTCCTGCAGGCCACCGGCAAGGGATACGACTTTGCGCGCGACAATCAGGATGAGACGATCCAGCTGATTGCCAGCACCATGTGCGCCAGCGAAGAAGACACCCTCAAAGCTTCCCTGGCCTTTATGGCGCCCACGTGGCACGCGCCCAGTGGACAGTGGGGGCAGATGGACGAGGGGGTCATCCGCTCCTACACCCAGTGGATGGTTGATAACGGGTTCACCACCGCGACGATGGATGACATTGATGGCGCGTGGACGAACGACTACCTGCAGTAAGACAACTGCCCGCAGTACGTGAACGCTGGGGTGAGGCCGGGAGAATCTGCCCGACCTCACCCCAGATCGTGTAAGAGAAGAAAACCCCGCCGAATCTCACTGCGCTGACGGGTGAGATGACAAAGAGGAACGAGACAAAACGGACAGCGGCGAAAACAGAAAGCCCTTCAAAGCGACGAAAGTGGAACCCACGAGGACGAACAGAAGATTGCATGAATGTGAATGTCGTTTGTGACAAGAGGGAGAGTGCGATCCGGCACGTTCGTCGCTTCAATGCCGTACAGTAGCGGTAAGTGTGAAACGAGTGGGCACTCACTGGCAATGGTGAAGCGTGATCCCTCGTCCGAACGACACATGAAAGGCCAGCAATGAAGCGAACAGAATTCGATGTCGTTGTCGTAGGGTCGGGTGCAGCCGGCCTGAGCGCGTCACTGACGGCGGCAAAAAACGGGCTGCGCACACTGATGATCGAAAAAGGCGACAAATGGGGCGGGTCCACCGCTAAGTCGGCCGGCATGGTGTGGGTGCCGGGTAACAAACAACTTCAACGCGTCGGCGGCAACGACAATATGGAAATGGGTCGCACCTACATGAAGGCGACGGTTGGAGACTGCACCAGTGACGAAATGATTGATTCGTTCCTGACCAACGGTACGCGCGCGATGGATTTCCTGACTGCAAACTGCCCCGGGCTGGTGTGGCGCAACATGGAAGGCTACCCCGATTACTGGCTCGACGCTCCGGGAGCTCAGCCGCAAGGACGCGGCGTGGAGGCCGGTGCCTTCGACTCGAACAAACTGGGCAAATGGAAAAAGAACCAGATGGAGGCCTATTTCAAACCGGCTGTTCCGCTGGATCTGAATTCGTTCGACTCCGCCGACATCCTGCTCTTTGCGTCAAGCTGGAAGCCGTGGGCGCGACTGGCCCGACTGACTGCACGCAACATCAAGCATCTCTTTGCCCGGCGCACACCGCGCACAATGGGAATGGGACTGACCGGCGCCCTCATGGAAGGATGCCTGCGCGCAGGTGTCGAAATTGCCATGAACACCGCGTTGAAGGACCTCATTGTGGAGGATGACGCGGTGCGCGGCATCGTCGTGACGCACGAAGGCAAGGAGTCACGTATCCGCGCTGCCAAGGGCGTCATCCTGGCGTGCGGCGGGTTCGAGCGAAACGCGCAGATGCGTCAGAAATACCAGCGCCACCCGATTAATGGCACGTGGACTGTCGGCGCGGAAACGAACACGGGCGACGGTATTCAGGTCGGCCTGCAACACGGCGCTGCGATCGACAATATGGCTGATGCGATCTGGTCACCTGTTATCCAGTTGCCGCGTTCATCCGCGTGGACGCCGATCGTCATTGAAGATGAGGAACGCTTTATCGTCCCGGACCGGTCCCTGCCACACACCGTGATCGTCAACGGCCAGGGCAAGCGCTTCATGAACGAAGCGCTGCCATACTGCACCGCTGGCCAGGGCCTGTATGGTGGGCATTTCGGCAAGGGCGAGGGAGACGCTGAAAACCTTCCCGCCTGGCTGATCTTCGATCATCAGTTCCGCTCGAAATACGTGTTCGGCTACGGACACATGCCGGTCGTGCCCCTGCCCAGGGAATACTTCGAATCAGGGGCGATGGTACAGGCAGACAGCGTGGACGAGCTGGCGCAGAAGATCAACGTGCCGGTCGAGCAGCTGCGCCTCACCCTCGAGCGGTTCAACGATTTTGCGCGCACAGGCATCGACGAGGATTTCCACCGCGGCGAAAACGAACACGATCGTTTCTACGGTGACCGCTACCATGAGCCGAACCCGTCGCTCGGCACAGTGGAGAAAGGCCCGTTCTACGCCACGCAGGTCTACCCCGGTGACATTGGAACGTCGGGCGGCCTGGTGATTAATCCGCAAGCGCAGGTCACGCGCGAGGACGGCAGTGTCATTGACGGTCTGTATGCGGCCGGCAATACCACCAAATCCATTGTTGGGCACACCTACACTGCCGGCGGCACGTCGATTGGGGCCGCCCTGGTCTTCGGGTATGTTGCCGCGCGTACGATCGCAGAAAAGGCCGGCCGCAATATGGTTGCTCACTAAGAACAGCGAGGGTGCCTGGCCACGCACGCACACCCGAGCGCGGCCAGTATGAGTGCGCCTGCGACCATTCCTCCATGGGTGCCGCTGCTGGCAAGGCGCTGCGTGCCCAGTGGCGTAACTGATGCCAACGGGGCACCTGAAGCCGAGGCGGAGGCATGCTGCTCGCCCGTGCTCTGCGCGCCAGCCGCGTCCTGCGGTGTGGTACCTGCATCTGCATTGTCAGTTTTTGTCTCGCCAGAGTCTGTCGGCTGGGCCTCGGTGGAGGGAGCCCCGCCAGCGGGAGTATCTGGCGTGGGAGTGCCTGCGGTGGGCGTGTCAGCGCACGAGGGCGTCTTTCCTGACCTGTGATCAAGGATTGCCTGGTGACCGACAAGTACGGTCAGACACTGCTTGCCTGATGATGCGGGCGCGCCATCGATCGTCCCGCTGTAGGACGCATCGAGCAGATACACGCCAGGCTGGGTGAATGCCCACGCCGCATGTGCGTGAATGTTCGCCGGCATGGTGATGCTGGTCAGCTCGCGGGTTGAATTTATCAATTCGGTGGTCTCACCGAAGGTTCCTAGGGTAAAGACGTGGTATGAGGCGCCTTTGGGAATGGAGCGCGGCTCAAGGTGTAAAGTCAGTGACTCGGCACGCTCAGCGTCAACCTCGGTCGTCGACCAGCCTGGCCACAACGCGCCCTGGCGCTGTTCCTGGTCCAGCAGGTAGTACTTGCCTGGAGGTGTGGGAAGGAAATTGGGGCCGTTCGTCGCGCCTGACGGAGTGCGCGGAGTGGACCGACGCGTATTGTCATCCAGTGCGAAGGCGACTGACGATAGTTCGCGAACCTGCGATGAATGTGCATGCTGCCTGGTGTCATCCTTCAATGCGATCCCCAGACGGCCATTTGCCTCCAGGCGGGCCTGAATATCCACGTGGCCATCGCTCAGGATCAGACGCGGGTCAGCCTGTGTGTGCGGCGAGTCGCTATCGGTTCCGGGAGCGGTGCCTGGCTTCGTACCGGGATTCGGGCCAGGCTCGGTCCCTGTCTCGGATCCGCCTGGCTTTCCATCCGTACCGGCTGCGTCGGACGGATCGGAATCTGGATCGGCAGGTGCTGCAGGAGAAGCAGCTGTCAGCGTGCCTGAATACGTCAGTGGTTGAGCAGTATTGATCGGTGTGGGGATCGTGACCTCGGTCGGTAGCGCTCCGATCAGAGCGTGAGGGAGCACCGTGAATCTCAGTGACATTCCATCGCAGTCTGACTGCATATAGGTGATGGAAGCGGTGGCTGCACCCTTCGACCCTGAGACCATCTCCGAAGGCTCAAGACCGCAGGTGGGATTATTCGCGCCAGCCTCGTAATATCCGCCACGGATCGTCGCACGGATCTTCGGGTCATTGAACCTTATAGTCGTGCTGAATGTCTCCCCGTCTTCCGGGGTGAGCGTGAGAGTGAATCCCAAGTCAGTGGGCGTATACGCGTCGGTCGAAAATGCAGGCGCCGGATCGTGTGAAGCGGGCTGCGGCAGCCCCTGAGCGCTTGCGGGAGACGATACCGTTGCCGCAGCATCGCCTGTCGAGTAAGACACTTCGGGTGAGACCCACCTGGCGTGTGTGCCATCTGCGGGAATAAAAACGGCTTGGAGGGAGCTGGTGGTGTTCCCCAGCATTTCAGGCCACGTTGCACGCCCGTCTTTAACAGGTACTTCCGCCAGGAAATAGCCGTCGATCAAGAAGGTCACTGTTCCGCTGGCACCTTCAGGCACGCTCGCCACCAGATCCGTCAGCTGATCATCACCATCATTGTCTCGCCCGTGGTGGGGGCGAACGGTCAAGGAGTAGGCACCGGCCTGCGGTGGAGCATCAGATGCCGCGGCAAACTGATCGGACAGCGAAGCAGAGGGTGTGCTTCCAGGTTGGCTGCCGCCGACCTGCCACACGTGCGGGTACTTTCTTGACGCGATCAGGGTGCCGTCAGCTGAGCGTGCGGTGACTCGATATGTCGCCGTGTAGCGCCCGGGTTTGGAAAACAGCGTCATATTGTGCGTGTGCGATCCTGCAGTCAACCATGTCGAGCGCAGATCCGGATTATGGCTGGAGATCAAGCGCGTCAGAATCTTCAACGGCCCCAACGTCGTGTAATTCATCAGCTCCATGCGACCAGGTCCATCAAAATCAACCAGGTCGAGGGTGAAAGTGCGACCAGCGAACTGTTCGATCGGAATGTCTGCGTCGGCACCGAATCCTGCCCAGATCGGAGCCTGATTCCATCCCGGAAGCTGCGGAGCCATGTACCACGTGGCACTGGTGTCTCGCAGGAATCTCACCTCGGGATCATCAGGAACGTGGTAGATAAACTGCTGAGCCTGGGTTGTGTCGTTGTACCCCTTGCCGACCCAGTTCACGGTCTGCTCAAGCGGATAGACCTTCCCATGCGCCTCGTTCTTGAGGACGAAGGTTCCGCCTTCCCAATACGTTTTCGGCGCATCGATATGTCCGAGCGTTGCCACGGTTTTCCCGTCATCGGGCGCAGCATGGGTGGGCGGAGTTGTCGACAGTGCGGCGCCGATGGCCATGATTGCAGTGACGAGGGTGGCGCCGGCATATCGGAAGAATCGTTGGCGGGAGATGGCGGGCACGGTGTGCACCTTTCGTAGGCGGTGAAGTTACCACCACACTAGTGCAAGTGAGAATACTTATCAATAAGATGAGAGCTGCCCATTGTGACTCCTTGTCGTCAACGGGTAGCGATCACGCCCAGTGCTGTCCCCACCGCGACGCCCGCCGCATCGGCCACCACATCTACCGAATCGGCACCGCGACCCGGAATATGAGCCTGAAGTTTTTCGGAGATCCATCCGTGCGCGCATTGGCCCGCAGCGGCCACATACCACGGCACTCCCACAGCAATGAGGCTGGCAGTGCCTGCGGCAAACAGCACAGCGTGCACAAACTTGTCGGCACCACGCGGCATTGATTTCAACATGGCATCTGCGATGCTGTCGTGATCGTCACTGTCGGTGTCGCTGGTGTCATCGGTGGCGCAGCTTCCGCCAGTGGCACAGGTCGCGCTGGTGCCGGTATCGCTGAGGTAATTGGTGCCATTGCCGTCGGTGTCATCAGCGTCAGTGACGCCGATTCCGCTGGCGCCGCAATTCGACCGTGTCACAGCTCGCGGATCAGGGACATAGAGTGCTGCAAGCTGCGCGCCCCACGCGAGACCAGCTAACACCCATGTGACAGGTGAAGGCTGACGCGAGCGTCGTGCCATCAGTGCGTCTTCTCCCAACGGCCAGGTGTCAAAGGCAGTGCACGCTTGTGAGCGGTGCGCGAGTGCCACCTGACGATGGTCTGCTCATCTTCTTCGCTCACCTCGCGGCCCTCAAGGTAGTCGTCAATGGCCTCATACGTGACGCCCAGAGCAACTTCATCAGGACGCAGCGGCTTATCAGATTCCAGATCCGCGGTAGGAACCTTGTCAGTCAGTGTCGCCGGAGCGCCCAGATAGCGGCCCAGCTCCCGCACGCGGCGCTTGGGCAGTCCAGTCAGCGGTGTCACGTCAGCAGCACCATCACCAAACTTCGTGTAGAACCCGACGAGGGCTTCCGCAGCCTGATCAGTGCCGACGACGAGCATTCCGCGAGCACCGGCAACTGTGAACTGCGCGATCATGCGTTCGCGAGCCTTCACGTTGCCCTTGACAAACTCCGTGTAGGAATCGACATGATCATCATCTGCTTCACTCACTGCCTGCCACATGGCATCGGTCGACGCTCCGATGTTGACTGTCAGAACCTGATCAGCATCGATAAACGACAGGGCATCTTGCGCGTCGTCCTCGTCAGCCTGGACCTGGTATGGAAGGCGCATCGCGACGAATGTGGCGTCACCACCATCCTCGCGCACTTTTTCGCACGCCAGCTGAGACAGGCGACCGGCAACGGTAGAATCTACTCCGCCCGAAATGCCCAGGACATAGCCCTTCAGGCCAGTTTCCTTGAGATATTCGGCCAGGAACGTGATTCGACGCTCGACCTCGTGAGCCGCATCGAAATCTTCGACAACTTCCAGTTCTTCCATAATCGCGCGTTGGCGTTCATGATCAGTCATATCTGAATCGTAGCGAACTGAGGGCGCTCGCAGTACTGCCAACATCGGCGTATCTCACGCTTGCTCGGGTGGGGCGATAAGTTTCGCCAGCGTAGAGTAGAAGCATGCAGGTAAAGAACCTCTTGGATCGCGGACTGATCCCGTACATGGAAGGTGACCGAATCCAGCGTGAGACCTTCGATGACGTGAAGGTGAGCCATTGCGATGACACGCTCATTGTTGCTCAGTTCGAACCGACCTACACGGCTGGGAGGCGCACGAAGCCTGAAGATATCGTCGATGCTGACCTGCCGGTCATTTCGGTTGACCGTGGAGGATCGGTAACGTGGCACGGGCCCGGGCAGCTGGTGATCTACCCGATTATTCGCCTGGCAGATCCAACGGAAACGATTGGATACATTCGCGCCGTCGAAGCGGCAGTCATCGAGGCTGTCCGCACTACATGGCACCTGCCGGTTGTTCGCATTGAGGGCAAAGCCGGTGTGTGGTTGTGTGACCCTGATCGCAAACTCTGCGCCATCGGACTCAAAGTGGCTCAGGGCGCAACGATGCATGGTCTTGCTCTGAACGTCAATCCTGACTTTTCGCGCGCCTTCACAGGTATCATTCCCTGTGGGTTGCACGACTGCGGTGTCGCCTCCCTCGTTGGGGAAGGCGTCGATGGTGTCAGCGTTGCCGATGCGGCTGACCCGCTCATCGCGTCCCTGACAGCCCACCTGGAGCCACTGACATACTCTGCACACGAATCTGAACTAGCTGCAACGAAGTGAGGACCAGCGTTGTCGACACTGCCAGAACCTGAAGGCCGCAAGCTCCGACGCGTCGAAGAGCGCAACTCGCAGACGCCTATCGAAAAGCAACGTCCCACATGGCTGAAGACGCGCGTTTCCAATGGGCCGGGATATCAGGATATGCAGCAGCTGGTTCATCGCGGCGGACTGCACACCGTCTGCGCAGAAGCTAACTGCCCGAATATCTACGAATGTTGGGAGGACCGTGAGGCTTCCTTCCTGATTGGTGGAGCGCTGTGTACGCGTCGATGCGACTTCTGCGATATTGCCACCGGACGGCCAACTGAATACGACCGGGATGAGCCCAAGCGCCTGGCTGAGTCGGTTAAAGAACTCGGACTGCGCTATGTGACGATCACAGGCGTCAGTAGAGACGACCTTGAAGACGGAGCCTCGTGGCTCTACGCAGAATCGTGCCGACAGATCCATGCCATGCAGCCTGGTACCGGTGTCGAATTGCTGGTCGATGACTTCAAAGGCGATCCGCATGCCCTTGCACAGATATTCGAATCCGGGCCCCAGGTGTTCGCTCATAATCTGGAAACGGTTCCACGCCTGATGAAGACAATCCGGCCGGCGTTTCGTTACGACCGTTCGCTGAGTGTCATCAACGCAGCGAAGGAGGCTGGCCTCGTCACAAAATCGAACCTGATTTTGGGCATGGGGGAGACGACCGAAGAAATCGAATCCACCATGCGTGACCTGCTGGACGCGGGGTGTGACATCTTGACCATTACGCAATACCTTCGCCCCTCGGCATTGCACCATCCCATTGACCGATGGGTCAAACCTCAGGAATTCGTGCGACTGCGTGACGTGGCGTATGCGATGGGATTCCCCGCCTGTATGTCAGGGCCGCTCGTGCGTTCCTCCTACCGTTCAGGCAAATTGTGGGGCGAAGCGATGAAGAACCTGGGTCGGGAAATCCCGTCCGAATATGCTGGCCTCGTTGAACTGGCCTCCGCTGGTGCGGCGCGTCAGGAAGCCTCAGCTGTTGTGGGACGGATGTCTCCGGCAGAGTGTGCTCACTCAACGTCGGCCGAACCTGCGATCCCTGCCAGCGGGTCGTTGGTAGGACGTCCGCTTCCGGTTTCGGCCCTCTAGGAACCTCATACATTACACAACGCGCGCCTTGAAGCTGGCTGATGAGCCAGTCAAGGCGCGCGTTGTGCGTTGGCGACCAGAAGTTATGACCTCGGCGAGAAAGCGTGTTCAGTGTGATGGCTACCAGTGATGACTGGCACGTTCGAAGCAGGAGCTTCTGGCTCGGTGTCGAACAATGACTGAAAATTCTCCTCGTTGATAATCTGCCGGGACGCATGCGCTCCCCTGAAACCAGATCCGGACGAGGCTGCTGCCGCCATCGAACCACCGGCGCCTGCCATCGCCATCGGCGGAACCATGAAGCCGCGTCCAGTCGCCGCGGCGCCACCACGAGCTGCCAAGGAGGCAGAGGACGCGGCTGACGATTCAGTGGCGTGGAAGCCCAGACGGCCCGACTGCGTGGGAGCAGATGAAGACGCGTGGACAGCTTCTGCACCTGCCGGAGCCACCGGGATGCGTGAGTCAGGAGTGATATCACCGTTGTGCCGGATACCCGCGAAGGCAGCAGAGTGGCTCATTCTCACATCAGACGCGCTATGAGCGCCCGACACGTCATAGGAGCCTGGCATGCCGTAGGAGCCTGCGTGATAGGAACTCGGCAAAGCTGAGGCGTAGTGGGTGCCATAGTAGTCTGAGTAACCCAAGCCGCCATATGCTCCGCCACCGTAATATCCTGAACCTCGGTTCAACGAGGTGCCTCGACCGTACGCCGCAGGATCCATCATCTGACGCTGAGAACCAAAGAGGCCGCCACCCTGTGAGCCACCCGTGATCTTGTTGAGCAGCGCGTTTCCACCAGTGGTGAGAAGCTTGGTGCCGACATCTTTCAGAATCTGACCACCGGGGGTGGCCAGGAACTGATTGAGCATGCCGCTCACTTTGTCGAACAGGCCCGCAAGCTGACCCAGGAGGCCTTTGAGGTTGCCGATCGACTCGATCACCTTGTTGATCGTTTCGCTGATGCGAGTGGCCAGGCTGGATACTTTGGCGGTGACTTGCTGGATGATCGCCGGCAGTGCCAAACCAGCGGTCGCGACTGCTTCGATCACTGCTGAAGCAAAAGCGCCGATGATCTGTGAGAGCGCGTCGCGGACCAGGTCATGAACGATCTGGACGAGGGACGCGGCTACTTCCAGTGCCGTGCCCATTGCATCTGCCCAACGTCCGGCTTTCTCAACGGTCTTGGCGATGTCGCCTTCGAGGGCATTCAGCGCCTGAATGGTCTCACCGCGCATATCGGACAGGTCGACGCGGGTGTGGTTCTGCAGAAGCGTACCGGCTTCAGCGAGCTGAGCGTGAATGTTTTTCCACGTCGCGCTGTAGGCGGCCACCTGGTCGGCATCACCGGTGAACGCATCGAGCCATTCGTCCAGAGGGTGAACATGCTCGATGAGCCACCCCAGACCCATCGCAATCAGTGTGCCCAGCGGGTCGAGGACCGAGGCACCGATATCCAGCGCGGTTGAAAAGAGTGCGACGCCGCCACTGACCCAGTCCTTCGATTCAAAGGCCTTGACGAGGGCCTCACCATCTTCGATCAGCAGCGTACCGGCCAGCTGCCCTGTGGATTCCTGGCGTTCAGCAACCAAAGAATTACTCATGGCGACCTCGCTTACCCCATACGTTTACCTCAGCTTTGAACCCGCGTGTCAGGTCCGCTTCCTGAGAGTTGAAGTCTTCAGTGGTCAGTCCGAGCTGCCTGGACGTCCTCTCCAAGGCGTCGGTTGCGCTTTGCATGGTTCGGCGCGCTGCGCTTTCCATGATCAACAACGGAGGCAGCAAGATCGGGGTGCAGAGAAGCCCAAAAGCGGTGCCGCCTATACCCGCTTCATATGAGGCCTGCTTAGCCAGGTCAACAGCGCTGGCCACCTGTGCTACGTGTGCTTTGTGCTGGGACAGTTCGTCTGTTCTGATCTCGAGGTCGCTCACATTTCACCTATCAATCTTGAGACAATCGGAGAATCCTCACCAAACAGTTCGCCCGCGATCGTGTGCACCTGACCGCGAAGGTCCGTGCGCGCCGCGTTGTAAGCCTCCATCACGTCGTAGGCGATGTGATCGGCTGGCACGCCCTGGGCATGACTATCGATATCTGTACTTCTGAGATGACCTTGAAAATTCACCGTGATTCGCACGAGACGGTCGCGACTGGTGCCCTGTCCGGTCACTTGCTCTGCTCGGCGACGAAATTCTGTTGCGGTTTCTGCGTGCTGTTGAGCTTGGGCCACTTGACGCTTGACCCGCTCTTGCGCTTGTGCAATTTCGTCCACACCTAGGAATGTAAACGGAAAACAGGACCTTTGTCCATACCTGACAGCAAATTTCCGCAAATTTACATTTGCTCTGTACACCGGCCGCTGCACCGTCATGCAATGTTCTTTTACCGATACGCGTCCACACTGCGACAGAACGCGACGCGTGCGTATGCGCGCACATTCACCCGTTCATTGGATTCAATGCCAATGTGCCCCGTACACGCACATGTCTGGTACACACACTTCCGGTACACACACCGCCCTGCTAGTCACCTGGTGCGAACACTGCGCGAAGCGCGCAGACGGTGACCTTGCCGTTGGACGATACCGGCAGTGACTCAACTACCGCCAGGCGCTGAGGCACTTTGAAGCGCGCAAGATATCGACCGGCAAACTCACGTACATCGTGAAGCGATGGCGCTTCGCACCCCTCATCCATGACCAGTACCGCGCTGACAGCTTCGCCCCACTTCACATCGGGCACACCCACCACATGCGCGGATCGGACTCCGTCCATGCGCGTGAGCACCTGTTCAACCTCGTGAGGGAGCACCTTTTCGCCGCCTGTGTTCACCGTGGCCACTTTGCGCCCCACGATGTGAACGAAGCCGTCCTCGTCAATGAAACCCAAGTCGCCGGTGCGCAGCCACGGGCCCCTCAACGATGCCGCGTTGAGTTCCTCGTCATTCCAGTACCCGTGGGTGACGGATGGGCCGGTGCAGATGAGTTCACCAATAGTGTTCGCACGGATGTCTCCCTCGCGCGAGCTGGGCGGCAGAACGCTCGCAACTGACGAGGGGGACTCGCCCGCCCGGGTACCTTCAACTGGGACAGCGTGTGCGTCCAGCCCATCCACCATCTCGATACCGATACGTGTGTGCGGGAAAGGAAAACCGCTGGTTGTGGAGCGGTCGGCTGGAAGACCGGGAACTAGGCACGTACCTGACGCTGCCTGCTCAGTCATCCCCCATACGCTGAACGGTTCAAGGCCTCGTTCGCGCAACATGGCGGCAAGGTCAGCCGGTACGGGTGCGCCACCGATCAAAGGGCGCGTGAATGAGGGCAACCCATCCGAGGTGAAAGTGGGAACCTGACACATCATGCGGTACATCGTGGGAACGGCGAACATCATCTCCACCTGGTAGCTGCCCAGGGCTTCGACCAGTGCAGCCGGATGGAACGCATCCACGATGATCACCGTTCCGCCCGAGACCGCTAGGTCCAGCGTGGTGCCGTTGAAACCACCGATATGGGACAGGGGAACGCTGACGGCTTCGACGGTGCGTGGACCATATTCGAAGACGTCGCGGAAATTGCGCGTGCCCCACCACAGGTTCTCATGGGTGAGTGTGACGCCCTTGGGATGAGCGGCCGTTCCCGAGGTGTACAAAATTGCGCCGACCGTGTCCGCAGGCAGTGCCGCCACATCAGCAAGCGGCAGGGGAGAGGTCTCAGCAACCGCGCGACTCCACTGGTCAACTGTCACGACGCGTGGCTGGCGGGCCGGGTGGGAAGCGTTGTCGGTGTCGATATTCAAGGTGGTCGCGCGCTCAACGCGGTCAATCTGAGCATCCCCGCAGATGATGACATCCGGCTCGCAGTTGACCAGGATGGCGGCTAATTCCCCGGCCTGCAGGTGCTGATCGAGCGGCACAGTGATGGCTCCTATTGCGGAGCAGGCCACGTGCACGAGCATATGCCAGGCGCAGTTCGGCGCCATGATAATGACGCGGCAGGTGGGTCCGACATTCCAGTCCAGTAAGACCTGAGCAGCGCGCAGCGCGTCGTCGAGGCTGTGAGCCAGGGTGCGGCGCGAGGCTTCCGAGTAGGTGTGCGCTGCAGGATCCAGATGCAGCTCGATGAGATTGTCGCGCCCGGCATGGCGCGCAGCGGACAGCGCGAGGAAATGGATGGCGGAAAAATCTGCGTGCGGCTCAGTGATCACGGCTCCTATTATGCAGCCACCGATGTGCTGACGGTGAACATGAGGTGATGGACACGATCACTAGGAACACGACGGCGCAGACACGTACGATAGAGGGTCGCAACGTTTGTTTACCAGCACAGGAGGCATCACCATGGCAGATGAATCGCGAGTACATAAGGTGGAGGACCGGATTCATCAGACGGTCGCACGCTTGCTGGGCCGACGCATCAAGGATCCGCGCCTGGGGTTCGTGACCATTACAGATGTGCGCGTCACAGGAGACTTGCAGCACGCCTCCGTGTTCTACACCGTCCTGGGTGATGACGAGGAACGCGCAGCAACGGCGCGCGCTTTCGAATCCGCCAAGGGGCTGATTCGCTCCGAAGTGGGCAAGGCATTGGGCATTCGATTGACCCCGACGCTCGAATTCATCCTCGACGCGCTTCCAGAGACGGCCGCCTCCATTGAAGATGCATTGGGCAAGGCTCGTGCGCGTGATGAGGAGATCGCGCGCGGTGCTCAAGGTGCCAGTTATGCCGGTGAGGCAGACCCCTACCGTCATCCCGAAGAAGACGACGAGGAATACGCCGACGAGGGAGGCGCTGACGACACATACGTCGATCAATCAGACATCGACGAGGCCGACGCCGACACCGACGAAATATAGGCCCGCCCAGATCCATGACACCTACCGATTCGAAGCAGAAGCCACAGCCACCCTCGGGAATTCTGATCGTTGACAAGCCCCAAGGGATGACCAGTCACGACGTGGTGAGCCGTGTGCGACGACTGGCGCACACCCGTAAAGTCGGGCACGCCGGTACGCTCGACCCGATGGCGACCGGTGTGCTGGTGATCGGTATCGGCAAAGCGACGCGGCTGCTCACCTACCTGAGCGCCAGTACGAAGATCTATGACGCCACCATGCGTCTGGGAATCGGGACAACCAGCGAGGACGCAGATGGGCAGGTCACGGAGTGCCCAGGAGCCAGCGATGTAACAGTCGATCAGGTGGCCGACGCTGCCCGTGTGGTGCGTGAACGCGGGTGGCAGGTGCCCTCTGCCGTCTCTGCCATCAAGATCGGTGGGAAGCGTGCGCACGCCCTGGTGCGCGAAGGAGAAGACGTCCACATCCCTCCGCGCGAGGTTCATATCAGCGCGATTGACCTGACTGGTCCGCTCCGCCCGACCGCAGCGGAGGCAGGCGTGCCGGTGGTGGACTGTGATATTCACGTTGAATGTTCGGCCGGCACCTACGTGCGAGCCATTGCCCGCGACATTGCCGAACAGCTCGGCACAGCTGCACACCTGACTGCTTTGCGCCGGCTGCAGGCCGGGGCATTCACTCTGGACGATGCTGCGCCACTGGATCGGCTTGAAGCGCTGACCGCTGAAGGAGCCGACGTGCCGATCATTCCCATTGGTGAGGCCGTCAGCAGACTCTTTGACACCCTTGAGATTTCTCAGGAGGAGGCCGCGCGCTTTGCTCACGGGAATCCGCCTGAACGCAGCGGCGCGCAGCTGGCTGATATGAATGTGGACCAGCCGATCGGCGTGTATTGTGAAGGCCGGCCTTTAGGCCTGGTGAAGGTACAAAACGGTGCTCTGCGCACGATAAGGGTGTGGTAAGACATGCAGGTGTGGACGTCAATTGACCAAGTGCCACGAGATTTCGCCTCCGTGGTGACCATCGGCAACTTCGATGGTATGCACCGCGGTCATCGGCGTGTGATCTCCGCCTGCGTGGACCGTGCGCGCAAACGTGGGGTGGCGGCAGTGGCCTGCACCTTTGACCCGCACCCCCGGCAAGTCCACCAGCCCGACTCGCATATGCAGCTGATCAGCCCACTGGAAGATCGCCTGAGCGCGATGGATGCTGCCGGCCTTGATCACACGCTTGTCATCCACTATGACCGCTCCTTCTATTCGCTGACGGCGCGCGAGTTCGTCCAGCTCACGCTCGTTGAGGTACTGGGTGCTGTGGAAGTTGTGGTTGGTGAGGATTTCCGCTTCGGCAAAGACAACGCCGGCACGGTCGAAACCTTGCGTGAACTGGGCAGAGAATACGGCTTTGATGTGGTGATGGTCGCTGACATCATCAGCCCGCAAGGTCGGCGCTGGTCGTCGTCCTGGGTTCGTGAACTACTTGACGAGGGTGACGTTGCTCAGGCGGCATATGTTTTGGGCCGACAGCACCGAGTGCGTGGCGTTGTTCAGCACGGATTCAAACGCGGACGCAAACTCGGTTTTCCGACTGCCAATCTGTCCGAGGGGATCGACGGTGTGGTGCCTGCGGACGGTGTGTATGCCGGATGGGTCGTGCGCTCGGTGCCGAATACGACGGCGCGTGAGTTCTATCCGGCAGCGATTTCAGTGGGCACCAACCCGCAGTTCGGTGGAGATAAGCGCACCGTTGAAGCGCACGTGCTGGGGCGCGCCGACCTGAACCTGTATGGCGAGCGCATCGCGGTGCATTTCGTGGAACGCATCCGTGCGATGCAGGCGTTCGACTCGGTCGATGCTCTGACGGCTCAGATGGATGATGATCTGCGGCAAACAGCATTGGTGCTGGGGATCGGCGTGTCAGGACGCGTGGATCCTGATGCCGTGACGGCCAACTGACTGAGAGCAGACATCTGCTCGGCACCGGGCAAGCTGCTCACGCCACGTTCTTCACCCGATAAATCACGAGTGCGCCGGTCAGTGCGAGCACTCCGGACAGGATATACAGGCCCGCATAGCCGCCCAGGAATGACAAGGCTCCCGCTGCCACGACCGGTGCCAGCGCATTTGGCGTGACAACCGCGATATTCATGATTCCGACATCGCGTCCGCGTTGCGCGGGGATTGGCAGTACCTCGTTGATCAGCGCCTGATCGACCGCCATGTACACGCCCCACGAAATGCCGAGTACCAGTGCGGCAATAATGACCACCCAGAACGCGTGCGCCCACGCCATGATCAAGCAGGCGGCCGCAACCCCAACGGATGATCCGGCCACGAAAATCAGGCGCCGGTGCATCTTGTCAGAAATCGACCCGGCCACCACGGCGCACACCACCACGGCCAGCGCATAGATTCCGGTCAGGATCAGCACGCCCGTATCCGGATCGTCCAGCTTGATGCGATCTCTCAGGTAGTAGAACAGGTAGAACAGTGCCGTCACGTTCCCCAGGGTCACAGCCATGCGCGCAATGAACACCCAGATAAAGTCTGCATATGGACGGTCGGCATTCGCCTGAGCGCCGACGGGTTTCTTCACATCCTCATCACTGTCATCGGTCGCGGCAGGTGTGGTCGGTGAGATCGCGAAGACGCCCTCGCCAGTGGGGACCTCGCGGTAGAAAACCAGGAACTGTACGACCAGGACCACCACGACTGCCGCGGAAATCCAGTAGGCCGGCGCGACATCGAAGACCGTGCCGATTGCCGTGCCGAGGACTAGGGCGAGTGTGTACGTCAGACCCATGACGCCTGAAACCGTGCCGTACTGGTTGGTCGGAACACGGTCGGGTGCCATCGCCTGGCTCGCTCCCACGGCGCTTGCGATCATGATCTGGAACAGCGTCCACGCGATCAGCAAACTGACGAACGAGGATGCCCCGCCCATCCACACCAGCAAGGCAGCTGATGTTACCGCGCCAATCAGCACCCACGGGGATCGACGCCCAAAACGCGAACGCGTCCAGTCGGTGACAAATCCCCACAATGCGGTGGCGATAATGGAGGCCGCACCGCCGACCGCCATGATCAGCGCAAGGTACTGCTCTTTGCCGTTGTCTCCGAAGAAGTCAAGGACCTGCTTGGCGATGAGGAGCTGGCTGGGGCCCGCCCACGCCAGGTTGATGCCCAGGTAAGCCAATCCGTAGCGACCGATCCAGCCTTTGGTGACGGGTGGTCGCGCATGAGGATCAACGAAGTGATCGTGGTGGTGGGTCTGGTCAGATGCGGTGCTCATTGCGGATCCTCCCGGTAACGCTGGCCGGCAACGTAGGTGTCGTAAAGATCCGGTGTCAGTGCGCCTTCGCGAATGATGTCGCGGTACATGAGGGCGGAGGGTTTGCACGTGCGCTGACCGGTGGCAGGATCCACACTGACCAGGCCGAAGCGCGCTGTCATTCCCTCGCTCCACTCCCAGTTGTCGGTAAAGCACCAGTGGTAGTAGCGCTCGACGGGCAGGCCACTGTGCGCCAGTGCATTCAGGTGATCCCAGATGAAGCGGCAGCGGAATGATTCATCGGCGTTTGCATCGCCGTTGTCGCACGTACCGTTTTCAGTGATCCATACGGGTGCGTTGTAGCGCTCAGCCAGTTCGCGTGTCACCTCCACGATGCCGTCAGAGTAGACCTCCCAGCCCAGGTCGTTGACAGGGGTACCGGGTATGGTGCCATCTTCGAGCTTGTCGATCGCGCTGCGCGAATAGTAGTTGATGCCCAGGAAGTCGTAGTAGCGCCCCGGTTTTACTCCGCCACTTGTGCCGAGGGCGACCGGAAACTCACCGACCAGCATTGCCTGTGCGATGGCGTCCTGGAACGCATAGCGGGCAACGCGGGTGAGTACCCTGTGCGACGGGTTCGAGGCGACGCGCGGCACAAAAACACGCATGTGGTGCGCGAAACCGACCTTCGCTTCTGGTTGCAGCCGGTGGATCAGCATGTAGGCGCGGCAGTGAGCCTGAGCGAGGTGGCGCAGGCAGGCGCGCACGCTGCGCCACGATACATCTGCCGGGGGACCTTCCTGGAACAGGTGCGCCTGCGTGACATAGACATTGGGTTCGTTGATCGTCACCCAGTCGGTGACGAGGTTGCGAAATTCGCGTACTACCCGGTAGACGAAACGCATGAAGCAGGTGATGTTCTCGTGGCGGGTGAATTCACCTCGCTGGGCAAACCAGCGCGGATTAGAGAAGTGGTGCAGCGTCACGAGGGGTCGGATCCCTGCTTCGACGAGTGCTTCGAGCTCGTGTCGGTAATGGGCAATGGCGTCAGTGTCGAAAACACCTTCTTCGGGTTCGATGCGCGCCCACTCCAGGGACATTCGGTAGTCGCGAATGCCAAGGTTGCGCATCAGTTCGATGTCCTCGCGCCAATGCTGCCAGTGGTCGACCGCAGTAGCGGGGTCGGAGTTGTCGCGGATAGTGCCGGGCTTTTGAGCCCAGTCATGCCAGTCGTTGTGGGTGTCGCCGCCCTCGATCTGAAGGGAGGACGTGGCGACGCCCAGATGCAGGCTGGTCGGTAAGGTCACGTCGTCGGGATCCATACCGTGATGCTAGCAGGGCGACAGCACGTATGTGAGTGGTCGCTCACAGCAGCATGGGATGTGAGCCTCGTCAGGCCTGTTCGCTGACCGGCTGTGCGAGTCCCTCGATCACCTCGGCACCGGGCAGGGCCGCCAGCAACTCGCCGGGCACCGCCAACTTGGAGCGACGCAGACCTGACCCGATGACACACATGTCGACTGTCACGCGCGGATCCAACAGCAGGCGCCACTGTGGCGGCACGCCCACAGGTGTGATGCCGCCATATTCCATGCCGGAGGCTTCCACTGCTTTGTCCTGCGGCCAAAACGAGCACTTGCGCACGTCCAGTGTCTTCTTGATGACATGGTTGACGTCGGCTCGCGTCGTTGCGCGCACGACAGCGGCAGCCACGCGTTCATCACCGTTGCGCTTGCCAGCAATGAGGACGCAGTTACACGACAAAGCCAGATTCATCTGGTAGTGCTCAGTCATCGCCTCGGTATCGGCGTAGTCTGGATCAATGTCGGCTACCAGGGCCTGCGCAGTCAGCTCCGGCTCACGCTTGGCCAGTTCCTGAAGTGCCTTCGCGGTAGGATCCGCGAGAAGATCGAGATGCTCGAGGGCAGGGAGCCATGTCGCTGTTCCATCCAATTCAATACTCATATGGTTATTTCAGCCTGCCTGATCAACAGGCGCCACCTGAATTTCTTATGATGAGACATTAAAGCTGAACGTGCGCCATCTCACCGCGCTCGCAGCGTGATTTTCGCCCTGATCAGGCTGAAGTGAGGGCGGGGCGTGTTAGCCTGTATTCGCCGTTAGATCGGCCGCGGGATGGATTGCACGAAGACAAGCTTCGATGCTCCGCGCAGCGAGACATTTGAGGAGAACACGTGCCGCTGAGTAAAGATGTTAAAGACCAGATCATTGCTGAGTACGCAACTCATGAGGGCGACACAGGCTCTCCCGAGGTGCAGATTGCTCTGCTGAGCCAGCGAATCAAGGATCTGACGGAGCACTTCAAGTCGCACCCGCACGATCACCACTCACGTCGTGGATTGATGCTGCTGGTTGGTCGTCGCCGCAGGCTCCTCGGATACCTGTCGGACATCGATATTGAACGCTACCGTTCACTGATCGACCGCCTTGGCTTGCGTCGCTGAGTAAAGCTCGGCCCGGCTCCACCTGGAACCGGGCCGCTTTTGCTATCCCGACTCGACAATGCGCGCCTTGAACGAGCGGTTTTCGACAGTGGCTTACGGAACGCATGAACAGAAAATGCCGGTCCGTGGGCTTCGATCGAAGGCCGACGTCGGGCGCATGACCAGAACAAGAAATGGAGTATTACGCCCATGATGGAAGGCGAAGAAATCACCGCTGCCGAAGCCATTATCGACAATGGCAAATTCGGTAAGCGCACCGTCCGTTTTGAAACCGGACTGCTTGCGCAACAAGCTGCCGGCTCAACGCTGGCATACCTCGACGACGAAACAGTCGTCCTGTCCACCACGACTGCAGGGAAAAATCCCAAAGATCAGTTCGACTTCTTCCCGTTGACCGTTGACGTGGAAGAGCGTTCCTACGCTGCTGGCCGCATCCCCGGATCATTCTTCCGTCGCGAAGGCCGCGCCGGAACTGAAGCGATCCTGGCTGCACGTCTCATCGACCGCCCGCTGCGCCCCGGATTTGTCAAGGGCCTGCGCAACGAAGTCCAGATCATTGAGACCGTTCTTGCGGTTCACCCCGATGACGCATACGACGTCCTCGCCATTAACGCGGCGTCGATGTCCACCCAGATCGCGGGCCTGCCCTTCACTGGCCCGATCGGTGGTACGCGCCTGGCTCTGATCGATGACCAGTGGGTCGCATTCCCGCGTTGGTCCGAGCTGCAGCGCTCCGTGTTCAACATCGTGGTCGCCGGCCGCATCGTCACCAACGAGGACGGCACGGATGACGTGGCCATCATGATGGTGGAAGCCGGCGGCGGCGAGAACGAATGGGAACTCATCCAAAACGGTGCCACCGCGCCGACTGAAGATGTCGTTGCCGACGGCCTGGAAGCCGCTAAGCCATTCATTCGCGCGCTGTGCGAAGCACAGATGAAGGTGGCGGAGAAGGCCTCCAAGGAAACAGGCGAATTTGAGCTCTTCCTTGATTACACCGACGAAGAGTACGACGCCCTCGAAAAGCAGGTGGGTGACAAGCTGGCCGAGGCCCTCAAGACTGAAGGCAAGCTTGCCCGCGACGAGGCCGTTGACGCTGTGCGCGACGAGGCTCTGGCAGCACTTGAGGAACAGTTCCCTGAAGGCGAGAAGGACCTCAAGGCTGCATTCCGCGCCTTGGAGAAGAAGACGATTCGTGAGCGCACACTGCGTGAAGGCATCCGCATGGATGGCCGTAATCCGCGCGAGATCCGCTCCCTGTTCGCTGAGGTCGGTCTTCTGCCTCGCGTCCACGGTTCAGCACTCTTCCAGCGCGGCGAAACTCAGATCCTGGGTGTGACCACGCTGGCCATGCTGCGCATGGAGCAGCAGCTCGACAACCTGAGCCCGATTACCTCCAAGCGCTACATGCACCAGTACAACTTCCCGCCATTCTCCACCGGTGACACCGGCCGCGTCGGATCCCCGAAGCGCCGCGAAATCGGTCACGGTGACCTGGCTGAACGCGCACTCAAGCCGGTTCTGCCCGCGCGCGAAGAATTCCCCTACGCCATCCGTCAGGTCTCCGAGGCATTGGGCTCGAACGGCTCCACCTCAATGGGATCGGTGTGTGCCTCAACGTTGTCACTGCTGCAGGCTGGCGTGCCGCTGCGCGCACCCGTCGCCGGTATCGCAATGGGCCTGATGACCGGCGAAATTGACGGTGAGCAGAAGGCCGTGACCCTGACCGACATCCTCGGCGCAGAAGACGGCTTCGGCGACATGGACTTCAAGGTCGCGGGCACCAGCGAATTCATCACCGCTCTGCAGCTGGACACCAAGCTGGACGGCATTGATTCACAGCTCCTGCGTTCCGCGCTCGCACAGGCTCGCGATGCCCGCCTGGCGATCCTCAAGCTGATCCACGACGCGATCGACGGCCCCGATGAGATGTCCGCCAACGCGCCTCGCATCATCACCGTCCAGGTTCCGGTCGACAAGATCGGTGAGGTCATTGGACCCAAGGGCAAGATGATCAACCAGATTCAGGACGAGACAGGCGCTGAAGTTGTCATCGAAGATGACGGCACAGTGTTCATCTCTTCTTCCGATGGTGCATCTGCAGAAGCGGCACGCACCATGGTCAACCAGATCGCAAACCCGCAGATGCCTGAGGTGGGTGAGCGCTTCGTCGGCACCGTCGTCAAGACGACATCCTTCGGCGCATTCGTCTCCCTGACGCCAGGCAAGGACGGTTTGCTGCACATTTCGCAGGTTCGTCGCCTGGTCGGTGGCAAGCGCATCGAATCTGTCGATGATGTGCTGCAGGTGGGCCAGCAGATCGAGGTTGAGATCGCTGAAATCGGTGACCGTGGCAAGCTGTCTCTGCATGCCGTCGTTGACGGAGAGGCCGCTGAATTCGAGCCGGAACCGCGTAAGGACAAGTCCGGACAGTCCGACAAGGACCAGGATGATCGTTCAGAGCGCTCCGGACGCGGTCGCGGACGCGGCCGTGGAGAGCGTCGCCAGCGCACCCGCACCCGTCGTCATCACAACGACGAGGGCGGCTCTCACGACGCAGACTCGAAGGATCAGTCAGATTCCACTGACTCCTCCGACGATGCTGAGTAAGTGAGAACGCTGAATAAGTCTGAACGCTGAGTGATGCTGACTCGGCAAGGCGCGGCACCCGACTGAGGGTGCCGCGCCTTCTTCGTGGGCTGGCCGAAGGCCTGCCTCGAACAACGCCGGTATGGTCACAGGCAGGTGCGCCGCGGCTCAATGGCATAAGCTAAGTCTGACGCGTGCAACACAGCTGCGAACCAACGAAAGGACAGCTCATGAAGCGCTTCACGGATCCGGTCTTATTCGGCGCCCTTTTTGTCTTGGATACGCTGGCATGGCTGATACTGATGTCCACCGGCGGCATTGAAACCGCAGACCCCGGCTACGTCGCACCGATGACGGTCGGCAGCATCATTGTCATCGCCTGCCCAGCTCTGTTGGTTGCCACAGTTCTCGGCTTTGCGCGCGCTATCACCCGCCAGTCACCACGCAGCTTCTATATGTGGGCATTGTGCATGACGGTTGCCGCCGCCGTGATCGTCGGAATCGCAAGCGCCGCAACATCTGCATGGGGCATTGAAGTGGGATTCGGATGGATGACGTGGTTCTTCGCCATCATGGCTCTCGCACTTCTGATCGCTCTGATCATCGCACTCACCGGCGGCATCCCGTCGGAAAAGCACCTGGGCACCAGCGCCAAGGAGTCCAACGCTGACACCTCAGCCAGTCGCAACGACAAGACGGCAAGCGCCAAAACACGCACAACGGCTCCGCACAAATCCCGCTCGAGCCTGGAAAGCGATCCGCCACAAGACATCGCACCTGTCGGCGCCTCCGCAACTGAAGGCTCCAAGATGACGTCGAAGCAGGCGCGCCAGGGTACCGACCCGCTTGACCTGCCCGACTCGTCAATTACGCCATCCGCGTCAAATGGCACATCAACGAATGCACCAAAGGAATCTCGTTAGTGACCGCACCAACCATAACTGGTATCGATCTTCCACTCGGCGGCGCGCAGGCAGCGGCCTCGTCAATGACCGTCAGCGATGATGAAACGACGGTGACGCGCACGATCCTGCCACGCGGCGTCAGAATCATCACTCAGCACGTCCCCGCCACGCGCTCAGCGGCAATCGGGCTGTGTGTGCCGGTCGGCTCGCGCGACGAAAGCCCTGTTCACGCTGGAGCCACACACTTCCTGGAGCACCTGCTGTTCAAAGGCACACCAACGATGAGTGCGCTCGATATTGCGGTCGCATTCGACGCGGTCGGCGGTGAAACAAACGCGGAAACCGACAAGGAACACACGCAGTACTATGCGCGGGTGCGTGACGCGGATGTGGATATGGCGCTAAGTGTCCTCACCGACATGGTGACCTCCTCATCGCTGGTGCCCGACGCTTTCGACGTGGAAAAAGGCGTGATCCTTGACGAACTGGCGATGGCGAAGGACTCACCGCTCGATGCAGTCCACGAAGCATTCGCTGCCGCTGTTTTCGGTGACACAACGCTGGGCAAACCGGTCGGCGGAACTCCTGAAGCAATCCGAGCCGTCAGCCGTGACGACGTGTGGGAGCACTACCAGTCCCATTACGGTCCAGACCGCCTCATCGTCTCCGTTGCCGGAAACGTTGAACACGACCACATCGTCGACCTCGTCGCTGCTTCGCTCGACCGGGCAGGGTGGCATGGGGACGAGGGAGGCCTCGGACCTGCTCCCAGGCGTGACACAACACCGGCACAGCTGGCACAACCCACTGTCCAGGAACGTCACCGCGACGTCGAACAGGCTCATGTGATCGTCGGATGCCCTGCGCTGCAGGTCGGTGATGACCGCATCCCTGCGATGTCAGTACTGCTGTCTATCCTGGGCGGGTCGATGTCGTCACGCCTGTTCCAGGAGATCCGTGAAAAACGCGGCCTGGCTTACACGACATATGCCTTCAACATGCGCTACTCGAATGCCGGCGCATTCGGGATGTATGCCGGTACGTCGCCCGCACACGTGGAGCAGGTTGAACAGCTCATGAACGAACAACTGCAGGCTCTGGCTTCTGACGGGCCGACCGAGGAAGAGATCGTTCGGGTACGTGGACACGTGCGCGGCGCGATCGCCCTGGGGCTGGAAGATAACCTGTCACGGATGGGCCGGCTGAGTAACGCCGAGCTGACCGGCACGTATTTCACGGTCGATCAGGGCTTGGCCCGCATCAACGCAGTCACCCAGGAAGACGTGCGAGCGCTGGCAGCTGAGCTGCTCAACGCCGAGCAGGGCCGCGCGGTCGTGCTGCCGAACGCGCGCAGCTAAGACAGCCGCAGGCCACCGCGGCGAAGGAGGAGAGATGAACACACTGCGAGTTGCAGTCGTTGGTGCTCGAGGACGCATGGGTGCGACCGTCGTTGAGGCCGTCAGCGCAGCACCAGACATGGAGGTTGTCGCGCGCATCGATGTCGATGACCAGATCGCCACTGACACACTCAACCAGGCGACGGTCGCTGTTGATTTCACCGCTCCGGCCGTGACAGAAGATAATGTGCATGCGTTGCTGGACTGCGGCGTAAACGTCGTGGTGGGGACAACGGGCTGGACCGATGAGTCTCGCGGGCGCGTCGCGGAGCACGCCGAACGCGCAGGTAGATCCGTCATCATCGCGCCGAACTTTGCGATGTCAGCAATTCTGGCGATGAAATTTGCCGAAATGGCCGCGCCGTACTTCGAATCGGCTGAAGTGATCGAGATGCACCATCCGAACAAGCTGGACGCACCCTCGGGCACGGCTCGCGCCACAGCTGAATGCATTGCCCGTGCCCGCCGCGAAGCAGGATGCGATCCGATGCCCGATGCGACCCGCACCGACCCTGAAGGAACTCGCGGCGGCGTCATTGACGGTGTCCCCGTGCACGCCGTGCGGCTGCGTGGACTGGTCGCACATGAAGAAATCCTGCTGGGCAACAAAGGCGAGCAGCTCGTCATTCGCACCGATTCCTTCGATCGCGCATCGTTCATGCCCGGCGTCCTGTTCGCTATCCGTCACGTGCACGAACAGCCCGGTTTGACCGTCGGTGTCGATCAGCTCATGACACTATGAGCAACGCTGATAGCCGCGTCTCAGTACGCCCCGCAACCGCCCCGGATGCAGCCGACATTGCTGCCATTCAGGTCGCATCCCTACGCAGCGTTGCTCGCGCCGTAGGGGGAGCATCCGTCGACGTTTCGCCTATGGAGGTGCAGCGCGCCTGGAATGACACGCTCTCACGCACACCACCGCCGGGATGCTCCACAATGGTGGCGCTGCACGGCAGCTGCGTTGTCGGGTTCGTGGTCGCGCAGCCGGCACCGTCCCATCACATTGACCATGCGAAGGCACCTGATATCCCAGACGGCCTTGAGCTGGCCGCCCTCGACGTGGACGAGAGATTCAGGCGCTCTGGACACGCCTCCCGCATGCTGGCAGCAATTGTGGATACCGCGCGGGAAGCGGGGCTGTCTGCCCGCAGTCTCCAGGTGTGGATCAGCCCCAACGATGAAGCGCGCGTCAGATTCTTCCAGTCAGCAGGTTTTGCGCCGGCAGGGCTGCTCAGACGGCTCGATGTGGCAGGAACGCCGATGACGCAGCACCTGTGGTGGGCAGGACTCGACTCCGCGGGATCAGGTGGCGGTGGCAGGCCGAATGCGCAAGCAGACAGTGCCGGTGCTCGCGGCCCTGAAGGGTGCGACCACCCTGCAGAATCCACCAACTGAAACAACGCGGCCCCTCGTGACGCCATCTCCTAGACTGTGAAACATGAAACATCTTCCGTCACGCATTTTCGGATCCCTCGCGCCCGCACTGGTGACCCCTTTTCACCAGGATGGCTCACTTGATGCCGAGGCAGCAGCCAAGCTCGCCACCAAACTGGTCGACGACGGATGCGACACGATCCTTCTGTCGGGTACGACGGGTGAATCACCGACCACCCACCAACCTGAAAAAGACGAACTGACCAGAGCTGTCAAGGAAGCTGTGGGGCAGCGCGCTCACATCATGTGCGGCGCATGCTCGAACGACACTGCTCACGCCGTGCGCATCGCGGAAGGAGCGCAGGCATGCGGAGCTGACTGTCTGCTGGTCGTCTCCCCGTACTACAACCGACCTTCCCAGGCTGGACTGATTGCGCACGTGCGCGCCATCATGGACGCGACCGACCTGCCGATCATGCTCTACGACATTCCGGGGCGCACCGGCCTGGCGTTCAGCGACGAGACGTTCGATGAGCTGGCCCAATACGACCGCATTAAAGGCGTGAAGGATGCGACCGGTCAGGTGGAACGAGGATCGGCACGTATGCATCGCACAGGGTTGGAATACTACTCAGGCGATGACGGTGAGAACTTCAACTGGCTGGTGGCCGGCGCATCAGGACTGATCTCAGTGGTTGCCCACGTTGCCGCCGCTCAATACCGCCGGATGATTGATTTGCTGGATGACAACCAGGTGTGGGAAGCGCGCGAAATCCACTTCGAACTGCGCCCACTGGTCGACGCCATCATGGGAGGCGGACAAGGGACAGTGATGGCGAAGGCCGCACTGGCACTGCAGGGAATCATCGACACACCGGCCGTCCGCCTGCCGCTCGTGCCGGCATCTGATGAGGAGCTCACGCGCCTGCGTCACGTCATGGAACGCATGAACCTGCTGTGAAATAGCGTGGGAAAACATCTGGACGCGCGCCGCCGCTTTCAGCGCGGTCCAATGCGTGAGACACTTGCCCCATGAAGTCCCTGTACGAAAACTTAACCGAACCGGCACCCCTACCCGCGGGCGCCCTGCGGATCGTGCCCCTCGGTGGTCTCGGTGAGGTCGGCCGCAACATGACCGTCCTCGAATATGACGGAAAGCTGCTCATCGTCGACTGCGGCGTTCTCTTCCCCGAAGAAAGTCAGCCAGGTGTTGACCTGATTCTGCCTGACTTCTCGTGGATTGAGGAGCGCCTCGACGATGTGGAGGCGATGGTACTGACCCACGGCCACGAAGATCACATCGGCGCCGTCCCCTACCTGCTCAAACTGCGCTCTGACATCCCGATCTATGGGTCGGACCTGACATTGTCGTTCGTTGAGCCCAAGCTGCGCGAACACCGCCTGGAGAACCCACCCCTGAACGTCGTAGATGAACATGACACTGCCGAGGTCGGCCCGTTCAGCCTGGAATTTATTGCGGTGACGCACTCCATTCCGGATGCGCTCGCAGTGTTCGTGCGCACTCCCGCCGGCAAAGTTCTGATGACCGGCGACTTCAAGATGGACCAGTTGCCCCTCGACCACCGCCTGACCGACCTGCGTTCATTCGCCCGGTTCGGCGAAGAAGGCGTCGACCTGTTCATGGTGGACTCCACAAACGCCGAGGTGCCAGGATTCATCACTCCTGAACGCGAAATCGGCCCCGTCCTCAACCAGGTTTTCTCAGATGCGACCGGCCAGATCATCGTGGCCTCCTTCGCCTCGCACGTGCACCGCGTCCAACAGGTCATCAATGCGGCGGCGCGCAGTGGACGCAGGGTTGCCCTCGTGGGACGGTCAATGGAACGCAATATGCGCATCGCGGAAGAAAAAGGCTACCTGTCAATTCCCGAGGGTGTCCTGATCGAACGCTCGATGATAGGGGAGCTGCCTCCAGAGCAGCGCGTCTACATGGCGACCGGCTCGCAGGGCGAACCGATGGCCGCGCTGTCACGCATGAGCGTAGGATCGCACCGATTCGTCACGATCGAACCGGGCGACACTGTGGTGTTCGCTTCCTCACTGATCCCGGGCAATGAAAACTCGGTCTATCGGGTCATCAACGACCTGACTCGACTGGGCGCAAAAGTCGTGCACCAGGCCAATGCGAAGGTTCACGTGTCCGGTCACGCCTCTGCCGGTGAACTCATCTACGCTTACAACCTCGTGCAGCCAGCCAACGTCATGCCGATTCACGGCGAGATCCGCCACCTGGTGGCCAACGGACAGCTGGCCGTCAAGACAGGTGTCTCCCCGGAAAATGTCGTGCTGGCTGAAGACGGCGTGGTCGTTGACCTGATCGATGGGAAAGCGCGCGTTGTGGGCGCGGTTCCATGTGAATACATCTACGTCGACGGACGCTCGATCGGTGAAATTTCCGACGACGAACTCGAGACGCGTCGCACGCTGGGAGCCGAAGGGTTCATCAGCGTGTACGCCGTGGTGGAACATGATTCAGGGATGGTGCTCGCACCGCCGACGATCCGCGCGATCGGCATGGCTGAGGACGATTCTGTTTTCGACGAGATCCTGCCTGATGTGGATGACGCACTGCGCCAGGCAGCAGCGCCAGGAGGACAGGATCCCTACAAACTGCAGCAGGCCATGCGGCGCGTTCTGGGCAGGTGGGTGGCGCGCAAGCTGCGTCGCCGCCCGATGATTGTGCCTGTCGTGGTCGAGCAGTGAACGTAACACCGTCCACATCGAAACGCAGTCCGCTTCCACCAGCCAGCGAGCAGGCCACCGCCCGCGCGCTGAGAATACCGACCATCGTCTCGGACATTTACGCCATTACGATGATCTGGTCCCTCCTGTCGGTGCTGATCCACCTGATCGCTCCGCGCGTCGTTGAAATCGGCATGTTGATCACGAGCGCGTTGAACTTGCCGTCGGGTGCCGGCCTGTTCGAAGCAGTAGTGTGTGGGTCAATCGCGCTGGCCGCATCGCGACGAAAACGCGTCGTACTATGGGCCATCGCCTTTTTCCAGATCATTGGCGCCCTCACGTCCGTGTTGTTCATCATCCTTTTCGTTGCGGACGGTAGCGCTGTGTGGCTGGATATGCCGTCCTTACTGATCTCGCCGCTCGTGGCGCTCATCGTGATGGTGGCGCTGTTGCACTATCGGGCCTCGTTTCCCTCGCACATTGTGCGCGGGTCCCTCGTCGGTGCCTTGGTCATTCTGATCACAGGGATCGGCACTTCGATCGTGTGGGGAATTGTGCTGGTGACGTGGGGACCGTGGTCGCATACCACTGCTGGACCCGGATGGGTGATTTCACGCTCTCTGGGCTTCGTGTCGCTGACACTGACCGACGGTAGCGAGCCGATAGGGCCGCGCCCCCTTGCACTGGCGTTGTCTTTATGGTCAGCGCTGATCTATCTGTTGGCACTGGCCTACTTCCTGCGCGGGCAGAAAACGCCGGGACGCACTTGCGGAGATGACCTGAAAACGCGCGAACTGCTGGCCCGTTGGGGAACAGATTCGCTCGGGTACTTCGCAACCCGTGGTGACCGGTCCCTGGTGCTGTCAACAGATCAACGTGCCGGCGTATCCTATTCGGTTCTGTTTGGTGTCTGCATGGCTGCCGGCGACCCGCTGGGTGATCCCCAATCATGGCAGAACGCGATCGCGCAGTGGCGCCTGCGCTGCGCCCGCTTCGGATGGATTCCGGCCGTTCTTTCTGCCTCCGAATCAGGAGCGCGTGCCTACCGACAGCAGGGGTTTGCCGTGCGAGCCATGGGGGATGAAGCAATCGTCCACGTCCGCGACTTCGAATTGCGTGATCCCTACATGAAAGACCTTGCCCATGCGGTTCGCCGAGTGGCACGCGCCGGTATCGATATTTCGATCCGCCAACTCGGAGAGATCGACGCCGAGGAACGCTGCTGCCTGGAACGGGTCGCCAACGAGTATCGCAGAGGCGACGAACGCGGCTTTTCCATGGCGCTGGACCGCATGTTCGACCCGGTGGATTCACGCACACGAGTAGTCGTTGCCCGCGCAGGTGACGGCACTATCGAAGCAATTCTGACATTCGTGCCGTGGGGCAATACGGGGCTGTCACTGAACCTGATGCGTCGATCAGCTACAGCGACAAACGGCATCATTGAAGCCATGATTGTCGCCCTGATAACGGACTGCGCTGACGGGCCGATCAACGCGATCTCATTGAACTTTGCGATGTTCCGTCGTATTTTTCGCGAGGGCGAGGCGGTTGATGCCACGTGGCGTGCCCGGCTGCTCCGGCGCATCATGCGCGCCGCATCCAAATGGTGGCAGCTCGAGTCCCTGTATGAATCCAATTCCCGCTACCGCCCCGAGTGGTTTCCTCGTTATATGTGCTATCGCACGTTCGCAGAAATCACACATGTTCTGGCTGCAGCCGGTGGACTAGAGGGTTTCCTGCCCGTATGGGCTGACATTGACCATGGACAGTCATGGGGCATTGATGACGAACACCGCAGGGCAGTGCACGCCATCGAGCAGGAAGCCCATCAGGCTGTTGTGCCGCAGCGTGCACTCACGGAGCAAGAACGCGTCCGCCGCTCCAAGGCTGAGCGTCTGCGCCAAAGCGGCATGGAACCGTGGCCTCCGTCACTGTCGCTGGGGCTTCTCCCTGATCAGGTGCGCGCTCAAGCGCGGCAGTGTGCCGATGATACCTGGTCCCCTGACGAGGTCACTACCGGTGGGCGCATCCGTGCCATCCGAGATCATGGCGGCATCATCTTCGCCGACCTTGACCGAGGCGGGCAGACGATTCAGATCATGCTGGAACAATCCACGACGGAACCGGCAGTGTTCGAACTGTGGGGCCTGTGTGACATCGGAGACTCGGTGGCAGTAACAGGGCACCCAGGTCGTACACGCTTTGGCGAGCCGACGGTGCGGGTGGCAACGTGGACGATGGCGGCAAAATCGCTGCGTCCTCTGCCTGCCCACGGCACGACGCTGGATGCTCAGACCCGCTCCCGCCAGCGTGTGACACATCTGTTGACAGACTCCACTGCGGTGGATCTTCTGCGCAAACGCTCGCGCGTGATGGCCACTACGCGCGCTGTGCTGGCGCACAACGGATTTACCGAAGTGGAAACGCCAATCCTGCATCCGATTAAGGGCGGGGCGAACGCTCGGCCATTTATTACACACCTGAATGCCTATGGTTCCAACGTATTCTTGCGGATAGCTCCCGAACTGTACTTGAAGCGACTGGCTGTGGCGGGTATGGACGCCATTTTCGAAATGGGACGCTCCTTCAGGAACGAGGGGGCGGACATGACCCATAATCCCGAGTTCACCTCCCTGGAGGCCTACCGAGCGGGCGGCGACTACACAACGATGCGTCATCTGGCCCAGGAACTCATCCAACGCTGCGCCCTGGAAGTCAACGGACAATGCGTATGTCTGCGGCCGGCAGGGTCATTCGGTACCGAGGGATTGCAGACGGTGTGCCGCTACGACGGTGTAGACATGGTCGAATACGACCTGTCAGGTGAGTGGCCTGTGATTGGTGTCCATGAGGCGATCAGTGCTGCCACGAACACCACAGTGACACCGGATTCGGACGATGATGAGCTGATCGGCCTCTGTCACGCGCACGGCATTGACGTACCACCCGTTGTCGACCACGGAGCACTGATCGCGGTACTCTACGATGACCTAGTTGAAGCGCAAACGGTTCAGCCGACGTTCTACCGCGACTTCCCAGCATCCTCTTCGCCACTGACCCGCAAACATCGCGACGACCCCCGTCTTGCCGAACGGTGGGACCTGGTGGCTTTTGGCATGGAGTTAGGCACGGCCTACACAGAGCTGACAGACCCTATTGACCAGCGCGAACGTTTCGTTGAACAGTCGCTGGCGGCAGCAGCGGGAGACCCTGAGGCAATGAGCATCGACACGGCATTTCTCGATGACCTCGACCTGGGATTGGTGCCGACCGGAGGTGTGGGAATCGGAATGGATCGGTTGGTCATGTTGTTGACCGGCAGCACGATTCGTCAGATTCTGGCGTTCCCATATGTGCGTCCTATGACTCACGCAGGAACAGAAGGTACGGTAATGGCATGACCGGTCGTTTCATCTCGACAGATTCCATCGTGCTGTCGCTCCCGCTGCACGTTGATCACATCCCCGAGCGGGGAACATCCGTGCGGGCAGACAGCGCCATGTCACGACCGGGAGGTGGTTTCACCACGCTGTCAGCCGTGGCAGCCTACGGGATCCCCGCGCTGCTGGCCTCACCACTGGGAACCGGACCGAACTCCTTCACCGTGCGCCGCCAGCTTGCCCACGCTGGCGTCCAGATCGTGACTGATGAACTGGTGGGCGACATCGGCGCTGCCATCATGCTGGTGGAAAACGACGGCTCGACCACGTCCGTCGCTACGTCAGGCGTTGAATCTGAGCCATCGCGCGCCGCCCTCGACCGTATTGAGCTGCACGAGGGGGACCTTGTCCATATCGGTGGCGCTGACCTGGTCAACGAGTCCAGTGCGCGCGTCCTGTCCGGATGGGGAGCAGACCTGCCCGATGATGTCACGCTGGTTGTCTCCGTGTCACCGGCTGTGGAGCAGGTACCAGTGTGGGCGTGGCGCCGACTGCTGAAACGTGTGGATGTTCTGACCATGAATATCCGCCAGGCCTCCACGTTGAGCCGGATTCTGGCAACTACTGAGCCTGGCACTGCGATTCGACATGTCATACGCCCCGACGCCGCAATCGTGCGTCGCCTGGGTGTGATGGGGTGTGAAGTGCAGGTCGATGAGAACTCGCCGCGCGTACAGATTCCCGCATTCGATTCCATTACCGTTGACACGGTCGGTGTGGGCGATACGCATATCGCGATCATGTCGGCCGCACTGCTGGAGGGGCACGACCTGATCGAAGCATGCCGCATTGCCAACGCCGCGGCAGCGGTGACCATTTCACATGAATCGGCACTGCCGGTGCCCACGCGCAGTCAGATCGAGGAAGTCCTGCGGGAAAAACGCGTGAAATACTCCATGTAAGGCGATCTGGCGCGTCAGTCGGCGCGTCTGAAACGGATCGGAAAGCGTTCGCGGTAGCGTCGAAGTATCATGGCCAAAAAATCTGCATCATCTTCGCGTACTCGCAGCTCTCGAACCTCGGGGCGCTCCTCTGCACGCGCCGAGAACGCTCCGGCACGCCCAGGCGGCCTGGCGCGGGCAGCGTCGGCAACAGGCCACGCGGTTCGCAGCGCACACGAGCAGTGGCGCGCTACGGACCCTCAGCTTAAACGCGACGCGTTGGCATTCATCTTGTGTGGGCTGGCCATTATCATCGCCCTGCGTGAATGGTTCGGCATTTCCGGAACCGCAGGAATGATCGTGCATCACGCGGTAGCCGGCCTGGTCGGACTGTTCTCCGTTCTGGTGCCGATCGTGTTCGTCGCCCTGTCGATCGAGCTCATCAAGGCGCGCTCCGGCCAGCACGCGCTGCCACACCACATTGCAGGTGGAATCGGCATGGCCATGTCGATCGCGGGCATCACCCACATCACCGCGGGAAACCCGAACATCGATTCCTTCGACCGGATCGAAGCAGCCGGAGGGCTTGCCGGCTGGTTCATCGGACGCCCGCTGGCTCAGCTGCTGTCACCCTGGGGCGCAATCCCCATTTTGGTGCTGCTCGCCCTGTACTCACTTCTGCTCGCCACCCGCACGCGGATCAGTGACATTCCCGCAGTGCTGCGCTCATGGTGGCGCATCCTGTCACGCCAGGACCAGCGTGAACGCATTGATGCAGACGATGTCGATAGTGACGAGGACGAGCTTGCGGCCACCGCTCAGCTGGATTCCTACGACGCGGATGAAGCATTCCGCCGTGCACACGAGAGCGCACACGCCGTCCCGAATGTGTCAGAACACCAGGACATCGAGGAAACGGCGCCCCCCTCGTCAGACCACGAACCAGAAGCAGCAACCCAGGTTCTGCCGCAGGCAGATACGGGAGCAGGGGAGGAGACCTCCATACTGGCCGCACCGCCCACGACCGAGCCGCCTGCCAGTTCCTTCCAGCCCGAGCTCGACGAGTCGATTTCCTATACGCTGCCTGACGAATCCCTTCTGGTCCGCGGAGCGCCGCACAAGACGCGTTCTGCCGCGAACGATCAGATCATCGAGGCCCTGCAGCGCGTATTGACCGAATTTAACGTCGACGCCACAGTGACAGGCTTTTCGCGCGGCCCCACGGTGACTCGATACGTCGTCGAGCTGGGTCCGGGCGTCAAGGTCGAACGCATCACGAACCTGTCGAAGAACATTGCCTACGCTGTGGCAACAGCAGACGTGCGCATCATTTCACCGATTCCCGGCAAGTCCGCCATCGGTGTGGAGATCCCGAACCCTGACCGCGAGACGGTCGCATTGGGTGACGTGCTACGCTCCGGTGTCGCCAAACGCAATCACCACCCGCTTATGGTCGGTGTGGGTAAGGACGTCGAGGGTGGCTACGTTGTCACCAACCTGGCCAAGACACCGCACCTGCTGGTTGCAGGCCAGACCGGTTCGGGTAAGTCAAGCTTCATCAACTCGATGATCACGTCCATCATGATGCGCGCCACTCCGCAGCAGGTACGCATGATTCTGGTGGACCCCAAGCGTGTGGAACTGACGGTCTATGACGGAATACCGCACCTGATCGCACCGATCATCACGGATCCGAAGAAAGCCGCCGAAGCGCTTGAATGGGTTGTTGAAGAGATGACCAGGCGTTACGACGACCTGCACACATACAAGTTCCGTCATATTGACGACTTCAACAAGGCCGTGCTGTCCGGGCAGGTGCACGCGCTGCCGGGACTGGATCGCACGCTCAAGCCCTACCCGTACCTGCTGGTCGTGGTCGATGAGCTGGCGGACCTGATGATGGTGGCGCCTCGTGACGTGGAAGCGTCCATTCAGCGCATTACACAGCTGGCACGTGCGGCCGGCATTCACCTGGTGCTGGCCACCCAGCGCCCGTCGGTGGACGTGGTCACCGGCGGCATTAAAGCTAATGTTCCCTCTCGTCTCGCGTTCGCAACAGCCTCGCAAACTGACTCGCGCGTGATTTTGGACCAGACCGGTGCTGAAAAGCTGATCGGTCAAGGTGACGGCCTGTATCTGCCGGCGGGTGCGGCGAAACCTTTGCGCGTTCAGAGCTCGTGGGTCACTGAATCTGAAATCCATGCTGTTGTCACGCATGTGAAGGAGCAGATGGAAGTGCAGTACCGTCAAGACGTCACGGCACCTGCGAAGAAACCGAAGGTTGCTGAGGATATTGGTGATGATCTTGAGGATCTGCTGCAGGCAGCCGAACTGGTGATTTCCACACAGCTGGGCTCCACCTCCATGCTGCAGCGCAAACTGCGCATCGGGTTCGCGCGCGCAGGACGATTGATGGATCTGCTGGAATCGCGCGAAATTGTCGGCCCGTCCGAAGGATCCAAGGCGCGCGAAGTGCTGGTTCCACCTGAGTCCTTGCCGGACGTGCTGGCAATGCTGCGCGGGGAAACGGATTCCGTACATGCTTCCGAACCGGAACAACCTGCCGATCCGGCTTCCAGTCAGGGCGGCTACCACGGCGCGCCCTCGTCCGCTGATCACGCACCTGACGCGTACGGCGACTCAATGGGTCATGACTCACATGCAGGGCCGTTCGCCCACCCTCACCGGGACCTGACCAGCATCGGCGCACCTGATGACTGGGTCGATGAGAAGGACTATGACGACGGGTCAGGTCCAAATGAAGACGCCTGGCAACTGACTGGTCGCTGAACACGATAGGATTCATCATGATGAAGTCAGCACCGGAAAACGTCTCGATGTTGGATGAGGGGCCGAAGCGCTCCTGGGTCAATGTTCCCAACATCCTGACTGTTTTTCGCCTCATCATGGTCCCCATCCTCATCATCTTGATGCTGCAGCATGACTGGAACCTGCACTGGTGGGCGGTCAGCGTGTTCGTGATTGCCGGCGTCACCGACCAGCTCGATGGGCACATCGCCCGCTCGCAGGACCTCATTACCGATTTCGGCCGGATCATGGATCCGATTGCCGACAAGGCACTGACCTTGAGCGCCTTCATCATGCTGAGCATCGTGGGTTACCTCCCGTGGTGGTTCACCATCGTCATTGCGGCAAGAGAACTAGGCGTGACGGTGTTGCGTGCATGCCTGCTCAAACGCTCAGTTGTCGTTGCTGCATCGCTTGCAGGCAAGTTCAAGACCTTGTTGCAAATGTTCCTGATCTTCATCCTGCTGCTGCCCTGGTCCACTTTTTCGAACATCGTTATGCCGGGATCATGGTTTATGGACGTCGTTGCAGCACTGACTCTGATCGCCACATTGTGGAGTGGAGCCGGCTACGTGATCGAAAGCATCAAACTGTTCGGCAAACATTAGGTGTCATCTCAGACATGAAGAATATCTGGCGAATCCTGTCAAACGCCCGCTCACTGTGGCCGCTCTACGTCGGCATTATCATCGGCGCCATCGTCACGACGGTGACCTCCCTGCTCAGCCCCTTCGTCATCGCGCAGGGCACGCAGATCGTCGTGGACATGATCGGCGGCAAGACGAACGCGACGATCACCACCCTGGTGTGGCTGGCCGTTGGACTGCTCGCACTCATGGTGCTGAACTCGTTGATCACGAACGTCACCGGCTATATGGGTGACCAGATGAGCACGAGAATCCGCGCGATCCTGTCGCACAACTATTTTTCGAAACTGCTGCGCCTGCCGCAGCGCTATTTTGATTCCGAGCTGACCGGCACGATTATTTCGCGCCTGAACCGTTCAATTACCTCGGTGGCTGACTTCCTGCAGGTATTCGCCAATTCGTTTTTCACCACGATCCTCACCGTCGTCACGGTGCTGGTGGTGGCTGGCCTGCATTCGCCGTGGCTGGCGTTGTGCCTGTTCATCATCTACCCGCTGTTCGTCTGGCTCACAGCTTTAACCTCGGTGAAATGGCAAGTGTGGGAGCATCAGAAGAACGAGCACTACGACATCTCGGGTGGCCGTTTTGCTGAAGTCATCGGCCAGCTTCGCGTCGTGAAGTCCTATACGCGCGAGCGTTCCGAACTGGACGCCTTCGACGGGCACTACGACGACGCAATCAGCATCACGCGCTCCCAGTCTGCCTACTGGCACCGCATGGATATTATTCGTCGCGTGTGCCTGGACCTGGTGTTCTTCGCGGTCTACCTGATTATCTTCATCCAAACTGCTCGCGGCGCCTTCTCCGTGGGATCAATGGTGCTGCTGATCCAACTGATCAACATGGCCAAGCAGCCTGTCACGTCGATGAGCTACTACGTGGATACCCTGCAAAAGGCGATCACCGGCTCCAACGAGTACTTCAAAGTCATGTCAGAACCCGACGAGCCGCTGACCGCCGTGCACGAGACAATCGACTGGTCCAGCGAGGATCCATACGTCGAGTACTCTCACGTCAACTTTGGTTACACCGACGAGGCAGTCCTGCGCGATATTTCCCTCGCTATTCGCAAAGGTGAACGCATCGCGTTTGTGGGTGAGTCAGGTGGTGGCAAGACCACGATGATCAACCTGCTGATGAAGCTGTACACGCCTGATTCAGGCGTGCTGAGGGTGCGCGGACATGACGTGACGCAGGTGCCGACTCAGGCGTTGCGCGATCAGATCGGTGTTGTCTTCCAGGACGCAAGCCTGTTTTCCGGCACGATTCGTGACAACATCACCTACGGCAAACCCGACGCTACGGACGACGAGATTGTCGAGGTGGCGCGTCGCGCGAACGCCCTGTCGTTCATTGAGCGCCTTCCCGACCGCTTCGACACGCAGATCGGTGAGCGCGGCATCAAACTGTCAGGTGGGCAAAAACAGCGCATCTCCGTTGCTCGCGCCATGCTCAAGGACGCGCCGATCCTCGTGCTCGATGAGGCAACCTCAGCCCTGGACACCAAAGCTGAACGGCAGGTTCAGGCAGGCCTCGACGAACTCATGCATGGGCGCACGACGATCATCATCGCGCACAGGCTGTCCACGATCGCAACGGTGGATCGAATCGTCACCTTGAAGAACGGGACGATCGATGAGGTCGGGTCGCCTGCTGAACTGGCGCGCAGTGGCGGAATCTACGCGCAGCTCCTGGCGCTGCAGGCCACAGACTCGCACGCCAGCCGCACACTGCTCAAACAATTTGAAATCACGCACTGACGCTGCCGGCCAGGGGAGTACCAACTCCCCGAATCGAGACGTACCCCACATTAGGGATCTGTCAACTGCCGGGAATAAAGACATCGTCAAGGGCGTTGAAATGATCAGACAAGGAAATGATCCTGCGCATTGCAAGCTGGTGTTCAGTAACTTCCCAGTTGGTGAACATAGGATGCATGTGAGTTCAACGAGAGGATACAGTCAGAACATGACGACAACTGCAACAGCACCACTGCTTCGCACCGAGATTGGCGACGTGCTGCGCTCACTGCGTCAGGACCAGGGCCGGACCTTACGCGAAGTTTCATCTCAGGCACAGGTGTCGCTGGGATATCTGTCCGAAGTTGAGAGGGGACAGAAAGAAGCCTCCTCTGAACTGCTGCAAGCCATTACCGGAGCACTAGGCGTCCCGCTGTGGGTCGTCCTGCGCACCGTGTCAGATCGCATGGCGATCATTGAAAGCACAACGGTGCCCGATACGGTACCCGATGATTTGATGTCGGTTGCGCTGTTGAGCTAGAACGGTTCAGCTTCGTGCTCAAATCAGAATTCTGGAACGCCCTTGACCAGATCTATGGACCTGCGTTGGGGCGTTCCCTGTTTCAGGACCTCTACCTCGTCCCGCTGAAAATGAGCGGCCGTGAGGCGATGGATGCCGGTGTTGACGTTGAGGTGATATGGGACGCCCTCGTCGATGAAACCGGAAAAGGCGAAGAAGCCCGCTGGGTGCACAGGCGCCCGAAGAAGAAGCGCTGAAGGCGAGCCGAACGGTTGCCTGCGCGAGGATTGACGGGCGAGGCGGCTCACGTTTGTGACATCAGCGTGTCGTTTCACAATCGAACACGTGTTCCACTACTGTATCCACAGGTGGCCCGATTCGCTCCAGCTTTCCACAGATTGCTCGCGACGAATCCCAAATGCCTATGGTCGGGCATATCGTCACTCATGCACCCCGGCGAGGGGACCGCATTCCGAGACCAGGACTGATCCATTGGGCGGAGAGCCCGCAACGACGAGGAGAAACACGATGGCCAGGAAAACAGCCCCGCGTGCGCAGCAAGCGACCACAGATCGCGACAAAGCACTGGAAGTGGCACTCGCGCAGATCGATAAGCAGTTCGGAAAAGGATCTGTGATGCGACTGGGCGACGATGCGCGCCCGCCCGTACGCGTCATTCCCACAGGTTCGCTGGCCCTCGACATCGCACTGGGCATCGGCGGTTTGCCGCGCGGTCGAGTCGTTGAAATCTATGGACCAGAATCTTCCGGTAAAACCACCGTTGCTCTGCACGCCGTTGCCAACGCACAAAAAGCGGGTGGAAACGCTGCGTTCATCGACGCTGAGCACGCACTTGACCCGGAGTATGCGCGTGCTTTGGGCGTGGACACTGACTCCCTGCTGGTTTCACAGCCCGACACCGGTGAACAGGCACTGGAAATTGCCGACATGCTGATCCGCTCGGGCGGCATTGACATCATCGTCATTGACTCGGTGGCCGCGCTCGTTCCCAAGGCGGAAATCGAAGGCGAAATGGGTGACTCGCACGTCGGCCTGCAGGCCCGTCTGATGAGTCAGGCGCTGCGCAAGATCGCAGGCGTCCTGTCGGCCACAGGGACAACTGCGATCTTCATTAACCAGCTGCGTGAAAAGATCGGTGTGTTCTTCGGATCTCCCGAGACAACAACGGGTGGCAAGGCACTGAAGTTCTACGCTTCAGTTCGCATCGACGTGCGTCGCATCCAGACTCTCAAAAATGGCGATCAACCCGTCGGCAACCGCACCCGCGCCAAAGTCGTCAAGAACAAGATGGCGCCGCCGTTCAAGCAGGCGGAGTTCGACATCGTCTACGGTAAGGGAATCTCACGTGAAGGCTCCCTGATTGACATGGGCGTGGAAAGCGGCATCGTGCGCAAGTCAGGTTCCTGGTTTACCTACGGAGATGATCAGCTGGGCCAGGGCAAGGAGAACGCCCGCCAGTTCCTTGTTGACAATGCTGAACTTGCCGACGAGATCGAACACAAGATCCTGCAGGCCGTTGGCATCGAAGCATCTCCCGAAGAAGAATCAACACAGTCCGAGGAGGCTTCGGAGACAGCAGAGCCGGCCGTTGACCCCTCCGAAGATGCAGGATTCTAAGGTGTGTGCACGTGGTCAACTACTCGGATCCCGAAGACCATCCTGAGCTGGGTGACCAGCGTCGGCGTGCAACCGCGGATTCGGCTGCGCAACGCATGGCGCGAATTCGCGAACGCAACGCTTCTTTAACGGGGACAGCCGCGATTGAAGCGGCACGTGAGGTGGCACTGCGTCAGCTGGACGCCAGGGCGCGATCACGCGCCGAACTGCACACGGCCATCACGTCGCGTGGCTTTTCCAGTGATGTTGCCGATGACGTACTGGATCGGCTCGAACGCGTTGGACTGGTTGATGATCGCGCGTTTGCCGCCATGTTCGTCAAGGATCGCTTCTCGCTGGGCGGCAAAGCAGGACGCGCCCTGGCAGCAGATCTGGCGAAACGCGGAGTTGCGCTGGAGCTGATTAACGAGGCCCTGAGCGAGATTTCTCATGAGGATGAACAGGCGCGGGCTCGACAACTTGTCGACGCGAAGAAACGGTCGGTGCTGTCACGAGGGCTCGACGGCGCTGAACGCGATAAAGCCTTTCGCAGGCTGACGGGTATGCTGGCGCGCAAAGGATATGCGGCTCACGTGTGCGTCAGCGTTGTCGGCGCCGCGTTGAATGAGTGGAGTAGAGAATCGGACGATGACATCTGATGATGCGACTTTTCGCCTGGTGCACGACCTTATCGACTCACACCTGACGATTGCGACAGCTGAATCCCTGACAGGTGGGCTCCTGTGCTCGACACTGGTCAACATTGCAGGCGCATCCGATGCGGTGCGCGGAGGCGTGTGTACCTATGCCACTGAGCTGAAGGCTGACATTCTGGGTGTCGATCGGGCACACCTGGCACGAACCGGTCCGGTAGATGCGGACGTGGCCATTCAGATGGCTCAGGGGGTACGCACCCTGATGGGTGCCGATATCGGTATCTCCACCACAGGCGTGGCCGGCCCAGGTCCGGCAGACGGGCACGAAGCAGGAACCGTCCTCATCGCCTGTGTGACTCCAGAAGGCTTCACGCAGCGTGAATATCACTTCACTGACCGCTCACGCACACAGGTGCGCACCGCGGCTGTGGACGCTGCAATCACGCTGGTGAGTGACGTGGTCACACGCGGGCATGACGAACCCAACAGGGTGGAGTAAGGCATTGTTGAGTAGAATCTTCAGACGATGACTTCTTTGACCGATCTTTCCGCGCCAGCCGCACCGTCTGCACTGCCACGTACCTACGCGGTGCGCACACTCGGATGCCAGATGAACGAGCATGATTCAGAACGCATGGCGGGACTACTGGAAGAGTATGGACTGGTTCCCGTCTCGCAAGTACCCGAAGCTGCAGCACGTGCCACTGATGCCGGCGACATGGGCGCTGACGTGGTGGTCATCAATACCTGCTCGGTCAGAGAAAACGCTGCGACTCGTCTGTTCGGAAATCTTGGCCAGCTCGCCCAGGTCAAACGTGAACGCCCCGGCATGCAGATCGCAGTGGGCGGGTGCCTGGCTCAGCAAATGCGCGGCGGTATTGTGGAACGCGCACCTTGGGTCGACGCCGTTTTCGGCACACACAACATCGATGTTCTGCCCGCACTGTTGCGGCGCGCTGAACACAACCAGGAAGCAGCAGTTGAGATCGAAGAATCGCTGAAGGTTTTTCCATCGACGCTGCCCACACACCGCGAATCCGTGTATGCGGCATGGGTGTCGATCTCTGTCGGATGCAATAACACCTGCACATTCTGCATCGTGCCGCATCTGCGCGGAAAGGAACGCGACCGCAGGCCAGGTGAGATCCTCCAGGAAGTCGAAGCAGTTGTCGCACAAGGCGCTATCGAAGTGACGCTGCTGGGGCAAAATGTCAACTCCTACGGTGTGGGATTCGGTCACAGAGGAGCCTTCGCTGATCTGCTGCGCACAGTCGGCGCAGTCGATGGAATTGAGCGCGTACGCTTCACCTCCCCTCACCCGGCAGCTTTCACTGATGACGTCATCGAGGCGATGGCTCAGACACCCACCGTCATGCCATCCCTGCACATGCCATTGCAGTCAGGCTCAGACACGGTGCTGCGCCAGATGCGCCGCTCGTACCGTCGCAAGAAATTCATGGGCATTTTGGAACGCGTTCGCGCAGCAATGCCCGACGCGGCTATTACGACCGACATCATCGTCGGCTTCCCCGGCGAAACGGAAAAAGATTTCGAGCAGACCCTCGAAGTCGTCGAAGAAGCACGCTTCGCATCTGCTTTCACCTTCCTGTACTCACCGCGCCCCGGCACGCCCGCAGCCGATCGCGACGACCAGGTTGACCCCGCGGTCGCCTCCGAACGCTACAGCCGTCTTATCGCCCTGCAAGATAAGATCTGCGCGCAGGACAATGAGAAGCTCGAAGACACTGCCGTCGAAGTCCTCGTCAGCGAAGGACAAGGCCGCAAAGACGGTGCCACTCAACGCATCACGGGGCGTGCGCGTGATAACCGACTGGTACATGTCGCCCTGCCCGACACTCTTGTAGAAGCGGACAGGCCACGACCCGGCGATATGGTGCGCGCAACGGTCACGCACGGTGCGCCTCACCATCTGCTCGCTGACTCGGCCCTGACCGGGGGACTTTTCGACGTTCGCCGTACCCGTGCAGGGGACGCATGGCAGGAGGTTCAGCGTGCACACAACGAGGCATCCGATCCACGCGTAACTCTTGGAATGCCGACGCTGCGCGTGAGATCATGAATGCATGAAGCAAAGCGACGTTGACGCCGTCCAGGACGTCACGCTTATTGAGGTGCGCCCCCAAATCAGCCGTCCGTTCAACAATGAACACCCGCACGCTGATCTCTACTGCCGGTTGGCGGCTCTCACGGAGCAACATTCGCAGCGAATCTTTGGCACATCTGTGTGGGCGCTGACCGCCCAACAGCTCTCCACGGCTCGTCATTCGTGCGCTCAGCTCTTTATCGTTGCCTGCGCAGGTTCCCAGCCCGTCGACGTCGATCGAGCCAGCGTGATCGGCTTTGCCTATCTGGAGCTACCGCTGCTGGAGAACACCCATCTGGCAACGTATGACATCTATCTGGCAGATTCCCACAATGAGGCGATTGCTCAGGCACTTCGCGCCCGATGTGAAGAAAAAGCGCGGCGCTATGGGCGCACCGGTATCGACACATGGGTTGTGTCGACCTCGTGGCACAAGATCGAGGATTCCGAAGCTATCGCTGACGTCAGTGGATATCACCCGGATCGGCCGGACACCCTCGTCAATTTTGATGAGGATGCCGACACTCGGGCACTGCGAGCCGGGGGCTATGAGCCTGTGTGCGGTGAATGGGTGAATGTTCTTCCTGCCCAACGTATCCGTGAAGCCGCACCGGTCGCGCCTGACGGTTTTGAAACAGTGACGTGGACAGGACCCTTCACTCGGCCCGCGCTCGCCAGGCAGATGGTGCGCCTCTACGAAATGTGCGCGCGTGACATCCCTTCAGGCGCGCTACCCACTGATCAAAGCGCAATCTGGGACGAACAGCGTATCCGACTGATGGAGGACGGACTCTACCGCGCCGGCACCAAGTGGATGACGACCGCAATTCGACCAGCCGGAGGACCACTGGTTGGTTGGACAACGCTGACGTATCGTGACGACACATCCGGCTACGCTTACCAGGAAACAACGCTGATCGACCCGCAATACCGGGGCAGGAAACTGTCAGCGTGGATCAAGCTTGTCAATGCTCAGGCACTGGAACGTGAACGCCCCGACATCTGTCACATCGTGACATCGAATGCCGTGACCAACCGCGCAGTATTGGCGCTCAACCGCAACTTTGACGCTCGCGCCGTTGCCATTGACGTGGACTGGTACAAACCGCTGGGTGATCAGAACCTGTGACCTCTGACCACACTCCGATTATCGCCGTCGTCGGCCCCACAGCCTCAGGAAAGTCCGACCTCGCCCTTACCATTGCGCAGGATCTGCCGGCATTGCTGGGAACATCCGGTGAGGCCGAATTGGTCAGCGCGGACGCGATGCAGCTGTACCGAGGAATGGATATCGGCACGGCCAAAACACCACTGGAGGAACGCCGAGGGATCACACACCACCAGATCGACGTCCTGGATGTGACAGACGAGGCCAGTGTTGCCGCCTATCAGCGCGAAGGACGACGCGACATCGCGGATATTCATCGTCGTGCGGGCATCGCCGTGGTTGCCGGCGGATCGGGACTGTACGTTCGCGCGCTCCTTGACGTCATCGACTTTCCTGGCACAGATCCGGACATACGCGCCCGCATTGAAGCTGAGGGCGACGGGCCACTGGGCGTCCAAGGGCTGTGGGACAAGCTCTGTGAGCGTGACCCGATTGCTGCGTCCCGAATCGACCCGCATAACGCGCGCCGAATTGTGCGCGCACTTGAAGTGATTGAACTGACGGGAGAGCCGTTCTCAGCGCGCCTGCCGCGCTACGAGTTCGCCCAGCCGGCGGTCATGCTCGGAATGAGGCGTGAGCCTGCCCGCCTCGATGAGCGCATCGCGGTCAGAACGCACGCCATGTTTGACGAGGGCCTGCTTGACGAGGTTGCCCACCTGATTCCTCTCGGATTGCGCGAGGGCAAGACGGCATCCCGGGCAACGGGATATGCGCAGGCTCTGTCCGTGCTTGACGGTCATATGAGTCGTGATGAGGCGATTGAGTCGGTTGCACTGGCCACCCGTCAGCTTGCACGGCGACAGATCAAATGGTTCAGACGGGACCCACGCATCATGTGGATCGATGCAGACGGGTGCGATGAGGCGGCACTGCGCGCGAACGCGTTGAAGTTGATCGAGCGCGCACTCAGTGATGCACAGCCCGAATCGTTCTAGCGCTGCGCAGCCTGAATCGCGATCTAGCGGCGCGCGACCCGAATAATGCGGTAGCCCTTCTTGGATGCAATCTTGCCGGCATCCCAGCCTTGCTCGCACAGCCAGGAGATCAGGGAATCTGCGCCAAGGTTGCGCTGTACCACCAGGTACGCCTCACCCTCATCGGCCAGCAGGTTGAGCCATTGAGTCAGCAATTCACGCAATGCTTTTTTCCCGATACGCACCGGAGGGTTTGACCAGATCAGGTCGAAACGCACGTTCTCGGAGTGAGCTTTGGCCAGGGCAGCGGGCGCACGGTACGCCGTGATATTGGACACTCCCGCGGCTGTGGCGTTGCGGCGCGTCAAATCGAGCGCCCTGTCTGTCACATCGACTGCCCACACCTGAGCCTCGGGCGACTCCAGCGCCATCGCCAGCGCGATCGGCCCCCATCCGCACCCGACATCCACAAACGTTCCTGACGAAGGCGGCGTGGGAGCTTCTGCCAAAAGCTGGCGTGTCCCCAGGTCCAGACGGTTGGCAGAAAAAACATGATCACTGACCCAGGCGCGAAAATCGTGTCCGCGCAGCGCCACGTCAATGCGGCGCAGTTCAGATTCTTCGGCAGGAGCAGCGTTGGTGAAGTACTGGTCAGTCATGATGTCCAGCCTAGTGGATCACTCAGGTGTCCACACCCATCGCTGTCTCATCTGCGCGGGTGGGTCTGCTCGTGGCACACTAGGATGAACCCGCAACGAAGGAGATCAGTGGCCGACTCACGTGATTCAACCTCAGCGCATGACGACGAATCGTTCAAAGCAGCAGAAGACGTCGTGGCGCGTATCCTCGCCCGCCAGGGCACAGCACTGGCATCCACGCGCTTTCAGGACACGACGCACGATGCTGGCGACCTGGAACGGGAGGCGCGCGCCGGTATGCGCCGCGTCAATGACATTGCGAGCCAGACCGAGCTTGACGAAGTCAGTGAAGTTGAATACCGCCAGGTGCGTCTCGAACGTGTGGTCCTGGTGGGCCTGCGCACAACGCAGAGTCTGGAGGAATCGGAAAATTCGTTGCGTGAACTGGCAGCACTGGCTGATACAGCCGGATCCCACGTCCTCGATGGCATCATTCAGCGGCGCCCCACCCCAGATCCTGGCACCTACCTCGGCTCCGGTAAAGCGCGTGAACTCGCTGAAATCGTGGCGGATAGCAGGGCAGACACGGTCATTGTGGACGGTGAACTGACCGCTTCTCAGCGCCGCGGCTTGGAAGACGTCGTCAAAGTGAAAGTTGTTGATCGTACGACGTTGATCCTTGATATTTTCGCCCAACATGCCAAGTCTCGTGAAGGCAAGGCACAGGTGGAGCTCGCTCAGCTCGAATATCTGTTGCCGCGACTGCGAGGTTGGGGTGAGTCCATGTCGCGTCAGGCCGGTGGCCGTGTGGCCGGCGGTGAAGGTATCGGCTCACGAGGACCCGGTGAAACGAAAATCGAACTGGATCGGCGCCGCATTCGATCACGCATGGCGCGCCTGCGCGCACAGATCCGTGACATGGAACCCGCCCGACGCACTCAACGAGCTGCACGCCGTCGCATGGGTGTGCCCTCTGTGGCGATTGTCGGGTACACGAACGCTGGGAAATCTACCCTGCTCAACCAGCTCACTGATGCCGGCGTGCTTGTGGAGGACGCGCTGTTCGCGACTCTCGACCCAACTGTCCGCCGGACGCAAACTTCTGATGGCCGGGTCTTCACACTGTCTGACACGGTGGGGTTCGTCCGTAATCTGCCGACGCAACTGGTGGAGGCCTTCCGATCCACGCTCGAAGAGGTCGGTGAAGCGGACGTGATCGTCCACGTCGTTGATGCGGCTCACCCTGATCCGGTCGGCCAGGTCGAAACCGTGCGCGGCGTGCTGGACACGATTGACGGCACGGAGACGATTCCCGAAATTCTTGTGCTCAACAAGAGTGACCTGGCCTCGCCTGAACGCCGGGCGCTGAACCGTACGTTGTTTCCCAAAGCTGTTGCGATCAGTGCTCGCACTGGGCAGGGAATCGAGGAGCTGCGCCAGCTCATCGAAGACACGTTGCCGCGTCCGCGCGTCTATGTTGACGTGGTCGTCCCGTACGACCACGGCGACCTCGTCCATGCCGCCCACGAACAGGGCGAGGTCCTCAGTGAAGACTACGAGGCAGCAGGCACGCATATCACTGCTCACGTCGACAGTGCGCTTGCAGACCGACTTCATCATGTGAATGCCGCGCCCCATGCGTGAGGCTGACGAGCAGGAGACTGCCCTCGAACATCGTATTTTGACCCGAGTGCTCACCGCGATGGGAGGCAGTCGGCGCGACGGCCAGGTTCGCATGATTGACGAGGGCGCCGCCGCGCTGAAATCAGGTCACCATGTGATGATTCAGGCGGGAACCGGCACGGGCAAGTCGATTGGTTACCTGATTCCGGTGCTGGCTCGGGCAGCTGAATCAGGCGCACGAACCCTGATCACAACGGCCACGCTGGCACTGCAACGCCAGATTCTGACGAAGGACGCTCCTTTGGTCATTGACGCCGTGGCGGATGAAACGGGTGTGCGTCCGCATGTCGCACTGCTCAAAGGATGGTCGAATTACGTCTGCAAGTATCGAGCTGACGGTGGGCGCTCCCAGCTGGATACTCTTTTCGACGCTGCCGACGCGCATCAGGGGCCAATCAGTGACCTCGGCAAAGAAGTGACGCGGGTGCGAGAATGGGCGCGCACCACGGATTCAGGTGATCGTGATGATCTGATCCCCGGCGTCTCCGACCGGGCGTGGAGACAGGTGAGTGTCTCGAAGCGTGAATGCATGGGGCGCGACTGCCCATTTGTGGAGGAATGCTTTGCTGGCCTCGCGCGCGATGAAGCGCTTGAAGCTGACGTGGTGGTCTCAAACCATTCCCTCTTCGGTATTGACACGATGAGTGCGCTCAACCTGTTTGGAGAGTTGGATCATGTGGTGGTTGATGAATGCCACGAACTTGCTTCCCGCGTTCGCTCTCAAGCCTGTTGTGAAATATCCAAGGCACTGTGTACGCGCGTGGCGCGAGTAGTGCGCACGCTGGTCAAATCCGTTGATATTCAACCGTTCGAGCAGGCAGCGAGCGCATTGATGGATGCCCTCGACGCGCAGCCTGACGGGCTGATGGTGTGCAGGCCAGATGCGGTAGTTGAGGCGATCAGCGTATGTGATTCAACGGTGCGTACCGTGGCCAGTGAAGTTGAGCAGTCCTCGGTGGAGCAAAGTCAGAAACTCATGGCGCAGGCGGCGTGTGATGAGTTCATCGAGGCGATTGACGCGTGGAATGTCGATCCAGCTCAGACGATTACGTACATCGAGAGGGACACGGATAGCAGCGCTGTGTCGTTGAAGATTGCGCCTCTGGATGTCGCCGGACCGCTCGGCGCGGTCGGGCTGGGGGAGCGTGCGGCGATCTTGACGTCTGCCACGCTGGCACTGGGCGGGTCTTTTGATTCGGCGGCTCGGGAATGCGGGCTGATGGTCTCCCACGTGCCCTGGCATGGCATTGACGTTGGTTCGCCCTTCGATGTGGCTCGTCAGGGCGTCATCTACGTGGCGCGGCATCTGCCAGTTCCGGGTCGCGAGGGCCCGAGCGGGGAAGCGCTTGATGAGCTTGTCGCCCTGACTCAAGCGGCAGGTGGTGGTGTACTCGCCCTGTTTTCAGCATGGCGTGGTCTGAAGGCCGGTGCGCGAGCACTTCGCGAGGGGACATCTCTGGACGTGTACGTGCAGGGAGAGGAAACCACGTCGGCGTTGGTGTCGCGTTTTCGAAACGAACGCGATTCGTGTCTGGTTGGCACACTGTCACTGTGGCAGGGGGTCGACGTTGTGGGCCCGTCCTGTCGGCTTGTTGTCATCGACCGGATTCCGTTTCCTCATCCTGATAACGCGGTGTTCCAGGCGCTGCAAAACGATGCAGCGAAACGGGGAGTGAGCGGTTTCGGCGCGGTGGCACTGCCTCACGCAGCACTGTTGATGGCCCAGGGCGCAGGCCGACTGTTGCGTTCCTCGCAGGATCAGGGAGTTGTGGCAGTGCTGGATCCGCGACTGGTCACAAAGTCGTATGGCAGCTTTATCCGCGCCACCATGCCGCAGATGTGGCCGACGACAGATTCGAATACGGTGATCGGGGCTTTACAGCGATTGTTCGAAAAACTCGGTTAAAGAATGGGGCGCTGAAAAGCGCCTACTTAGTCTGATTCTTCCCGGCCTCATCTGTAAAAACCGTCGGGTCGGGCTTTATCTTCGATAGCCAACCGTATGTTGTGAAAACGTGCTGCATGGACAGAACACGTGCTGTCTCCGGTTTACGTTCCTGTATAGCTCTCGCAATAAGTATATGCGCATCGTCGCTAACATCTTTCAAAGAAGAAGAATGTTCCTGCTCGTATATTCGGTAATCTAACCCTCGCCGGCGGATGGTCCTCAGCAGCTCAGTAATAATAGGATCCCCACACCCCTCGTTGATCGCAGTGTGGAATTGCATGTCAAGGACCTGAGCTTCATCAGAGGGCGGAGTTGCTCTTAATTTGTGTGCCAGTTCCATGAGAGAACTCGCTTGCATCTCAGTGAAGGAAGCTGCAGATTGTGCTGCAGCATATCCTTCGAGAATTGCTCTGAGATTCAAGAACTCGAGAAATTTATCCAGTGGGAGCAGTGGAACTATAGTTGCGAGACCTTGCATTATTTGCGCGGCCGACATGGTCGAAACATTAACCGTACTGCCGTGTTTGGAGGTCAGTACGCCAATGGCGGTGAGCATCCTCTGTGCTTCGCGTAGGGAACTGCGCGAAACTGAGAACCGAGCGCATAGCTCTGCTTCGTTTGGAAGTTGATCGCCTGGCAGTACCTCGCCGGAAGCAATCATATGGCAAATTCCGAGTCGTGCTTGCTCCACCGCAGTCATAGCCTTGACCCCACTATTGTCTGATGAAAGTTTTAAAAGAGTGTCTTTATCTTACATTTGAAAGGTCTGCTAGGGTGCTATTGTCAGACAAGGAGGTGGAATGCGATGGTGCACTCTAAGCGCTCAGATTCTTTGGCTGGGGACGTTGCGTGGGCCTTAAGTTCAGAGATTCGCCAGCTTAACCACGGCTCGTTTGGTGGCGTACCAGAGTATGTTGCAAAGATCCAGAACAATCTTCGTTCGCAGATGCTGGCCGACCCCGTAACGTGGTTCGCCGGTCTTCCCAGTCGCGTGGCAAACGCGCGCGTGAAGATTTCCCGTATTTTAGGTGTAGATGAGGAAGACTTAGTCTTCGTTGCAAATGCGTCAGCAGGAGCTTCCGCAGTTTTCGACTCGTTTCTTGGAAAAGAACCAGTTAATGTCCTTGTGACTAATCATGGCTACGGTGCCGTGAGTATGGGGGCAAGACGGCTCGCAGAACTGACCGGCGGGTCATTTAATGTCGTTAGCATTCCTATTTCGTTCAAACAAGCAGAGATTCAAGAAAGTGTCCTGACAGCTTGCGATCAATATAGTCCAACCATCTTGGTTATTGATCAGATCACCTCTGCGACTGCGGAATATTTCCCCGCAGAGGAAATATGTGTAGAGGCACGAAAACGTGGCATTTTCACATTGGTAGATGGTGCCCATGCTCCCGGAATTCTAGCTAATCCAGTTTGCCGTGAGGCGGACTACTGGATAGGAAACTTCCACAAGTTTGCGTGCGCACCTCCAGGCTGTGCTGTTTTGGTTGCGCGAGCGGGTAAAGAACGCCTTTATCCCGTGATTGATTCGTGGGGCACAGATCTTTCTTTCCCGCAGCGCTTTGATCACACAGGAACAATGGACGTAACTTCGTGGTTAGTTGCTCCGATTGCTTGGGACTATATTTCGAGAGAAATCGGGTGGAGCGAGATTTATCGATATTCCAAGAACATAGCGGATTATGGCGAAAGTAGACTGCGCGAAGTTCTTGATCCTGAGGGTCGCTTTGAGGGAGTGGGAAGTCCGGTGTCGTGTATGAGGATTCTTCCGCTCCCGGAACCTTTAGGCAGAACGAGGATTGAGGCTGACTCTCTGAGGATTCCCTTCATTGAGAAGGTTCGAATTGCACTCTCGTTCACGAGTTTCGATGGCGTTGGTTATCTGAGATTTTCGACACATGCGTATACTTGTAAAGATGACTTTGACCATTTAGTCAGTGCAGGAATACCTGTGTTGCAGCAATGGGCACGAGCGGTTCATGACAATTAGTTACATTTCGAGTTCCAAAGGAGGAGCTATGGGTATGAAATTTGCCAGAATTGGCGCCACTGTTGCTTTAGGAAGCATGGTGCTTAGCGGGTGTGGAGGAGCAGGTGGTGATTCATCTGGCACCTCTGGAGCATCTGGAGATAGTGGAAACACAGTTAACCTCAAGATGGTCGAATCTTTAACGAATCCAGCGAGAACGGCCTTGATTAAGGAATTGCTTGCTGACTTCGAAAAAGAGAATCCAAATATCAAAGTCGAATTGATTTCTCCTCCGACCGAGCAAGCTGATCAGAAAATTCAACAAATGCTGCAGGCTGGTACTGGTGTCGACGTCCTTGAAGTTAGGGACTTGACCGTTGGCCCCTTCTCCAATAATGGTTGGCTGCTGGACATGGCTGACCATATTAAGCAGTGGGATGGATACGAGAAGTTAACTGAGCAGGCTAAGAAATTCACGATCGATTCAGAGGGCCACTCATATTTGGTGCCGTATGGGTTCTACGGTCTGAGCTTGTTCTATAGGACAGATCTTGTAGAAGAGGCGGGATTCGATGGGCCGCCAGAGACTTGGGAAGAGCTCGTCGAACAAGCTGAAGCTATCCAAGACCCAACGCAAAATAGGTACGGTTATGCTTTCCGCGGTGGGTCAAATTCAGCAGGTCAGCTCATGTCTATTTTGGAGGCTTACAACGCGGATCATCTCGACGTTGAAAATGCTTACAAGGTGGATTCTGGTAAGACGATCTTCTCTACGCCGGAGTCTCAGGAGGCACTTGATAAATACATAGAGCTGTTCCACAAAGGCTCTCCTGACTCCTCTGTCTCTTGGGGCTTTTCTGAAATGGTGCAGGGATTCACTAACGGTTCCACCGCTTTCTTGTTACAGGATCCAGAGGTAATTGCGACGGTTCGTGAATCATCATTAACTGAAGATCAATGGGCTGTAGCGCCGAATCCTGTGGGCCCGACCGGCAAGGCTGCTTGGCCTATGGCTACTGCCGGATGGGGTGTGACGTCCTTCTCAGAGCATAGTGAAGAGGCTATGAAGCTGGTGACCTGGCTTGCTGGCGAAGAGCCATCCGTGAAGTTTGCGCAGGAAAATTCGCTTGTCCCTATTCAGACCTCCGCAGCTGAGGATGAATTCTTTAAGACGGGACCATGGGCTGCTTATGTCGAGATGACGAGTGCACCTGAGAAATGGATTTCTGTGACAGAACCTCGCGGCTCATCGTGGTGGACTGAATGGATGCAGCGTTCTGAAGCGGATTTGCAACAGGTCCTCATCGGTGAGATGACCACCGCAGATCTTCTAAAAGGCTGGGATACCTATTGGAGCAGTAAGTGGGCAGGGTAAAGCCGATCCAACAGCGGCAAAAGCGACAGGCTGGCAGTGCGGGAAAGCGCATCAATTCGAACAAGCGACAAATCTCAACTCGCAAAGTTTGGACCATAGCTGCCTTTTTACTGCCAGCCTGCGCTTTCGTCGCGCTCTTCACCTACTATCCACTCCTTCGTGGCGGTCAGATGGCGTTCCATCAGTGGGAGCTGTGGGACTTGACGCAAACGCCGTTTGTGGGACTGGATAACTTTAGGGCTCTCGTTAAGAATCCGCTCTTCTCAAAGACCATGCTCAACTCGCTGGTTTGGGTTGTCGCGTCGCTTGTGCCACAGCTCGTAATCGGCTTCTTAATTGCGTTAGGTTTGAAGGAAAAGTTTAAATTTCGTGGGCTATATCAAGCCCTTATCTTTTACCCATGGGCAGTATCTGGCTTCCTTATTGGAATTCTTTTCCGCTGGATGTTTAACTCCGAATTCGGTGTCATCAATGATCTCCTCACGAAGGCCCACATCATTGACTCACCTGTGCCGTGGCTAGCGAATCCTCGATATGCAATGATTGCAGTTATTATCGCGAATATTTGGTACGGCGTTACTTTTTTCGCAATAATGATTCTGGCAGCATTGCAATCTGTTCCTAACGAACTCCTAGAGGCTGCAGCTCTTGACGGCGCGGGGAAATGGCGATCGCTTTTTCAGGTGGTAATTCCCACTATTCGATCAACCCTGTTTCTCACGATCTTATTGCGAGTCATCTGGATATTTAACTTCCCGGACATCATCTACGCCATGACTGGAGGCGGCCCGGCGAATCAGACGCACATCGCCACCACGTGGATGATTCAATTTACGCAGCAGGGCAGCTATGGAATGGCGTCTGCTCTAGGTTTCATTATCGTTGCGATATTGACTGTCTTCACGGGAATCTATCTCGCGTTGTTGGGAAGGGGGGAGAAGTAGTGCTGACTCGAGAAACTTTCGCAGGAAAGGCAGTTAAAATCGTTGGCTTGGCTTTATGGCTGATCATTTCGCTATTTCCTCTTTACTGGATTCTCCTGACCTCGCTTAAGCCTTCGTCTCAAATCGGCGAGTATCCGGTACGATACTGGCCTCGAGAATTCTCGGTTGAGAATTACCTCAGCCTGTTTAGGAACGTGCAATTTGGTCAGTATATGCTGAACTCCTTAATTGTCGCTTCTATGGCTGCATCCGTGGCGACGATCATTGCGATGCTGAGTGGATACGTCTTGAGTAGGTTTGAGTTTTCAGGTAAGGGTGCGATTCTTCTTGTCTTCCTCGTGACGCAGATGATTCCTGCCTTCATAGCCCTCGGGCCTTTGTATCAAATGCTGTCTGGATGGGGTTTGGTCGATACAAGATTCGGTCTAGTTCTCGTCTATATTGCGATGACTATTCCTTTTTCGTCGGTAATGCTGCGTGGCTTTTTTGACAATATTCCAGATTCTTTGGAAGAAGCGGCAATGGTTGATGGATTGACCAGAGCCGGGGCTCTATGGCGGGTGATTGTTCCTGTTATGCTCCCAGGCATCATAGCGACTTTTATTTTCAACTTCGTAAATACCTGGAACGAGCTTTTCCTGTCAGTTACCCTCATCAATACGGATTCAAAACGCACCATTCCTACTGCATTGAATGGCTTCATCTCGAATGTCAGTATCGAATGGGGGCCGATGTCAGCAGCTGCTGTGTTAACAATTCTTCCGACCATGATCCTTTTCGCCTTCGCTAGCAAGTGGATCATCGCGGGACTGACCCAGGGAGCAACGAAGGGGTGACCTCGGAGGGCTAATGAAGAGAGGTATCCGCTTCCCAAAATTCATCTGATTTGGGATGATGGTGCCGGATCGGAATGAAGGAGGCATCAGGTGCACCACATGACTGCTCAAACCTTGTACCCCTCAGGGACGGAAGGACACCCGTCGAAAATCGCGGTGATCGGGGCTGGAGCGGTTGGCACCGCAGTCGCCTACGCGTGCGCCATGAGGGGCGACGCCCGCACCATCGTCCTCCAGGACATCAACAAGAAGAAGGTCGAGGCTGAAGCGCTCGATATCGCTCACGGCATCCAGTTCACCCCATGCGGCGCCGTTGAAGGATCCGACGATGTGGAAATCGTGCGAGGATCCGACCTGGTGATTGTCACCGCCGGTGCGAAGCAGAAACCGGGACAAACCCGCCTTGAGCTGGCTGGCTCCACCGTCAACCTCATGAAAACCATCGTGCCGAACCTGCAGAACGTCGCACCGCACGCCCGCTTCATGTTCATCACGAACCCCGTTGACATCGTGACCTATGCGGCGCTGAAAATCATGGGTGTTCCACGCAACCAGGTCTTCGGCTCGGGCACCGTGCTCGACACATCGCGCCTGCGCTACCTGGTTTCGCGCGAAACCGGAGTGGCCACACAGAACATCCACGCCTACGTGACAGGCGAACATGGTGATTCAGAGGTGGCACTGTGGTCATCCGCTGAAATTGGAAACGTGCCGATCCGGCACTGGGGGCCCACCCTGAGCGGCAGGCTCTTCGACAGTGATCTGCGCAAGGAAATTGCGGAAGAAGTCACCCAATCGGCCTATAAGATCATCGAAGGTAAAGGCGCCACGAATTACGCGATTGGCCTGTCGGCAGCTAACATTGCCCGCGCGGTGCTGCGAGACGAAAACCGAGTTCTGACGATCTCCTCGCTGCTTGAAGACTGGGAAGGCATCTCAGATGTCTGCATGGCTGCACCCACCATCGTTGGGCGAATGGGTGCAGGACGGGTGCTGAACCCGCCGCTGACGCTGGCTGAGCGCGACGGTCTGACCGAATCAGCCCGACGCTTGCGTGCTGTTGCGCAAGAGCTTGGGTTCTGACCTACAGGCAGCGGATCACGGTGACGACGAGGCCGAGGATCGTTGCCTCGTCACCAGGGATCGGACTGTAGGACTCGTTTTTCGGCAGCAGCCACACATGACCGTCGGCGTGAGACAGAATCTTGACAGTTGCTTCACCATCGATCATCGCGGCAACCGTCTGCCCGTCAACAGCGGTGGGCTGAGAGCGTACCACGACATAGTCACCATCAAGGATCCCCGCATCAATCATTGACTCGCCGTTGACACGCAGCATGAACACGTTGCCTTGCCCCGTCAGTGAGGTGGGAAGCTCGAACGTGTCCTCAACATGCTGTTCTGCCGTGATAGGCGCGCCGGCAGCGATCTGCCCGACGAGGGGGACAGGAACTGTGTCCTGGTCAGCATGGCTGACCGGGATCTCGATTTCATGGACAGTGGCAGGTGCCTGATCCTGAGCATCGCGGGGATCGCGGGAATCTCCAAGACCCTGCTCCGTGAGTTCAATGCACCGCGCCTGGCCAGGAAGACGACGGATAAAACCAGCCTCCTCCAGTGCGTCAATATGATGCTTGACTGTCGAGGGGGAGGCCAGCCCCACGTTCTGTGCAATCTCACGCACCGAGGGAGGGTAACCGCGTTCGCGGATACTCTCGCGAATCGTGTCGAGAATCTCACGCCTGCGACGGCTTAACGTCGCCTCATCCGTCTTCTTCGCCATCGATCCTCCCGTTTATGCAGGTCAATCAGTATTTGGAACGCAAATGCACATGGTCGTTGTTTCACTGTGTTTACAGGGTACCGAAGACTTAGGCAAATGTGAAACATTTGTTCGAGCAAGTCTTGTTGCCCTCATAAAATGATGATATCGTACAAGTGTTCGACGAACATTTGTACGACGATTGAAAGTGAGGGATTCTCATGAGCGCTGCGATTCTTGGAGCAGCTCGAACCGAACACTCCACAACGCGTCATGCTGCGAATCTGCATGTGGTGGACACCGGCGAACTCGCGACAGTTCGTGACATCTCCACTGCACCGTCTCTTCAACGCAAGCGTGCTCGCCTGCTGGAAGAAGACCCCGCCATTCGTCGTCATCCTGTTTTCGCGCGACATCGCGAGGCAGCCACGCCGCGGCTCACTCTTCGCTCTGTGGTGTGCACACTGAGCACATTGGCTGCCGCCACGACACTGAGCGTGGGTGCCGGTCTGTATTTCCAGCCAGACGACTACTCGGGGCCGACCGTGGCGCATTCGGTGACGAATGGAGAGTCAGTGTGGAGCCTTGCTCAAGCCGTGGATACTTCCCGCCCGCTCGAGCAGGTTGTTGTCGACATTGAGCGCCTCAATGACATTGACGGTCCCCTTCAGGTGGGGCAGCGTCTGCAAATCCCAGCAGAGTAGGATTGCGAGCCTGTTGTCACTGTGTCTCGTGTTGCAAATGAGGTGTGAAAACTCGTAGCGTTGAGCTAACACTAGATGGAGGCTCGCGTGCACTGCCCCTTTTGCCATAATCCTGACTCACGTGTCGTAGACACCAGGATCGCTGATGACGGAGCGTCAATTCGACGCCGCCGCGAATGCACTGTGTGCAAGAAGCGCTTCACCACGATTGAAACCTCCTCATTCCAGGTCGTCAAAAACTCAGGAGCAGTTGAGCCTTTCTCCCGAAACAAGGTTATCGCCGGCGTGCGTAAAGCATGCCAGGGAAGGCCAGTTACAGATCACGACCTCGCATTGCTCGCTCAACAAGTAGAAGAGCATCTGCGATCCAGTGGCGTCTCGAACGTCTCGTCAGAAGAAGTGGGCAAAGCAATTCTGCCGTTCCTGTCTCAACTCGATGAGATCGCATTCCTGCGGTTCGCATCTGTCTACCGCTCGTATAACTCGCTCGAAGACTTCGAAGATGCGATTGCGCAACTGCGCCTGCAGCGCCAGGAAAATGACGATGCTGACAAGACGGCCGATGACAAGGAAGCAACGGTGTCTACCCCCGGCAACACCCGCGACAGTGCGGCTGGGGTACCGCAGCACACTGGAGTGCACAAGCAGCACGCCCGAAAGCCTCGCAAGAAGCAGATCAGAGAAGAAGAGCCCACACTGCTCGACTCCTAATCGCCAGCGTGGGCTCCTACAACCGACTCCTACAACCGAGCGGCCTACTTGTCGCTGCGGCTCGAATCCTGATCGCGGTGCGAATCTCCCTGCCGTTTATCACGCAGACGCTCCACTGCAGCAGACACGGCAGACTGAGCCTGGTCGACAACCTCCTGGGCCTGCTGCGCAAGGTCAGCGGCACGCGACTGCATCGACAAAATATCCTCACGCACCCTGCGGCGCATCACCTTGCCGATCTGAGAGCGCGGCAACTCATTGAGGACAACGAGCTGGCGTGGCAGCGCATAGTGCGACAGTGACTTTTCAGCCCACGTGCGAATGTCATCCAACGTGACAGAGGCGCCCGCCTCCAGCACAATCGCTGCAGCAACCGACTCGCCTGACTTCTTGTCAGGCAATCCCACCACGGCAACATCGCGAACACCTGGCATTGAGCGCACCGCATCTTCAACCTGGCTCGGGAACACCTTGAAGCCCGACGAATTGATCATCTCCTTGCGGCGGTCGGCCATCGTGATGAAACCGTCATCAAGGACCACCAGATCGCCCGTGCGCAGCCACCCGTCAATCAGTGTCTGTTCGGTTTCATCCTCACGGTTCCAATACCCGGCAAACACCTGGGGACCTTTGACGATCAATTCACCGATCTGACCGTCGGGAACATCCTCGTCAATGTTGTCAGGATTGACAATTCGCACCTCGGTGGACGGGAAGGGCAGACCCAGCGTGCCGGGGCGGCGCGCGGGGGAAAGCGGCGAACCCAAGATAATCGGGCTTGCTTCCGTCATGCCGTAGCCCTCCACGATCAGGCCCCTGCTGGTTTCTTCCCAGCGGGCCGCAAGCTCACCATCCAGCGGCATCGCGCCCGAGATCGCAAATCGGACTGACGTGAGATCGGAATCAAGTTCTTCTGCCGCATCCAGGATGCGCTCATACATCGGCGGAACGCCGACGAAGAAGGTACACGGCAAACGCTTTTGTGCAGTCAGCAACATCGCGGTGTCGAACTTTGGGAAAAGCGCCAACGTTGCGCCCAGGCGGATACCTGCCATAAACGAAACACCGAAGCCAAAGGCGTGGAAGAGGGGGAGCACGCAGTACACAACCTCAGAGCCCTCGTGCAGATCTGGAACCCAGGCAATATCCTGCGCCACATTCGCCATGATGTTGCGGTGCGTAATCGTCGCAGCTTTCGGAGTGCCTGTCGTGCCGCCTGTATGCAGCAACAGCGCAGCATCGTCGGGGCGAGCAGGACTGTCACCGGACATCGGCTCGGCATGCTCAACCAACTTGTCCCACGAGGGTACATAGGCGGGAACTGGAGCGGAGATCTCCTGACGTTTTTCCCGCGCAGCCTTAACCGGCAAGCTCAGCAGGAAACGCGTCACCTTCGGCATGGCGTGCGTCAAATCCATTGCGAAAACCCTGCCGGTTCCGCGCAGAAAAGCCAGCTTGTCCACCACTTTTTCCCACGCGATAGCGACGCGCGCACCATGACGGTCAAAAGATTCGTGAATTTCGCGCTCAGGTGCCAGCGGATTGTGCTCCACCACAACAGCACCCACGTACAGCACTGCGTACACCGCCACAATGTGCTGTGGGCAGTTCGGCATCAGAATTGCCACGCGATCGCCTGGCCGCACACCGGCTCTCTTCAGCACCGTCGCACCCTGCCGAGCCTGCTTCACCAACTCCTGATAAGTAGTCGGGCGTGAGAAGAAATCCAGCGCCACGCGGTTCGGATAACGCGAAGCGACATCCTCAAGAACGTCGGTTATGCGGTGGTCCTTGATGTCAACAGAGTAAGGAATGCCAGGGGCGTACCCAGCCTGAAGCTGATGCATCAGTGTCATTGTTCCTCCTGGATCGTTCCACTAGGATTTACCTACCCTACGGTAGCGTAGGTTGGCAGGCCAGGAGAAACGCGTATCACACTACAAACTGGTCACGGTCAGACGAATCGTATCGTCCATCGACTCAATGGCATGAAGAGCCTCACGCGGCAATTCCGAAGAAATGTCGGTCAGGGCGTAGCCCACAAACCCCTGCGTCGACAGAATCTGGCCGTCAATATTGGCCCCGGACTCAGCAAATGTCTGGTTGATCAAAGCCAAAACACCGGGCGTATTGCGGTGAATGAGCGCAATCCGGTAACGCGACTGCGCCGAAGCCGCAAGCTGCAGATTCGGCAGATTCACACTCATATCCGTCGACCCTGTCGTCAGATAATCGCACAGCTTTGTTGACACAAAGTGTCCGATGTCCAGCTGAGCCTCTTCGGTGGAGCCACCCACGTGCGGCGTCAAAATCACGTTATCCATCCCCACCAGCGGCGAGGAGAACGGCTGGCCATTCTTCTTCGGCTCCTGCGGGAACACGTCGATAGCGGCGCCCGCCAGATGACGAGACAACAAGTGTGAGCGCAGCGCGTCAATATCCACCACGAACCCGCGCGACAGGTTGATGAAAACCGCCCCGCTCTTCATCATGTCGAATTCTTTTTCGCCAAACAGATTCCGGTTCTGCGGTGCGCCGTCAACATGGATCGACACAATATCCGCCTCACGCAACACCGATTCCATCGTCGGCATCTGCGTGGCGTTGCCCAGGGCGAGTCGCTCCGCAATGTCGTAAAAAATAACGTTCAGCCCCATCGCCTCGGCCAGCACTGACAACTGCGTGCCGATGTTGCCGTAGCCGATAATGCCGAGGGTGCGTCCGCGCACCTCGTGCGATCCGTCCGAACTCTTCTCCCACACGCCGCGGTGCAGACGCGAGTTCTTGACCGTGACACGACGCGTCAAGTCAATGATCAAACCGATCGCCAGTTCCACAACCGAACGGGTGTTGGAATACGGAGCGTTGAACACGGCGATACCGTGCTTGGTGGCCGTGGAAAGATCAATCTGGTTCGTCCCAATACAGAAAGCACCGATTGCTTGAAGCTGAGGGTTCGCTTCAATGGCACGCTGTGTGACACGGGTCTTGGACCGCACGCCCACCATGTCAAAACCGTGAAGCGCCTCAATCAACTCATTTTCGTCCAGGGCACCGCTGACGCGTTCAACCTCGACATTGTGATCTGCGAAGATTTGATCAGCGTCAGCGTGAGGATTTTCAAGCAAGAGAACACGAGTCATAAGCTCATATTCTCACAAAGGTGACCTGAAAGTCAGTTCTGTTCAAGTCCGGACAGAACCTGTCCGCTGGAGACGATATGCAGGCGCTGAGTGGATCGCGTCAGCGCCACAAAAAGATCACCCGGCCCGTCGCCCAGAATCTCAGAAGGCTCCACCACGATAACTGAGTCAAACTCCAGCCCCTTCGCAGCCGTCGCACTCAGCACTGCGACCCGCTCACTGAGAGTGGTGTGCCCATCTGTGTCAGCGTTCCACTGGTCGGCGCGCTCCGATCCCATGATGATGGCCAGGCGCCCTCGTCCAATCCCAACCGTGTGGTCAAGTACGGACAATTCTCGCCGAATCGCCTCACGCGTCGGCTCCCACATGTCGTCTGTTTCAGGTGACGAGGGTGGCTGGTGCTCCTGCGCGAGATGCGTGAGCTCATAGGCATCGGTCACATCACGCACAGCCTGAAGCTCACCGGACATGGGTTCGCCTACCGCCGCCATAACGCGCTGAGCACGGTCAATGAGCTGGCGAGGCGTGCGATACGAGATCGTCAGCACATACTCCTCGCTCAAGGCGCGCGCAGCTGGCCCAAGAGCCTCGTGCCACGTGGACGGGCGATCATGTCCGCGACGCTGATCCAGATCACCGACGACAGTAAACGAGCGGGACGGGCAGCGGCGCAACAGAGCGCGCCACGCCATAGGGGAGAGCTCCTGAGCCTCATCCACGACGATATGCCCATATGTCCACGACCGGTCGCGTCGCGCACGCTCAGCCAGTGACGAATGAGATTCCCCTTCACGTGTCGCATCAGCCAGCATCTGAGCCGTGACGATACCGTCGCCCAGGTTTTGGCGCTCAATGGCTTCGCGCGCATATGCCAGACGCTCGGCGCGCTCATTATCCTCACGCTCACGCAAGGCCGAGGATGTCCCCAGCAGCTCCGCACACTCATCAAGCAGGGGAATATCACTGACTGTCAGCGGGGAACCTTTCGGGCGCCGAAGCCCAGCAATCTCATCGAAAGTGAGGCGATTGGGAACCGAAGCGTTGAGCTGTTCCAGATAGCCCGGGCGAGCAAAAATCCTCTCCAGCAACGTGAGCGGAGAAGTCGGCATCCACGCCAGGTTGATGGCGCGACGAGCATCCACCGAATCACGGATCTCCTGACGCCACATCTCCACGTCGTTGCCGTCCACGTCATGCACCCCTTCGCGCGAACGGCGATCACGTTCATCGGCAGCCAGTCGGCGCGCCAGAACATCCATGAGCTCCAGCGCAAAACCGTCACGCGCCTCATTGTGGGGCTTGCCCGTGCGGCGGGCGTGAGCATGTGCGGCGCGGATGTCCTCTACGGTCAGCGTGACGGTGCGTGACCACACGCGCAGCTCCTGATCAGCGTCAGGTACGCGCTGCAGCCCCTTGACTGCGCGGCGAATAATCGACTGCCACACCGCCTTGCCTTTGATGCGTGCCACGCGCTCGCTGTCGTGGGCCTGTGCATGGAATCCGGGCAGCAGGTCACCCATCGTCACGGACACGACGCCTGTTTCACCTAGAGACGGCAATACCTGCTCGATGTAGCGCAGGAAAACGTGGGAGGGGCCGATCAGGAGGACACCGGAATGCTGGAGCCTGTCACGCTGTGTGTACAGCAGGTAGGCGGCGCGATGCAGCGCAACAGCGGTCTTCCCGGTTCCCGGACCACCCTGAACGATGACCAGGCCGGAATCTTCTGAGCGGATCACGCTGTCCTGCTCGGCCTGAATGGTCGACACAATGTCGGTCATGTGGCCCTGACGGGCTTCGCTCAGTGCGGACATGAGTGCGCCTTCGCCCTGGAGCGTCATGTTCCGTTTGTTTGCGGCCTCCTGATCCAGTGCTTCATCTTCGATTGCGGTGACGCGGCGGGCTCGGGTGGTCAGGTGGCGCCGCCGGATTACACCCTGTGGATCAATGGCCGTCGCCTGGTAAAAGGGTCGCGAAGCGGGGGCGCGCCAGTCAATCAGCATGGGTTCGCCCTCGGCAGTTGAGATGCCGATGCGACCCACATAGTGAGTGAGGTCATCTTCCATGTCGATCCGGCCGAACACCAGGCGGTCCTCCACCTGATCGAGGCGCTCACGCAGGTCAGAGAAGTGTGCTGAGAGCACGTCACGTTCTGTGAATCCCTGAGCGTTGCCGACACCATGCTGGCGGTGGGCGCGTGCCTGCGCCAGACGGTACTCATCCTTCAACTGGTCAAGTCGGTGGTACGTCGCATCAACGACAGCCTGCTCATGAGCAATCTCGGGGTCCTGTGAGCCTGCGTCGACGGGTTCGAACATGCATCCTCCTGGCTAATTGACGGCATACTATTGTGCCCTATCTGGAGGACTTCGGCATACACAGCGAGATAGAAATTTCACCTTGTAGCTCAAAGCTCGCCTGAGGGCACGGATTTGGGTACCGTGGTAGTAGCGACACAGCTGAAAGGAGGCAGCGATGGCTGACAATACGCTTGATCAGTTCCTGGACGACCGGGAAGCGTACGACGACGGCCCCGCCAAAGGCGCGCGTGCCCCCATTTTGCTGACACACTTTGACGGTGCGATGGATGCGGGAACCGCCGGCCACCTCGCAATCGAGCAACTGTTGCACACGCTGGACACCCAACGCGTGGCCACGTTTGAGTCGGACATGTTCATCGACTACCGCTCACACCGCCCTGTGATGAATATTGACGACTGGGTGACAACCTCTCTTGAAGTGCCTGAAATTGCACTTGACCTGGTCTACGACGATGCGGGAGTGCCGCTGCTGGTTCTCCACGGGCCTGAACCCGACGCGAAGTGGGAAACGTTCGTCCGAGCCGTGTCCCACCTTGCTGAGCAGGCAGGCGTGGAGATCTCGTTCTCGCTGCACGGCATCCCTTCCGGTGTGCCGCATACACGGCCCACACCTGTTCATATGCACGCCACAGACGGCTCCTTGTTGCCTGAGCAGCCGCAGATGTCGGGAACGATGCGCTTTCCGGCACCCATGACGTCATTCCTGCAGTCCCACCTGGCCAGTCAGGGCATTGACGGTGTGACCATGCTGGCGGCAGTGCCGTATTACATGTCTGACACGCAGTACCCGCGTGCCGCTTCAGCGCTGTTGACCTCGCTGTCGGACTACGCTGACCTGTCTCTTCCGGTTGGCGACCTGGAGCGCGGTGCCAGTGAGGAGATCGACCAGGTAACTCAGCTCATTGAGGCCAACGAGGAAGTCTCGCGTACCATCGCCGCCCTCGAAAAGCACTATGACGCGCTGGCGACCGCGTCGAACAGCACGGAAACCTTCCGGCTGCCTGACTCGGAAAGCTCCGCAATGTCGGCGGAGGACATTACCGAGACCATCGAGGAGTTCCTGCGTACCCGCTCACAGCGTTCAGCCGAGGCTGACGCGACCAGCGCGAACACCGACGAGGCAACGCAGGGTGACGAGGAGGATCAAGTCACCATTGATGATGTCCTCGACCGCCTCGAAGAAGGTTCCTTCCACGCGCGTCCTGCTCGTGGCGCCGAGAGCGAATCATCGGCGCGCCCATCACAGGGCCAGCGCGAAACTGTCGAGGATGTTCTGCGACGCCTGCGTGAACGCAGCAACGACAGTGAGGCAACCGAACGTAACCAGACTCTGCGCCACCGTGCCGATCCGACATGGGGACCCCCTCAGCAGCCATCCGATGACTAGGCGGGCACTTCTCGTCTGGACGAGCGCCATGTTCGCCTACGTGCTGGCCGTTGCTGCACGTACATCCCTGGGCGTTGCCGGTATTGAAGCGATGGATCGTTTCGCCATGCCCGCATCCGTGTTGGCTGCGTTCTCCTCCGTGCAGCTGTTCGTCTACGCTGCGATGCAGATCCCATCGGGACTTGCGCTGGATCGGTGGGGGCCGCGACGCGTTCTCATGATCGGCGCAGCCCTCGTGTCCATCGCCCACATTGCCATGGCGTGCGCGACGAACCTGCCGCTGGCATTTGCTGCCCGCATTCTGCTGGGAGTGGGTGACGCGACGGCCTTTATTTCTGTGCTGCGCCTGGTACCGAGCTGGTTCACCCCATTTCGCGTACCGCTGATGACTCAGCTCACCGCAATTGTCGGACTGCTCGGCCAGGTGGTGTCAGCCGTTCCCTTCCTGTGGGCGCTGCGCGCCTTCGGCTGGACTCCAGCCTTTTGCATCCTGGCGGGTCTTGGATTTTCGGCAACCCTCCTCATCGGATTGGCTGTTGCGGACAAACCCGGAGCGAAACGTGAGCGTTCAGATCAGCAGGGGGAGCACGCACTGACTACCATTAAGTTCGTCATGCGTGACCCGTCGACATGGCTCGGGTTCTTTGCCCACTGGACAGGCGGAATGCCCGGCATGACGTTCACACTCTTGTGGGGCGTTCCGTTCATGACTCTCGGCATGGGACTGAGCCCCGCTGTCGCCTCAGCGGTGCTCGTAGCATTCACCTGCGTCAATATTGCGATCGGTCCAGTTGTCGGTCAGCTGACCGCGTTACGACCCGGTGGCAGAGTTCTGGGCGTGTTGGCCGCGGCCGCTGCCTCCACCTTCGCATGGGTCATCGTGCTGGCTCGCGTGCAGCCTGCCGGTGCCTGGGCAGCATTCTTGCTGGGAATCGTGCTTCCCGTCAGCGGCGTCGCTTCAACAATTGCATTCGACTTTGTGCGCAGCTCTTCACCCGAACACCGCCTGGGTACGGCAACCGGAACGGTCAATATGGGCGGCTTCGTTGCCACGATCGTGACAGTGCAGGTCATCGGCGTCGTCCTTGACCTGTTGAACCCGACACGCGAATACGGGTGGAGCGAGTTCCGCGTGGCGATGTCCATCCAGGCCATCACACTGCTCATCGGGGTGATCGGTGTGATCGTGAATGCGCGGCGTGCTCACGTACGCATCATTCGCCCTGTGGATCTTCCATAGGCCGAGCCCCCGCAATCCACTGGTTTAACGACTTACCTGCCATGATGCGCGCTGGAAGTGCGAGCTTGCGCAGCAGCCGGTCCAACTGGGCAACATCCAGCGGCGCAAAGTGAGGCGACTGGTCGCGGACCGTCTTCCGTCCGGCCACCATGACATTGCCCCACCTGCCTGAACGCGCCACCTTCGGGTCCGCAACGGCGACAACTTCGCCGAACGCCTCGCTGATTGCAGCAACGTCAGGGCGCCCGTTTGCCTTCCCACCGTGCGGCACGTTGGCCACGTACAGTCCACCCGGTACGAGGGCATCCCATGCTGATCGAGCCGCCTGAAGCGTCATCAACTGGCGGGGCACGCTCTGATCGGAAAAAGCGTCACGTACGATGACGTCCCACCGCTCAGGGCGTGTCGAATCGAGGACCTGGCGCCCTTCGCCCACACGTATCTTGAGTTGAGGCGAGCGCGGCAGATCAAACAGGTCACGCACGGTGTGCGCCAGATCTTCATCGATTTCAACGACGCAATGGCGCGACTGTGGACGCTTGATGCTCCATGCCCATGCCAGAGCGCAGCCGGCTCCGCCGATATGGAGGACACGCACCGGCTCAGGTGATGGTGCAAGCGCTTCGAGGGCGGCATCCATATGCTGCATGTATTCAAATTCGAGCACCTCAGGATGGTCGACATCGACACTGGAGGACTCCGCACCGTTGACGAACACTGTCGCATGGGAACCATCCCACGTCACCCGTGCCGAGCCAGTGGAGATCGCAAATTCGTGAGCGTCGCGTGAAGACATACCCGTTACTGTAACGCCCCTAAGATAGTGATGAGGGGAGGAGCCATGTCGAACGCGCCGCGCGACAAGCGCGCCAAACGCAACTGGGGCGATGACGATTCAGCCACCCCGATCATCCACGTGGATATGGACTCCTTCTTTGCTTCGGTTGAACTGCTGGAAAATCCGCAGCTGCGTGGCAGACCGCTGATCGTCGGCGGATCAGGAATGCGGGGCGTGGTCACATCCGCAACCTACGAAGCACGTGAATTCGGAGTGCGTGCCGGTATGCCGATGGCGCGGGCGCGCGCACTGTGCCCCAGTGCGCAGGTGGTCTCCGGACGCCGGGAAATATACAGCGCATACTCGACGCGCGTGATGGCGATCCTCGCTCAGATCACGCCACTGGTTGAGCAGGTCAGTATTGACGAGGCCTTCCTGGACGTCGCCGGCGCCAGGCGCCGGCTCGGGTCACCCACCACGATCGGACATCTCATCCGCAGGCGAATCCGGGAGGAGGTCGGCCTGCCGGCCTCAGTCGGGATCGCTTCCACGAAATCCGTTGCAAAGATCGCGTCATCACACGCCAAGCCGGACGGACTGCTGCTGATACCTGAGGATCAGACGGTGGCATTTCTGCACAGTTTGCCAGTGGGCGTGTTGTGGGGCGTGGGAGGTCGAACGCTGGATGTGCTGCAGCAGGAAGGCGTTGAACGTGTCGCCCAGTTGGCGCAGATGCCGATGATACGGTTGACGAAGCTGTTGGGAGTGGCCAGTGCGCACCACTTGCACGACCTGGCGTGGGGCATCGACCGCAGGCGCGTGCATGTGGAACGCGAAGAAAAATCGGTCGGAACCGAAACAACCTTTGAGACGAACGTGACCAGTCGGCGTGACCTTGAGCAGTTCATCGTGCGAGCCGCCCACAAGTGCGCTCGTCGACTGCGAGCAGGCGGACAGGTGGCGTGGACGGTTACGATGAAGATGCGCGATGCCTCATTCCGCACGATCACACGATCCGCCACACTGGTGGCGCCTACCGATGAAGGCCGCGTCATTGCCCGCGCTGCCCACGACCTGTTTGCAGCCGAAGTGATGCCGAGCGGGGGAGTCAGACTCATGGGCGTGCGAGCCGAAAATCTGCAGCTGCGCCGGGACGGCGTGGCGGTCCTGATGGACAATGACGGGCGCTCGCGGGCTGTGGAGGAGGCGATGGATCACGCCAGTGAGCGTTTCGGTGACGGAGCATTGCGACCAGCTTCTTTGCTGGGCACTAGCGTCAAAAAAGACGATGTGTCGCCTGCAGATCGTGGCCCGAATGGTCTTAGGGAACCTTAGACCGTTACACTGGATCCGTAACGTCCACAGCCGAAGGAGGTGCGCGATGGCCCTGTCCGACTATGAAAAAGAAATACTCGAACAAATGGAGAGCCAGCTGCGTGAGGACGATCCGGAACTCGCCTCGACCATGTCGGCTCGCACCTCGCGATCCTCACGTGCACGTTCCTCGTACGACACTTCCGCTGATTCCCCTCGGCGCTCCAAACTCTCCCCGCGCAACATGATCCTCGGCGCTTTCTTCGCTGTCATCGGCATGTGTGTGGTGCTCGGTGGTGTGACGCTCGGTTACGGCATATGGTCGATCCTTCTGGGAGTGCTCGGATTCTGCATCATGGTCGCCGGTATTCTCTTCGCGTTGCATACGCGCCCGGTGGATCCCGCCTCGTCGAAGAAGTCTGGCACGAAGCCGTCCAGTGGACGTTGGACGGATTTCGTTGCGAATCAAAATCGCCGCTGGGACGAACGCGGCCGCGACTAGTCACTGCACACTCGCCGTTCCTTCGTTCTCCATTCTTGCCGCCGCTCATTCTTTTGTGCCCTCATCGACGAGGGTGACTGACGTGAGTTGGCGCTGGCTGCCCACTGATATCACCGCGCCGCGAATGTCGTGGACGTCCACCACTGTGCACCACTGCGTGTGCTGACCCCTCATCGATGAGGGAATACCCCTGCGAAATCTGCGCCTCGACCCTGATATGCCTCGATGTGGCACATATTCATGCCCGTCAACACCCGGCGTTGAGAATTTTCCCTCCACCTTCCTCCACCCTGATTTTTACGCGATTTTCCAACGTTTATTTTCAAAATAAACCGAAACATGGGCGCAAAATGTTCCCATAGTGGTTGAAAGTGGGTTAAAGTGGAGCTGCGTGTCACGGAGGGGAAGGGAGGTGTGGCATGTTCCTGGGAACGTACGAGCCGAAGCTCGACGACAAAGGGCGTGTCATTCTGCCTGCTCGTTTCCGTGACGACATGGAAGGTGGAATCGTCCTCACCCGTGGTCAGGAACACTGCATCTACGCATTCCCTGCCTATGAGTTTGAGTCCATGGCACAAGAACTGATGCGCGCGCCCTTGTCATCGAAACAGGCGCGCGACTGGGTTCGCGTCATGCTCTCAGGTGCCTACAAGGAAATTCCAGACAAACAAGGACGCGTTGTCGTTCCAGCTGACCTGCGAGCATACGCCGGACTTGACCGGGAACTCACAGTCATCGGAGCTGGCGCACGTGCTGAAATCTGGGACACCACAGCGTGGCGCGAGTACCTCACCGTCCAAGAAGATGTTTTCGCCAATACAGCGGACGAAATCATCCCCGGAATGTTCTGACCCCACCGTGCCCTCCGCCCGACGCTCTGACATCACTTCCCCGATGGCAGATCGGCGGGGGAGAAGCAGGTGGGAAGAACGCACACAGGCAGATCACGGACAAGGAGGCAACGTGAGCGCAGAAACTACACGCGATGCAGCTCAGCTGCACACACCCGTCCTTGTCGACCAGTGCATGGATCTGCTCGCCCCTGCCCTCACTCGGCCCGACTCTCTTCTGATCGACGCCACCTTGGGAATGGGCGGTCACACGCACGCAGCCTTGACACGCTTTCCCCACATCCGTGTGGTCGGAATTGACCGCGACCCGCAGGCCATTGCGCTGGCAAGCGAACGTCTGCGCGAATATGGACAGCGCTTCGAAGCCGTGAACACAACATACGATCAAATCGGCCAGGTCATTGACGACCACTCGGCAGACGGACTGGCAGATGCCGTCCTGATGGATCTGGGCGTCTCCTCACTGCAGCTCGATGAGACAGAGCGAGGCTTTTCCTACGCGCATGACGCACCCCTCGACATGCGCATGGACCCGACCCGTGGACGCAGCGCAGCCGAACTCATTGCAGATGCGAGCGTGCAGGAACTGACGGACATCCTGCGCACCTTCGGGCAGGAACGCTTTGCGCACCGCATCGCCACGTTGATTGTCAAAGAACGCGCCGAGGAGCCCATCACGAGAACCGGACAGCTGGCGGATCTGGTCAAACGCGCCATCCCTGCGCCGGCACGCCGCACGGGCGGAAACCCCTCCAAACGCACGTTCCAGGCGCTGCGAATTGCCGTCAACAACGAGCTGGACATTTTGCGGGCCGCCATTCCGCAGGCACTGAGCCATCTGCGCGTGGGCGGACGAATGGTTGTCGAAGCCTACCAGTCCCTCGAAGACCGCATCGTCAAAGAGATCTTCGCTCAGGGCGCCCGTGACAATGCGCCGCCCGGACTGCCGGTGGTGCCTGAGTCCATGAAAGCGACACTGACACTGGTCACACGTGGCGCTCTTCAAGCTGACAGCGCTGAACAGGAATCCAACCCTCGATCACGATCCGTGCGCGTGCGCGCCGTCGAAATCCGTTCCCCATGGAGGCCACAATGACAAACGAAGCAGTGGCGCGTACACGTCCAGCATCCCGTACCCGCGAGACGCTGCGGCCCACCCTGCACCTGATCGAGGGAAAGATTCCGCAGCGCTCAGTCATCCCGCTCGCACTCCTGGCGATCGCGATTCTGCTGGCGGCAATTGTCGTGCCGCTGGTCGTCAACACGCAGATGGCTGAAACTGCGTTTGAGATCAGGGAGATGCAGCTGGAGGTCAACGCGCTAGATGCTGAAGCGTGGACCCTGCAGACGCAACTGCACAACGCATCGTCACCTCAGGCCCTCGAAAAATCTGCACGCGATCTTGGTATGGTTCCGGCAGGACCCACCGGGTTCGTCACGTTGTCGAACGGCACCGTCGAGGGCGGCCAGGCCGCTTTTCGTAGTGAATAACGCGCAGCTAGAAAGGCTCACTAGATGAACACTCGTGCGGGGCGGCAGGAGTCGGCTCGGCGCGCCCACTGGATCTTGTTCATCACCCTTTTCGCACTGTGCGCATGTGTGCTGCGCCTCTTCCTGCTGCAAATCGTCCAGGGGCCAGCTCTGGCTGCCGAAGGCCTCGAAGTGCGAACATCGGCCTCTGATATCACCGCTCAACGTGGCTCCATTACTGATGACACCGGAATCGTCCTGGCTGAATCCGTGCAGACTTACCACATTGCCGTCAACCAGATCAATATCCGCACCTACGAACATGACGGTCAGATCGGGCCGGCAGCAGCAGCCTCGCAGCTTGCCCCACTGCTCAAGATGGACCCGGTCGAACTGGGCGGACTGATGGTCGGTGATTCGACGTATGCCTACGTCAAGAAGAACGTGGATGCGGTGACCTATCGCAAGATTCGTGCCATGGACATCTACGGCATTGAGTGGGAATCAGCTTTTGAGCGCACCTACCCCAATGGCTCGACCGCAGGCCCCGTCATTGGCACCATCAATGCCGAGGGGGTCGGCGCCTCCGGTCTTGAAGCCACGATGGATCAGATTCTGCAGGGCAGCGCCGGACGTGAAGCCTTCGAAATTGCTCCGAACGGCGCCATTATGCCGGGCGGAAAGCACACAGTGGTTGAACCGGTCTCAGGCGGATCGGTGCGCACAACACTTCGCGCCGACCTTCAGCATGGTGTCCAGGAAGCCCTCGATGCGCGCGTGAAAGCACATAACGCCGACTGGGGTGCCGTCGTCATCACCGACGTGAAGACCGGACGAATCCTCGCCCTGGCTGATTCCAATTCCACCGCGCCCAACAGTGCCACACCTCAGCCGGTTTCCGCCGTCCAATATGCATTTGAACCCGGATCGGTCGGCAAGGTCGTCACCGTGGCCACAGCCCTGAATAAGGGCACAATCACCCCGACCAGTGAATTTACCGTGCCCTACTCTCTGGACGACCTGCCGGGAGCTGACGGCCCGATTAGTGACTTCCACGAGCATCCCACAGAACGAATGACGGCAACAGGAATCCTGGCAGAATCATCCAACACAGGCACGATCCTGATTGGGCAGACCGTTGACGATGCCGACCGGTATGACATGATGCTGAAGCTGGGTCTCGGTGCCCCTAGCGGCATTGAACTGGCCGGCGAATCATCCGGCGTGGTTCGCACACCCGACCAGTGGATCGGACGAGACAAATGGGTGTCCATGTTCGGACAGTCCTACTCCATGACAGCCGTCCAGGAAGCCACGATGATGGCCACAATCGGCAACGGCGGTGTGCGCATGCCGCCACGCATCATCGACTCGTGGCAATTGGCCGACGGTACTGTCCATACCCCCGACCCAGTCCAACCAGTCCAGGCGATGAGCGCACAGAGTGCATCCGACCTGCTGAAGATGATGGAATCGACCGTGGCGACGGACGTCGGCACTGGGCAGACAGCCAAGATGGACGGATACCGGCTGGCCCTCAAAACGGGTACTGCTGACATCTTCGTGGACGGCGTGCCCGCAACCGTATCCACTATGGCAGGTGTCCTCCCCGCCGAAGCGCCTCAGATCGCAGTGTCAGTTGTGCTCTACAATCCGAAAGTCGGAGTGATCTCATCCGATTCGGCGGCGCCCCTCTTCGCGGAGGTCGCCTCACAGGCGGTGCGAAATCTCGCAATTCCCGCATCACAGGAACAGGCAGAGCTATTCCCGCTCAGACCGGGCTCATGATAGAGGACAGGGACAACCTGCTGAAAGAAGGACGATGAACAGGCAAGCAGAATGGGTAGCCCGAGCAGTGGGCGGGCAGATGATCGGCCCTGACGTGACGATCACGGGATCAGTGGTCACCGATTCGCGTGAAGCAACCGCAGGATCGCTCTATGTCGCCCGTCGCGGCGAGAAAGCCGACGGGCACGACTTCATCGCCAGTGCACGAGACAACGGAGCGGTGGCCGCCCTGGTCGAACGTGAAATACCACAGGCCGGACTGACCCAGATCGTCACCCCCGAATCGACCGAGGCGCTCGGCGTCCTCGCCCATGCACATCTGGAGGACCTGCGACAGGCAGGCCCCCTCGATGTCATTGCTGTGACAGGGTCCGCCGGAAAAACCACCACCAAGGATCTGCTTGCTGCGCTCATGGCGACCGACGGGCCGACCGTTGCGCCCAAACTGTCCTTCAATAACGAGGTTGGCTTGCCACTGACCGTCCTCAAGGCCGACGAACACACACGTCACCTGGTGCTGGAAATGGGTGCATCGGGGCCTGGACATCTGCGCATGCTCACCGGCATTGCCGCTCCGGATGTGGCGATTGAACTGATGGTGGGCACAGCGCATCTGGGAGGCTTTGGATCGCGCGAAGCCACCGCCTCCGCAAAAGCCGAACTGATTAAGGGCATGAAACCTGACGGGACAGCTGTACTGAACGCTGATGATGACTACGTGGCGGCGATGGCTCAGCGTGCGCCAGGACGCATCATCGGATTCACCACGCGCACTCAGTACCCGCAGTTCACCGACACGTGGATCCGCGCGGAAAACATTACGATCGACGCTGACGAACGCGCCGCATTCGACCTAATCACACCCGAAGGACGTGCTCACGTGCACCTGACATTGGTGGGTGCGCATCATGTGCACAACGCGCTGGCAGCCGCAGCCGGCGCATACGCGTGCGGCGTCGACACGCAGACCATTGCGCAAGTCCTGACCGCTTCGGGGCCATCATCACCACACAGGATGGACATCGAGACAGTCACGCTGGACGAGGGACGCACCATCATCCTGATCGATGACGCCTACAACGCCAACCCGGATTCCATGCGCGCAGCACTGACCGCTCTGAAGCATCTGGGTGCTCAACGCAATGCGCGAACCGTGGCAGTGCTGGGCGCCATGCTGGAGCTGGGGGAGCAGTCCGAGGCCCTGCACCGAGACGTTGCCCAAATGGCACTTGATGCAGGCGTGTCCCATATCTTCACATGGTCAGCTGATGCGCAGCCACTTGCCTCCCACGCGCAGGCGAAAACAGATTCAGGCACCGAAGTGACATACAGTGAAGACTGGAATGAGACACTGGGCGAACTCACCAGCGCCGTTCGTGACGGCGACATTGTGTTAGTCAAAGGCTCATACGGATCTCATGCGTGGCAGATTGCCGCAACACTGATGGAAAGCGGGTGCAGTCGATGATCGGGGTTATTGCGTCATTCGCGGTCGGCCTGGTGCTCTCACTGGGCCTGACACCCCTGTTTATCCGATTCCTTGTCCGTCACCAATACGGACAGTTCATCCGCCAGGACGGCCCCACCCAACACCTGACCAAACGTGGCACACCGACAATGGGTGGCGTTGTCTTCATCGGCGCCACCATCATCGCGTGGCTTGCCGGCAACGTCGTAAACCGCACGCTGCCCGCCTATTCATCACTCCTGCTCGCATTCCTCTTTGTCGGCTTGGGAATCGTCGGCCTGCTCGACGACGGCATCAAAATACGCAAACAACGATCCCTTGGCCTGCACGCAGGTGCGAAGATCATTATGCAGGTGGCGATCGGCTCCATCTTCGCCATTTTGGCACTGATGCGACCCAACGAACACGGCATCACACCTGGATCGACGGCGATATCCGTGGCACGTCCCACCGGTATCGATCTGGCGTTCGCGGGCATCATCGTGGGCGGCATCCTGTTCGTCCTGTGGGTCAACTTTCTGGTTGCCGCATGGTCCAACGCCGTGAACCTGACAGACGGCCTGGATGGTCTGGCGACCGGCGCATCAATCTTCGTCTTCGGTGCGTACGCGCTGATCTCAGTTTTTCAGGTGACACAGTCGTGCTGGGGAACGACGATCAACACGGCAGCCTGCTACACGACCCGTGACCCCTTGTCACTGGCAATTTTCTGCGCCGGCCTGGTGGGAGCGCTGGCCGGTTTCCTCTGGTTCAACGCCTCACCCGCACAGATCTTCATGGGGGACACCGGATCTCTCGCCCTGGGCGGCGCAGTCGCCGGCATGTCGATTTTCACGAACACGGAGTTCCTGGCCGTCATCATCGGCGGACTCTTCGTCATCATCACGATGTCTGACGTCATCCAGATCAGTGTGTTCAAAATGACGCGCAAACGTGTCTTCCGCATGGCGCCGCTTCACCACCACTTCGAACTCAAGGGCTGGAAAGAAATCACCATCGTGATCCGTTTCTGGCTGATCGCCGCACTCCTGGCAGTGATCGGCGTCGGCCTGTTCTACGCGGAGTGGGTGTCATGGCTGTAATGGAACAACTGCCCCAACCCGGTCGTGCAGCAATCATCGGATGGGGAATGTCCGGTCGGGCCGCAGGCCGCGCCCTGAGTTCACGAGGCTGGGACGTCACGGGCTTCGACCAGCACGACGTTGCCGAAAACAACGACCGTGTCGAGGTTATCGCTGACGCCGATGAACTGGCCACACGCGTCGTGCAGACCGCGCCCGACCTGATCGTCATGTCTCCGGGAATCGCACCCCACGAGCCAGTATGGCAATCGGCATTGTCCGCGGATATCCCGGTCGTCGGCGAGATGGAACTGGCGTGGCTCCTGCAGGAATCCGGCCTGCATGCAGGCCGCCCCTGGCTGATGGTCACCGGTACGAACGGCAAGACCACAACGGTGTCGATGCTGGCGGCCATGCTGCGCGCAGGCGGAGAGAATGCCCTCGAAGTAGGCAATATCGGCGTCCCCATCACGCAGCTCATTGACGATGATGCTGACGTGTTTGCAGTGGAGGCATCCTCATTCCAACTGTATTCGACCCGCACCGTATCGCCGGAAGCGTCCGTTGTCCTCAACGTCGATGCCGACCATCTGAACTGGCACGGCAGTGTCGAGGCCTACGCGCAGGCAAAGGCACGCATCTACGAAAACACACGCATCGCATGCGTTTATCCGTCAGCTGACCGTCGCATCGAAAAAATGGTGGAGAACGCGGACGTCATTAAAGGGGCGCGCGCCATCGGATTTACACTGGGCACCCCTGCTGTCTCACAGGTCGGCATTGTCGAGGACACCCTCGTCGATCGGGCCTTTCTGGATGAACGACGCACGCACGCATTGCATCTGGCTGAATTCGATGACCTCGTTCATGTCTCCGGTGCACAGCCCTCGCCCGCACTCCTGATGGATGCGCTGGCGGCCGCCGCTCTTGCACGCGCACATGGAGTGACGCCCGAAGCTGTTGCAGAGGGTCTGCGCACTTTCACGCAACCCGCCCACCGGCGAGCCATTATCTCGCACGCAGCGGACATGACGTGGATTGATGATTCAAAAGCCACCAATGCGCATGCCGCCGCTGCTTCCCTGGCTGGTGTCACGCCGGGAACTGCCATCTGGATTGCTGGGGGAGACGCAAAGGGGCAGAACTTCGACGACCTTGTCACCCGCGTCGCCCCGTTGTTGCGCGGCGTGGTGCTCATTGGCGTCGACCGGGCGCCTTTGAGGAACTCACTGGCGGCGCACGCTCCGTCGGTGCCTGTCGTGGAAGTTGATGGTCATGATGACTGGATGTTCTCGGTGGTGAACGAGGCGGTTGGCCTGTCGCGACCGGGCGACACCGTGCTGCTGGCTCCGGCAACCGCATCGTGGGATCAGTTCGACAACTACGGCCAGCGAGGCGATGTTTTTGCCCAGGCGGTGCAGCGCCTGGAAGACATGTGGAACACCAACAAGTAGGGGAGGCAGATTGTGGCGGACCAGGTGACCCGCAGTCCGCGCGAACGGCTGGCGCGCCTGTGGCATCGCATACCGGCGATCCGCTTCGGGCGGGAAGGCCAGTCATCTGCCGCGCGTGAATCCTCGCCTGTCACGTCCTACTACCTCGTCATCATCCCCGCAGTGCTGCTGGCACTGATCGGACTGCTCATGGGGTTTTCTGCCTCCGCCGTCACCAACATTGCCCAGGGTGAAAACCCCTATATCGCTTTCCTGAAGCCGCTGGCGCTGACGACAATCGGGCTCATCATGATGTTCGTGGCACAGATGGTGCCCGAGAAGGTCTACTACGCCGGAGCCCTTGTGCTGTTCGCACTCGCCTGCCTCCTCCAGGCCCTGGTCATGGTGCCGCTGTTTGGCCGTGCCGAGGGCGGCAACACGAACTGGATCCATATCCCCGGTCTGCCGTTCCTGATCCAGCCATCCGAACTGCTTAAACTGGCGCTCATCATCGCTTTGGCCCAGCTCGTCGCCCGCAGGGATTCGCGCCGTGATGACTTCAAGCAAATGGCGATCCGCTGTGGTGGTGCGACCGCCGTTGCGCTTGGCCTGGTCATGCTCGGACACGACATGGGGACAGCCCTCGTCGTCGCCACGTGTGCCTTTGGCGCGCTGTGGGTGGCAGGACTGCCCAGGAAGTGGTTCGGCTATGCGATCCTAGCAGCGATCCCGATTCTGGCATTCCTCGTCGTGCAGAACCCCACGCGACTGAGGCGCATCATCGCCATTATTCCCGGCATGGGGCCGGAGCGCTCCACCTCAGCTCCCGAACAGATCGACCACGCGCTGTGGGCATTCGGCTCTGGAGGGCTGATGGGGCTGGGACCGGGCGCATCGCGTGAAAAGTGGGAATACCTCCAGGCCGCGCACACCGACTTCATCCTTGCCATCGTGGGCGAGGAGTTCGGCCTTTTGGGCACATGCTCGGTCCTGGTTCTCATGATGCTGATGGTGTGGGGAATGGTGCGCGTCAGCAGGGAAACCACATCGCTTTTTGCCGCTGTTATGTGCGGCGGCATCGCATCGTGGATCGCTGTTCAGACCGTCATCAACGTCATGTCGGTAACCGGCATCGGCCCGGTGATCGGCGTGCCGTTGCCGCTGGTGTCCTCTGGCGGTTCGGCGTTCGTATTTACCGCTAGCGCTGTTGGGGTGGTAGCGTCATGTGCGCGCGCGAATGCTCGCATGCGAATGTTCGGCTCTCCCGACGAGGCTTCCGCAGGACGCGATCCACGCCGACGCATTCACAAGCGTCCCGCGCGCACACGACCAGTACGACAGGCACAGAAGGCGCGATGACACACACAATAGTTCTGGCAGGCGGCGGCACAGCCGGTCACGTCAATCCGTTGCTGGCAACGGCCACGTGTCTGCGTGAGCGCGGATGGGATGTGCGAATCCTCGGCACGCGCGAAGGCCTGGAAGCAGATCTGGTCCCGGCAGCAGGATTTGAGTTTCACGAAATTGAACGTGTGCCCCTGCCACGCCGACCCACCCCGGCATTGCTGACAGTTCCGCAGCGACTGCGCCACGCAATCGCGCAGTCCCGCAACGTGATCACAGGAGCTGACGGGTTGTTGGGTTTTGGTGGATACGTCTCCACCCCCGCCTACTTTGCCGCACGTTCAGAGCACATCCCGATCGCCATTCATGAACAAAATGCGCGCCCCGGCCTGGCGAACCGGCTGGGAGCCAGATGGGCCGCCCTCGTCGCACTCACGTTCGGTTCCACGCCGCTTGCAGCACGACAGGGACGCACCGAGGTCGTCGGATTGCCCCTCCGCCCGCAGATCGCGCGCCTGGCGCATCTGCGAACCACCGACGAGGGTGCCCGCACCGCCCGCGTCGAAGGCGCGCAGCGCTTCGGACTTGACCCGGATCTGACCACGCTGGTCATCACGGGCGGCTCCCTGGGGGCGCTTCACATCAACACAGTCATGGCATCCATCGCCTCCGAGCTGCCTGAGGGCTGTCAGGTTCTGCACCTGACCGGTAGAGGCAAGGACGATGCCGTGCGTGCCAGTATTGACGAGGCGGGAGTGGCTCACCGATGGCACGTGGTGGACTACACAACTGACATGCATGATGCGCTGGCCGTGGCCGACCTGGTGGTCTGCCGCTCAGGTGCCGGCACCGTCGCGGAGCTGAGCGCCCTCGGACTGCCTGCCGTCTATGTCCCCCTCCCGATCGGCAACGGTGAGCAGCGTCTGAATGCGCATGACCACGTCGCAGCAGGCGGTGCAGAGCTGATCAACGACGCGCACTTCACCGTTGAACGCGCACGCACCGACGTCATGGGCATACTGACTGACCAGGAGCGCCTCAGCCGGATGCGCAGCGCGTCAGCTCATGGATCCTCTGCCAACGCCGCTGAGCGCCTGACAGACCTCGTGGAGGAGATGTGCAGATGAACGCGCAAACCGGTATCAGCACAGTTCATCTCATTGGCGTCGGCGGAGCCGGTATGAGCGTGGTGGCAGAGCTGCTTCATGCTCGTGGTTGTACCGTCAGCGGGTCGGATCAGAATCCGTCATCTGTCTTTGACAGGCTTCAGGCAGCGGGAATTGACGCCTATGTCGGCCATGACGCTGATCGGGTCCCGGCCGACGCCACAGTTGTAGTCTCGACGGCAGTGCGTCCAACGAATCCGGAACTGGTCCGTGCCACCGAGCGTGGCCAGAGTGTTATTCACCGCTCCCAGGCACTTGCCTATGCCGCCAGCGGCATGCGTTTTGTCGCTGTTGCCGGCGCGCACGGCAAGACTACGACATCTGCCATGTTGACTATTGCGTTAGCTGAAGCAGGGGAAGATCCCTCGTGCGCGGTCGGCGGTATCGTGCCCCAATTTGGCACTGGTGCGCACCTGGGCGGCGGAGACATTTTTGTGGCCGAGGCAGATGAATCCGATGGCTCATTCCTGAACTACCATCCGACAGTCGCCCTCGTCACCAATGTTGAGCCGGACCACCTGGATCACTACGGCTCAACGGAGGCGTTCGAGCAGGCATTTGTGGACTTTGCGCACCGCATCGTTGCCGGTGGAACACTGGTGTGCTGCGCGGAAGATCGAGGTGCGCGGGCGTTGGCGCAGGCAGCTCGTCGCGATGGCATCACCACGCTGACCTATGGCCGCCCTGAACGCTGTGAGGCGGTGCCGGATGTGACGATAACTGATGTTGCGACAACTGATCATGGCTCGAGCGCCCACCTGCGCGGACCTGACGCGCTGGAGGCGACGATTCGCCTCGCCGTGGTGGGTGATCATAACGTGCTCAACGCGGCGGGTGCATGGACGGCAGGATGCGCGCTGGGGGTCGATGCCGGCCGTCTTGCCAACGGTCTGTCGCATTTTTCAAGTACAGGTCGCCGATTCGAACTTCGCGGCCAGGTGGGCTCCAGACGCGTTATTGATGACTACGCGCACCACCCGACCGAGGTGGAAGCAGCTCTCAGGCAGGCCCGGATCGTAGCTGACGGCGGCGAGGTAACCGTCGTCTTCCAGCCGCATCTATTTAGTCGCACACGAGCTTTTGCCCAGCGTTTCGCTGACGCTCTGGCGCACGCGGATCATGTGGTCGTCACCGATATTTACCCGGCGCGTGAAGATCCGATCGAGGGAATCGACTCCGGATTGATCGTGGCGCACCTGCCTCGAGCCCAATGGATCCCGGACATGCATGAAGCTGCCCGCCTGGCAGCGCGTCAGACAGGAGAACATGGCATAGTGATGACCATGGGTGCCGGCTCAATCACGCAATGCGCAGATGACGTTCTCGATGAATGGCGCAACGGGGACGTGCAGTGAGGCAACCACCCCGGCCTCGCCCTCCCCACGAGCCTGCCGAACAGCCTGAATGCTCCACCGTGCATGATCGCCATGCAGTCGGTGGGCGATCCGCATCAACGCAGCATTCCGAATCGAGCAGGCGGCCCGCCTCGACTCAGCGATCTGCGTCGGCCACGCGATCCGCGTCGGTGGAACGTATCCGCGGGCCACGCCAGATGCGCACGCCGCTGTCCTCGTCCAGTGCGGTCGACGCATTCGGCGAGCGGCGCGCGAGGGGCCAGAAAAACTCGAAGGTCACCCGTCTTGATGAACGACGCAAAGCACGTAGACGGCTGTCTCTTCGCACTCTGATGTCGATTATTGTCACTGTCCTCCTTGCTGCAGCGGCGATCTGGGCCATCTTCTTTTCGCCACTTTTCGCCCTCACGACCTCGCGCATCACCGTCGAGGGCGCGAATGAGGTCGTACCGGCCGAGCAGGTGATTGCCAGCGTCGACGAATTCAGCGGAACCCCGATTACGCGACTGTCAATGTCATCAGTTGTGCAGGCTGTGAACTCGCTGACGCTGGTACGCGACAGCCAGGTGCAGCGTTCGTGGCCCGATGGGCTGACCATTACGATCACCATTCGCAGGCCAGTGATGGTGGAAATGGTCGGTGAAAATGCCCGCGTCATTGACGAGGACGGCGTGGAGATACCCGGGGATCCGCCCGAGGGTCTGCCTGTTGTCGCGCTTCCATCTGAGGCCCCTCTCAGAGCGCAGGCAATTGAGCAGGTCCAGACGGTGTGGGCGGCGCTCAGTTCTGAGCTGCGTCAGATGACAGGCAAGATCAGTGCCGACGGACAGCAGCTGACCATTACCTTGGCGGATAACCGTGTGGTGCGGTGGGGGACCCAGGATGATTCGGATCTGAAGTCACGCGTCCTGAAGGTTCTGATCGACCAACGACCTGCGCAGGTCTATGACGTAAGTTCTCCGACCCGGCCGGTCACGTCCTAGCGACACGCCCACATCTTTCCTTGCAGTTTGAGGTGTTGTTTTCTACCGTCTTTCCGGCAGAATACAGGAGAAACACCAACCTTCAACTTGAGGTTGAGGGTTGAGTGGGAGGGGCACAAAATGGCAGGACCTCAAAACCACCTCGCAGTGATCAAGGTGGTCGGAGTCGGCGGCGGCGGCGTCAATGCTGTTAACCGAATGATCGAAGCAGAACTCAAAGGCGTCGAATTCATTGCGGTGAACACAGACGCCCAGGCTCTGCTGATGTCAGATGCTGAAACCAAACTTGATATCGGTCGCGACCTGACCCACGGCCTGGGAGCGGGAGCTGACCCGTCAGTGGGCCGTCAGGCAGCTGAAGACCACATCGATGACATCAAGGCCGCCCTTGAAGGCGCCGACATGGTGTTCGTCACCGCCGGTGAAGGAGGCGGCACGGGAACGGGCGCAGCCCCCATCGTTGCCAAAGCCGCCCGCGACTCCGGCGCTCTGACAGTCGGCGTCGTCACCCGCCCCTTTTCCTTTGAAGGCATGCGTCGCGCCGCCCAGGGCGAACAGGGCGTGGAGGCACTGCGCAAAGAAGTCGACACGCTGATCGTCATCCCGAATGATCGCCTGCTGTCCATCTCGGATCCCAATATCTCGATCCTTGAAGCATTCCAGGCAGCCGACCAGGTCCTGCTCTCGGGAGTGCAGGGAATCACTGAACTCATCACCACCCCGGGTCTGATCAACGTCGACTTCAACGACGTGAAGTCCGTGATGCAGGATGCCGGATCCGCGCTGATGGGTATCGGTGCTGCTACAGGTGATGACCGCGCGCTGCGCGCCGTGGAAACCGCGATTTCCTCCCCGCTGCTTGAAGCCAGCATTGACGGCGCTCACGGCGTCCTCATGTTCTTCCAGGGTGGCTCGGATGTTGGCCTGCAGGAGATCTACCAGTCCGCACTGCTGGTGCGCGAAGCCGCTCACCCTGAAGCCAACATCATCTTCGGCAACGTCGTTGACGATTCGCTGGGCGACGAGATCCGCGTCACCATCATTGCGGCCGGATTTGACGACCAGCCCGTGACGTCAGGTAACACCGATGCGCCAGCGAAGAAGCCGGAACAGCCGGCACCTGTCGCCGCGCCGGCCCCGAAGTCTGCGGAAGAACCCTTGCGTGAACGCTCAGCGGGAACCATTTCCCAGACGCCGGTTCGCCCCGCACATCGTGCAGAACCTCGCGTGCCTACCCGCACGCAGGCGCCGTCCGCCACACCGTCGGATGCGCCCAGTGCTCAGCCTGCTCCGCGAGATGCCGATTCGCTGGAAGTGCCGCGCATCTTCGACGAGGATGACTCCGCTGACGACCTGGATATTCCTGATTTTCTGCGCTGAAACATGATCACACCGATCGAGTGGGCAGGCGCCCTGATCACGCACACTGAAGCGGGGTCGGGCACCTGCCCACTTCGCAATAACGTGGGATACCACGTTGGCGATGATGCTCAGGCAGTGGCGAAGCGCCGCGATCACCTGAGCAAGCTGACCGGAAGCCCGCTGACCTGGATGGACCAGACACACTCCACGCGTGTCCGCGTCGTCGATGCGATCAGCGACCACATTGACGCAGACGCCCTCGTCGTCAATCTGGCCGAGGGGCCACGCACGGGACTGGCCGTGATGGTTGCCGACTGCGTGCCTGTGTGCCTGAGTGTAGCTCATGGGACGATCCTGGCGGCGATCCACGCCGGACGCACGGGGCTGCTCGGTGGAATACTCAGCGCGACAGTTCGCCGGATTCGCCGCATGAGCGCGGAGCCGATCAGCGCCTTTGTCGGTGCCTGCATATGTGGCCAATGCTACGAGGTGGACCGCGCGCTGTGGGACGACGTAGCAGCCGTTCGACCACATATGTGTACCCACACCAGTTGGGGCACCCCCGGCCTTGATCTTCGCGAGGGGGTATGCAGCGAACTGCGCGAAGCGGGCGTCGACACAATTGAACACGACCTGCGGTGCACCCGGGAAACGCCGGCCCTCCACTCCTACAGGCGCGACCCCACCTGCGGACGCCAGGCATTGATCATTTCGCCATCGTTGCGACATGCCGAGGCAACTTGAGGCCTGTGCGTTATCTTCTCGATTAGCGTGAGATCAGCGGCCTGACAGAGGAGAAACGATGGCGGAATCATTTTCTACGCGCGCGAAGAAATTCATGGGATGGGATACATCCGATGACGAGTTCGATGAACCCGAAATGGAACAGGAAGAGCCCGGACAGTGGGCAGACGTCACTGAACTGTCCGACTACGAACCCACACCTGCAGTGCGCCGCACTGAAACAGTGCAGCAAACTGAGCCGAATGATCTGGCCCGAATTCAGACCATTCACGCCACCTCCTATGCGGATGCGCGCAGCATCGGCGACGCCTTCCGCAGCGATATCCCTGTCATCGTCAACATGACCGACCTGCCTGACAATGAAGCGCGCCGCGTGATCGATTTCTCCGCCGGGCTGGTGTACGGCCTGCGCGGACACTTTGAACGCGTGACTCAACGCGTCTACCTGCTGTCGCCGCGATCTGTCAAGGTGTCATCCGGAATGGCCCCCTCCCACGGTGCGGAGCTGTTCAGCCAGGCAGAGTAATGCCCGTGTACATACTCGGCGCCGCTGTACACTTCTGTGCCAGCTTGTACCTGCTGGTGCTGTTTGGACGGATGATCTTTGACTGGATCCGTATTCTTGCCCGCGACTGGCATCCGCGAGCAACGGCCGTCATTGTGATCGGTAATGTGCTCTACGCGTTGACTGACCCACCTCTGCGTTTCCTGCGTCGCTACATTCCGCCGCTCAGACTGGGTAACGGGATCGCACTCGATGTCGGTTTCATGGTGCTGTTCATCGGTATTCTGCTTCTTCAGCGCGTTGCACGATTGATGATGGTATTTGGCTAGTTAGGCGTTCAAACGGTAGATTAATTGAAACGCATATTGGAATGTGATGTCGCTGTGACTGAAGTTGCCTCAGTGATTCATGTGTCCGATAGAATAAGTATCACTTACAATCAGTGTCATCAGGTTGAATGCTGGTGACACCACGATCGTCGGGCGGTTACCAATCGGCGTTCGACAGGGCAGATACCGAGAGGTGAGGAAATGGACGAGCCCACAGGTCAGGAACAGATTCAGCTGCTGACAACGGACGAAGTTCTGAACAAGAACTTCCAGGCAGTGAAGTTCCGTGAAGGCTACGACCCCGTCGAGGTAGACAATTTTCTCGACCGAGTCGTTGCGACGATCTACTACCTGAACATGGAGAAGCAGAATCTCCAGGAAAAGCTTGAAGCAGCCGAACGCCGCATCACCGAACTCCAGGAAGGTTCGGCCGACGCATCTGGCTTCTCCACTCCTGCCGAAACTGCTCAGCCTGTTGTCGAGGAAGAACCGCAGGTCGCGCAGCCCGAACCAGAACCAGAACCCGTTCAGCCTGTGCAGCCGGTTCAGCCTGCCACGCCCAGCGAACCCGAATCCGCAACCTCGATGCTTGCTTTGGCGCAGCGCGTCCACGACGAGTACGTGCGCGACGGCCGCGAAGAATCAGAACGCATCATTGCTGAAGCTCGCACCAAGGGCGATGAGATCGTTGCCGACGCAGAGAGCAAGCATGAAACGATCCTGGCTCAGCTCGACCAGGAGCGCGGACTGTTGGAAAACAAGATCAACGAGTTGCGCGGATTCGAGACGGAATACCGTCAGTCCATCCGCACTCACCTCGAGAAACTTCTGACCGAAGTGAACGAGGACAGCTCGGAAAACTGACGTTTCTCAAGCCAATGACTGTGTGGCGGCGGCGTACCAGACGCTGCCGCCACATTTATGCCCCACCTGTTAGGAGAACATGTGTCAACGAGTCCAGCTGCAACGAATGTGTCACGGCGCCCACTGGTCAGCGCCATAGTTGTAGCACTCGTCGCACTGATCAGTGACCAGGTCACGAAATTCTGGGCTTTGTCCTCGTTGTCCGAGGGGCAGCGCCGTCCACTTATTGGTGACTTCCTGAGTCTCCAGCTGGTCAGGAACTCCGGAGCCGCCTTCTCGATGGGGGCAGGCTCAACGTGGATTTTCACGATCATCTCAGTGGTCGTGCTCGGCGTCATCATCTGGGTCCTGCCGAAAATCACCTCCACGAGTGTGGCAGCCGTGGTGGGTCTTCTTGCCGGGGGAGCGGCGGGTAACCTGGTGGATCGCCTCGTGCAGCCTCCCTCGTTCGGGCGCGGACACGTCGTTGACTTCATCAACTACAACGACTACTTCGTTGGCAACGTTGCCGATATCTGGATCGTTGTGGCAGCAGTGTTGATGGTGATCGTCTTTCTGCGAACAGAACACTCCCATTCCGGTGCGCGCACCGATGAGTGACGAGTTCGAGCACCGCTACCTGCCAGTGCCGGACGCGCTGGTCGATACCCGCGTGGACGTGGCACTCTCACGCATGCTCGGCATGTCACGCTCTCAGGCCGGTGACCTTGTCAGCGCAGGACACGTGCGCATCAACGGTGCCGTCAGTCGGAAGTCGGACCGGCTCAGCCTTCGGGACCTCATTGAAGTCGACATACCGCAGCACCGTGTGCAGCCCGCACCCGTGACCGGCATGGACATCCTCTACGATGATGACGACATCGTCGTGGTCAACAAACCTGTCGGCGTTGCGGCACACACGGGCCCGGGATGGACCGGTCCCACAGTGATCGGCAACCTGGAAGCCGCAGGCTTCCGCATCGCACTGTCAGGCCCGCCCGAACGCCAGGGAATCGTGCACCGCCTTGACGTGGGTACATCTGGCGCCATGATGGTCGCCAAATCCGAATTGGCATATTCGGTGATGAAACGGGCCTTCAAGGAACGCACCGTCACGAAGATTTACCATGCCGTGGTCGCCGGACACCTGGATCCGCCATCAGGCACCATCGACGCGCCCATTGGCCGCCATCCGTCGCGCGAATGGCGCATGGCCGTTATCGAAGGTGGCAAGCGTGCCGTGACACATTACGACACCCTTGAACTCATGGCTGGTGCAGCCCTGCTGTCAATCCACCTGGAAACTGGTCGCACACACCAGATCCGCGTCCACATGGCAGCGGTCAACCATCCGTGTGTCGGCGACGTGTTCTACGGCGCTGACCCCACGCAGGCTGAACGCCTCGGCTTGGAACGTCAATGGTTGCACGCCGTCCAGCTCGGCTTCGCACACCCACGCACCGGCAAACACGTCACCGTGGACGCACCGTACATGGACGACCTTGATGCTGCCCTCACACTCCTGAGAAAACCACGATGACCACTCTTCACGTCCGACGCGCCACCGACTCCGACCGCTTCGCCATTATCTCGATCAGGTGGGATGTGTTCGTTGTTGAACAGCACGTTCCTATGGTCCTTGAAATTGATGCACGCGACTTCAACCCCGCCGTCACCCAATTCATTGCCGAGGACGAGGCTGGCCACCCTGTTGGAACCGTGCGCCTCATCCCGGATGGTGATGACTGCTATCACCTGGGGCGCCTTGCTGTCAGACAGGAGGCACGCGGCAGTGGATGCGGAGCCGCCCTCGTCAATGCTCTGCACGAAGAAGTCACACGACGAACCCCTGCCGGCAGGCACGCCCGGGTCGACCTCGACGCGCAACTGCAGGCACAGGGATTCTACGAACGCCTCGGATATGTGTCACACGGCGACGACACATTCTGGGATGCAGGAATTGAGCATCGTCACCTCGCTCAGCTCATCGAGGGCACTGCAGAACCATTAAGATGACACGTATGGCCACCCGTGACAGTTTCGTTCATCTTCACAACCACTCCGAATACTCCATGCTGGACGGCGCAGCGAAAATCGCGCCGATGGTTCAGGAAGCTGCCCGCCTCGAACAACCGGCAATCGGACTGACCGATCACGGATACCTGTTCGGCGCCTTCGAATTCTATTCAGCGTGCAAAGATGCCGGAATTAAACCGATCATTGGCCTTGAAGCATACGTCACTCCCGGCACGTCCAGATTTGACACGAAGCGTGTCCACTGGGGAGAACCGTGGCAGCGCAGTGACGACGTTTCGGCCAATGGCGCATACAATCACCTGACACTGCTGGCCTACACGACCGAAGGCATGCTGAATCTGTTTCGCCTTGGTTCACGCGCCTCCACGGAAGGACAGTTTGGTAAGTGGCCGCGTGCCGACAAGGAACTGCTGCAGGAATACCACGAAGGGTTGATCGTTTTCTCAGGGTGCCCGTCGGGAGCCGTCCAAACCCATATGCGGTTGGGTCAGTGGGATGAAGCAGTGCGTGAAGCAGGGGAGCTGCGCGACATTTTCGGGCCGGAGAACTTCTATGTCGAAGTCATGGATCACGGCATCGAATTTGAACGACGCACACGCAATGACCTGCTCAAATTGGCCAAGCTCATGAATGCTCCACTGGTAGCGACCAACGATGCGCACTACGTGAAAAAAGAAGACCGCGATGTGCAGGACGCGTTATTGTGCATCAACTCGGGTGCCAAGCTGGCTGACCAAGACCGCTTCAAATTCGACGGCGACGGCTACTATATCCGCTCCAGCGAAGACATGCGTCGCACCTGGGCTGAACTGCCCGAAGCATGCGACACCACCCTGGATATTGCTGAACGCTGCGACGTGCACTTCACCACCACCAAAGAGGGCGCCAACTACATGCCCGATTTCCCCGTGCCCGAGGGCGAAGACAAAACATCGTGGTTCATCAAGGAAGTTGAACGAGGGCTGGCCGACCGTTTCCCGGACGGCGTTCCTGATGACGTGCGTAAACAGGCTGAATACGAAGAAGACGTCATTATCTCGATGGGGTTCCCCGGCTACTTCCTGACGGTGGCGGACTACATCAACTGGGCCAAGCATCAGGGCATCCGCGTGGGGCCTGGCCGAGGCTCCGGTGCTGGCTCCATGGTGGCCTACGCGATGCGTATCACCGAGCTGAACCCAATGGAACACGGCCTGATTTTCGAACGCTTCCTCAACCCCGAGCGCGTCTCCATGCCTGACTTCGATGTGGACTTCGACGAACGTCGCCGCGACGAAGTGATCGAATACGTGAAACGTAAATACGGCGAAGACCGGATCAGTCAGGTCGTCACCTTCGGACGAATCATGACGAAACAGGCACTGAAGGACTCAGCACGACTGCTCGGCTACGACTTCAAGACAGGCGAGCAGCTCACCAAGGCACTGCCCCCGGCAGTGATGGGCAAGAACATTTCAGTGCACGGCATTTTCGACAAGGAAGACAAGCGCTACGGCGAGGCAGCGGAGTTCCGTAAATACTACGAGGAAAATCCGCAGACTCACGACATCGTCAACCTGGCGATGGGACTGGAAGGACTGACACGACAATGGGGTGTCCACGCATGCGCGGTGATCATGTCCTCGCATACGCTGACCGACATTATTCCGATCATGAAGCGCCTCGCTGACGGCGCGATCATTACGCAGTTCGACTATCCCACGTGTGAAGCGCTGGGGTTGCTGAAGATGGACTTCCTGGGGCTGCGAAACCTCACGGTCCTGTCAGACGCCCTCGAAAATATCAGGCTGAACAACAAGGATGTCCCGGACCTTGATCAGTTGCCGCTCAACGACCCGGCAACCTACGACCTGTTGGCACGCGGCGACACGCTCGGCGTGTTCCAGCTGGATGGCTCGGGGATGCGAGAACTTCTCAAACTGATGCGCCCCGACAACTTTGAAGATATTTCAGCTGTGGGCGCGTTGTACCGGCCCGGCCCGATGGGCGCAGACTCGCACACGAACTACGCTCTGCGTAAGAACGGGCGTCAGGAAATCACTCCCATTCACCCTGAACTTGCTGAGCCGCTCAAAGACATTCTGGGCACTACGTACGGTCTGATCGTCTACCAGGAACAGGTCATGCAGATCGCGCAGAAACTGGCCGGATACTCACTGGGTCAGGCAGATATGCTCCGACGCGCGATGGGTAAGAAGAAGAAAAAGATTCTGGACCAGGAGTTCGGACCGTTCTCGCAGGGGATGCGCGAACATGGCTATTCCGATGACGCGGTGAAAACACTGTGGGACATTCTGGTTCCGTTCTCGAACTACGCGTTCAACAAGGCGCACTCGGCGGCGTACGGATTGGTGTCGTACTGGACTGCCTACCTCAAGGCGAATTTTCCCACTGAATACATGGCCGCATTGCTGACCTCGACCAAAGACAACAAGGATCGGCGAGCCTTGTACCTGGCTGAATGTCGTCACATGGATATCACCGTTTTGCCCCCCGACGTCAACGCTTCGATGGGCACGTTCGCGCCAGATGGGTCGAACATCCGTTTTGGCCTGTCTGCGATCCAGAACGTCGGCGCGAACGTGGTGGACGGTATCGTGCAGGCGCGCTCGGAAAAAGGCGCGTATACCTCCTTCCAGGACCTCCTGGACAAGGTACCTGCCACCGTGTGCAATAAGCGCACCATCCAGTCACTCATTAAGGCCGGCGCCTTCGACTCTCTGGGGAAGAACCGGCGCTCCCTGCTGTCCCGCTGCGACGAGGCCGTCGACGCGGTCACCGACCTGAAACGCAATGAGGCCATCGGCCAGTTCGACCTGTTTGCCGCCATGGGTGGAGCAGCAGCACCTGAACAGTCCTCCCTCACGGTCGAAATCCCTGACCTGCCCGAATTCGATAAGCGGCACAAACTGGCCGATGAACGCGAAATGCTTGGCCTGTATGTCTCCGACCATCCACTGCGCGGTGTGGAAGCGGCGCTGCGCCGATACCAGGACATCGACATCGCCGCGATCGTCTCCTCCGAAGAAGCCATGGCGGACCGCAAGGTGCGCGTCGCAGGACTGGTGTCGTCGGTTCAAATGAAGGTCACCAAGCAGGGCAACCAGTGGGCGATCGCAACGGTGGAAGACCTCAGCGCTTCCATCGAAGTGCTTTTCTTCCCTCGCTCGTTCGAAACAATTCAGTCCTACCTGGCTACCGACACGATCGTCCAGGTCGAGGGGCGCGTCACCCAGCGCGATGAGAACGTCGAACTGATCGGCCAGGCCATGACGTTGCTGGATCTGCGTGACGATCAGGACTCCCCGCTGGACCTGCAGATGACTCCTGGCCGATGCACTCGCTCAATGCTGACCGAACTCAAAGACGTGCTGGAAGCTTTCCCAGGCGAATCACCTGTGCGCATCCACTTGCGCCAAGGCGGGCGCGTCACAATCGTCGAAGTTGACCCGAAGTACCGCGTCGAAAAATCCAGCGCATTTTTCAGCCAGGTCAAGGCCGTGGTCGGAGCAGACGGAGTGATGACCTCCTGAGTTAGGCTAAGAGTTATGAAACGCATGGATCTTCGCGGCACCAGTGCCACCACAGATGCAATCCGCCGTCAACTGCCACGAGCTGCATTCGACATCACCGCAGCGGTCGAGGCTGTCACGCCGATTATCGACAGCGTCATCCACGAGGGTGCGAGCGCCATCAAGGACTGTGCCGAGCGTTTCGACCATGTGCGTCCCGATCGCCTGAAGGTACCGGCCGACCAGATCCGTGCCGCCCTCGATGGACTTGACCCTGCGGTGCGCGGCGCGCTGGAAGTGTCGATCGAGCATAACCGCGCCGGCCACACTGTCCAGCTGCCCACCACGCAACACGCCACCATCATTCCCGGCGGCACGATTACCCAGCGGTGGGTACCAGTGCAGCGCGCCGGTGTCTACGTCCCGGGTGGCTTGGCTGTCTACCCCTCCTCAGTTGTGATGAACGTGGTGTGCGCGCAGGTCGCCGGCGTCAGCTCAATCGCCCTGGCTTCACCTCCGCAACGCGCGTTCGGCGGACTGCCGCACCCGACAATCCTTGCAGCGTGCGCACTGCTGGGAGTGGACGACGTGTGGGCAATGGGTGGTGCGCAGGCAATCGCCGGCCTTGCCTACGGATTTGACGACGAGGGTGACGTGTGTGAACCGGTTGATGTCGTAGCAGGACCGGGCAACATTTATGTGGCCGCAGCTAAACGGGTGGTGTCTGCTCACGTGGGGATCGATGCGGAAGCGGGAACCACTGAAATAGCGATCCTTGCCGATGGTGATGCTCACCCCGCTTTCGTTGCCGCTGACTTGATCAGCCAGGCGGAGCATGATCCTGCTGCCGCATCTGTTCTGATCACGGACAGTGAGCCGCTTGCGGATGCAGTGGAAGCTGAGATTCAGCGGCTGGCACCGCTGACCGCGCACACCGAACGCATTATGACGGCGCTGAGCGGACCGCAGTCGGGCATCGTCCTCGTCGATGATGTGGATGCTGGGCTGCGCGTGGTGGATGCGTATGCTCCCGAACACCTCGAAGTACAGACTGAGAATGCTGCCGAAGTAGCGCTGCGCGTGCGCAACGCAGGTGCCATTTTTGTCGGCCCGTACACGCCGGTACCGCTGGGCGACTACGTTGCAGGCTCCAACCACGTCCTGCCCACAGGAGGCACCGCCCGCTACGCTGCCGGACTGAACGTGGGACAGTATCTGCGCAGCCAGCAGGTCGTTGAGTATTCACGCGATGCGCTCGAAGCGCTCACCGATGACCTCAACACGCTGGCATGTGCCGAAGACCTGCCGGCACACGGAGCAGCCGCGCTGATCCGACGCGAGGAAGGCGGACGCAATGACTGATTTACGTTTGCCGCTGCGCCCTGAACTTGCGGGGCTGAGCCCGTATGGCGCGCCCCAACTGGATGTGCCCGTACGCCTGAACGTCAATGAGAATCCGTGGGCGCCTTCTGACGAGCTGGTTGACGATATCGCGCGCTCAGTGGCTCGCGCCGCCAGCGGGCTGAACCGCTACCCGGATCGCGATTTTCTGGAACTGCGTGGGGAACTGGCACGATATCTGGCTGACGAAAGCGGTGTAAGTGTTCCGCCCGAACATGTATGGGCAGCCAACGGTTCCAACGAAGTCATGACCCAGATTCTGCAGGCATTCGCCGGCACGTCACGGACCGTCGTTTCATGTGCCCCGACATACTCGATGTATCACGAGTACGCGCGCGACACGTGCTCACGGTGGGTCACGTGTGATCGGCACGAGGATTTTTCCATCGACCTGGATGCCCTGCGCGACCTGCTCGAAACTGAGCATCCGGCAGTCGTTCTGCTGGCCAGTCCGAACAATCCCACCGGAACAGCACTGTCACTTGACGACATCCGCTCCCTGGCTGACGACACACGATTCAGCGGGCCTGTCGGGCCGGACGGACAGCCCACAGCGAGCCTGCTGGTCATCGATGAAGCGTACGCGGAATTCAGGCGTGCGGGGACATCCTCGGCACTCGAACTCCTTGAGCAGAATCCGCACGTGGTTGTCTCCCGCACCATGTCGAAAGCATTTGGAATGGCGGGGTTGCGTCTGGGATACATGGTGGCCTGCCAGGACGTCATTGACGCGATCATGCTGGTGCGCTTGCCCTACCATCTGTCAGCCATCACGCAGGCAGTGGCACTGGCGGCGCTGCGTCACCGTGAAAGCCTCATGCAGCAGGTGGCCGACCTGCGTGACAGTCGGGACGCCCTCGCGCACTGGCTGGAATCACGAGGGCTGCAGGTGGCTCAATCTGACGCGAACTTCATTTTCTTTGGACGTTTCGATAACCGGCAGGACATCTTTGACAAGCTCCTGGAGCGGGGCGTGTTGATCCGCGTCGTCGGCCCTGACGGCTGGCTGCGGGTCAGCGTAGGGACACCTGAGGAAAACCAGCAATTCATGACGGCACTGGAGGAGGTTCTCTCATGAACGCGCGAACTGCGACAATTGACCGCGAAACATCAGAGTCAACAATTCACCTGGAAGTGAATCTTGACGGCAGCGGCGTGACCAACATTTCGACTGGTGTGCCGTTCTACGACCATATGCTCACCGCATTTGGGCGTCACTCCCTGATCGACCTGACTGTTCAGGCGCGCGGGGATGTGGACGTGGACGTGCACCACACTGTCGAAGACACCGCGATCTGCCTGGGCCAGGCCATCAAGTTGGCGCTTGGTGACAAGGCAGGAATCCGCCGTTTCGCAGATGCTACGGTGCCCCTGGATGAAGCCCTCGCTCATGCTGTTGTGGACATTTCAGGGCGGCCGTACCTCGTGCACGAGGGCGAGCCGGCCGGCCAGGAATACCACCTCATTGGCGGGCACTTCACCGGCTCCATGACACGACACGTGTTTGAGTCGCTGGCCTATAACGCCGGAATCTGTCTGCATGTGCGTCTGCTTGCCGGTCGCGACCCGCACCACATTGTGGAAGCGCAGTTCAAGGCACTTGCCCGCGCGATGCGCGGCGCTGTTGAACCGGATCCACGGGTGAGTGGCATTCCGTCTACCAAAGGAGCACTGTAATGGTCCAGGATGTTCCTCAGCGTCCTGACGATGAGGACATTGACGCTAAGTTCGCGGGAATCGTTGCGGACTTCGAGCGCTCAAGCGCACCTGCCGAACGGCATGACCTGGACACTCCGGTTGATGAATCCTTGCACCTGGAAGGTGGATCCCTGTCGGTCGCATTGGTGCTCACACCGATTCCGTCAGCCGAGGCGCTGCACAAACTCCTGCAGCTGGCCGGGCTTTCCGTCCACGTCGTCCCGATTAAGCCCTGGACCGCGATTTGGCTGAAAGTTGATTCCAATCAGCCGATGACCGAGGAAGACGAGCTGGCCTCACTGATGGGCAAGTGCCGCTCCATGCCACCCGAAGTGGATCAGGTGGCACGACTGACCTCACGCTTGTCCAAGCTGGGCTCCGTGGCAATCATGTCGTGGCTGGTTGAAGGTGACGAGGAAGATGTGGAGCCGGGTGTATCCGGACAGATCAGTGCACGCCGATACGTGTCCGGCGAGCCGGAAGACGATATTCCAGCTGGCGTGCTGATCGGATCAATGCCGGTGGCCCTTGAAGACCTGCTGCTGGGCAGAACCACCCCGGATGACTACAACGGGTCGGTCGCACCTGATGGCACATGCCTGAAGCGACCACGCGGCCCATTAGGGTGGTTCAGAAAACCATGAGCATGATGCAGCGACGCCCTCGAATCGTCGTCTTGAAATTCGGGTCAGGCAACGTGCGCTCAGCGTGCAGTGCGCTGGAACGAGCCGGTGCAGACGTCTCACTGAGCGCTGATCCGCAGGAAGTCAGCGAAGCTGACGGCCTGGTGGTGCCAGGTGTGGGAGCATTCATCACGGTGATGGACCAGCTGCGCGCAGTGCAAGGCCTGAGGATGATTGAACGCCGGATCGCTGGTGCAAGGCCCGTGCTGGGAATCTGCGTCGGGCTGCAGATCATGTTCGACCGCTCCACTGAAAAGGGCACGACCGAGGGCCTGGGGCAGTGGGACGGAACCGTGGACCGTCTGGACGCGCCCATCATTCCACACATGGGGTGGACACAGGTTGAAGCCGCATCCGACACGACACTGTTCGACGGACTGGATGAGGAGTACTTCTACTTCGTGCATTCCTACGCCGTGATGGATGATCCGGCTCAGACATCTCGCCCTCGCACCGCAGCTGCTCCGCAGACGAGCTGGGCAACCTACGGTCAGCGCTTTGTCGCAGCCGTGGAAGACGGAGCGCTGAGCGCCACACAGTTCCACCCCGAAAAATCTGGTGCCGCCGGCTTGAAGCTGCTGCAGAATTGGTTGGCGACCACCGTGTCTGACTAAAACCGCTCTATCTGACTTGAAAAGGTGACTGATGGATACTCCGTTGATTCTTCTGCCTGCCGTTGACGTGGTTGAGGGGCAAGCAGTGCGCTTGCGCCAGGGTGAGGCAGGAACGGAAACACAGTACGGCGCACCCCTGGAAGCTGCACAGGCGTTCACCCACGCAGGCGCCGCGTGGCTGCACCTGGTTGACCTGGATGCCGCTTTTGGACGCGGATCCAATATCGACCTGCTGGCTGATGTCGTACGCCAGATCCCACTGCACGTTGAACTGTCGGGCGGCATCCGTGATGACGCCTCACTTCAGCGCGCCCTGGCCACCGGTGCACGCCGCATCAATATCGGCACGGCAGCGCTGGAAGACCCCGAATGGACCGAATCGATTATCCAGCGTTACGGCGATCAGGTTGCCGTGGGCTTGGATGTGCGCGGTGAGACTCTGGCAGCACGAGGCTGGACGAAACCAGGTGGAAATGTCTGGAAGGTCCTGGAGCGTCTGAACGAGGCTGGCTGTGCCCGATACGTGGTCACCGATGTGGCGCGTGACGGCATGATGCAGGGGCCGAATATTGATCTGCTCCGCGCCGTATGTGAACGTACCGATGCGCCGGTTGTCGCCTCGGGCGGTGTGTCCAGCATTGACGATATTCGAGCCCTGCGTGAACTGACGTCGATCGGCCTAGAAGGTGCAATCATTGGCAAAGCCCTGTACGCCGGGGCGTTCACGTTGGAAGAGGCGCTGGAAGCGGCCGGCCCTCAGCAGTCATGATGGAACTGAGCGATGAGCAACGCGACAAGATTGCGCAGCGCCTGACACTGCACACCGACTCATCGGATTGTGGCCAGACGTTGCCGTTGACGCGTCACGCACTCGGACTGCCAGCCGGTACCCGCAGCGAGCAGGGCGAGCGCCTCGAACAGCTTGTTCACGCACTGAGCAGTGAGCGCGTCATTATTCCAGTTGTCCTCAATGGCGGAAACTCTGACAACCACGTGGAGTTCACCAGGGCGGAAACACCTGAAGGCCCGGCATTGGCCGTGTTCACGTCAACGGATGAGCTTGCAGCGTTTGACCCACAGGCACGCCCATTGCCTGTCTCAACGCGCCTTGCCGCGTTGAGCGCCCTCGTCGAAACCCGAGGGCTGATAGTGGCCGATCCGCGCGGTGCGAATATCGTGATCCCGCGCCCCGCGTGCAATTCGCTGTCAGTGGGGGACAGGTGGCTGCCCGCGTGGAAAGATCGCGAACTTGCCGCCGGTCTGCTGCGCATCATCATGGACGAGGGTGTCCGATGCGTGGTCGATGTGCGTATCCATCATGGAGGCGGCAGTCGCGTCATCGTCGAGCTGTGCGCGGCCGCCGGTGGGGACGAGCGCGCGATCCGAAACGAATTGTCCCGCGCAATCAACTGCATTCACGGCAGTGATCGCCTCAAAGCTGCGGCTGACCAGATCATGATCGCGCCAACGTGGGTTCAGGCGGTATAGCTGTTAATCCTGAACGTGGTCTCTTACGATGATCATAACCTGTCACGACGCTGGTAAGGAGACCAGCCGATGACGCAGCCTGCTCCGCAACCCACTCCATTCCGGCCGACCAATGTGCAGTCCACGCCACCCAGGAAAAACCGGCCTGATTGTCGGCATCGTATGTGCAGTGGTCACTGTGATAGCCGTGGCTGCCGTCGTGATCGTGATGATGATCCGCCCGTCACAATCCGACAGCCCTGAGGTGTCTGTTCGGCGTCACTTACCTGCTGGGCGGACAGGAATATGAAGTGGAAATCGAGGTGAGCCGGCCCGTTGGTGAAGATACCTGGCAGATCACCAGACCGCTGGCTACGACTGTCGTATTTCCTTCCGGATTCGCCGATCAGGATCTGACTGTGGCACCTGACGACAGTGATCAATACTCTCCGGAGTCGGTTGTTGAATGGGAGCCGGAACTGACAGACACATTCACTGCGGCATTTGTTGACTGCGCGAACCCTTTCCTGCATGAATGCCGGGAAAACCGCGACGATCCTGATGAACAGTGCGGATTCATTTACGCTTTCTACATAGATGAGCAATCAGAATCAGCCGCCCTCAATGGAGAACTGACCACTGCCGGCCCCGCTGACAACCAGCTTGTGTCGATGGTGCACTCCACGGGGATTCCGGACATGCGAACAGATGTGACGAGGGCGACGCTCCATTTCAGGGATGACGGGCTCAATATACCGGACAAGGAGCAAAAACTCGCCGTCCAGGGCACGGTCGAATTGTCGAAGAGATCAGATCCTGTTTTCCATATGAAGATCGTGACTCCTGAGGACTGAAGCGGGAAGATTGTTGTCAAAATGTTGCCTTAAAAGGATGCCTACGCAGCCCAGAGCTTCAACTCTGCAGTGATGGAGGCGATTCCCCTCACGAGGATGAGCTCGAGATGGTCGGAGCCGTTACTTTTGATGACAGTGGAGCCCCTGCATACTCGTTCGACTTCCCCTTCCAGTTCTGAAAGCGGGCGCGATCGGCCACTTCACGATGAAAGTTGACTAGGATAGAAGCGCTTTCATGCGCTAAATCTTTTTACCGGGAGTATGGCACTATGTCCGAAAATGCGAATGGCAACGACCTGAATTCACACTCCGAAACTCATGGGAGTGCTGACTCGTATATGCCTCCGCCACCACCGCCCGCTGATTCGCCAGAACCGCAGCAGGGGCAGGCACAGCAATACGCGCAAGCGACGCAGCAACCGCAGCAATATGCCCAGCAGCAGTACTATCAGCAGCCCAACCCGCAACAGTACTCGCCGCAACCACAGCCGCAGTTTGCTGCGATGGCTTCTGGCGCCGGGTCTTCCTACGCAGCGACCACGACTAAGTCCTCGTCCGGCAAGACTGTCCGCATCGTGTTGGTGGTCATCGGCGTACTGATGGCACTCGCGTTGATCGGGACAATCGCTTTCTACATCCTCAACAGCACGCGGACCCCTGAAAAAGCTGCTGAAGAATACCTGGGATATCTTGCAGCAGGTGACGCGAATGCTGCATCGCAGATGGTGGACCCCGGCAAACCTAATAATCAACGAGCGTTTCTGACAAACGAAGCAATGGCCGGCGCGACCGCGCGAATCGAAAACTTCTCGGTGACGCGAACTGATTCCGGCAGTGATGACTATTCACTCAGCTCCGACAAGCCGCGTGGAGTAATGCTGGATGTCGAATACTACCTTGATGGGCAAGTCGTCAATACGACACTTCAGGTCACCCCTGCCCAGCCCACCTTCCTCGTTCTCAAGAACTGGAAGATTGACGACACACTAGCCACAGAGATCACCCTCCAGCCAGGCACTTTTGACTCGGTCACCATCGGCTCTCAAAGCGTTCCGATCACGAACGATGATCAGAACTCCCAGGAGTATCAGACGTTTTACCTGTACCCCGGAATCTACCCAGCGCAGGCATCCTACGGATCCAATGAGTATGTGAACTATCCCGACAAGAGCCTGATCGTGGGGGGCCCGGAGTCATCCTCGACGCTCTGGTGGGACGCCCCCGAACCGACCGAAAAACTGCAGACACTGATGCTTGATCGGGCCAAGGAATTCGTGGAAAGCTGTGCCTCCCTCGACGGTGGAAACCTGAATGAAGCATGCCCCAGCGGCGTGCAGAGCACCAAACTCGCTGTTCTGGAAGTGACCAAACTGCCCACCACCCTCGAAGACGTCTCCGCATTTGAGTTCGTCACGGATAAGGCCACGATCAAGACCCAGACAAATCCGACCGAATTCAACAAGAACCCCTCACCGGACAACGTTGAATTCCGTGTGTCAGGCCAGGTGACATTCCCCGAGGGAAGCACTGAACCAGAAATCACTGAACTGAGATCGTCAGGATCGTGGTGGTAAACCGCGGGTGATTCGCATACCACCGCATCTCGGTGACGAAGGCCCTGTGTGTGACCAGATGTTGCACGCGGGGCCTTCCACATCTGGCAGTGTGAGGCACCCCATGACGATCCTGCCTAATCTCGCTGGATTTGTCTTCGACGGCAGTGATACAGTAGCTGTCGATTGTCCGGGTACCGTACCCGGGACGTAAGCGGAGATACTCCCACCTTGATTCCCGCCTCAGGGGATCGGGTTCCTGGCTTGAGCCGATGCTGCATGCAGTATCGCTGTGGCCACGTGGTGTCAGTCTCCGTTGCGTTGCGCACGGAGATTTTTTCGTGATGCACCACCATGGAAGGAGCCACCCATCAGCGAGCCTCGGATCAATGAGCGCATCAAAGTAAACGAAGTACGTCTTGTCGGCCCATCGGGAGAACAAGTCGGAGTCGTGCGCGTCGAAGACGCATTGCGTCTGGCAGACGAAGCAGGCCTCGACCTCGTTGAAGTGGCACCCAACGCGAAACCTCCAGTAGCCAAATTGATGGACTACGGCAAGTACAAGTACGAAGCCGCACAGAAAGCGCGCGACGCGCGACGCAACCAGGCAAACACCCAGCTCAAAGAGATCCGTTTCCGCCTGAAGATTGATGACCACGACTTCAACGTGAAGAAGAACCACGTGGAGCGTTTCCTGAACCAGGGAGACAAAGTCAAGGTCATGATCATGTTCCGCGGACGCGAGCAGTCTCGCCCCGAAGCGGGAGTTCGTTTGCTGGAACGTCTGGCAGAAGAGGTCGGTGACATGGCGACGGTCGAATCCGTCCCACGTCAGGATGGCCGCAATATGACGATGGTGCTCGCCCCAACGCGACGCAAGTCAGAAGCAATGAGCGAACAACGCCGCCGCCGCAAGGCTGAGCGCGAAGCCCGCCGTGACAAGCAGGCAGAACGTTCCAGCAAGGAGCAAGCTCGCAGCGCCAGGAACGCTGAAAGCGCGGAACAGTAGCTACTTTCTTGGCACCAGTGCCAAGAGGTGTTGAAGGTTAGGAAACGACACTATGTCAAAAGGAAAGAACAAGACGCACTCAGGAACCAAGAAGCGCTTCCGCGTGACCGGTTCCGGCAAAATCATGCGTGAACGTGCTGGTAAGCGTCACCTGCTCGAGCACAAGTCTTCACGCCGTACTCGCCGCCTCTCCCGTGACCAGGTGCTGGCACCTGCAGATGCGAAGCGAGTTCGTACCCTGCTGGGTAAGTGATAGCGAAGACTTGTAGGTAAGGAGATAACAACATGGCACGTGTGAAAAGGTCTGTCAACGCCCGCAAGAAGCGTCGCACCACACTTGATCGCGCATCCGGATACCGTGGGCAGCGCTCACGCCTGTACCGTAAGGCAAAAGAGCAGGTCACTCACTCTTTCGTATACAGCTACCGTGACCGTAAGCGCCGCAAGGGTGACTTCCGTCGCCTGTGGATCCAGCGCATCAACGCTGCCGCACGCGCAAACGGCATGACGTACAACCGCCTCATTCAGGGTCTGAACCTTGCCGGCATCGAAATCGATCGCCGCATGCTGGCCGACCTGGCAGTCAACGACGCAAACGCCTTCGCAGCAATTGTGAAGACTGCCCGTGAAGCGCTGCCCGAAGACGTCAACGCCCCCAAGGCATCCTGATTGACTCACAATTTTCATCCTGAGCGCCCGCCTGTGATGGACAACCCGCGTGCCGACCGCGTGCGAACAGTCCGTTCACTCGGCGGGCGCTCAGCACAATCACGCACCGGACTCCTCCTGGTTGAAGGCCCAGGAGCAGTCCTCGAACTGGTGACATGGCGCCCCGAGTGCGTCACCGACGTCTACGTCACCGAACGAGTCGAGGAATCCCAGCCAGAAATCATGGAGCAGGCCCGCCAGGCCACGCGGTGGGTTCACCGCGTCACCGACGAGGTTGCTCACGCGATGTCCCCTGACTGTCAGGGCATCATCGCGGTCGCTCGACACGACGCGATTGTTACGCAGATGCCGAGCGTTGACACACTGGCAGTGATCCTTGCGCGCATCCAAGACCCCGGCAACGTCGGTACGCTGATCCGCACGGCCGATGCGATGGGTGCGCAGTGCGTCCTGACCACGGTGGGCACCGCTGACGTTCGCAGCCCGAAAGTGATCCGCTCAACAGCGGGATCAGTGTTCCACCTGCCGATCATGTCAGGCCTGACTTTCGATGCGGCGATCGAGCGCGCTCGCACCTGGGGTGCACTCGTCCTTGGGACGTCCGGAGGCCACGGATCTGTCAGCCTTCTCGACATTGACGAGGGCGACTCGCCGCTCCTTTCCCGCACACACGCATGGGTTTTCGGCAATGAAGCGCGAGGCCTGTCACCCGATGAAATGCGTCAGTGCGACCATCTGGTGCGCATCCCGATGGCAGGGAAAGCTGAATCTTTGAATGTGGCCTCGGCGGCAGCAATGTGTCTGTATGCGTCAGCACGCTCACGTACACTGACAGCATGAAGGTCCGAGACTGTGATGAAGGCGACCTGATCGCCCGTTTTGTCAATGTTCTTCCCCAGGGTGAGCGCACCATCGTCGGTTCAGGTGATGACTGCGCGCTGATCTCCTGCCCTGAACCCTCATTCCTGGTGACCACCGATACATTGGTCGGAGAGAGTCACTTTCTGAAAGCCTGGTCCACCGGCGCTGAAATAGGTGCGCGGGCTGCGGCCCAGAATCTGGCAGACATCGCTGCGATGGGTGGGCGCACTAGCGCGCTTGTGGTGTCCCTTGTTCTGCGTGGTGACTACGACGTTGACTGGCTTGTGGACATGGTGCAGGCCTTCGGTCAGCGTGCCCGTGAAGCGGGCGCAGGCGTGGTCGGCGGCGACCTGACCGGGGGAGAGGAACTGATCATTTCAGTCACCGCACACGGGTGGGTCGATGGGCCTCCCGTCCTGCGTTCAGGTGCACGACCCGGTGACATCGTAGCGATAGCGGGTACGTTAGGGCGTTCCGGCGCAGGCCTGGAATTGCTGTCACGCCGCATCGTTGACCCCTCACTTCATGACGATATCCTGCTGGGAGATTTCGCTGAAGCGGTGAGGATTTACCGTGCGCCCGAGCCTCCGCTGGAAGCCGGTCCGATTGCCGCTCGCCACTATGCCCACGCCATGATGGATGTGTCCGACGGGCTGGTGCGTGACGGAGGCAGGATGGCACGCGCGTCGGAGGTGATGCTCGAAATTGATTCGTCCCTGCTGGCCGATGACGTCGAGGCGCTGGATGCTGCTGCACAGGCATGCGGACATCACGCTATGGAGTGGGTCCTTTTCGGCGGTGAGGATCATCCGATGTTGGCTACTTTCCCGCCTCAGGTTGTGTTGCCCTCACCGTTCAGGGCAATTGGCGTGGTCGGAGCAGTGAGCCCGGGAGATCAACCTGGGATTCGTCTTGATGGGCAGCGGCTGAGTGGTGGCTTCGACCATTTCCGTCAAGACAATAGTTAAACCGATACACTAGGGCTACGTGTAACCTGTCAATACGCTAGTGAGGGGACTTCATGAGCAACGAAAACGTTCATGACAGCAACCAGGACGCTCCAGTCCAGGGATCGCAACCAAGTGAGCCTGTGACCGAGCCGGAAGCCGCCGAAGAACAGCCACTCAGTCAGCCGGAGCAACCTGCGCAGCAGCCGCAGTTTCAGCAACCAGTTGCTGACCAGTCGCAGGTGCAGCAGGGCCAGCAATATGCTCAACAGCCCATGCAACAGCCGCAGTACCAGCAACCGGTTCCGCCGCAGCAACCGCAGTA
>NZ_JBWPVS010000014.1:0-1794 GCF_056590235.1 Pauljensenia sp. C0170B4 | reverse complement strand
TTCAAAGCATGTACACAGCGCTCAAACCCCTGACACACCGAACAAAAACCAACACCACGTACACACAATCCGGGCATTAACCCCTAAAATCGAACTGCGCGAATAAAAAAGTAGCGGACGGGTTCAATCCCCGCCTGTTCGACAATGTCTAGCCACCTCAGAGAGGGGGCGGGGCCGGGGAACCCGTCCTGCTATCAGGTTAGCGTTTTTCGAGCCTATAAGCAATGCAAGTTTGCCCCGCATTGGTCTTGGCCATGCGGGGTTTTGTTATGCCCCCTTGTGGCACTCCGTAAACAGCCCGGAGAACATTGGCTGGACCAACAAGGCTGACGAGCCATAAACGGGAAGAAAGGAACAGACCATGTCTGATTCGACAGCGCCCAGCGAGGGCAACACCGATGTTTCGGGAGAAAACACAGGCGGATTCAAACCGGTCACCAGTCAAGAAGACCTCGACCGGATCATTGAAAACCGCTTGGTGAGAGAACGCAAAAAATTGGCTGGTTAACTTAGGCTCAGATATTTGTGGCGCGACCGAATGCCTGTCGTTACAACAGAACTTGCAGCGAACCCAGAGCGTGGAACGTGGCTTTCAAAGATCGCATTTCGTCATACATACAAAAGCCATCGCGGTGATGAGCGTGCCAACGTCGCTGAATCTTGGGGAGAGTTCTCGCTCCGTGCGCGGTATCAGTGTTTGCCGAAGGTTGCTACCTTATTGGTTTGTCATCTCGAAGAGTTGTTTCCCGTATGTCGCGTGATACGGGAGCTGTTGGATGTTCGATGCTGCATGTGATCTGCACAACGGAGGGAGGCAGGTCAAAGTCGATTAACTCTCGTGAGTTTCAGTTGAGGAGGTCGAGCAATTTACGTTCGCTTGACTCCATCGAGGTTCACTACCGGATGATTGATTGTCTCTGAGGCAAAAGTCCGTGGGAGTCTGTCCCAATGTGCGAGTAACAATCTCTTGCGGATCTAGTTCAGCGCATGAAAACAAGTGAGGAGAGGTGCGGCAGATGGTCGAAGCATGGTTCTCCGATCGAGTGTGCCATCAACGGGTCAAGGTCGATGAGGGGCTTTTGAGTCAACGGGTCAAGGTAAGAGCGCTGAATGCACGTCTCATGTAGAAGGAAGACCCCAACTTTTTAGCTCTATCGTGCGGTTTTCACATGATGAGACTCTTAGCGAGGTCTCTCATACCTTGACCGGTTGATCGCAAACCATCAGGCTACCTTGAGTGGCTGATCGGGAGCCCTCCGGCTGTCTCGACCAGCGGCTCCAACCTCGACTGCAAGCTTCAGCCTGTGACTACTGTGTGTCTAAAAAAGCCTTCAAGGTGGCCCGAAACCGGGCGTAATTTGCAGTCACACGCGTAGGCACGAGTTACAGCGAAACCCTGTCATGCCAACGAAAAACCCCGCCGTTCCAACGAAACAGCGGGGCAACAGCGGAGACGGCGGGATTTGAACCCGCGAGGGGCGTGAACCCCTACCTCCTTAGCAGGGAGGCGCACTCGACCGGACTATGCGACGTCTCCAAGTACCGCTTGAGTCTACCGGGCTTGCGCCCGCGCCACAAATACGCAGACTCACGATCCGGGCAAACTTCCCGGCGCGGCGGCACGTAGCTGGAAAAAATCCCGAAAACAGTGATCACCGAGGTGAAGCGCCATTTTCGGGAAATCCCGCGGAGGGCAAGGGATTCGAACCCCTGGTGCCATTGCTGACACAACGGTTTTCAAGACCGTCACCTTCGGCCGCTCGGACACCCATCCAATCTGTGCGCAAACGCAAC
>NZ_JBWPVS010000013.1:0-2128 GCF_056590235.1 Pauljensenia sp. C0170B4 | reverse complement strand
AAACAGCGTTGAAAATGAGCTTTAGGATAAGTCCTGGCCAAGGCTGTTTTCATGCCAACAACACCATCAGAAAGAAAAAGCTCAACTTGCTTTAAGCCTCGGGATTTCATGTTTTGAAGCATATCTGTCCAGACTTCAATGTTCTCGCTAGGCGCAATGCAGTAGTCAATGACCTCCTTGTGCCCATTAGGCTTGATGCCAATGGCAATATAGACTGCTTCACGCTCAAATGTTTCTCGGCGCAAAGGAAGGTATGTCGCATCCAAATAGACGCAGAAAAACTTGTCGCTTAGCTTGCGTTTGTGGTAAGCCTCAACCTTTGGAATCATCTGCTTGGAAATATTTGATACCTGAGCTGGACTGTAATGGCTGCCATACATCTTTTCAATTAGATCGGCTATTTCCCTGGTGGTCACGCCCTTGGAGTAAAGCTTGATAATCATGCTTTCCAAGATATCCGAGTGCTGCTTGTAGCCAGGCAGCGTGTGCTGATGAAATTGACCGTTGCGATCCCGAGGCACTTGCACTTCAATTGGGCCAAATTGCGTATCAACTTTGCGGAAATAAGCACCATTTCTAGAGTTGCCAGTATTCCAGCCATTTCTGGCATAGGGATCATAGCCCAGAAAGGCAGTCAATTCAGCTTCTAACAAGTTATTAACAGCCTGTTGTAGCTCTTTGCGCAATAAATCATTTATTTTGTCTGGATTGAATAGAGCTTGAGCAAAATCTTTGGTAAAATCATTCATGAAGGAGTTCTTCTTTCTGTATGTGTTTTTTTGTTCAAACCAATCATACGAGAAAGGAACTCCTTTTTCTAATGTTTAAAGAAATAAATTTAAGGAATCATTCATCCTTACACAAACTATTTTACAGTCTCAAAAGGCTGGTTAGCACGTAAAATAGAAATAGAGTCAAAGTCTAGTGCAACTGCGCATAAAATAAAGCAGTATCGATGGGATGCTGCTTGTTTTGGTTAAAAAATAGAGAATATGCTTGTAGCCCTTTTCGTAAATAGCGTTAATGTTGTAAAATGGAAAGTGCATTAAGTTTATTAATGAGAAAATTGATGTATTATTGCAAAATAGGCCGTAATGGCCCTTTTTGTTGTGAAAAAATTAAAAGAATATAGGATTGGAAATGCCAGGAATAGTAGAGCAAACATTATTAGAACAACAAAATATTGATTTAAATGAAATGGTAACAATGAATCAAATGATTGATCAATTGTTGCCTAATGCAAGTAAAGAATTACAACAAAAACTAAAGATTAAAATTTATAACTTTGTGCGTACACGTAAACAACCAAGTATTACTGTGCGAAGAAGAAAATATTTTAAGCCGGCTGTTGCTAAATTAATTATTGGTAATGTACAAGATTACGCAGATGCAATTGAACGTCGTGCTAAGGAAGCCCCAGCTAAAGAGGATGCTACTGATAAGAGGCCAGCTTCTAAATCTAAGCGGGTTAAGACAATTACTAAGCGTAAGATTTTAGCTAAAGTTATAAAGAATGATAAGATTGATAAATCTATTCAAAAGAAATTAGAGGATAAGATTGCTTCAATTGTGAAGACCAACTTTATTAAGCCAGTTAACAAGCGGGGAAGTTTTTCGGTTGAAGATGGTGAAAAAGTTATAGCTGAACTTAGTCCTTTTTATCAAAATATCAAGATTGATCAAAAGTATCGCAAGAATGCTGAAAAAGCTGCTGAAAATAAGGAAACAGAAACTAAAGAAAAGCCTGAGCAACATTCTAAGGATCAGAATGAAAGTCGTGAAGGTCAATCTAAGGACTTTGAGCGTAAGAATAATCAGAAGAATAGCAATAATCGAAATAATAATAATCAAACGCAAAATCAACGTAAGCGACAAAATAAGCATCCTTTTGAGATCAGAAGAGAAAATAATAACCGCTCACGTAATAATCAGTCTAACCGCCGCTATAATAATCGAAATAATTATGATAATCGGAATAATTATGAATTTGATGAAGCTAGCGGTTTGCGTGAACGCTACAATACAGTAATCAGAAATTACAATCAACTGGAGCAAAGATATAATGCTTTGCAAGATAAATATAATCAGGCTTTAGATGATAAAGCTAGATTGATCGAAGAAATGGGTA
>NZ_JBWPVS010000003.1:0-359980 GCF_056590235.1 Pauljensenia sp. C0170B4 | reverse complement strand
ATGGCGGGCCAGGAGCACTCAAAGCGATCCGGCAATGCTGGCCCGCCACCGGGGTTCAGCGCTGCCTGTTCCACGTGTGGCTCAACACGAAAACCGACCTGACAGGGCACCCGAAAACCCCTGCTGGCAAGGCATTACTGCGCCTCGGAGGCAACCTCGCCGCCATCAACACTCTCGACGAAGCCGCCACATGAGCCACCCAACTCAACAATTGATGGAACGCTTACGGGTATCTCACCCGCGAACGAACCTACAACACCAGCTGGCAACCAGGACAACAACACTGGTGGTACACCCACTACCGGCTTCGACGCGCCTACCTACACCTAGCGAAGCTACTGGCCAACAAGTCCCTGTTCACTCATCTTGCCCCCAGCGTTGCCACCCTTGGCATAGCAAGAACCACAAGCGGGACTGCTACCTCACCAGCCACTACCAGCCACCAGCCCGCAAACCCCTCACCACGCGTGCCGACAACCCCGGCACACCAGCCCGCTACGACACCGCCATCGACTACGACACCAACTACCAAGACGGATCACTACACATCAGAAAAGGCTGGGCAGGACACTCAACACCCCGCGACAAGCCCACCCCATACACACATTTCGGGCATTAACTCTTCGTTCCCACTTGGATGTGCCGGTGCGTGATATAAGCATACCTAAAGTGTTTAGCGCAGTAGACAAATAATGTTTAGTGAGCTAGACTTAATGTGCGAAAAGGCGAGACCTACTCAAGAAACTCAAAACCATTGCCCAGCAAACAGGCAACCCCATGACCACCACAGAAGGCGGACGACACACCCAAATCACAATAGGCCCCCACGTCACCTACGTCCCCCGTCACAGGGAAATAGACGAACACCTGGCCAAAGAAATCCTCAAGCAAGCGAAAGGACTCAAATGAACATCCACGCAACCGCCAGCTTTCACGGCAAATGGTGGGTACTCGAATTTGAAACACCAGCAGGAGTGCGATTCACTCAAGCACGCCACTTAAAAGACGCCGAAGAAATGATACGCGACATCTGCACCATGGAACATGTGAACGTCGAGAACGTTGCTATCAAGCCGCAGGTTCCCGCCATTGTGCGTGAATACCATGAAAAAAGCACCCGTGTCACCCAAGAACAAGAAGCCCTCGCACGCACATCGAAAAAAACAGTCGCAACACTCAGGGATCTTGGAATGTCTGTCCGCGATGTTGCCAGCGTCATGGGAATCTCACCGGGGCGAGTATCCCAACTCGCCAAGTAGGCGCACTACTCCCTCAAAACATCTAACACTTTATCACAGGATTGTGTGAGTGGGTAGCGTTCATGCGCGTGTTGACCACAGCAAGAGGGTAGGTTTTCGGCTTACCCGCCCTAGGTTCAATGACCCCCCGGTGTACCCATAGGTCGAGGCGGTTGTCTGTGAGGGTGGGCCATATTGTTTTCAGGTCCTGCCGCGTCACATACACGTCTAGGCTGGCAACATGCAGGAGCCGCGTTCAGGCTGCCTCGCCCTGGGTGAGATACAGGCGGTCGCAAATGTTGCACCACGACTGGTCGGTGAGCCCGCGCCTGGTGGGGTACCGGTAGATCCTCCCACCACATTCACACGTGCCGACGAGCATGGGAGCATGCTCGGTCAGGCGGGCGATGCGGTGGTGGATGCGGTGGATCTCGTCCAGGACAGCATCCGCATCCGGGTAGTGTTCTGCTGCCCATGGCATGTCACGCTGCAGGTCAGCTATCGGACTGCCTGTCGAGTGCGTGCCGCGCTCACCGGCAATCAGCGTGGCGTAGGAGGAGAGGATTTTAAGGCTCCCACGTGTGTGCGGATACCTGGCCACCCGTCATCGGTTTGGTCGATCCGGTGGTCGAGCCCGAAGGGTAGGCCGTTGTGCCTGGCGCACCTGGCTGGCGTGACGCGGGCTGACCTGACACCATACACGGCCAGTGACTGCGCGGTGAGCAGTGGGAGCCATGCGGCTATGTCGGATAGCTCGTTGATGGCTCTTTTTTCCTGTCGTTTTGTTGTGTCTTTGTACGTCAACCTGTCTCCCATCTTTTGGTGTACACACCTCTTGACACTACTGTTAATAGGTGTTATCATTTAGCTATGACGAAGCCAATGCCGTACCGGAAACTAACCGCACTCCTCAAGTAGGCAGGCTTCACTTCACGCCAAGGTAAAGGCGACCACGAAATATGGACCAACGGGCCTTTCCGCGTTACCATCACCCAAACCCGCGAAATCTCTCCAAGCCTCACCCGCAAAGCACTCAAAACAATCGAAGCAAGCAAAAGAAACACAAAATGAACGCGATAACCATCACTGCCCGCCGCTGGAGCGGCGGCTGGGAACTGTGGAACGGTAACGACATCTGGACACAGGTGCGCACTCTTGCCAAAGCCCGCCAGCAAGTAATTGACTACCTCGACACGATGGAAGAAGACATCGATCACTCCACGTGGAACATCACGATCGTCCCTGAAATAGCACAAGCCGCCCAGGTCGAGCAATCTGCCGCAGCATCTAAACTGGCTGAAGAATCCGCCAGAGCGGCCTCCGCGGCATCCCGAAAAGCAGTGCGAGCCCTGAAAGACGATCACTACTCTCTGGCAGATATCAGCTACATTATGGGCTTGTCCCGCGCACGCGTCTCGCAACTCGCCAACTCTTAACATCCAGATTCTTTCCGCCAATTCAGACCAGCTGCCATTTCTCTTGACAACGCTTCCTTGTCGCGGGGTTGGGAACCGGTGGGGTTGCCGTCAATAATGGTGGGTGCTTCTGGCTGTGCTTGGTCGTGTCGCACCCATCGTCGCGCTCCTTTCGTGTTGGCTTCAATTCTTGCAGGTTTACAATCGTTTTTCACCCGTAGGCAGGTGCGGTGAGCTGTGGTCGTAATGAGTCGCCTACCTAAATTCTTTAGGGGGCTTGACTTAAATAAGTCAATGGGGGTAGAATATAATAAAGAAGCGGAGAGACCTCATCAAACAACTCGACAAGATCGCCAAAGCCAAAGGAGAAACACTCACTCTCACAGAAGGCGGCAATCACTCCCACGCCCCAGAGAAGTCAACGAGCTACTAGCGAAAGCGATCATCAGTAGGGCACAGAAATGACACACATCAACGCAACCGCCACCCGCTGCGACGGATGGTGGTCCGCCGACTTCACCATCAACAACCGCGAGTACGGAACCCAAGCGCGCCGCCTCGACCAGCTCGAAGCCATGATCAAAGACGCCGCCACACTCATGACCGGCCAGCCCGAAGAAAGCTTCACCGTCACCATCGAACCCTGCGGGCTCCCACTCGAAGCAATCAACCGCTACAAGAACGCCACAAAAGCTGCACGAGAAGCAGAACAGGAACTGTCCGCGTCTTCGCGCAAAGCAATCCAACTCCTGACGCAGGCGGGCCTGTCTATGCGTGACATTGGATTGATCATGGGCATATCCGTACAGCGCGTCTCCCAGCTCGCTAACTCCTAAGTTCATAAGTCCGTATCCGACTTACTACTAGTCAAGGACGGCTAAGTCACTGTGCGTCATGAGTGCCCACTGGGAACCTAGGCCGTTGACTGCGCGGCGGTTGGCGACAACGGTCCCCGCGGGCGCATTATCGTTACCCATCTCGGTGTGCGCTTCGTTGCCCCATTGGCCGGGTAGGACGCAGCCGCCGTACCCTTTTGTTCTGACGACGATGCACCTGCCCATGTGTCGCATATTGACAATGTCGCCGGTGTCGCCGGCTCCAGCGAGTACTTTCCGGTCGATTCTATCGTCTACCTGTTGGGCGAGGTAGTTGGCGATGGTGTCGAGGAGCCTGCTAGCGCTGACACCTTCCCTGTAGATGTGGGCTTCGACGCGGTGGTCGCTTCCGGAAGTGGGTTGGTCGTGGGTGGTGATTTGGTGGTGAGGACGCGATGGATGACTCGGTCGAGTATTTCTTGAGCGATCAACATAGTGATTGTGATGGAACTGGTTTGTGTGATGCGCTAGATGTGCTCTTTGTCTTGGGTACGAGGGCGTGCGTTGATTCAGTTTCCACACTTAGTGCGTCTTCTGCGAGGGTGAGGCCGACTCGGCGGCGGTGATCTAGGCAATGACCACGTCAACACCGCATACCTGAGAAACGTCCGCGGTGGTGTGGCGCATCTGTAGCCTTTGGGGCGAATTCGTCTGCCACGTCATTGAACGCTGCACGCCAGGAATATCGACGAACTGAGTGTGACGTGTGTTGGGTGGCGGGTCGGACAGGCCGCCTTTGTGTTGCGTCAGATCCATACGAGGGCGGATCCGTTTGTGGGGATTAGGTATGCGTTCGGGAATTGGTTCGAGGCAGCACCAGTGCGAAGTACCCCCGCGTGCGCGGGGAAGAGTAGTGGTACACACCATTCACAGCCGTGTCCTCGGAAATACCCCCGCGTGCGCGGGGGAAGAGAGGGATCATCGCCGCTTCCGGCCGCTTGACTTGGAAATACCCCCGCGTGCGCGGGGAAGAGCAAGTGGAGGTCGAGGATGTTGGCGCGGGTCCGGAAATACCCCCGCGTGCGCGGGGAAGAGCCACGCATCCGCGACACATTCAACCGATCCACAGAAATACCCCCGCGTGCGCGGGGAAGAGCCACCGTGGGAACGTGACGGTGCTGCCGGGCTGGAAATACCCCCGCGTGCGCGGGGAAGAGCTTTACCGGGCGTGAGTAGGTCAAGAATTGCTGGAAATACCCCCGCGTGCGCGGGGAAGAGTGGCGAAAAAGTCAACGACGCCGCTGTGGGTTTGGAAATACCCCCGCGTGCGCGGGGAAGAGGCCTCAAATTCGGCTGGCACATTCTTGCCAACGGAAATACCCCCGCGTGCGCGGGGAAGAGCTCACGATACTAAAAAGCATTCACTACCCGCTGGAAATACCCCCGCGTGCGCGGGGAAGAGCACCCCACCCGCAAAGACGGGTCAGCATCCCCGGAAATACCCCCGCGTGCGCGGGGAAGAGGAGATCCCAAAGGGTGGCACCCTCTCCTATATGGAAATACCCCCGCGTGCGCGGGGAAGAGCCGGATCTGATCAAGGCCATCAAGCTAGGAGAGGAAATACCCCCGCGTGCGCGGGGAAGAGTGCCCTGATACTTGATCGAATGCCCACGCCTCGGAAATACCCCCGCGTGCGCGGGGAAGAGCAGCCCGCACCGTGGACGCTGGACACCATGCCGGAAATACCCCCGCGTGCGCGGGGAAGAGTGCCCCATGATTCCTAGAGGGTGAAAGTACTTGGAAATACCCCCGCGTGCGCGGGGAAGAGCCTTATAGGTCAATCCCTGGCCAAGCACTGCAGGAAATACCCCCGCGTGCGCGGGGAAGAGACAGTTTGAGATGTACTCATGCGACTATTCTAGGAAATACCCCCGCGTGCGCGGGGAAGAGCTTGCTCCTATGGGCGTGGAGCTTACGTATTCGGAAATACCCCCGCGTGCGCGGGGAAGAGGCAACCCGGCTTCCTTGAGCCACTGTTTCCACGGAAATACCCCCGCGTGCGCGGGGAAGAGGACTTAGCGCTGACCGGGCAAAACGGGGAACTGGAAATACCCCCGCGTGCGCGGGGAAGAGTCACAGCAGTAGGAGACGCCCTAGGTAAACTCGGAAATACCCCCGCGTGCGCGGGGAAGAGAGATACCCCCACTCCACAGCCAGGCGCGACCGGGAAATACCCCCGCGTGCGCGGGGAAGAGTGGATCACAGCCGGTCTGCTCGAAAAATCAATGGAAATACCCCCGCGTGCGCGGGGAAGAGCATTCAAAATATGCCATGTGTGATCCTGGATCGGAAATACCCCCGCGTGCGCGGGGAAGAGTCGAGCCCGTTTTTTGTGCGCTCGGGGGATGTGGAAATACCCCCGCGTGCGCGGGGAAGAGCGAAACTAGCGTTAGAGCCGCTAGGAAGCGCCGGAAATACCCCCGCGTGCGCGGGGAAGAGTAATTGAACACTTCGATATATCAGCAGATGAAGGAAATACCCCCGCGTGCGCGGGGAAGAGATAGTGTGCGCTGGCAGCAAGTCCCGCGCCCCGGAAATACCCCCGCGTGCGCGGGGAAGAGGCTTTCTGGGGCGCTGGTTTGAAGCCGTTTGAGGAAATACCCCCGCGTGCGCGGGGAAGAGAGAGACTGCCCGTTCAACAAGTCTGTGACACTGGAAATACCCCCGCGTGCGCGGGGAAGAGCGTTTCGCGTAGGCGTTTGAGCCGGTATTTGTAGAAATACCCCCGCGTGCGCGGGGAAGAGCTGATGGTCAGGCGCAAGGGTTCGGGCACTGTGGAAATACCCCCGCGTGCGCGGGGAAGAGAATCTGCTTGCTGAACGGGTCAAGCCCTGTACGGAAATACCCCCGCGTGCGCGGGGAAGAGAAAGTCCCGGGGTCTGATGGGTTTCATTTCCTGGAAATACCCCCGCGTGCGCGGGGAAGAGCTTTCGCCATCGTGTGCGAGCACGCAGCCCTGGGAAATACCCCCGCGTGCGCGGGGAAGAGTATCTGGTTCATTTTTGATTTCCTTTCTGGCCGGAAATACCCCCGCGTGCGCGGGGAAGAGCGTTAATAGCTAGCTCGCATGTAATCGGCGCTGGAAATACCCCCGCGTGCGCGGGGAAGAGTCTACGGGCGCATGATCGACATTCCCGAACCCGGAAATACCCCCGCGTGCGCGGGGAAGAGGAACGGTTGACGAAAAAACCGTACTAGCAGTTGGAAATACCCCCGCGTGCGCGGGGAAGAGTGACCGACGAGAAGCACCAGCTGGAAGACCACGGAAATACCCCCGCGTGCGCGGGGAAGAGGCGTCATACGGAATCGCTTCCTTGGAATCACGGGAAATACCCCCGCGTGCGCGGGGAAGAGTGGCTGGACACTTGCCCGTCTTGTGGTGTGCCGGAAATACCCCCGCGTGCGCGGGGAAGAGTTGAGCCTGCCACCAGCTTTACTACCAGCCTCGGAAATACCCCCGCGTGCGCGGGGAAGAGCGCGTCTGGGCCAGCCCCGGCCGCACCAACACGGAAATACCCCCGCGTGCGCGGGGAAGAGATATTCGCGCTCAGCCACTCATTAGGCGGCACGGAAATACCCCCGCGTGCGCGGGGAAGAGTCACTACCCTGCCAGGCAGCAGCAGTGCTGCCGGAAATACCCCCGCGTGCGCGGGGAAGAGACCGTGCTCCATGAGCGCGTCGAATTCTTCTTGGAAATACCCCCGCGTGCGCGGGGAAGAGCACCTTGAGCGCGCTAAGAGAACTCTCAGGGAGGAAATACCCCCGCGTGCGCGGGGAAGAGCTGGTGACCACCTGAATAATGCCCTTAATGACGGAAATACCCCCGCGTGCGCGGGGAAGAGGGGTCGTGCTTCCATCGCTCGGACTGCAGCCAGGAAATACCCCCGCGTGCGCGGGGAAGAGTATATGAACCGGCTCACCGAAGTGTCAGATTCGGAAATACCCCCGCGTGCGCGGGGAAGAGGCGACCGATCGTGGCAACCCACTGGCGATCTTGGAAATACCCCCGCGTGCGCGGGGAAGAGCAGTGCGACCGTGAGCACCTGCATGATGATCTGGAAATACCCCCGCGTGCGCGGGGAAGAGTCTAAGTGACCTGCAGATATTAACGGGAGTTATACAATTTCTGAGTGGCCCTGCCGGGTAAGCCAGCGATCACCGTTACCCCATCAATATCCACAGCGGTTCGCGCCGAGTCACCAACTGACACCACGTTGAATCCTTGCTCTCGTGAAGGGTCACTGAAAATCATAGTAACAGCGCCTGAAGTGGGCACAGAGCTAATTCGTTCCCACAAACGTTCCACTACAACTTTCGACAAGTTCCCCACATATAGACCCACATCGGCTTCAGTCAGGAAACGGCTTAGATACCCGTGAAAATGCTCCTGCGATGCACGAACGCTCACAACAACAAACATCAGGAATCCTGCCCGTACTGCACATGGCCCGGAACCTGCTCATCATCCCCGATCAGTCGATCATCATCACGTTCCGGCAAATGCACCCGCAATACATCCATCAAGGCGTCCAGCATTCCCTCCAGGATTCTTTTTCTCCTGATCTCAACGCGCAGACCCTTACGAATCGCGGTCACAGGATCCTCATCATGAGCGTGCGAAAACACTAATGGAATAACCGTGTTTGCCTTATACAGATCCGCTAGATCATAGAGCAACGCCCTAATGTCGCCTCGATGAATGATTCCAAGCGCTGGATTAACCCCCAAAGTCGTACAAGCCGTCGCCGCGAGCCCATACATGATTGAGTTAGCGATGTTGAGGCCTACGTTGACCGGATCCTTCGCGTGTGTATCTCGCCTAAAACCACGTATTCTCGCCTTCTTCGCCTCGTTCCGATACGCATTTCGCATGAGGCGGCCCTCCATCCCTCGCATGGCTTCAATATTGGATCCGGGCATATCCTCCAGACCAAATTGGCGCTTATAGAGTTGAACCGCAGCCTGCTTTTGAAAATCCTCCGAGGCAATCAGGCGAGTCTGAGCAATCGCCCAGCGTGCAGATGAGGTCAGCGGTGTCGCATGCGAATACGCATTCACACCATTCGCACCACTGAAAATCACAGTGCAACCGGATCTGGTACACGACGTCAAGGCGGCGCTGGAAATACTCGTACCAGGCCCTAAACACAGCACCGCCAGTCCCGCGACCGGAATCTGAATTCGCGACAGAAGCACTTGCTCATCTTCTTCAGCGGTGTCGCCCTCGCTCCTCCTTAACGCAACAACACCGGTACGGTCCTGCCGAACCAGACACTGATCGACGTACAGGAAAGAAACTCGATCCTCGAAACGGACCTGCTCACCTGCCGGAATAACACTGAATGCTATAGCTTCCTCGGAGTACCCCATCGCTGACTCACTGACCTAGTCCTCATCCACAAACCCGACGAGCGGGTCGTAAAGATCTTCCGCATCAGGCACGAAATAGTAGCTACGCAGCAGTGAATGCGCCTCCCCAAGCGAAACCGGCCCTCGTTTAGATAAGGCTTCGAACTGTCTTCCGCTCAACGGAAGAGAGGCTCTTAATGCTACGCGTAGCGCATCTTGATCAAATGCTCTCACCGCCAATAGATCCTTCGCATCGCCTTCGAACGCTCCGGGAATTCGATCAGGATCGCCGCCGAGGATGACGCGAAACGTCTCGCTCCCATCCAGGAATCGCGTCTGCCTTTCTTCCACCGTCAGATCCTGGGTGAGCTGACTGAAATCTTCAACGTAGGCGTCGGGAAGAAGAGCATCAGATAGCCTTGCCCTTCTGTCGATGCCTGCCCGCGCCCTCGTCGCCCACACCGCCAATTCCTCAATATCATTCGAATCGACAGCATCATCGAAGGAGATAGTCGCCACGTCAACGAACGCTTGCGCATCGGCAGGCATCTGGATTCTCTCATGACTCATGAGCCACTCCCTCGTTCTGCGCAGCTCGGCGGGTAAGTATGGCAAGCACTGCCACGGCTGAGCGGATGAAATTGCAACGACCGACAGGGATTGACATACCATTTTCGGCACTCGCTGAGAGCGCTCAGGATCGGAACGTCTCCACTGGCGTCCGGCTCGTTGAATGACTGAAGCCGGCGGGCAAAGCTCGGTCCTCAGAAGGTCGAGGTCAATATCCAGTGACGCTTCGATCGCCTGTGTCCCGATTAGGACAATCTGATCGCCACGACCATTCGGCCCGAGGGTGTCCTCCAAGGCACTCGCAACTCGCCTGCGGTGCTCAGCTGTCATTCGAGAGTGAAGGACCAAAATGCGTCCGTCGGCCTCCAGTTTTCTGCCCAGCTCCTGCGCTCGAGCGACAGTATTGCACACAATTCCGATACGCGAACGAGGGAAATCGAGACACTGCTGCCGACACCATGACACATGAGAGTCCACTAGCCTTTCATACGGCTCGTCAGCCAGTTCCACTCGAATAGTCTTGCTGGCCGCGGACATTGGCACTGTATTCAGCCCAGCCTCGTTCAACGTCTCTGAAGCCGGAAAGTGTGTGTCACTCAATTGGAGATCACGAGATCTATACGCCGTCATCAGAGCTTCGCGTTGCCAGCTCGGCATTGTTGCAGTCAGGAATGTCACCCGCGTTCGGGTGGCAGAAAGCCAGGGCAGAATTCCTTCAAGAAGTTTCGTCTGGTACTGGTCAAGAGTGTGCACCTCGTCAATCACGACGTGCGCGTTAGCAAGTGCCAGCAATCTGAGGTGAATCCACTTTGCCGGCAGACTTGCCATCAATGCCTGGTCCACGGTCCCCACAGCTACAGGCGCGAGGAGCCTGGCTGCGCCGCTCTTGACGAATGATGAGGGATACAGTCCGCTGGGTTGAGACGATGTGCTGTCCTCGTGCGTATCAACCGAAACAGGATTGACGTAGAAATCCTCCACCGATGCCAACTCGTGCGCCAGTGCCGCAACGTTTGAGGTCGTCGAGTACGCTCTTTGAACTCGCCGCATGATTGCGTTTGAGGTTGCTTGAGTTGGAAGAAGAAAGATGAGACGTTCATTTCGAGTCGAGTGGCGTAAAAGGGCCGCTTCGGTTTTTCCTCCACCGGTTTGCGCCATTAACGACCACAGCCCGTCACCTACCGACAAAGCTTCCTCCTGGACGGGCCGAGGGTCGTGTTCACCCAGGATCGAGCGTTGTGCCTCTTCTTCGCTCCCCCACGAGCTGTATATTCCGACCGTATCGCGCACCCGTTTCGCAGCATCTTTTCGCCGTTGGACGATCCACTGAGCCGGATTCTTCAACGCGTCAGGGGTCCGGGTGAGGATCTGACCCCCGGCTTCCACAAACGGCACCCCTGAAGCAATTCGATCCGCAAGAATCGTCAGACCGGAAAGCAGGAGCGTAACCGTCGGGCTCACTTCATCGGGCATTTCACTGACGTCAACATCGCAGGCCGCAGCAACGCACGCCACGAGATCCCGCTGAGCCTGGAGCCATCCGTACTCTTCAAGTTCTTTGCTTGCAGTCTTCCGCTTAGCTGCAAAAATCCGGTTGTGCTCCCCCAACGAAAAGTAGCCATGATGTCCAAGCGCCGCGAGGGCATGCCACCTGTCCCGCGCCTCGTCGCTCGATGACAGAAAACCCCCAGCGACGCAGTAGGCAGACCACTGCTCGTGTCTGCGAGCAAATCTATTATCGAAATCGCGCAAGGGTGACCCAACCGGTATCTGTCCATAGAAGCCGGACCCGTCGATGACTTCCCGTATTCGTCGCCAGTGGTCGTCATCTCTGCGGTACTGCATCTGAAAAATCGGTGACGCCTTGCCGATGTCGTGAGAACCTACGACGAACTGAACAATTCGGCGGGCATGCTCTCCGAGTTCTTGCTGAAGAAGATCTCGCAAACCATCACGGAGCCAGAGGTCAAAAAGCACCTCCGCGACGGTCGCAGAGTCCAGGAGATGCGCCAAGAGCGGATAGGGAGTGCCCACGCCGTCATCCTTCGACCACAGTTCAAGGTGCTCGTTCATCCGCACTTCTTTCCGCACTCAGACTCCTCGTATCGAGGCATGCTCATAACTGGCGTACTGACAGCAGCCCGCATCCGTAGGACTTAGCCCTGCCAACACCGTTAAGAATGAGCTTGTTCAACTGCGCAGAGTCGGCAACAATAGCTGCGCCATCGACCTTATCCACCTGCACAACTCGTTGCGAGGTTTTCCTGCCCTGGCGCGAAGTTCCCAGCACTTCCCTCCGATGGTTGATGATTTCAAGATCAGAAAGGCCGCCGGCAAGCTTGCCTTGAAGCCACGGCGTCATCCTGCTGATCGACTCCGGCGCCTGCTCGTCGCCGTCGAAGGGGACGGGCTTGATGCCACCGTTGCTCCCAGGATCAGAGCCGGAATCTCTGTTCTGCCGGCGCACAGCATTGATCGCGATGCGGAAAGCCACCGGTGTTCCCTCTGGGACCAGCCGCAGCTCCCGAGAGATCATCTGCGCGCCCTCAGGAAGGTTGACCGGAGCCACGCTCGACTGGATGAGGAAGAATGGCGGCTGACCAGGCAGATGCTCGACACGGAATAGCACATTCCACTGCGCCCGAGGGTTCGCGGAATCAGAATCTTCGAAAAGTGCCATCACCGCACGATGACGAAAAAGAGGATCATCCATTTTCCCCGACACTGAACCCTGCGCATCTGGAACTTGCTGCATAGCAACCATCATCGGGTATTTGACGAGGTAGATGGATCCCATGTCTTTGCCTTTCATAGGGGTCGGACTTCTGTTGTCCGCCCAACTTCGACGATAGCCAAAGAACGCCGCGTTGCGAAGCCTCAGGTCGGGCGATCAATGCCTGAGCGACAGCTGCAGCACGGGCGACGCTGAAGTGAGCTGCACAACTCTTTGTTCGTGTCCACTAGTATAATGGCCGCACTAGTTCATTTACTTCAGTAGATAGGACAGGAGCATTGGAGCTCAACGCGATCGAGGACGTTGCGTGGATCGATACCACTGTCGGCCTTATGACGCCCAAGGATTTCCTGCTTGAATGCCACACACCAGACGTGGCTCTCCGCCTTGATCGCCCAGCTTTCGAGGTCTCCGCACAGATCAGATTCCTTACCTCAATCCTCGCGGTCGCGATTCGCCACGATTCTGCTGATGTGCGACCCGGCAGAGGCATCGTGAAAGACCTGATCAACAATGGCCTCTCCCGTGACGCTGCAGACTTCATGGTGGAACAGCTTAAGGATGGATCCAACGTCTTCGACACCGAGCAACCTTTCATGCAGCGCCCCCCACTTCCTCGAGAAGAAAAGAAAATAGGGGACAGGTATTCGACAACTAAACCAGACGCTGTCAAGAAGCTGTCACCTGCAATGCCTCCGAGTCAAAGTGAAGATTTCTGGAATCGCAGAGTTGCCTACCCAACCACGCTTGCCCTGCCAGAAGCTCTACTCAAACTCACTACTTATCACTACTTCTCTCCGGCCTCAAACCTCAGTGTGACCATTGATTTTCGCACATCCCCCACGTCGCAGCCTATTTCCTACGTCGAAAAGCCACGTTCAGCAACTCCTGGCTTCCGTTTTCCTGGCCGAAGCCTCACTGCCACAGAATTCTACTGGCGGTACCCCAATGGGTCTTTTCTTAAGACCCTTCTTAGTTCCCTCCCCGCACGCTGGGTTAACGAGGGTGGCCTTCCCGCCTTTGCGGACCGAACCTGTGAAAAATCTCGAGCATCTAATGGTGACTTTTGTTCCCTCTGGTCTGCCACATGGAGCTCCAACACAGCGATCGGATACTGGAAAGGTACCGATCTGGTTCAGGTGAGGGTATGCGGAGTCCCAGAAGAGTGGCTACCGTTTCCTCTCAAAAAGATTGAAAAGAACAAGCGTGGCAAGAAAATACTCGAATTTATCGATACACCTCTTATAGAATGGCGGAACCACCGCAATACGCAGGATCCCTTCTACTTCTACCTCGCAGATTCAAAAGGCGTGCTTAAGGCGCAACGCTTGGACATTGGTCGCGACCCCACGGATCTGTCAGTGGAATGGTATTCCCTCAACAAGTCTGAAAAGCTCCTAGACAGATCTGCTGGCAATCTCTTCCCACCTCGATTCGAAAACGTGGACTTTCCCGAACCGGTTTTCCTCAGACACCTAGTGGAGGGAACGTCCCCATCACCAGTCGTGCGAGCATCCGAAATCTTTCAGCCACGCCGCGATCAATGGGGCTTCGATCTGCCAGAAGACGAACAGGATGCAATTGTCGCAATGGCAGTGGTTGTCACAGATCTGCACCGATATGTAACGGCGGCCTTTCCTCGAGGCGAGGCCAAAACGCAGGGAGGCAAATCACGCACCCAACGGGCCCGTCCACTGTTAGCAGGACGCTATAACGACGTATCCAGCGAATTCTGGCGCAGGATTTCCGCCGTGTATGAGGGATTCATTCAAAGTCTTCGCGCCCATGAGTCTTACCCAGGCGATCTCTTGACGGATCTTCGCGCCGCATCGTTGGAAACCTTCGATGAGATCACTGAACCTTATCTGGCAACAGATGCACAACAGATTTACGAGCTCCGCGCCGACCTGCAACGGGACATCAACAGGCGACTGAAAGACGCTAAAAAGGATGGCAAAGTCGCATTTTCTCAGGATGGTGAGCAATGACAACTGAAAGTCTTCCGGGTAGACAGCTTTTGCAGGAAATTCTCCGGCGACGAAACGATTCCGGTTTCCGCAAGCAGCGGGCGGAACTCAGACGCGGAGCGGACGATACCACCGAGTACTACGCAATTCCGTACGTGTACCCCGCGCTGCCAGCAGGAACTCGGGAGCATGAATATCGCGTGCTTCTTCGCATGGCTGCGATCGCCGCTGAATTCACGGATGTACCCTCATTTGAAAGAACGAAGGAGTTAAGGCGTAAACCGTTTGGACGCTGGTGCCAACAGGTGTCGTGGGCGAAAAAGAAGTCGCGCAGTTCTCGTGAAACCTCGGAGGTGAGTTCTGCGAGCACAGCCGAGACACTCGCCAGTTCTTCACCCACACACGATGCGATCGCAGAGCGCCTTGCCTATCTGCATACGCAGGACTTCGAGGAGGCAGTGAAGACCATCCGCCGCATCCTTCAGATCGCGGAATCAGTGGACGCAGTTCCCGCCCTCGACTACCTCGATCTTTATCGCCTCCTCCTCCACTGGGGTAAAGGCGCGAGCGCGCAATCACGAGCAATGCGGATGTCACCTCTGCGTGACTACTATTCCAATTTCGTTCCCCGGACTGATCAGATCATCGACGCAGCCGACCATTCAGAGGACTCAGACAAAGGAGAATGACTTCCATGGCAAAGAACCTGACCTTGCACTTTCTGACAAACGTGCCGTATTCGAATCTCAACAGAGATGATGCCGGAACGCCCAAACGGGTGATCGTTGGAGGCCAATTGCGAGCACTCCACTCCTCACAGAGCATTAAGCGAGGGATCCGCGCACGATATGAAGAAGCGAGTCTTGATACATCGGTTCGCTCGGGGCAACTAACCGACGAAATTGTGCGACTTGCGTACGCGATCAGGCCAGAATCTGATCTAGAGGCTTTGAAGGAACGAGCCAATGAATTAGTCAGCAAGCTGACTTCAAACAAAGGCAAGAGCGCCAACGGTTCCGACCGCTCAGTGTGGATGAGCAGAGAAGAGATAAACGTAGCAACCCAGAGAGTTCTGGACGAAAAGGGCGGTGAATTCATCCAAGACGACACGACGGGTTCCCTGGCGATAGCAGCCTTCGGGCGAATGTTTGCGAAAAAGCCGAACAAAAACACTGAAGCCGCAATCGCGGTGTCACCGGGAGTGACCACGCATGCCACGCCCATTGAGAGCGACTACTTCACAACTGTTGATGACCTGAAGGTTCGCGATCACAAAACCGGTGCCACCTATCTGGGTGTGCAGCGTTACGTCAACGGCACTTTCTACCGCACGGTGACCATTGATAAAGAACAGCTCAAGCGCAGCTGGAGCGCTTTCGACGATCCCGAATCCCGCGATAATGTGCGCGAGCTGCTTCGGGCAATGGTCTATGGCGCTCCGCGCGGCAAAGAGAATTCCACTGCCCCCTATACCATGCCTGTCCTCATTCTGGCGGAAGAGCAGCGCTGCCGAACCTCATACGAATTTGAAACACCCGTCGAGCCGAACGAAGGCGGAGGTTTCGAGGCACCCAGCATCACTGCCCTGAGCGACCAGTACCAGCGAGCTCGCGAATTTGATGCCGGAAACTTTGGCGACCTGCAATTGCTATCGGGCACCGCGAAGTGTCCGGAATCAGAGTTCCCAGGTGCTGACCGAGTGAACCTTCACGACCTTATTGAGCGCGTCGTCGATTGGATCTATGCGTGATTGACGGCATTTATCTGCGCCTGGCGGGAGTGCTGCAGTCGTGGGCTGGACCGGCAATAGCTGGAAATATCGTCCATACTGAGCGGTTTCCCACCCGGACGGGATTGAAGGGTTTGGTAGCGGGAGCACTGGGGGCGCCGCGTGACGACTGGCCCGAGTGGCTTGACGATGTTGAGTTCACCGTGCGCCAGGACCGGCGGCCGCGCGTAGTTGACGACTACCACACCATCAATCCGCGCACAGAATCTACGAAATTCAGGACGCGGCTGCTTCTGTCACATGGTGACAAAGTATCGGACCATAGTTTGGTTTTCACGCCTGACCAGCAAAACGGAACGTCAGTCGTTAACAGAACCTACCTGGCTGATGGAGAATTCATCGTCCGGATTGTATGCGACGCGCGCCTCGACGAACTGGAATCAGCCCTGTCATCCCCGTCATTCACCAGTTATCTGGGGAGGAAAGCCTTCCCGCCGGCCTTTCCTTTCTATCTGGGACGCGGATCCGTCGATTGTCTCGAGCAAATTCCCACACTCGACTGGCACAGTCATGCGCGCCGGAAAGTTACTCGACCTGACGCTGGAACAGGAACCGCCGATGTGCGGACCGCCGATTCCAACGCAGCGTCCGATTCAGTTCTACCGCGCACGACCCCGCTGATTTTCGTTGAGTATTCGCAGTACACCGGGCCAAAAGGGAAACGCACACAGTGTGCAGTCCCGCTGGCAACCGATCAGACACAGCGGCTTCAAGCGATATCCGACCTGCTCAGCATTCGACGCGAACTTGACTCACCCCCGCGTGGACAGGTGTTGTGATTTGGCCGGACGGGTCGGACAATGATGGGCAGACATCAACGAGCTCCATGCCGCACAGCGAAGGAGGCACCGTGTCCGACCAGTCAGCCCATTCAGACCAGTCAGCGCAGCCCACCCATCCGACCCAGCCAGTGAAACCACCCGTATCTGATGACGATCCACTGGTGACTGCTCCGACCACTCCGGTCACCAACGAGACGATCCGCACTCAGCTTGCGCACCGCACGATCCGCGCATTCACAGACGAGCCGGTCGGTGAGGACATCATGGACACGCTGATCGACGTGGCACGCCGCTCGCCCACCTCCAGCTTCTACCAGCAGATGACGATCATCCGTGTCACGAACGAGGACACGCGCAACGCGCTGGCCCGCAACGCGGGCCAACCCTACATTGGAGGCACGAAAGGCGAACTGGTCATCTTCGTCGCGGACCTGCATCGCAACGCCGTGATCCGCGAGCGCGCAGGCCAGCCCACCGACCCGGCATCAACGATCAACGCCTATCAGCAGGCCGGCCGCGACACCCTGATCGCCGCACAGAACTACGTGATCGCCGCTGAATCTCTCGGGCTCGGCACCGTCTACCTTGGCTCCATCGGCGCGAAACCGCAGGAAACGATCGACCTGCTCGGACTACCCGCACACACCTACCCCGTTGTTGGAGTCCTGGTTGGCCACCCGGCCCAGGAACCCCAGTTCAAGCCGCGGCTCCCGCGCGAGCTGACAGTTGGCGTTGACGCATACCCTGACCTGGACTCCGATCAGGCACGCGCGGCACTGGATGACTACGACGCCCTCGTCACCCGGTACTACGACATGCGAAACCTGAACAGCCGCGTCGACTCGTTCAGCAACCAGATCGTCTCGAAGTACGGCACGAGCCCATCGGAAACTGCCCCCGCCATGCAGGTCATGAACGATCAGGGCCTCGTCCAGAGGTAGTCCTCAGAACCCGTCAGCTGAGCGGCTCCCAGAATCTGTCAACAGGCAGATCTCAAAGCTAGTCAGCAGGCAAATCACAAATCCTGTCAGCAGCTCGTTCTTAGAAGTAGTTCGCCGGCGTCTCCCCGCGTACGGCGCGCTTAATCGGCAAAAATGTCGCGAATGCGCAGATCAGTGCTGCCAGGGCGCAGCCGACCGTCGTCAGGAATCCTCCGATGGCGCCGAACGCATCGATCAGGTGACCACCGATCAGTGAACTGGCAGACTGGCCGACCACCCACATTGTTCCGCACAGCGCCATGCCTTCGGTAAATCGGTAGGACGGCACCATACGCACAATCATTTGATTCACGTTCACCACGGTCGGTGCCTGCGCCAGTCCGGCGATGAACATGACGATCGCGGCACCCCACATGGAGTGCACGAATACCAGCATCGAACAGCCCACGGCCAGCGCAATCAGCCCGATGTAGAAACGTTTCCACAGCTCACCCTTCCAGTCGATCGCACCGTAGGTGAGGGCCGCGATCATGGATGCAGCTGAAAAACAGGCGGTGATCACGCCGGACAGTTCCTGGTGGCCCTGCTCGCCACTGAACGCCACGACCGACAGTGTCGTGATCGACAGGAACGCGCCGTAGGCCAGCTGAATGATCAGCATCGATGCGAACGCAACCGACCACAGGCCCTGGCGCGCCGCCGGTTGTGGCTGCGGGTTTTCGGTGGGCAAGTCGCCCTCGTCCGTGGTGGGTGAAGTGACGAGGGAGTCCTGCACGTCGCCATGACGGCGCAGTATTCGCGAGACCTGGCGCGCGATGGATCGGTGGCGGGTAGCGTACTGTGGGGCCGGTTCGTAGGTCGAATCTGCCAGCATGATCCACATGCCCACGCTCATGAGGACGGCGGCCAGGCCAAGGGACACGAGCGGCGAAATGGAGGTGGCAAGGAAGGCTGCCAGCGGATTACCAATCACCCACATGCATTCTTCGAGGGTGGACGTCAGTGACAGGGCAGAGTTGAGACCCTGTGGGCGTCCGCGCAGGGCGACTGCCCAACGTGCGCGCAGCATGGAGCCGAACGGTGCGTACAGGCCGAGCAGGGGGCTGAGAGCAAAGAGCACCCAGATCGGGGCGCGCAGCGCCAGGGCCACCATGACGGCGATGTCGGCCAGAACCCAGATCGTGATGATGGGAATGGAAACGCGGCGCTGGCCGTGGTTGTCAACCAGACGCCCAATGATCGGGCCGGCAACGGCCGAGGTGAGCGCCACGACCGCTGACAGAGCACCCGCCAGACCATAAGAACCGTAGGCGTGCTGAACGCCGATGAGCATGCCCATTCCGACCAGGGGAAACGGGAACTGTGCGATTGTGCCGCCGAATGCGAAACGAGGGGTGCGCGGAATGCTCAGCAGGGAGCGGTAGACCTTCACACCGTGTGATGGCCACTCATCTGCCGGCGAGCTGGAAGAGTGTGACGCATCGGCGGCGCATTCGGAAGTCTCGGGTGCAGGGGTCACATTCTGCGCGCTCACGTGTTCTCCGCAAAAATCGAGCTGAACTACTGTGTGAAGGGATTGATGAGGGCTGCATAGTCAGCATGCCTCTCAATGCACCATTGTCCACCATCGAGCAGGTTGTCGCACCGTGATTCTCCACGCATACACACCGAACTTTCAGTGACCGCGCAGCAGCGGCAGATCCGGGGTATTCATGGGGATATCGTGTGATCCAGCAACCGGATCAGCGATAGTTTACTTCCCGTGAGCGGCCAGTGCGGAAAAGTCGTGGGCGAATGTGGCCACGTCATCCCAGTTGGTGAATTCGACACGCTGGGTGAAGTCAATGTCGCGTCCCATGAAACGGCGGATCATCTTGATTACCGCGGTATCGAACGGGTTGTAGAGCGAAAAATCGAGGTCACCGGCAAATACGTCAATCATGTCCGGTTTCCATGGGGTGTGTTCGAAGAAGCGACGCATGTACACGTTTGTTTCCGGAGTGTTTTTGCCATCATTCGCGGCCACGAGGTTCACTCCGAAAAAAGCATTGGGGATGTGAGCCAGTGCTGCAGCGTTGGTGCGGGCAAAGCGCCACACTCGTGGGGAAAAATAACCGTACCTGGTGGAGGCTCCGACGATGACTGCCCGACCCGGTGCAGGCTCGATGCGTTCGCGTCCCGTGATGTCCAGGACGCGAGCATCGTTCCCGTCCTGGCGCAGGATGTCAGCGACGCGCCCACAGATGCGGCGTGTATGTCCAAATCGGCTTGAGCAGAGCACCACGATGTCCATAAACCCAGTTCCCGTCCGTCACATGTCAGGTACGGATCCACATCATAGTGCCGTTTTGCGGCTCGTAATATGACGGACTGTGGCAAAGAGCGTGCTGCGCGCACAGTTCCCGCTGCTCACACCGTTTTGATCGCGTCCTTGAGTGCAACGCGCTTGCCGATGCGCATCACCGCACGCTCGTACACGATCGAGCTCAACCACACCAACACCACCGTGGTGACGATCAGGATCGCCGTGCTGATGAACGGTTCCCACCACTGTGCCGTTCCCATGTACAGGCGTGCCGGCATCGCAATCGGAGCACTGAATGGCACATAGCTCATGACGGCCATGACCGTGGTGTTGTCAAAGTAGAGGATGACCAGAACGTACGGAATCATGATGAGCATCATGAGTGGCCCGGTCACTCCTGCGACGTCTTCCTGGCGTGACACCAGTGAAGCAGCACCGGCATAGAGCGCAGCCAACACGATGAAGCCCAACAGGAACAGAATCACGAACCAGATCAGAGCCGATCCCAGCTCACCGAGCAGCAAATCCTGCCCCGTCACCAGCAGACCCGTCGTCGCCAGAATTGCAGCCACACCGATACAAGTGAACGCCACGATCGTGTTACCTGCGATCTTGCCGCACATCAGTGCGCGCGCACCCGTCGTGGCCAGCAGAATCTCCACAATGCGGCTCGACTTTTCCTCCACGACGCCTTGCGCCACGTAACTGCAGAATGTGACCGCACTGAGCATGAACAGGGCCGCAAAGATGAGCGAGATCATGAACGCCATCATGCTGTCCACTTGTGGTGGATCCAGAAGTTCAACCTTTGGGTAGGCCGCCAATACATTGATCACGTTGGCCGGTTCTTTTTCCAGTGCCACCACTGTCAGGCCAACGGGTGAGTCTCCCTCGTCAATGACGGCTTCGACGCTGCCGTCGCGCAGGAGTTCTTCACCGCCGGACCTGTCAGCAACTTCGGTGGCATCTAGCCCCACGCTCGTGGCCATCTGCGTAACGGAGGGTCCGACAGTGGCGACCGAAGGCACCTCATCATCGTCGCCGAGCAGCCCGGGGATGATGGTGCCCGCAAGGACGCCAAGACCCACGATCGACACCATGACGATGAAAGCTTTGGACGTGAATCGTGTTTTTGCCTCGCGTGCGGTAATCAGCACGACTTGCTGGAACCAGTTCATTCGATGACCTCTTTGAAGATTTGTGCCAGTGAGGGGACGATGGGGCCGAAGTGCAAGAGCTGACCCGCTACGTCGCGACGGTGCAGAGCCTGCTCGACGACGCGTTGTTCTGCCTGCTCGTCGGGTGCTGAAAAGCGTGCAAATCCGCCTTCCAGGGCGCTGACTTCGATTCCGGGCATGTCACGAATCCACCCGCAGTCACCGCTGACTTCGATTTCGAACGAGCGGTCCGAGTACTGTTCGCGCAGCTCTTCCCTCTCTCCCGCGGCCACGATGTGACCGTCGCTGATGATGACGAGGTCCTCACATAGGCGCTCGACCACGTCGAGCTGGTGAGAAGAGAAAAGCACCGGAATACCTGTGTCCGATATGCGTTGCAGGACGCCGAGCACCACATCCACCGCGAAAGGATCCAGACCGGAAAAGGGTTCATCGAGGATCAGCGCTGTCGGGTGGTGCACAATCGCCGCCGCGACCTGGGCGCGCTGTTGATTGCCAAGCGACAGGTTTTCCACCGGTTCCGCAGCGCGTTCCGATAAGCCGAGTTCATCAAGCAGCTCATCAGTGGACGTGGATGCGTCGTGCGCGGACACGCCGTGCAGACGCGCGAGGTAGATGAGTTGTTCGCGCAGCGGCATTTTCGCGTACAGGCCGCGTTCTTCTGGCATGTATCCGAATTGCGCGCGCTGAGCGGTGCTCGTCGTGTGTGAATCGATCAGGACTTCACCCGAGTCAGCTTCCAGGACGCCCATGATGATACGCATCGTCGTTGTTTTCCCGGCGCCGTTTCCGCCAACGAAACCCGTCATGCGCCCATCGGCAACAGTCATGGACAGATCGTGGAGGACCTGGTGGCCGGAAAATGACCGGTTAAGATTTCGAACTTCCAGCATGGTGCTTACGCTACGTGCCACCTGAGCCGATCCGCATCCGTCTGGCGGATGATTCCTATCGGTCGTGCGACTGATTTTCGCTTCCCGCCACCTCCCTGACCCCGCGCCCGTAGGATCATGACTTTATGCTGGATTCATGACGGGTCCGATTGTCGAGTTGAACTCCACATGGGTCAGGCCGCGTCCCACTGAACAGGGGCTCAGGCGTGACATTGTGTTGGCCTGCGTGCTGGCCGCATGGTCAGCTCTGACGGTTCCCCTCTACTTGCGTTCGGGCATATTCACGGAAGTTGCCCCCATGTGGCTGACGCTCGCCTCTCTGGCGATCACGTTTACAGCTTCCGCGCTGCGCCGACGCATTCCCTGCACCGTGGCCCTCATTATCACGGCGGCGTTCCTGGTAAATGCGCATTTTGGCGTGCCCGAGCAATTGGTCACCTCCCTGTGCCTGTCGATCGCTCTGTACACGGTGGGCGCGTGGGGTCGCCAACGCGTGCGCGCATTGGTGGTGCGGCTGGTCTGCACCGCGGCGATCGTGATCTGGTGCGTCGTGTGGCTCATCCTCGCCTCCTCCAATGTCGAACTTTTCCCCGGTATCTCCCGCGCCGGCGTCTTTTCTGCCTATGCCACGGTCATTCTCATCACCGTCATGACAAACCTGTTGAACTTGACACTTGCCTGCGCAGTCGGTGAAGCCTCCTGGCAGTGGGCACGCATGCGGGCACGCCTCGAAGCGCAAGGCGGAGAGTTGGAACGGGAACGTCGCACCACCGCTACCCAGGCTGTCGTGCTGGAACGACTGGCTATTGCGCGCGAACTGCACGACGTGGTGGCTCACCACATCTCTGTCATCGGCATCCATGCCGGCGCTGCCCGGTTGAACCTGACATCGGATCCTTCGAAGATCGGCCCCGCCCTGGAGCACATCGAGGAAGGCACGTCCGCCGTGGTCACAGAGCTGCGCCGCCTCGTGCACACGTTACGTGACCCGAGCAATGGTGAAGACGGGCCGACCGTCGGCATCGCACAGATCCCTTCCCTTGTAGAAGAGGCCGCGCACATCGGTATGGATGTAACCACAGTTGTGGTGGGTGAGCCGCGTCCGGTGCCGATGCTGGTCGACGTCGCTCTATACCGCGTGGCTCAAGAGGCGCTGACGAACGTGCGTAAACACGCGCCGAAACGCAGCCGCGTCCAGGTCATCGTCCGGTTCGCCTCTGATGCGGTGGAGGTTGAAGTGGTTGACACGTCCAGGGCAATGATTGCCGATCGACGAGGGCGGCCCGCGCATTCGGCGAGCACGTCAACGGGAATGGGGTTGCGTGGTATGCGTGAACGTATCGGTGCGGTCGGGGGTACTGTCGAAGCGCATCCCGGTCAATACAGCGGGTTCGTCGTGCGCGCACATGTCCCCCTGATGAAATCGACCGGTGATCGTGATCCCAGCACAGTCGCCAGGCAGGAGATGGCATGATTCGAGTCGCCCTCGTTGATGATCAGGCGTTGGTGCGTTCCGGGCTGCGCATCATTGTCAACACTGCTGACGATATGGAGGTTGTCGCTGAAGGTGCGAACGGACTGGAGGCACTCGACATTGCACGCAGTGCGAGGCCGGATGTGATCTGCATGGATATTGAGATGCCCGTGAAAGATGGGCTCAGCGCGGCGCGCGAGATTGTGGACGAATGTGCAGATAGCGGGCCGGAGATCATCATGCTGACAACGTTTGGAGATGATTACTACGTTGTTGATGCTGTTTCTGCCGGCATCAGCGGGTTTCTGCTGAAAACGTGCAGGCCTGAGGAACTTCTCGACGCAATTCGGCGCGTCGCTGAAGGCAAGGCGATACTGGATGATGACGTGACGCGCATTGTCATGAACGCGATGCGTCAGCGGAGCGAAGGTGCTCGTGGCGAAGGTGGTACTCGTGGCTCTGAAATGGATGCGGGCCACGCTTTGGATCCACGCCAGGCTCTGGAAGCCGCCAATGTGACCGACCGCGAGCGCGAGGTACTCGAACTTCTGGCAGCCGGTCACACCAACGCGGAAATCAGCGAGGCTCTTTTTGTCAGTGAATCCACGGTGAAAACTCACGTGTCGAGTTTGCTGCGCAAGGTGCACGCTCGTGATCGTATTCAACTGGTGGTGTGGGCACATGCGCACGGCATCAGACCGCGCAGCTGACGTCAGGCCCACACGGTGCGTACCCGTGAATGCGTCTGATTGTTGCGGCTGGCCAGGCGAGCCTGCGCCAGCGGCCTCATCGCCTCGGCGCCCGATACCTCCACAAGCTGGCAAGGTCCAATCAGTTCGGCCCAGGCGCGCGCGAATTCTTTGGCTCCGGCTTTTCGCCTTCCCACCTCCCTGGGAACCTGCACGTACAGTGCCGAGGGTGAGATCCGTTGCGCGATCCAGCTGACCATGCGCAACAGCAGCGTCGACGGGCGCTGCGAATCTCCCTGAAAGGTCACGCGCAGCAGAAACCGCGGTGTCTCAATGGGAGCGAAGACTTCACTGACTGCATCGATGATGGTGCGTGCACTCGCATCGGGCACATCCGGCAAAGACACGACATAGCCGGCGGGCATTGCCTGGGTTCCCACTGTGACCGCGCCGTAAGGGCGGACCTGAACCTCATCGAGTGAGACAAGGCGCTGGCCGCGTTCTGAGGCGACAAGGCCGCGGGAGACGGCAACAGTGGCACCGGCATAGACGCGGGCGGGGTGTGAACGCCCTCATAACATGCGCCATATTTCAACGGGGAGCCGCCATGCGCCTGCGATGCCCAGGAGCACCACCATGAATGCCAGTGCTATCAGGATGCGGACAGGGTGCGTGCCCCACATGACGAGCATTGGCCAGATGATGCCGGCCAGCAGGGCACACAGGCCGGAAAGGAGGGCCACGGCTGTCCAGAGGGTGGGCGGCGAATAGAACGTTGGATTCTTTCCGGCCGACACTGCCGTGTCGTGGCTGGTGTCGCCTGAATAGGGCTGGCCGATACCCCACTGTTCGTAGGTGGTGGCTCGTGACGCTATGAGCTGCAGTGTCTGGTCATTGAGCTGGTTGATGGTGGCACGCCTGTCGCCTTCAAGAAGTGCGCGCAACCTGGCTTGCCCAGTGAGCGTGAGCGAGTGATCGATGCCGGTGACGATCTGTGGGAACTGACCTGATAGCAGGGTGTTGGCGGGCTGCGGCTGGTTGCCGGGGTGCGGGCGGTCACTGACTTGCAAGTAGTCGCTGGCCTGCGGGGCATGACCGGTTGGCAGGGTGACATCCAGTCCCCACAACTGTTCGTGGCGACGATTCATACGCGATATTTCCGCATCAGAATCCAGGGAGATACGCGGCGGCATCACACAGATCACTCCCCAGTTGTGCGCCACCTTTCCTGGCCATTGGGGATCCAAGCGCAGTGTGCGCCCACGCAGCTGCTGAGTTGCAGCTGATGTGGCCACAGCGGTCAGGTCAATCAGCGTGTTGACGGCCGGGCAGTCCCATCCCTCCCCCAGCAAGCCTCGGGTGCCGACCAGCAGACGTACTGTGCCTTGCTCCATCAGTGTGGATACCGCTCTGACAAGCACTGCCGCAGAAGGGGAGGATGATTCCACTTTGACTCTGGTCACCAGGTGGTCTGCCTGTTCCGGCTCGTTCTCGTCACCGCTATCAACTGCCAGGCGCAGACCGCTGAGTTCTTCAAGGGCGGGAATGATCCACTGCGCGTCAGCGCTGGCAACATGCAGGTGCTGTGAGGTCAGCAAAATCGGGTGCAGTCCCGCTGTTGTCGCGTCAGCACACACTCGGGCAAAACATTCCACCGCGCTGGCAACGGGGCCGGTGGAGCGCCCTCGTCGATTCCCTTCAGTGGCAAAGTCGCACACGATAACTGCCCGAACGTGTTGACCGTCCGCGCTTGCCAGCTCGTGATGCACAATATCGACGGCCGCATCGTTCTTAGCGTGTGACTGCGCCATGACGGTATCAACCGGATTCCGACCCGCACGGATCCCTCTGTCAGTCAGGTAATATCCAAAGTCTTTGAGTGTGCGGCGCATCGCGTGCCATTCATCGGCTCGGCTCGCATCCGGCAGAATCTTCTCCAACGCGAAGCGTGCACACACCCGTATGGCGCTGTCGATGCTGGGGCGTCTGTTGCCGATCAGTCTGGGCAGTGTGAGTGCTGCAGGGTGATCACCGTGGGTATGAATCAGAATCTGCGCAGCTGATTCCGTGAATGCATAATCGGCCTCCAATTGTGCATCTATACCTGTAGGCTGCTCGCCATCTATACCTATGAAACCTATTGATTCCAACAAAAAGTCGAGGCCTTCACCCCCTGCAAAAACTGCCTTCAAAAATCTACGCAATTGGCGATCATGAGAGGTAAGGAATGTGATTTCATCATCTGCCGGCTCAGTGAACCACACAAGATCCCGGTATGGTGCAAGGTTGCCTTCCCGAACGACGGCAGGGGTCGGAACCTCAAAGTCGACGTCACCGAACAGACCTGAATAGGTGTCAAATGCGCGGCCATCGTCCACACTGGGCAGCGTGGCGGTCAGACCGATCACGATCGGTTCGCGGCCACTGGCACGAATACGCGCCAACAGCAGTCCGATAACCAGTGCCCAGTGGTCAAGCAGATGATGGCATTCATCAAGGATGACTGTGCGCACGCCAGCCTGAACTATCCGATCAATTGCAGCAATTGCATGAGGGTGCAGTACGCGTTCCACCAGCTTAGGATCCTGCGCTGTCAGGGTTGTGCGGATCTTGGAGGCTCGACGAGAAATGCCGGAGCGATAAGCCGCGCTATTTGAGCTCTTCAGATCTTTCAACCATTCGTCAGCCGCCTGCACTGAGCGGCCCGCATCCACCAGGTCGTCGATCCACTGCTCCCGCGCCAAATCAGCAACAGCATCTGTGCTGCGGACGGTGGACAATGCCTGATATGTCAGCGCAGTGAAATCGCCGACCAATTCCGGATCTTCGCTGATCGTAGCTTGAGGTTCATCGTCCGGCACGGGTGCATAGGCGGCGGCCGCCCGGCTCAGCTTCGTGGCAGTCAGAGCCCATTGATGGCGAATAGTTGTCGTGGGAGCCAGTGCAACGGCTTTCCATCCTGAACGCATGGCCAGCATCAGGCCGACCAGTGTTTTGCCTGCTCCTGGCGGCGCCACAATATGCAGGGGATGATCCGGGCCTGGTGTCAAAGTGGCAAGAATGTCGCGTTGGTACGTGCGCAGGTTTCCCGTGAATTGCCACGTGCTCAGTGGGCGCTCCTCTTCACAGCTATCGGTATCACAGCGCTGACGCCTGTTCCTGTGCGCATCACAAGGCACAGCTGAGTCGTCATCAGGTGCGCTCGATTCGGGCTTGTGCATGCTTCACTCTAACCTGATGCGCGGACCACCAGCTCACACGGCAGCAGGACAGGAGCTTCCGTATGTTCGCCGTTGATCAGGTCACGCAGCATCCGCGTGGCAACGTCAGCCATCTGATCAGCAGGGTTCGTCAGTGACGTCAATGGCGGAGTGAAGCTCGCTCCCATTTCCGAGTTGTCGATCGACACCACGCGAACATCATCCGGTATGCGAATTCCCTGGTCACGCCACACATTGATTGCGGCCATCGTCATCAGGTCCGACGAGGAAAAAACAGCGTCAACTTCGCCCCGCTGAATCGGCTCGGTCAACTGATACCCCGCCCGGGCTCCCGATTCAGCAGTGAACGAGCCGTTGACAACGAGTGCCTCGATATCGTGAGTTCGCAGCTCATCACAGAAACCATCCAGACGATCCTGCGCTGCCACCATATCCGTTGATCCGGTGATAATAGCCGGTTTGCGCGATCCACCCTCGACCAGTCGGCGGGCAGCCATACGACCAGCCTGCTCGTTATCCACATCGACCCACGACTCAAAGGATGTGGATTGTTCGGGTCGTCCGATGAACACGATTGGAATGGGCGCATGCATGAAGGTTTCAACCTGGCCGGGGATCTGGTGATGAGAAGTCACGATCGCACCGTCCACATGCCCGTCGTACAGGAACGGTCGCAGGCGCTGGTGGTGGCCTTCCTTATCTGCAAATGCCAGAACCAGTTGCACGTCCGTGTCATCCAGGCTGGAGACAACCGCCTGCACAACCGAAGAAAAGAACGGGTCGGAAAAGATGCGTTGATCCGGCTCAGGCACAATCAGCGCGATCGTGTCAGTTCTCCGGGTCACGAGCGAACGGGCCGCACGGTTAGGCCGATAGTTCAGCTCCTTGACAGCGCGCTGCACGGCGCGCACTTTCTGCGGTGACACACGGGTATCCCCACGCACGACACGCGATGCCGTTGCACGTGACACGCCAGCTGCGCGCGCCACGTCCTCAAGGCGCACTGCGCCCGTGCGCGCGACTCCCATGACTCATCCTCTATTCCTGGGCGTCTGGAATCTCCAGCGTTCCGGTGCGCATGACGTCGCGGTACCACAGCGCTGAAGCCTTCGGTACTCGCTCGAGCGTGTCATAGTTGACGCGCACGATGCCGAATCGCTTCGAATATCCCAATGCCCATTCGAAATTGTCCATCAGTGACCATTCCAGGTAGCCGCGCACGCGGGCGCCCTCGTCAATTGCCTGGTGAACAGCTGCCAGATGATCACGAATGTACACCAAACGGTCGGCAGAATCGTCCACGTAATCGTGCTCATCAGCAACATCGGGGTAGGCGGCACCGTTTTCGGTCACCACAAGGTCAGCTCCTGCCGGCTCGGTGTATTCCCGATGCAGGTATGTGAGCAGCAGGTACAGGTCGTGAGCGTCGACCTCCCATCCCATATCTGTCAGCGGCAAGTTGCGCGAGACTACGCGCACAGATGATGAACCGACTTCCGGGCTGGACCGCAGCACTCCCTGCGCATTCGGTGCAGGCACCGATTTCCTGTATCCATCCTCAGGTGCGGCCACTGCCATTCCGTTATAGAAGTTGACCCCCAGCACGTCGATCGGCACATGGATTATCTCCATGTCTCCGGGGCGTACATACTGCATGATGTCGGCTTCCAGACGCATGTCTTCGACCACGTCAGCAGGGTATTCGCCGCGGAAAATGGGGTCAAGGAAAATACGGTTATGCAGCCCGTTGATCCTGCGCGCAGCATCCTTGTCACCCTCGCTTTCGGGGTCAGCGGGATGTGCCACCGTAAAGTTCAACGTGATTCCACGCGTCGGCTCCTCACCTTTTTCATTGGCGAGGGCGTCGATGGCACGTATCGCCAGTCCGTGCGCCAACAGCAGGTGGTGCGCCGCCGCCACAGCCTCATCAGGGCTGGTGTGACCGGGTGCATGCTCACCGCATGCGTAGCTGAGGAATGACGAGCACCACGGTTCGTTCAGCGTTGTCCACACGTCCACGCGGGCGCCAAAACGGTCATACACAGCGGCAGCGTAATCAGCGAACAGTTCTGCGGTACAGCGGTTCGTCCAGCCACCCTCGTCCTGCAGGACCTGCGGCAGATCCCAGTGGTAGAGCGTGAGCCACGGCTTGATTCCCGCGGCACGGAGCTCATCGATCAGGTCACTGTAGAACGCCAGGCCTTCTTCGTTGAGAGTGTGCCCGTCAGGCATGACCCGCGCCCACGACACGGAGAATCGGTAGGTGCCGACACCGAGGTCTTTCATCAAGGCGACGTCTTCTTTCATGCGGTGGAGGTGGTCGCATGCGACGTCGATAGTGGATCCGTCGATGATGGCGCCCGGGGTTTGGCAGTGAACGTCCCAGATGGACGCAGCTTTCCCGCCCTCGTATGCGCCGCCTTCAACCTGAGCTGCCGCGGTGGCGACGCCCCATCGGAAATCTTCAGGGAAAGTGAGTGTGGTCATCCTTTGACAGCTCCTTGCATGACGCCGGAGACGAGGTGTCGTCCGGCCAGGAAGAACAGAATAATCAGTGGTGCCGTTGCCACGACGACGCCTGCCATGATCAGGGAGTAGTCCTTGAAGTAGGAGGCTTGCAGCAGTTGCAGTGCAACGGGCAGTGTTGGGTTTTTCGCGCCCAGAACGATGAACGGCCAGAAGAAGTTGGTCCATGAGCCGACGAACGTGAACAGGGCGAGCATCGCCGCGGCGGGTCGTGCAGCTGGAATCGCCACTGACCAGAACGTGCGGAACATGGAGGCGCCATCCACGCGGGCTGCCTCGATCAGTTCGTAGGGCAGTGCGTCGCGGATGTACTGCGTCATCCAGAACACGCCGAATGCGCTGACCATGCCCGGCACAATGACGGAGACGAGTTCGCCGCTCCATCCCAGTTTTGTCATCACCATGAACAGCGGGACAACGCCCAGCTGTGCGGGCACCGCCATCGTCGCGATGATGAAGGTCAGCAGTGGTTCACGCCCGCGGAAACGCAGCTTCGAAAACGCGTAACCCGCCAGCATCGAGAAGAACACCACAGAGGCGGACGAGATCACTGCGACGATCACCGAGTTGATGAACGCCCCCCACACGTTGATGTCGGAGTTGAGGACGCGCTGAATATTTTCGATCAGGTGCCCGCCCGGAATCAGGGACGGAATCGGATTCTTGGCAATGTCAGGCGCGGTGGACGAAGCAAGCAAAAACGCGAAGTACAGCGGGTAAGCAGAGATCAGCAGGATCACTACCAGCAGTGCGTACTTGTACCACCGCGGCCGCTGGGTCGTGCCGAAACCACGGTGTTCGGGTGTGTCCGCGCGCCGGCCACGCTTTTTCCGCACAGGTTCGGAGAGCTCGTAAGCAGTTGATTGAACTGACGAGGCAGCCTGGCTCTTTCCTTCCTGAGTCCGTGCCCTGATGGTGCGACGACGGTCTTGCCTGGCTCTCGCGCGCGCCGCTGCGCGCGCAGCCCTTTTGCCGCATCGCTGCTCAATCATGGCAATCGACGGCTGGTAAGCACCTTCAAGGGTACTCATGACAGGTCAGCTCCTTTCCCTGCAGAAGTTGAATGTGCCGAACGGTGATCGGAGTGTGCGGCCGAGGTGGCAACCAGTTCGTGCTGCGCACCCGATTTGTCGGAGCGATGTTGTGCTTCGACGGCGCGCCGACGCGCCTCGCGCTTCTCAGCACGGGAAACCCTCTGACCGGAGGAGGAAATTCGCTTGGTCAGGAGGAAGTTGATCGCCGCGAAGAAAACGATGATGAGGAAGAGCAGCCATGCCACGGCAGATGCCTTACCGAAGCTCTTTTGCGCGCCCCACCCGACCTGGTACAGGTACATCGTCAGGGTCAGCCACTGGTTGTCGGCGCCGCCACCACCCATCGTGTCGTACATGCGCGGCTCGTCGAAGATCTGCAGGCCGCCGATAGTGGAGGTGATGACAACGAAAATAATGGTCGACCGAAGCTGCGGGATCGTCACCGAAAAGAACTGGCGGGCCGGGCCTGCCCCGTCAACGGTTGCCGCTTCGTACAGTTCACGCGGAATCGCCTGCATGGCGGCCAGAAGAATCAGAGCGTTGTACCCCGTCCAGCGGAAATTCACCATATTCGCAATAGCGATATGGGAGGCCAGAGCGTTGGCATGCCAGCCGATCGGACTGATGCCCACCATGCCCAGCAGCGTGTTGATCATGCCTGACTGGTCAGCGAAAACTTTCGAGAAGATCAGGGCCACGGCCACAGGCGCCACAACGTAAGGCAGCAGCACACCCATGCGCCAAAATGTCTTGGCACGCAAGTTGGCATCGAGCACCCAGGCAATGAATATCGCGGCGATGATCTGCGGAATTGAGGACAGTAAGAAAATTGAGAATGTATTGCGCAGCGCGATCCAGAAGACTGAATGGTCCAGAACGGCTGCGTAGTTTTCAACTCCGTTGAACCCTTTATCCCCACCGATCAGGTGCCATTTATGGACGGACACCCAGGCTGTATAGACCAGGGGGAACAATCCGGTCACGGAGAAAACAATAAAGAATGGCGAAATGTACAGGTACGGAGAGGCTTTGTACTCGAATCTACTGAGACGATCTCGCCATGTAACGCGCGCAGTGGCAGCATCGCTCGACATGGGTTTTCCTGTGTTCTTTCAGGTAGAAAAGCACGAATGTGCAAGATGGATCCGATGAGCTGGGGACTGTGGCGGGCCCATTTTGAGCCCGCCACAGTCTCACAGTGAGGAGTTATTGAAGATCAAGCTGGTTGTATTCAGCAATAACCTTGTCCCAGGACGCCTGGGCATCATCAGTCTTGTCGACATCGACGCGCGTAATGCCGTCGGTGACCAGCGTGGTCAGAGCGAAGAAGTTGGGTCCCTTGTACGGCTGGACCGTGATCTTCTTCGACATGTCAGAGAAGATCTGCCCGATCGGAGCGTTGTTGAAGAACTCGTTGGTGTATTCGGTCAGCTCCGGAGAATCCAGTGCTTCCAGCTGCGAGGGGAAGTTGCCTTTGGTCTCAAATGCCTTGATCTGCTGTTCGGGTGCGGTCAGCCATGCTGCGAGTTCCCTGGCTTCCTCCGGGTGTGCGCCCTGCGCAGGAACAGTCAGGTAGGAGCCGCCCCAGTTGCCACCGCCACCGGGGAAGACAGGAGCCACGTCCCAGCCTTCGACGCCTTCAGCATTTCCTTCGACAACGCCGAGCATCCACGGCGGGCACAGCATCGTGGCAAAACCATCATTCTGGAATGCGTTGGTCCAGTCTTCCGACCACTGTGACAGGTGGGCAGACAGGTTATCCTCGACCGACGCCTTCAGTACCTGGTCGTACACCTTCTTGATGGTGTCGTTTTGGTCCAGCGGGATCACGGTATTGTCAGACTCTTCGAAGGGCTGTTCAACCTGGTTCAAAATACCCTGGTAGGTACCGGTTCCACCGTCAAACCACGGAATTCCGGTTGCCTCGACGAACTGTTTGCCGACTTCGAAGTACTTGTCCCAGTCGCCTTCCAGCAGCTTGGCCACCTCATTGCGATCAGTTGGCAGGCCGGCTTTTTCGAACATGTCTGCGCGGTAGCAGATGGCTTCCGGACCGGCATCCGTGCCGTATCCCATCAGCTTGCCATCTTCAGTCATCGCAGCTTCGGCCTTCCAGTCCAGCCAGCGACCCTCAACGTCAGGTGAGCTCAAATCGACGAATTCATCTGGGTACTGCTTCAGTTCGGGCCACCAGTCCACTTCGATAGCTTCGATGTCCGACAGGCCGGATCCTGCTGCCAGACGGGTGAGCATGTTGTCGTGGGCTTCGTTCGAGGTGGCCGCTTTCTTCTGCTCGACCTTGATGCCCGGATGTGACTCCATGTATTCGTCAAAGAGGTTGTCGTAGCCAAATTCGTTGAATGTTGCGACAGTCAGCGTGATGTCGCCGTCTGATCCGCCGCCAGCCTCGCCTGATGCTGAAGATTCCGATCCTCCGCCTGACGAGCAGGCTGCCAACGCAAGTGCGCCAATTGAGAACACTCCGATGGTGCCCATCATTTTTCTCGATCTCACAACTACTCCTTCGTATGTGATGGTGTCGTCCATTGCCGATGCGCATGGACCAGCGCCCTGATAAGGCCACCTTTGGGAGCGCTCTCTCATTGTGTTCACAGGCTGAGAGCGCTCTCAACAGGATGTTTCCCATCATGCCACCATAGTGCGTAGGCTGCCACCGTTAAATGGACACAATTTAGTAACACCTCTCACAAGGCGGGTGTTCAGGCTTTCGCCGGTACTCCTTGTGTCTAACGGCAGCCGTCGCTCACAGTGCCACAGCTGTGGAGACCAGCGTCGCTACGGCGACGATTAACAGCAGCCCACCGAAAGTCAGTGTCAGGGTGCTGTCTTTGGCTCGAGTGGTCAATTTTCCGCCGAAGATTCCACCCACCATTGAGGCAGCCGCGAACGACAGTGTCACAACCCAATCGACGCTCACGTGAGTTCCCACCCGAGATAGCAGCCCCATCGCTGAGGCAATGATCATGATCAACAGCGACGTGCCTGACGCTTCCTTGATCGGGAATTTCAGCACCAGCACCAGCATCGGAACAACCGCGAACCCGCCGCCGACACCGAAAAAGCCAGTCAGGAAGCCTGTCAGTGTTGCCGCAGCGATCAGTGCCCAGACGTTGACGCCGTCCAGTGAGAAAAGACGACGAGGCGCGCGGGCACCCTCGTCAATACGGGTGGAGGAAGGGTCAGCATCGTCGCCATCAGCACCATCAGCGGGAGTATCGTCGAGGGCATCTGTGGACGCATCGCCGGATGACGATCCGGCACGGCGCAACACTCGCCAGATCATGAGTGTGCCCACGCACAGCAACAATGCGCCAAAACAGAGCATGAGGATGGTGCCGTCTACCAGCACGCTCAGGCGTGAACCGGCCAGGGACCCGATGCACGACAGGGCTCCGAAAATGAGCCCTTCCTTGATTCGAACCCGTCCGTGGCGCTGGTGGTCAACGATTGACACGACGGCGGTCAGAGCCACGATGACCAGCGACGAAGCGGCGGCAGAATGGGGGCTCTGCCCCAGCAGATACACCAGGATCGGGACGGACAAGATGCCGCCGCCGGCGCCCAGCGCGCCCACCACGACACCCACCGCTAATCCGACTGCCAACGCTGCAACAATGCTCATCATGTCCTGCATGTTCCCTTTCGCGTGTCATTCATAATGTCGCTGGCGGGCCGGCCCGAGACAATCAGGCCCGCCATGCGCTCCAGGTCAGCGCTGATGTGTCGGTAGAAGTGCTCGTATCCGGCGCACAGATAGTTCTGCCCGTACTCTCCGTCGACCGAGCGAACGAAGCGGTCCTTCGGGCATCCGCCATAACACAGCTGCAGGTACGGGCAACGCCGGCACTGTCCGGTCAGCTCGAGGCGTTTCTTGCGTGAAAAGCGGCCCATCGTGTCAGTTCGGGCCAGGTCAGCAAACGCGTCCGATGCCACGTTTCCCACAAGCCAGTCAGGTTCAACCCAGTGGTCGCAGGCGTACACATCGCCGTTGAATTCCATGGCGAAATTGAATCCGCACTCGGGCGCATGCACGCACACCGACGCGGCACCGAAAAGCGCAGACAAGGCTGAATCGAAATCCTGGACGAAGACGCGCCCCACATCGCGCTTAACCCAGCAGTCGAAAACGGTGGAGAGGAACTGGCCGTACGCCTCAGGGTCCACGCTGCGTGATGTCACATCCGAGCCATGCTGACGGTAGAACACGCTCGGAGCGCGCTCCCCTTCGCCGCGCCAGCCGTTTTCAGCCAGATCAGCATATTCGGGGTCGACGCGCTCCACGATGGGAATGAACTGCATAAACTCAGCGCCCAGCTCATCGCGGAAGTACTCGTACACTTCGCGGGCGTGGTGTTCGTTCGCATGGTGAACGGTGCACAGGACATTGCAGCGCACACCGGCTTCCTGCAGGTATCGCCACCCTCGAATCACCATCGTGTGTGTGCCGCGGCCACCCTTATTCAGTCGGTAGGCATCGTGCAGCGCCTCAGGCCCGTCAATCGACACACCAACCAGGACGTCGTGCTTGGCCAGGAATTGCGCCCAGTCGCGGTCGATCAGAGTGGCGTTGGTCTGAATCGCGTGGACAACGCGTTGCGAGGGGCGGCGGTAATCCTCGCACAGCTGGACGGCACGTCTGAAAAAGTCGAGTCCGCGCAAGGTGGGCTCGCCACCTTGCCACAGCATCGTCACCTCGCCGTCAGCGCTGGCGGCCAGGAACTCTGCGATGTATCGCTCCAGCGTGTCCTCGCTCATGCGTTGGCGCGGCACGTCGTAGAGCAGTTCCTTCGACAGGAAGAAGCAGTACTGACAGTCGAGGTTGCACGCCGCACCAGCGGGTTTGGCAACGACGGAGAAAGGAAATCTTTCGCGTGCCAGAGGTGTCCCGTCGAGGGAAGGGGCCTCGGTGCGCACATGTGGAAACGGCAGTGTTGTCAGTGCCGGCACGGAGTCTGCTGCGGGTTCGGGATCCGGCGCTGGAGATGATCCGCGTGTCATGGATACCTCCTGCCCGTTCATCGTCAGCCGTTTTGATCCAGCGTAGTCACGGTTTTCGCTCAGGCGCCACCGCATCAAGGCCCGGGCGGGATGTCTTATGCAACGTCACATCGTGCAGTGATCGCGTCCCTGCCCGACAGTTGGCTCCCTCGTTATTGACGAGGGGCGTGCCGCATCACTGTTCGAATGCGCGCCAGCTGATCATGCAGTTCGGTGAGACGCAGGACCAGGCGGTAACGAAGCATGTTGATCGGGATTTCCCCGTACGTCCACACCTGTGTCGGTTCGGCAGCAAATTTCGTCTTGAACGTATCGAGGTGGGCGAACTGGGGAGCGTCTTCTGAGCCGATTCCCATCAGATCCAGGGTGTGGCACTTGCGTTCGCGGGCCGCCTGAATCATCTTCCACACCAAGGCGTCGGGAGCCAGTTCGCGTTTGGCCTGAGGCGTGGCAGCGGCAAAGTAGTAGGTGGCGAGGCCGTACGCATGGGTCATCATCAACCAGGCCGAAGATTGACCTTCGGGGGCGTAGATTATCAGTGTTGCCGCATCCCCCTGTGCCAATGCAGTCAGGAAGTCATGGTAGTAATCGCCCGTGAAGGTGGCGAAGTGTTCCGCGCTGCCCAGACTGTTCATGATCTCGACAAGAGGGTGGAATTCTTCGGCGCTCAAAGCGGTATAGGTGTGAATGGCACTCTGATCGATCTCGCGCAGGGCTTTCCGCACATCGCGTCGCCCTCGTTTTTTCATGCGAGCGAGCACATCGGAGTCCTCATCGCCCTTAAGGTCCAGCATCACCGTACGGTCGTAGGCCACGGCTTCGCTGCACGGCAGGCACTGCGCCTGAGGGCTCGCCACAATTCTGAGGAACGTGGCATCACTGCGTGATTTCTTGACGTACGCGGCCAGGTTATCGACCATGCGTCGTTCAACTGAGGCAGGGGGGCGCTCATTCCAGACCGGCCCGCCACGAGACCACAGGAACGGTACACGATGAGTCTCATACGACTTCAAGGTTAAGACTGCTTCATAGTGCCCATCAGTCCACAGGTGACGGGACCCCTCAAAAAGGTCGCGGCCCTCATGCAGTGCGTCCACGCGATCCCATTGCACTGTCGCCTCGATCGGCACCAATGACTGCGCACGTGACAGGAATGCCTCGTATTCCTCGTCAGTCAGTGTCTGGATATGCGAATCAGCCGATACTTCCGCTGCAGTGTAAGGGTCGCGCGAAACGGGCGCACTTTTTTCTTTGCGACCCACGACGCTCACCTTCTGTGTCTGACCTACGGAGCAGGGATGATGATCCGTATCCCACCAACCGGCCATACTCGTTGGAAAAACGTCACTGTAGGAGGATCTTGCGCCGAATCTTTCGAGATCCTGAACGGACAACAACGGTTCAGTAACGAGCTGCCATTCTTCATCGTAGCATTTGGATCATCCCGAGGATCTCACTACGATCACTTGAGGCCGACACCACAAAGGCTCCAGCCTTTGACACCTCACCTTGTCGATCGGGCCGCTCGAGGGACCGTCCGTCGGGGTGAAGCTCAGATGATTGCGATGCTTCTACTTTTCCTTGCTGAACATGTAGTTCGTGGCCACCACGATCGCGCCGTAAATCAGTCCGGCGATCGGCCACACCAGCCACGAGGTTTCCCAACTGCCCAGGAATGACACCGCCAGGAAGATTGCAACGGTCAGCAGCCAGTACACTCCGCTGATCATGCCCAGAGGGCTGTGTGAGGTCTTCTTGGCCAGGTCGTACTCTTCAACCTGCAAGATGACGTTCATGCCGTTCATAACAGTCTGAACTGCAGTAATGCTGTAGGTCGCGACGGCGAAGACGATCAGGGAGAGAGCAAAGCAGATTGCCAGTATCCCGTCCCCGAACACGTCCGACAGTATACTGCCAAATATCAAAATCAGTAGCCCGACGATGTAGGAGATCACGGAGATCGTAACGGCACGCGAATATGTCGGCTTAAACTCCTTCTTCTGCTGCTCAGTTCGATACGTTGCGGCAATGGTGGGCGCCAGAACCTTCTTCGACATGTCCTCATACTCACCTGAGTAGGGGTTTTTCAGCATGAAGTACAGTCCGAGGCAGACCAGAATTGCCACTACTGTCAATCCGATGGCACCAGCGATCATCTCAACGGTCTCGCCGCGTCCGTCAGCCACCATGCCACCGCAGATCAAAACGATTGGAGACAGGATAAATGCTGCCACTCCCAAGGCGATGGGGCGTGCCCGTTTGCGTCGATGCTCAATGAACTCGGCGGCTCGTTCAGGACTGATCTGAATCGGTGTATCAGCCAGGGTGACTGTGCGCTCGGTCGGTGCTGTCACCTGGGGATCGCCCGCCTGGCTTGCCGCTGCCGACTGGGGTGATGCGGCCTGGGTTGGAGCGGCTACTCCCATTTCTGCTGCCAACTCATCAACATCTCCGAAATCAGCGATGACCTGGGACAGTGCGTAGTGTTCGGGCAGTCCCTGCGCCAGGAGTTCGTCGTATTTGTCTTCCATCAGCTCGAGCATTTCACTGCGGGCCTGCGCGGTTTCAGGGGTGTGGGGAAGAGATGCGAACATGTAATCAAGATATTGCTCGATGGCTTTCATGGTTACTCCTCAACGAATGAATTGATCAACGAGGGTTTTGGTGTCGTTCCACTCGGAGCACTTGTCATGGTAATAGGTGCGTCCTTCTGTGGTGATATGGAGGTAAGTCCGAGGTTTTCCGCCGGTTCGGGTGCCGGGATACGAGGTCACATATCCGCCTTTTTCAAGGCGCTTGAATGCGGAGTACAACGTCGTTTCCTTCATGACGAAGTCACTGTTGCTCAGTTCGGTGATGGATTTGGATATTTCGTAGCCGTAGCTGTCCGAGTCGAGCAGAACTCGCAGAATCATCAGTTCCGTGCATCCGCGCAGAACTTCACTACTGACCATGTGGGTTCCTCCCTTTGTGATGCCGTCGCCGCACTGTTGTGGTGATGTGTATGCCCCTCAGCAAGTACTCCATGTGAAGTACTACGTCTGATGTAGTAAACACTGTACACCTACTACTACGTCACATCAAGTAGTTTGGGTCACTTCATGGTGCGGTGATTTCCGCCTTACGTGTGTTGGCAGCGACTGAGCCGAAGATCACGCGCTGCACCTCCTAGAGGCCGAAGCCGTCGACACCTCGTGCATCAGTGTCGATCGAATCGAATTCGCTCGCCCGGATTCCGTGCAATATCGACACCTCTCGCATCAGTGTTGATCATGCGACTTCCCCTCGTCCACCACTCCCATCGCGCCGAATCCTCGGCTCATTCACCCCACTCACCGTCTCTTGCGCACCTCCAACCCAGTCCCGCCGCTTCCTCGCACAAAACCCTAAATTTGACGCCTCGTTGTGCACATTCCCCTAGATCTAAGGCCACCACATGCACATTCCCCTAGATCTAAGGCGACCTCGTGCACGATGCCCTGGAAAAAAGAGAGCCTTTTCAGCACTCTTTTCCATGTGTCCACGTCAGCCGGCATTAGCTTCAGCGACGCCCGCGACAGACCTTGTTGATCTAGGGGTTTGTGCAATTTTCTGCCTAAATCTAGGGCTTCGTGCATTTTCTTCCCTTAAATCTAGGGGATTGTGCGTTTTTCTCCTCTAGATTGAGGAGATTGTGCACGCAGACGGCTGCTTGACGATCAGCGCCGACGGTCAGCGCTGGCATGGCGGATTGCGGAGGCGAGCGAAAAGTTCGGACAGTGTGCGCTACGCGCAGTGTTTAAGGCGAGCGCCGGCGTGGCGGATCAGGGGGTGCAGGGCAGATCACGCTCATCGATGTTGCTTTCATTAAAAGTTGTGCCTAACGTAACTAAGCAATTCCTAATTCACTGTTAGAAAGTGAGAGTGCGTTTATGCGCCACCTGGCGAAGACTCTGGTGACCATCAGTGCATCGATTGCGCTGATCAGTGGATGTTCCACTGGGGCCACTGACGCTGGCGAATCTGACCTGGCGACGCATCAGGATACTTCCGCCCAGCCGGCATCGGCTCAGTCCGGGCAGGTCCCACGCGACATTATCAGTGCCTACCGCAATTGGTCGATACGTCGCCAGCCATTGAGACGCACTCGGGTGAATGCCGGGGCCGTCGAGGTAACGCTCGGCATTATCCCAGTTGATGTCGTTGCCCAGTCGAACAAAGATCACGCTTCCCGGTTCGATGTGGGTGCGTTGGTCGCGTGCACAGTCTTCGAGGTCCTGCGCGGTGACCTGGGTTCTGGGTGGGACGCGACCGTTTTCTGATCGCGCGGCCACGTCGAGCAGCACGCCGGGCGCATCAATGATGGGAATGCTTTCCGCGCCTCCTTCTGAAAATCCGTCGTAATTTTCGAGGGTGTCTGCGCGAGATGAGCACCCGTAGAAGTGCAGATCGTCTGCCTGGTGGCATAGCGCGTCGATGTGTGTTCCGGCGTGCTCGTTCATGACGATCACGCCGGAGGCGCTGGAGCGCGGCAGTGTGCCGGGCTGTTCGCGCAGGGTGTCTTTGTGGCGGCGATACAGATGGTAGGAGTATCCGGGTCGGTGGGATCCCAAAACTGGCATACCGTCGAAGCGTTGCTGTTCCAGGTCAATGATCTGAGGTGTCATGTCCGCCTCCGCACTTTCGTCGGTCCACGCCGCGATATTTCAGTCCTCAAGAGTGATGACTGTGTCGAAGAGGCCCACATCTCTGAGCTCTTTGTGCGAGCGGATGCCTGTGTAGCTAAGCGATGCGTCCTCATAACGACGAAACGCGAAAACGGCCTGATTCATGTGGATCGAGTTGAATACCCCCAAGTCTACGAGGAGATGAAAATCATCAACTGTCAAACCAGTTACTGTCTTGAACAAGTCAGGCTCTATTTTTGTGATTACGTCTTGCAACGTATTTTCCCGGAAGTCTGTCAGGTACATAAATGCCGGAATGCGCGTAGCGAACTTGATGAGCTTCTCTTGAATCTGCTTGCGCTTGGACTTGTATTCCTTTTCCTCTGCTGTAAGTTCCTTTCTTTTGTCTCCTGAAAGAGTGTCGCCTTTTTGCTTCTTGGTTTTCGACACTGACTCGCTCTTGTTAACGACCGTTTCGAAGACGTCTGACCCAAGCGAGCGGAAGCCCTCGATGTTCATAATGGCTTCCATTGCGGCTTCGTTGTTCATAATCTTGCGCAACGTAGCGTTGTCTACGTTCACCAGAATCGCAGACTCCCACTTGCGCGCCAATAAGGTTGCTGACGTGCCTGACATTGCGATGTCAAGGATGCTTCCGGCATCTATTTGCGTCATATTCGCCCCGTCATAAGCGAGCACTGGAAGGAAACTCACCAACTCAGCAACGGCATTCTCCGGGTTCGACATCTGCGGATTGAGCCCAGCACCATAGTCTGCTACCTGCCGAAGAGCTCGAGTCGGTGCGAAATCGAAGACGAAAGCAACAGGCTTGAGGACTTCCTCCTTTGAGGGATTGTCGCCATTTGGGTTCTTAATGGACCACGGAGACTGCACACGAAACGCTGCCTGGAAATAAGTCTCTGGACTGGCGAGGTTACGCAACATCAAGATCGATGACCACTGCTTCACCGTGACACCGGTGGTCAGCTTTCCACACGAAAGTGTAATTGTCTTCGTCTCATGTCCATCCCTAATAGCTCTCCGCACAGGTGGGAGTGCCTCTATTCCCACGCCTGCACCTGCGCCCGCCACTACAAGTACCTGGTAGTCATGCCAGTATGTGTTATGTCGAGCCTTCAAAAGATTCGCCATCGCATGGCATGCAGCTACGTTGGGCATAAACCAGAATGAGTGTTGCATATACGGCAGTAAACGCGAATCAGCATACGGGAATGGTGGTCTCGTTCCAGCTCTGAGCGAGTCAAGTTGAGTTGGAGCATGCTCTCCACGAATGAGATCCAACCATTTCTGTACATCTGACTCATGTTTGAACATCGCTTCCCGGCCCGTTCCGGTGGCGGAAAAGAACTCGTTCAAATCGAACTCATCGAATTCCCCTTGGTGGGCTGTAGTAATTAAGTCATCAGGCATTTGGTACGTCATGAGACGTAATTCAGGCAACGCACCGTATGGATTCCATGCGCCGGGCTGTTTTTCGGCCCATTCTTGTTTGGCGCGTTGCTCATCGGTATATGTCCAGTTGAAGATTTGTTCTTCAATAAAGTCGCCTGACCCTATTGCGCGAAACGGCGTACCAGATAAGTACAGGTAGGCACGCGTGGTGATCGGCAAGAACTCATCCTCGTTGCTACCCAATTCATCGAGTTCTTGATCGAAGGTTTCCAGGCCCTCATGGAACTCGACTTTGAGTTCTCGTGCGGCTTCTCTTTCATCCTCACCTTCAAAGAGTTCCTTGACGGAGTCGCGCCACGCCCCAAAGTGATATTCATCAAAAACGACCAAATCCCAGTCCACTGCGTGGATCCATTTGTTTTTCGCCTTGATTAGGCCCGTTCGACGATCGCGGCCCAGTAGGTCCTGGAAAGATCCGAAATATACGAACGGACGCTCGCGATCAAAATCCAGTTGGCCCTTCATCGTTGCCGCATTACCATATTGCCATCCCTCAAAATCAACGTGGTTGGACAGGTCCTCTTGCCACGCATCCTGCACAGCGGGCTTGAAAGTCACCACAAGGACCCGCATGGCGCCCATTCGCTTTGCCAGTTGATAGGTTGTGAACGTCTTTCCAAAACGCATCTTTGCGTTCCACAAGAATCTCGGTGTTGCTTCTCCGTCCTCATGCCATATTGAGCGGTAATACGCCAAAGTCTCGCTCACTGCCCGATCTTGTTCGGGACGCATCTTGAACGTTTCATAGCGTTGCCCGGTGTATGTCTTTCCTGCGCGAAGTTCTTCGATGGCGGTCTTCACGTCTGCGGGAGTACATCGAACCCACTCTCTAGCCGAGCCGCGAGGGGGATTCTCGAAGCCTTTTGCCACAAGACGGGCAATCACATCCTTATCACTGAAATTGCCGCCATCTTCGCGCTCCGCAATCTCATCCACATGTAGTTCGTATTCCTGCTGCATCTGGCCCTGAGACTCTCGAATGCGATCATTTACATCCGCTTTTGTAGTCTGGCCAACCTTGATCAGTCCCTCATAGTCAACAGGCGGATTCTTTGGGGTCCACGCGTAAATATGCAGCCGGGATGAGGGCTTAGGTGGGAGTAAATCAGAAATATTCCTCATGTCACTTACCATTCATGGGACGTATTGACTGCTCGATTAGATTGATCTCCGACTCATCTAGCCCATAACGCGAGTAGAGCTCCTTATCGGAGAAACTATGGTCCCAACTTTGCAGAGGTACATACTTAAACCGGGACTTTGTAATGTGTTGAGTCGATGAGCGTAAAGCTACCAAAAAACGTACGAATTTCGTTATGACGTAAGAGAGGCAACTTTCAGCCTCCCTCTGACTTTCAAAAATCCCAAGTAATATGTATGTTTCCGTCACCACTGCATTCGGCTCAAGTATAGATGTTCGCCCCAGAACCCTCCTAGTTCCAGTTTTATCAGGCTGGCCAGCATGATCATGAGATGCGTTTGAGGTGAAAACTTTCCACCTATCCACCGCATCTAATCTCGTTCGTATTTCATTCCTAGAAATCCAATCAATCCCATTGTTCCGCACTAGCTTTACTGAATCAGTAGAAGTTATTTCTGAGCGACCTCGAAAATTAGTCGGAAATCCAAAAGGCTTACGTGAACTTACTTGAGTAGCCATTTGCAAGTTCTCGGGAAGAATTGTTTTCGACTCTTCTAGCGACGTTTTCATTTCGACTGAGTAAATCTTACGCAAAATCGATATTGCCCTACTGTTGCGAATGAAAATATCGTTTCCCGGTTCGAGCAAAGCGCGCTCAGACACGTCTTCATCGCCGTGTACATGGGTCGTGACACTCGTAATCCCGTTATGATTCTGCGCCCATAGAAAGTAGCAAATACCGCCTGCTACATCTACATCGGGGAACACATCACGGCTATCCGGAAAGTCATGGAGTGCCACAATTCGGGAATCAGTAAGCATTTCTTGACGGAAATCATCGAGTCCCTTACCTCCTGAATACCACCGTGCCGGAATAATCATGCTTAGATATCTAGGATCAAGTTTCTTTGCTTGATCGATGAATAAATGATAAATTGGCTTAGCGCTAACTCCGTAACCCCCATCACTGAGCTGGTAGGGAGGGTTACCGATTACAACATCAAAATGCATTTGTTCTCCAAACATCTCGTTCATACGAGACTTAATATCATCTGTGTGGATGAGGGCGTACGCGTGCGATTCCATATCATTACCGCGCGCATAGTCATCCTCACCCGCACCGCAGTAAACACAGTGTCGGTGCGTATAGATGGTCTGGTCACCGCCGGTAAGTGGGTCGAGGCGAACTTCCTTACTCCCCCCTACCCATGTATGTTCGGTGCGTTCGAACCAGATGTTTCCCCAGTCATTCTCAAAAGCCTTACAAATGGAGTGTTTACCGTTAGCCCACTTTGAACAATAAACACTGCGGCGTGCAAGCAACGCGGTAAGATTCGTGATCCCGATACCGAATACTTGGCGCGTCAAAATATGGTCTACACGCTGTTGCAGGTCGGGAATTCTCATGACAAGACCGCTTACAAGCCGACGGGTGATCTCACGGAGAAATACACCAGACTTAGTGAAAGGATCCAAAAACGTGACTTTTGGATTCTGCCACAGATTCTCGCCGTCGTGATCTTTCGCCCACGCGTCCGCTACTCGATCAAGCATCTGATTGGCAATATCCGGAGGGGTAAAAACTTCGTCGTTGGAAAGGTTTGCAACGCACGTCAGTACATCAGGGTTATGATTGACCAAATCCGTTATCGTCATAACACATCTCCCATTTCGGCCATTTCACGAACGGTCATGGGTTTATAACTGGTTACCGGTTGAAAAACGTCGTCCTCTTTAAATTCCCCAAAAAGCGCCACGTTGTATGCACTTCTCTTAGTTAGTTTGTCATATTTAAAATCACGCCTCTGGAACTTACCTCTGCCGAGGTATCCCCATTCAGAAAACGTCAACGACCCACCTGTAGGAGTCTTCATTGTCAGCGCGTCGGCCTGAACTATGTTTGCGGTGAGTACGACATCAGCAGCCTGAATCCACTGTTCGGCATCCTCTACGCCAATAAAAGCCTGAAAAATCTCACAAAGGACCCGCCGGCACACGCGCACATTGTCCTCCAATAGCTCGATTCCGTAGATGCACATGAGAGCAAGCAAGGCATAATGACGGCGTTCGAATTCGTTTTTTCCATAATTCTGTTGGACTGTCGTTAATTTGCGCTGAAGCACTTGCTTCAAGAAGTTACCCTCGCCGCATGCAGGCTCAAGAAACCGTGAATCGATGCGTTCGGACTCGCCTTTAACGAGATCTAGCATGGCGTTGACGATATGTGCCGGAGTGAAAACCTCACCGTGGTCCGTTACCCGTTCCTTAGACTTGACGAATATTTCCTTCTGATCCACCAAAAACCCCACTCCTTATCCCAAAATCAGGCTTGTTCCAGAGCCGACATAGCTCTCGATAAGCCCAACTCAGATCATCGATTACTTGGATGAACCGTCCATTCAACTCTAGGTCAGGTCAAACGCACAAAACTTGTGATAACACACTCCGCATGCATCTCGAGACCGGTCTTAGATATTATCCTCAGAATACCGCCTCAAGAAAACAAACTACGCTCCTACAAGAGGCACTTCTCTGACTAGGCATCGTTTGCGGCACCTTTAGTGGGTTGATACTCAACGGTACTAAGAAGTCACGGCTTGGTGCATGCACGTAAGCACGCCATGACCAGTGAATCCCAGGAGATTCAGTTATCCGCGGGATCTTCTGTATCCTTGCCTAATGCGGGCGCCGTGAGTGGCGACATCTAGGAATGCTAGCGCAAGCTGAGAAAGCAGAGCTGTTGTTGGACCGATCTTGGCGAGCTGCTTCGAATTCGACTGCTGCGATGCTGAATTAATCACAGTAGCAGGAGCAGTTCTCTGCCCCGGCCTGCTCTCTCCATCGGCTCGATTGCCTCGGATCGAGCGAGTGCTCCTGACGGGTCGATTGAGCCCGCCGGATCCGTCACGTCCAAGGGACCGATTGGCTTCTCTACTGCGTTGAACTTGGCGATGTCTCGCATCAGGGATGCCATAGTCCTTCACAGCTCCAATCGAGAAGTCAACGAGTTTCGTCAACGTATGTCCTTCCACACTGGCCATCTGCTTGAGCCGATACTTTCCCGCGGATAAGTAAATTACGCGGTTCGAGCTATGTGCACCAGCCAGCGTCTAGATCATCGTGTTCTTAGCCGTGTCTCCCTCACCCACAGCCGAGTCCTCTTTCCCAAAGCAGTGAGTATCTGACGCGTAATATCGGCCAGCTCCGCCTACGTCTTTGGCACCGCATCAGTCCGATCTCTGTTTGCCAGGATCTCTGCCTAGATTAGGAGCTCAGTTTTTCCATCAACGCGATAGAGATCGAACTTCGCACGTCCAGCTTCTTATCTCTGTCGCCCTCAACTGTTCAACCAGCAATTCCTTCGGGAGCAAGCGACAGGTCAAGTAATAGTGCTGCATCATTTGATGATAACCGTCCGCGTCATATGCGTGGGCGATGTGTCGGTTGCCGTCCGCTTCGTTCAATACCGCATCAGCTAGGACTGCTCCGGTTTTCGCTTTATTAACGTCGTTGCTCCAATACACGAGGCCGGCAATGTGCTTTGTCAATGCTGCCATGCTCAAATCAACCTCAGTACTCCCGTCCGGACTTAATAACGGAGTCCTCAACTTTCGTGCGTGGCGCAACCGCCCAGCAGAACGACAATCGCGTGATCTCGATCTGCCGCTGGTTCGGTATCCGCCGAATGACCGCGTGGACTCATATCAAGAGCCTCGGTAACAGCCACCAAGTCACTCCACTGGAACTTCCTCGGCATTGGCCTACGTTGCATCGTCCTCACATTCGACGCATTATTCACCCAGAGCCGAGCTCTTAGCAGCCACCTGTTCCTCCGCAGACAAACAGAAGTCATCGTTCATCTTGATTACGAGAGCGATTATGAGCTTTAGGACGGTGATGTAGGTCTGAAAGTGGGCACCTTCACCATCGCCATTCACTTGTGATCCGTGAAGGTATTTGTTGCGCAGCTCAGGCCCGTTACTGAACTCAACCTTATTGAGCATAAAGTTGAAGTAGGCAGCTTCGGCTTCCGTCAGCAGGGACGAGCGACGGGTCACCCACCCACGCTTTTCCATTGAATCCGCTTCTGCACGACCATTCTCCGAGAGGTGGAAGTAACTCACTGCCTCACTGGTGAACAGTGAATGAAGGATGCAAAACTGCTGCGGTTTCGCGATTGTCACCTGTGCCTCCGTATCCTGCAGGATACCTAGCTTGATAAGCTGATCAACCATACTCCGTTGATATTCATCAAAATCGCCATATCTGACCTCGTTCTTGAGTAGAAGTTCCGCGGCGCTTGTTCCTCTCAAGTCATCGCTGATGCACGTTAGCCTCGACTGGTCAGAAAAAAGCGCGTGGAGGATTCCTGTGATTTCTTGTTCATGTGTCGAGTAGATGTACTTTCCGTCTAGGAGGCTGGGTACCCGCTTGTATGCTATTGGGTCTGAACTGATGGAGAGCAAGTCGGGGTCGATTTCACCATTGTTAACAAACTGACGGAATTGGTTCAAAACACTCTCCATTTCGACGAAAAGGTGCCTAGTCCTTTCCAGAAAGGAACTTCCGGGCGTGGAGCGGGTGAACGAGAAGTTCATGGCGCCGAACTCGTCCACAAGATAGGTTCTAAAGAACCAGATGATAACATCTTCCAAGTCGATTCCCTTGTCTTCTAGGAAATGCTGGTAGAGCCTTGTCTGCAGGAAGGACGCCATTTCGGCGACTCGGAACGCCACACCTACCGGGTACTCGCTCTTCCCAGGCACACCCACGAAGCTTTCAAGGGCCCCGAGCTGCGAAGTGTCGAAGGGAAGCTCAGTATTACTTCGCGATTGGCGAACTCGAAGAGGTACTGGAAGTTATTGAGGACACTCGGGTAGTCGAGGGTTTCTTCCAACCAGCGACTGCTGTAACTAAATTGAGCGACTGTCCCATCAGAGTTGTCCAACTTGGACACCACTGGTTCGTCTTGGGTATCGGAGAGACACATCTCAACACCGAACCTGATGCCTGCCGTCTCCTCAAAGAGCTTTTGCGTCATCTCGGCATTGCGGCGCTTCGCTTTCAACTTCAGCTTGGCGTCAATCCCGGTCGCCACCATACCCTGGGATGAAGCGGTCTCGATCAACCTCACGTAGTTAGGGTTAGCCTCGGGACTGTCAAGGTATCTCTCCAGCAAATCGTGCACATCGCTAGTCGTCAGATTCGCAGGCAGGTGGATATCATCACGCGTGTTCTTCTCCAGATACTTGCGCACCACATGCTCTGCGTTCTGCGGCGATGCGAGCAGCCTTTCACGCATCTCCAGCTGGTAAGCAACCACGAGCTTCTCGCATGCAAGCATCTGACCAATGCGGACGCCCGCAGTATCAAGTACAGACAACATGATGGTTGGGTTGCACCGCTCGTACGCTCTGTTCCGGCCAAGTAGTTCGAGTAGGTCCGCGTGGTAGTCATAGTTGATGTCAGTAACGATGGCTTCACAGTTGGACTCGTTGACTCTAGAGAAGAACCGTGCCACCGCGCTGCGCATCCTTGGAACTAGGCTCTCAGCATGGGCGCGTTGTTCGGCCGTGTAAGTCTGGGGTAGAAAACCCTTCTCTATGTACGGCTGGACGTTGTGGAGCTCGATCGCGTCCACGGTCGTGGTCAGCGTGTCAGCATTCTCAAATTTCTCGATGAGCTCAGCCACGCGCGGCATGTACATCCAGGTCGCTAAATCCTGTGCGCCGTAGAACTTCACTCGTCGGAGGGTACCTTCGCCCATCAGTTGCCCCCAATCATACAATCAAGCCACGGGTTTGTACCTCGGCTGGCCGAAGCGTGGTTCCTTGGCCAATCTCATTGTAGAGATCACCCCGGACACTAAACCCGCCGAGCAGCTCAGTACGACACACCAGCGCGCCACGCCTCCTGGAAGTCGAGAGACGCCGCTGAAGACGCCTGTCAGAGCATCAAGCCCCGACTCGCCCCTGATCTAGTCGCTGCATGACGAGCTCCTCTGAGACGCCAAGCGCGGCAGCGAGCCAGCAGCGGATCAGGATTAGGCCCTCCCGCGTCCGTACCCAGGCTTCTCGTCCTTCCGTCAGATCGTTGTCAGCGTGTTTGACTCCTTTATAGGCCTCGTTGAAAGCCTTGCACCAGGAATCACGGCTGCCGCCCTCGCCAACAACAGCGTCGGGTTCGTATCCCAGGAAGTCGAAGATGTTCTTGAGCAGCGCTTCATACGTTCCCGATACTTTCTTGTCGGGATTGGCTTTTTCGGCGATCGCGTAGCCCAATGCTTCGAGCGCCACGGCAACGTGAACAAGCTGCGACTCCACCGGAAGGGTGCGATGGAACAGGGCACTCATGGCGATCCAGGTCGGTCGAGACCAGTACGAGTACTCATTTAGCCACTTCGCAACAAGATCCGCGTTGGCCTCGTCAAGGAAGAAAAGCGGGTTATCATCGTCGGTCAACTGGCGGTCGGGATCGACGGTCCGACCGAAAGACGGTTGGTATGCGTCTCGCCAGAAACGACGCTCATCTGTCGGCGGCAGTTCCTGGTCGTCTTCCCTCATCACCGAGATCAGCCGCGATCCGCAAGGCTTGCCGTATACCAGGCACATGAGGTCTTGCATCATCCGATGCGTCTGCTGGTGCGTCTGCCAACTTTCAAGCTCAGTGCTAAGGGTTCGCACCAGCAGAGCGGTAGGGATCGTGAAGACGCCGCCCTTCGGCATGGGGTTGAAACGGAACGAAGTGCACAGTTGCAGATCGAGCGGGCCTCCCAGAGACAACGAATCCAAGTTCTTTGCCACAATCGAAACACCCTCGATGTCCTTTCCCTCCTCGCCCAGCATCAGTTGCGTTGTTACTGGAACCAGCTTCGCCCACTTGGCCAATCCGTCGATCTCCGAGGTCATCCCATTGACCCCTACATAATCGACTCCGTTTGCACCGGAGTGGATCGCGCGCCTGTAGCGAAGGCGCTCCAGAGAGTGCCCAAGAGACGACGCAGACGCACCCACGGTGTAGCCCTCGGCAAGAGTGAGCCATCCATCGCCATCCCGCAGAATGAGCGGGTCCGGGATTTGCCGACTGTCGTCATTCAGGCGGAGAGCCTCAACTAAATCCAGGGTTCGTGGCCATCTCACGAGCACACCCTTGGTGTCGAACTCAGCAACAACTACCTCGTCGGATCCCTCAGCGCCCGACCGCGTGTGCGCGATCCTCACGACACCAGGTTCCAGCTTCGTCGCCATTTGCCTCACCGCCGATTTTCCGTTGGATGCCGTCCTGCAGGCACAGCGCGGCTACCGGAACAATTCTCTCTGATGCCGGAGCCACTGTCACGAACTTCATGGGCTGCTGTGAAGTCGTACCTCGTCGTCCACGCTTCACATGTGCATCGCCCCGAGTTCCTGCGCGGCTTTCGCATGTGACATCGGGCGTGGAGCTACCACACAGATTGCAAAGCACGCTTGACAGTTTTTGCAAAGCTTACTAGTCTTTTTTGTGTCGGAATGCTTCACAGTGACAGGAGCAAGATGCGAACACAGATCCCGAAACTACGCAAAGAACGCAAGCTTTCACAGGAAGACCTTGCTCTGGCAGTCGGCGTCACACGGCAAACAATCACCTCAATTGAAACCGGTAAATACGTGGCGTCCCTGCCGCTGGCATACAAAATCGCCCACTACTTCGGCCTCACAATCGAGAACGTTTTCGACTTCACAGACCTGGAGAAAACAACATGAACGAACTCGAACAATACCGCACAGAACTCAAGAAGCGCCACAGCCTGGCTCTGATCTTTGTCATCGCCGGCCTCGCATTGAGTTTCTTCGGAAACTTAATACTGCGCGCAAACATCCCGGATGCACCGATCGTCAACATCATCACCGCAGCAGGAATTGTTTTCGAACTCATCTGCGTCGGCTACATGAGTTTCAACCTCAGCAAAATGCGCAATGACAGTACCTTGAGGCAAGCCTATATCCGTGAAACTGATGAGCGTGAAGCCGCCATTCGCGCTCATTCAGGCAGACCCATTGTCACCGTGCTGTCGATGACACTCGTCGGCGCGTCATTCATCGTCGGCGCCTTCAGTATCCCGGCATTCATCGCTCTTCAATGCGCGGCCGCATTCCAACTTATCGTTGCATTCGTCCTTACCGGATACTGGAGTCGCAAACTCTGAGCTGGTGCGTCAGACAACAGGGCCGGCGTCACACACCCCTTCGCCTTCGGCATACTACCCAGTATTGAGCTGGTGATCAGGCTTTGCGGCGTCGGATGACCATGGCGCTGCCAGCAAGCAGCATCATCACGCCTGCTGCCATCTGAACGTATCCGTCAGCTCACCCAGTGCTGGCAAGTTTCCGCGCAGAATAGCTCGGCTGGACCGAGTCTCCCGGGTCGACACCTGGCTTTGGTTGAGGGTCGGGAACAGGTTCAGAGTCACGCGTCGTCCACTGAGCGTATAGTGTCATGTCCTCGGTCACCGGAGTAGTGCCTGTGAAGTTCGTGCCTTTCCCATCGCGTTGAGTATTCCACCCATTGAATTTGTAGTGGACACCGTCAACCTCCATTGAAGCAGGCAATGTCGGCATGCTCTGATCAGTTAATGAGTCAGCCTCAATACCCTTCTTGTGCACAACATTGATCGTGCCGAGGTCTTTTTCAGCAGCACCAGGAGGTGTGTTCTCATCGAAGCTCACCTTGTTGAAGGCAAATGTCACGTCCACGTTGTTGGCTTGCACCGGGCCAAGCAGGAGCTTGCCTCCAAGGGATTGTCCAAAGACGTTCACTACGGAAGCCTTCACCACGCCCTCAGCATTCCAGTGACCTGAATCGGATCTGCTTCGCCATTGGCGATCTTCAGGGCATCTTCTGGGCTGACAGTGAGCGGAGCGCTCGAATCGTCAAGCATCAGGCGCTGCATCTTGGCGATCTTCTCATAGGTCGCAGGAATGCGGTCACCACCAGGCGCTTGGTCATATCCGGTTCGGGTACGAGTACGAACCACGATTTCGTGGACGGGAACACGTTCGCCAGCGGCATTCGTCATCCACGGGACAATTTCGATGATCGTGTCTGGATTATTGTTTTCTGCGAAGTCTATTGCCGTCTTGCCATCCGCAACGAGGGAAACCCCATATTTCCCGCCGGGATTGTCCTTATCCCCCATCGCAACTTCACTGCCATCGGCGTTCGTTGCGGCGTAGACAGCGATCGGACGGAATGTGTAGCTGGAGAACTTGATCTTCATCCGCTCCGGCATCACGATGCGTTCGTCGAGCTTGACGCGCATATCGACGTGGGTCGCCTTGGCTGTTCTGTTCGCCAACTGACTCCAGTCAGAACCGTTATCCAACGCACCTACTATCGGATCTTTGTAGACAGTAATCGAGGTGAACGGAGGCATCGAAAACTGCGCCTCATAAGAAACCTAGTAACCATCGGTACGGTCGTCGTAGTAAGCGGTTGTGGTTGGCATATCGCCTTCGACTTCAAATTTCTTGATGTCGGAGTCAGGCGCTGTTTGCTCACCGCTCTTGCCGCAGTTGATGGTTGCCATCGACGTGGTATCCAGGCCGACGTAGTCGGTATTGGATACGTAGATAGCGTGCAGGGTCTGAGGCGCGGTTCCGGCTGGGAAAATGTCGCCAACCTTCTGGCTCGCAAAGTAGAACGGACTGTCTTCCGAATATTTCTTAAGATCCTTGAACTTCGGATCTGGAGACCACCCGAGGAAGTACATCCTGAAAGGCCACTGATTGATATCGGTCTGTACACCCTGCGTACCGAGAACCGCTTCCGGGTCAGTGAAGGTTTGCTTCGCCTGCACATTCTCACCGTACATAAAGGTGATCTGGACACTGTAAGGCGCGGCCTCCGAGGACTCTGCAGGTGGAGCTGCCGCTTCACGCGCAGACGTATCGTTCGGTTCGACTGAAACAGCAGTATCTTCTGCCGGGGCAGGAGCACCCTCTTCAGAAGTCGGAGCAGCTTCTGAGGCATGAGCCGCCTCCGCAGGAGCCGCTTCAGGATCGACAGGTGACGGGCTCGGCTGACCGGCATCAGATGCCGGCTCGCTGGATTCCACAGCAGGATCAGCGGCAGCGGCATCACTTCCATCACCATCTGCCCACGTCACTGGGGTGATGCCACACATCAGCAGGAGAGCCAACAACAAACTAACACTTGAAAAATGTATGACAGGATACACGGACTTTGTGTGTGACAACATCCTCATGAGGTCCCTTTTTTTCAAAGGGAGTCAGAATCTGGACCCGGATATCGTACACTCAGCAATACTCCGGCATTAGCCCAATATTCGTCGCCACGACACAAAAAGCGCTCATTGTGAATCACAATGAGCGTCCAGTGGTGGAGCTAGTGGGACTCGAACCCACGACCCCCTGCTTGCAAAGCAGGTGCGCTACCAGCTGCGCCATAGCCCCGTTATTGAGTTCCTACCGTACCTGACGGTGACAGCTCCAGACAACCGCCCAGAAAGCGGTCGGGTCGGGTCGCCGTCGTTAATGAGCGGTGGAAGATTCCGGCTCATATTCGTCGGTGACGGACCTCCACAGATCAGCGTTATTGGACAGGTCCTGAGCAATTTGACGAACGACAATCCCCGCTATCGCAGCACCGGCAAGCGCCGCAATGGTCGTGATCGCCTTCTTCACCGCTCCGCCTCCCATTCAGCTGAGTGTGGACAGTGGGCCTAGCTGGACTCGAACCAGCGACCTCAGTCTTATCAGGACTGCGCTCTAACCAACTGAGCTATAGGCCCATCCGCGCCCCAAGGGCACCGAACTATCGTACCCGAGCATCGGTGCGACAACAAAACGAGAGCCTAGTGACGTCTATGACATTCACCGACACCACAGTCGCCATCTTCCACCGCTCGCGCCTCTACTCATCCATCAAGGACACGCGCACCCCGCCCACCAATGAGGCGATGATGTTGTACAGGAACGCACCCAGCGTCGACATCGCCGTGATCATGATGACGTTGGCCACCGCCGCAATGGTCGCGTAGGACAGCACCTTCGACAAATGCAGGTACTCCATGAGCGTGACGAAACGTTCCGCGCTCAGATTCTTGAGGAATTCCTCAATGTCGCCGAAAACGTGCATGGAGTCGAGCATCAGCCACAACACCAGGGTGGCGAACACCAACGCTATCCCCAGCGCCACGGACAACAGGAAACCAACCTTCATGACTGACCACGGGTCCACGCGCGCTACCGACAGGTCGACTCTGCGCGGTACATCCTCATCCAGGATCGGCTGATCGAGGTCTTCAAGATCGCTCATTGCTCGTCCTCCTCAGTTTCTGCACTTGACGCTACAGGCTCATCAGCCTCTTGTGCAGCTGATTCGTCGGCGGTTTCATCAACGGCCTCATCTTCGTCATCCTCCGTGTGACGCGTAATCGCAATAATGCGGTCATCGTCATCCGGGCGAGCGAAAATGACACCCATAGTGTTGCGCCCGGTGGCACGCACGTCGGACGCGTTGATTTGGACAAGTTTACCGGATTCGGTAATCACCATGACATTCTCGTCACTGTCGACAACGAGGGCGCCCACCAGTGCACCTCGTTCATCCACCAAGTTGCCTACTCGCACGCCGAAAATGCCGCGACCCTTCACAGGATATTCGCTCAACGGGGTGCGCTTCGCGTAGCCACCATCTGTGACGATCAGCAGGTCCGCACCCTCGCGCACAACTTCCATCGCCAGCAGCTCATCGCCGTCACGGAACTTCATGCCGCGCACACCCGACGTGCCGCGCCCCATCGGACGCAGCTGCTCATCGCTGGCAGTAAATCGCACCGCTTGCCCCTTACGGGACACCAGGATCAGATCATCATCAGCGTTCACCAGCTGAGCAGACACCTGCTGATCAGGCTCTCCGTTGTCATCATCACGCAAGTTGATCGCAATAATGCCGCCGGTTCTGGCACTGTCGTATTCCGACAGGCGCGTTTTCTTCACCAGACCGGACCGTGTGGCCAGCACCAGGTAGTCAGCCTCGTCGTAGTCGTGAATAGCCAGGACCTGTGCAATGCGCTCATCGGGTTGGAACGCAAGCAGATTCGCAACGTGCTGACCGCGGGAGGTGCGACCGCCCTCCGGAATCTCATACGCTTTCGCGCGGTAAACACGACCCAGGTTCGTGAAGAACAGCAGCCACTGGTGCGTGGTTGTGACAAAGAAATGCTCCACCACATCATCGCCCTTGAGCTGAGTGCCGCGCACACCTTTGCCGCCGCGTTTTTGCGAACGGTAATTGTCGGTGCGGGTACGTTTGGCGAAACCGTCACGGGTGATGGTCACCACCACGTCCTCTTCGGGGATGAGGTCCTCCATCGACATTTCGCCCGCGTACGGCACGATCGTGGTGACACGCTCATCACCGTAGCGCTCGACAATCTCCGCCAGCTCGGTGGACACAATGTCGCGCTGGCGTTGCGGGGTGGCCAGGATGTCTTCCAGGTCGGCCACATGGTCACGCAACTGTGCGTGCTCGTCCAGAATCTTCTGACGTTCGAGGGCGGCCAGGCGACGCAACTGCAGCGCCAAAATGGCATCAGACTGCGCTTCATCAATGTTGAGCAGGTCCATCAGGCCGGTGCGCGCATCGTCGGCTGTTGGAGAGCGACGAATCAGCGCAATCACTTCATCGAGGGCATCGAGCGCCTTGAGGTAGCCTTCCAGAATGTGCAGGCGTTCGCGCGCCTTGTTCAAACGGAAGCGAGTGCGCCGCTCAATGACTTCGATCTGGTGTCTGATCCAGTGACGGATAAATCCATCCAGCGACAGTGTGCGCGGCACGCCGTCCACCAGGGCGAGCATATTCGCCGGGAACGAGTCCTGCAGCTGCGTGCGCTTGTACAAGTTGTTCAGGACAACTTTGGCAACCGCGTCGCGTTTGAGAACCATGATCAGGCGCGTGCCTGAACGGCCCGACGTTTCGTCACGGATATCCGCAATACCCTGGATCTGGCCGGCCTTGACCATGTCGGCAATTTTCTGGACCAGGTTATCGGGGTTGACCTGGTAAGGCAGCGCCTTGACAACCAGGCACGTGCGGCCATGGATTTCCTCAACCTCGACAATGGCGCGCTGAATAATCGAGCCGCGGCCAGTGCGGTAGGCATCCTCAATGCCCTTGCGACCCAGGATCGTCGCACCGGAAGGAAAATCCGGGCCCTTGATGCGTTCCATGAGAGCTGCCAGCAGTTCTTCACGCGTGGCATCAGGATGCTCAAGTGCCCACTGCACACCCTCGGCCACCTCACGCAGGTTATGCGGCGGGATGCGCGTGGCCATACCCACGGCAATACCTTCCGACCCGTTGATCAGCAGGTTCGGAATACGCGACGGCAGGATCGTAGGCTCCTGGGTGCGCCCATCGTAGTTGTCCTGGAAGTCAACAGTGTCTTCATCAATGTCGCGCACCATTTCCATCGCCAGGGGCGCCATCTTACATTCGGTATAACGAGGGGCAGCAGGCCCCAGGTTACCGGGAGAACCAAAGTTACCCTGACCGGCAATGAGCGGGTAACGCATTGACCACGGCTGGATGAGGCGAGCCAAAGCGTCATACACGGAGATGTCACCGTGAGGGTGGTAGTGCGCCAACACGTCACCGACGACGCGCATGCACTTGTAGAAACCTGCATTGGGGCGGTATCCGCCGTCGTACATGGCATACAGGATGCGGCGGTGAACCGGCTTGAGGCCGTCTCGCACGTCCGGAAGGGCGCGGCCCACAATGACCGACATGGCGTAATCAAGGTACGACCTCTTCATTTCCATTTCGAGGTCGACTTGATCAATCCGTCCGTGCGGAGCGGTTGATTCAATCTCTGTGGTGGGCTCGTCACTCACGATGAAACTCTCCTTGGTCCCTGATCAGTAGGTTGTTGACGATGGTCGGATCACTGTCGTTGCGCCGCGGCGCTAGGCGTCAATGAATCGCACATCCTGAGCGTTTCGTTGAATAAACGAACGCCTGGATTCCACGTCATCACCCATCAGCAGGGTGAAGATTTGGTCGGCAGCTGCTGCTTCGCCCACCTCGACTTGCTTCAAAATTCGGTGCGCAGGATCCATCGTGGTTTCCCACAATTCCTGGTCGTTCATCTCACCCAGGCCCTTGTAACGCTGGATGCCGCCCTGCTTGGGCAGGCGATGACCGGCCTTGAGCCCTTCAGTAAGACAGTCGTCACGCTCCTTGTCCGAATACACGTATTCGTGCGGAGCATTCGTCCACTTGAGTCGATACAGCGGAGGTGTCGCTAGGTACACGTACCCTTGCTCCACCAGTGGTCTCATATAGCGGTACAGGAACGTCAGCAGCAAGGTCGCGATGTGCTGGCCATCCACGTCAGCATCTGACATCAGCACGATCTTGAAGTAGCGCAACTTGTTGATGTCAAACTCTTCACCAATGCCAGTGCCCAGGGCGCTGATGAGCGACTGGATCGTCTCAGAGTTCAGCGCGCGGTCAAGGCGAGCCTTTTCAACGTTCAGGATCTTTCCGCGAAGTGGCAAAATCGCCTGGTGTTCCGGGTCGCGCCCACCGACGGCACTACCACCTGCCGAGTCACCCTCGACAATGAAGATTTCACACACCGAGGGATCTTTGGACGAGCAGTCGCGCAACTTCGTCGGCATCGACAGCGTGTCCAGGGCGGTTTTGCGCCGAGTGGCCTCACGGGCCTTGCGTGCCGCGACGCGCGCCAACTGAGCCTGCTGACCTTTCATGATGATCGCCTTGGCGTCGGCAGGATGCGCATCGTACCAGTCCTGCAGGTGCTGGTAGACCTGCTGCTGGACGAATGTGCGGGCTTCTGTGTTCCCCAGCTTGGTCTTGGTCTGGCCTTCGAACTGCGGTTCGGTCAGCTTGATGGAGATCACCGCCGTCAGACCTTCACGCACATCTTCACCGGACAGGTTTTCGTCCTTGTCCTTGAGGATTCCGCGCTCCTTGGCATAACGGTTGATCACCGTGGTCAGTGCCGTGCGGAAGCCCTCTTCGTGTGTTCCGCCTTCGGTCGTATTGATCGTGTTGGCGTAGGTGTGCAGGCTCGACGAGTACGCCGTTGTCCACTGCATCGCAATTTCCAGCGACATCGTGCCCGGATCGTTTTCAGCTTCAAAATCAATGATCTCGGAGTTAATGACGTCAGTCTTGCGGCTCGAATCCAGGAATTCCACGTAGTCGCGCAAGCCATGTTCATACATGTAGGACACGCGGCGGAACCCTGGAACAGGATCGTCAGCTGGGCCTTCATCATCCCCGGTGATCTCGTCGCCCTCGTCCTGAACCCAGGGGCGCTCATCGGTCAGCGTGATGCGCAGCCCCTTATTGAGGAACGCCATCTGCTGGAAGCGGTGACGCAGCGTCTCAAAGTCAAACTCAGTGGACTCGAAGATCTGTGGATCTGGATAGAACACCTGGGTAGTGCCCGTTTCGTCGGTTTCCTCGCCACGTTCGAGCTCAGAGACCACTGCCCCGCCATCGGCAAAGGACATCCGCCACACGTACCCCTGTCGACGCACCTCAGTATCAACCCGGGTGGACAGAGCGTTCACGACGGAAATACCCACGCCATGCAGACCGCCGGAAACAGCGTACCCGCCGCCTCCGAACTTGCCTCCGGCGTGCAGAATCGTCATGACGACCTCAACGGTTGGTCGCCCCTCGGTGGGGTGAATATCCACTGGAATACCGCGCCCGTTGTCGACTACCTTCAGGCCGCCATCAGCCTGGATCGTCACCTCGATGTGGTCGGCATATCCAGCCAAAGCTTCGTCAACGGAGTTGTCGACCACTTCATACACCAGATGGTGCAAGCCGCGTTCTCCCGTTGAACCGATATACATGCCAGGCCGCTTACGAACAGCCTCCAAACCTTCCAGAACGGTGATGTCTGATGCCCCGTAATGCCCCTGGTCCTCATTTGGCTGGGAATTGATCCCTTCGTCCGCCACTCACCGGCTCCCCTCATTGTGATGGTGCTGTGCACCGCGGGCTGGCTGCCCTCCCGGAAAATTCCGGGACCGTGTGTCCACATGACACACTACTCATAATCTGTTTATATTTTACCAAAAAACAGGGTTTTTCGACTTGATTTCACGTTGGTGTAGGCCACGCTAAAGTACTCGTGAGCTGCGAAAAGACAGGTTCTTGTGAAGTGTGGGAGGGGTCACCCATACGTGTCACGCACACCTCTGCCCTTCACTGACCATCGGCCCTTGTTCCAGGAGGGGGCCGACGGGCCGCGGACGATGACCTGATCGACCACTCCGGCACCGACTTCTTCGGCAATTCGGCGCTCAATATGCGGCAGAAGCAGCACGAGCTGTTTGGCCCACGCCGTTGATGAACAGCGCACAATGAGTGTGCGGTCATTGAAGGTTTCGATTGAACAGTGCTGGGCCACGTTGTCTCCAACAATCACTGGCCACTGCGCCATAACGGACCCCATCGCGGTCGACGAATCCCATCCGCGATCATGCGTGGTCTTTTTGATGACACGTCCAATGGAGCGCGGTTCATTCCACCGTAAGCGACCAGAAGCCAGTCCCACACGCCCGGCGCGCCCAGCCCCGCTTCGATGCCGCAATGCCCACAGAGGTCCCAGCATGGCGCGCGCACGCAGTTCCTCGCGTGCATTGCGAGGTTCGAGGGTGACCTGACCACTGTGTGCATCACCGTTCGATGCACCGGTGTCACCTGCACCAGCGTGAGCGCCATGGGCGAACTCATCGCGCTGAGTGCGCCCAGAAGAGCCGGCGGCGCGCGGGTGAGTGCTGCGCGTGGCTCCCCGAGCCAGCATGGCACGCTGCATGCGAGCAGTGGCCTGCGCGATCACATCGGTGCGCTCACCATCAGAAAGCAGTCCGGAATTTTCATTCACGCTCAATCACCGAGCCATCTTCTGGATCCCAGTGGACGCGAAAAATGTGAGCGTCCAGCTGATCGGGCACATCGCTCTCAACTGCCGCAGTAATGAGCACCTGATCTGCCTGCCTGATGACCTCGACAAGGGCTTGACGCCTCTTCGCATCGAGTTCAGCAAAGACATCATCGAGGATGAGGATTGGCCGTTCTCCCTCGTCACTCAGGACTTCAAAGGATGCCAGGCGAAGTGCCAGGGCAGCCGACCATGATTCGCCGTGAGATGCATAGCCTTTAACGGGTAAGTGTCCCAAAGTCAGTTCCAGGTCGTCGCGGTGGGCACCCACAAGGTTCACACCGCGTCGCACTTCATCGTCTCGAACATGCTGGAGGGCCTGTCTTAATGCCTCAATGTGCGCGGTCGGGTCAGTGACGTCGATATCGCTGAAGGCTGACACGGAGGCTTCCAGGCCCACTGAAAATTCTCGAGGCGAGTCAGCCACACTGCTATAGGCATCAGATGCCGGTGTACTCAGTAACGTGACGACGCGGTGGCGCTCAAGTGTGACCTGCGCAGACAGTTCCACGAATTGGTCATCCCAGATTTCCAGCGTTGATAGGTCAGGGACCTGGCCACGACGCACACGTGCACTGGCAGCTTTGAGCACTGCGGCGCGTTGGCGTGCCACACGGTCAAAATCTGCACGAACGGCGCTGAACGTCGGGTGAAGCTGGATCGCGCATTCGTCGATGAAACGGCGCCTGACCTGCGGTGCATCGCGCACAATGGACAGATCCTCGGGTGCGAACACAACGGTCCTGACCATTCCGAGGATTTTCTTAGCCGCCAGCGTGGTGCGATTCAGGCGCGCCCGATTGGCTTTTCCGCGCACCACTTCCAGTTCCACCACCTGGTCGCGCCTGCCGGCTTGATCGCGCCTTTCGGAGGATTCACCTGCCTGTGACGTATCCGAAGCATTGTCACTGTTGTCCCCGCTCAGCGACGTCGTGTGCTCCCCTGTCACCAATTTCACGCGGATCATGGCACCACCAGGAGGAGCCTCCTCGCCGGTCGGTACCCGCACCAGTGCCGTGTCGGCAGCGACCCGATGAGACGAAAACGTTGACAAATAGGCGATGGCCTCAACAAGATTCGTTTTTCCCTGACCGTTGTGGCCAACGAAAACGCTCACTCCAGCGGGAAGTTCACACACCTGGTGACGGTAGGAACGGAAATCATCAAGTGCGACGTGCGAGATACGCACACACTCACGCTCCGAAGCGGATGGGCATCAGCAGGTAGCGGAAACTGGTGTCCTCTCCCCCATCGAGTTCACTTTGACCAGTCATGACAACCGGCTTGGACTGGTGTGTAAAGCCGAAGCGCACAAAGTCGGCCGACAGTACCGACAGGCCTTCAATCAGATACGACGGGTTGAATCCTGTGGTGATCTCGTTGTTGACCTGAGCTTCAATTGCTTCCGAACCCTGGGCGCTTTCACCCTGGCCGGCTTCGAGGACCACCTGACCTTCTGAAAATGCCATCCGCACCGACGTCTTACGCTCAGCCACCAGCGCCATACGCTTGACCGCTTCAAGCAGCACGTGACGATCACATACAGCCTGAATCGGTGTGGTTTCCGGGAAAAGTCGGGATACCGGCGGGTAATCCCCGTCCATCAACGTGGAGGTGGTGCGTCGACCCGATGCCTCAAAACCAATCAGAGATGATGCTCCTGGCTTGGATTCACGTGACAGACCGATCGTCACGCGCGACCCTGATGCGGTGGACTTGGCCACGTCGCTCAGAATCCGGGCCTTCACCAGTGCCGCATCGGAGAACTGCGGGTCACTGGGTTCCCATTCCAGGTCACGCACAGCCAGGCGGTAGCGGTCAGTGGCGATCAGCGATATGCGCTCACCTTCAAACTCCATACGCACACCCGTCAACAGTGGCAACGTGTCGTCGCGCGACGCGGCGATCGAGACCTGGCCGATGGCCTGGGCAAGTGTTTCAGAATCAACAGTGCCGCGTGTTTGGGGATGTTCGGGCAGCAGCGGGTACTCATCCAGTGGCATCACAGCCAGCACAAAGTGAGACGATCCGCAGGTGATCGTCACTTTCGGTCCGTCAACAGTGAAATCGACCGGACGCTGCGGCAGTGACTTACAGATGTCGGCCAGCAGGCGACCCGATACGAGAACCTCACCGGGCTCATGTACTTCGGCAGGAATATGCGAGTTCGCGGATACCTCGTAGTCGAATGACGACAGCGTGACGATCTCAGCATCTGCGCTGAGTCTGACACCTGCCAGAATCGGGCTGGGTGGCCGTTGCGGCAACGCTCGGGCAGTCCACGATACGGCTTCCGACAAAATGTCACGGGCGACAGTGAACTTCATTCTGTACCCCTCCAACTCCCCGTGCGAGCACTCATTAGCTGTTTTGATGAACCGAACCAACTCTACTCGATTCTCATGCAGAAGTTGACCCCAAGGCGAAATATGTGGATTAAATCAGAACTGACCACGAACCCGTGTGATGAGCTTCGTCGAGCTCTTCGCGAACTCACTAATCGGCCACCCATCGTTTGTTGTGAGTTTTCCACTTTTTCATCTTTTATTTCTTTTTCTTCATCGTCATAGGACATGTGGAAAGTGTGGAAAAGCCCGTCAACCCCCGCGATTTCAACGATTCGTTACGTGGACAAATGTGGGCACGAGATGTGGACACTTTATGAGCCGATTGTGGATTCACACAAGACCGGTCCGTGCATCCACAACGAGCAGGCATCGATCCACAGATCGAATCACAAATTTCTTGTCATTACCCACAGGATATCCACAGTTTTATCCCCAGCGGTGGGTAAGTAAGGAATATGCGGCTGGACGCGCCCCCTTCGTCAATTCGTGGCTCAACGGTACGGGCGATCCTTACGAATTGCGAGCTTTTTGCTTGATGCGGTTGGTCAACTCGGTGACGTGGTTGAAAATGTCACGCTTTTCCGCCATCTGCTCGGTGATCTTCTTATTGGCATGCATCACCGTGGTGTGGTCACGACCGCCGAACGCTGCGCCAATCTTGGGCAATGAAAGATCTGTCAACTCGCGACACAGATACATGGCGATCTGGCGTGCTTCCACCACCGTGCGGGAACGGTCAGTTGAACACAGTTGATCCAGCGTGACATCAAAGTAGTGCGCGGTCTGACCCATAATCAGTGCGGACGTGATCTCGGTGTCATCGGGATCAGAAATGATGTCCTTGAGGACCATCTCAGCCAGCGGCAAGTCAATGCGTTGCTGCGTGATATTGGCGAAAGCCGTCACGCGCAGCAGCGAACCCTCGAGTTCTCGAATATTCGACGAAATACGCGAGGCGATGTACTCCAGCACAGCCGGATCCACTTCGATCCCCTCGCCAACGGCCTTCTTCTGCAAGATGACGATACGCGTTTCCAGATCCGGTGGCTGAACGTCGGTGAGCAGACCCCACTCGAAGCGCGAACGCAGCCGGTCCTCAAAGCCTGACAGCTGTTTGGGCGGCAGATCCGAAGTCAGAACGACCTGTTTATTAGCGTTATGCAGGGTGTTGAAGGTGTGGAAGAACTCCTCGACGGTCTGCTCTTTGCCCTGAATGAACTGGATGTCGTCCACCAACAGAATGTCCACTTCGCGGTAGCGGCGCTGGAATTCCTCCGCGCGGTCTTCGCGAATAGCGTTAATGAAGTCGTTCGTAAATTCTTCGGAATTGACGTAGCGCACACGCAGATGCGGATACATCGACAGTGCGTAGTGACCGATCGCGTGCAGCAAGTGAGTCTTTCCCAGTCCTGACCCACCGTAGATAAACAGGGGGTTATAGGACTTGGCCGGTCCTTCAGCCACTGCCGTTGCCGCCGCATGGGCAAAACGGTTCGAGGGGCCAATGACGAATGTGTCGAACGTATAGCGAGGGTTGAGCCGGGTTTCCGTTGAATCGATATTCACAGCATCGAGCACGCGCGAGGCTCCGGCGTCGCGCGGAGTTTGCAAAGGTGGAACATGATCATCGTCGGGTGATGCGCTCTCGTCTTCAAGCGGTGCAAGCGAGGTGTCAATGGTGACAGCGATGCGCACGTTGCGACCCAGTGCCTGGGACAGTGACTGCGTGACGTCGTCGGAAACGCGTGTCTCAATGAAACCTTTGGTGAATTCGTTGGGGACGGCCAGCAAGATGGTGCCTTCGATGTCGCCCAGAGGTTTCACCATGTTGATGAATGACGCCGCCAATGGCCCTAAATCAACGGATTTCAACGATTCGAGGGCGTCTGCCCACGCATCGGATAACGACTTGCTCACTGTTCTTACCTTACCTGCGAAACCGACGTGACATTCAACACTTGAACGCTACCAGTTTGTGACGACGTCCGGATAACTCACTGTATCGATCTGAGCGTAATCCACAAGTTGGGGAAAGGTCTGTGGAAAACACGCTGGCAAATGACACACGTGTAGTTACAAAGCCGAATTCAGAGATGCTGCGGAAAATCCGTAAATTACACCGTTGTGGATAACATGTGGAAATCCACGGATGTGGAAAAAGTTATCCACGGGCCAGTCCACAGTTGTGGACGAAAATTGGGAGTGTGGAACCGGTGACAATTGGCCTCGATTGCGTTGACGGCTCTGGGTCAAACCCCTACGCTTGAAATCTGTCTGTGCTCGCATGAGCACGCCGTGAATCGTCCTGCGAGAACAACTCGGTGGATACTCGCGGTGAAAGAAATAAAGGAAGAGTGGAACGAGGGGTTCCACCGTCAAGGAGTAGCGTCATGGTGAAGAGGACCTATCAGCCCAGTAACCGTCGTCGTTCCCGTACGCATGGTTTCCGTTTGCGTATGCGGACACGTGCAGGTCGCGCGGTGATCTCCAACCGTCGCCGCAAAGGCCGCGCACGTCTTTCTGCCTGAGACTTCGGTGTTGCCGCGCGCGCATCGCATGGTGGATTCGACCGATTTTTCAACGACAATCCGTCATGGTTCTCGCAGCGGTAATGCGATGGTCGTGGTGCATTGCCGAACCGACGAGGATGCTTCCAAGCGCCTCGTCGGTTTCATCGTGCCCAAGCGCGAAGTCGCGTTGGCAACACGACGCAACACCATCAAGCGTCGCCTGCGCCACCTCATGGCCGCGCGAGTAGCTGACCAGCCCGACGGTGCGCGCATTGTTGTCCGCGCAGGGCACCGAGCTCTGGGTGAGGACTCGGCCACACTGGGCGTCAACCTGGATCGGGCACTGACGCGGGCATGGCGCAAGTGGGATGAACGCGAGCAGCAACGGGGCCAGAAATGAGCCTCCTGCGCACCATCGCTTTGGCACCCATACGTTTCTACCAGCGCTTCATCTCTCCCGGTTTGCCACCACGATGCAAGTACGCACCCACATGTTCGGCTTACGCCGTGCGTGCGATCGAAGTTCACGGCATCATCAAAGGCACAATCCTGGCGTCATGGCGGCTCCTGCGATGCAACCCGTGGTCCAATGGCGGTGTCGACCATGTGCCGCTTCAAGGCCAGTGGAGTGCACCCCCCTGGGTTCCGCCTGACGATTGGGCGGGTTATCTGGACCCCGATGACTTCCCCGTGATGGGGCTTAGCGATTGTGACGAGTCGCCCTCGTGCACTCACGATACGATCGATGAGACATGCGCACATTCGCCTGTGCGAGACACACATGAAGGAGATGTCCATGTGGTTTGACAAGATCATTTACCCATTTACCGTTGCGATTGCATGGGTGTGGGTAAAGATCCACGATCTGCTGGTGGCGCTCGGAATGAGCGGTGGGCCAGGTGTGGCGTGGATCGTGTCGATCATCGTGCTGACGATTGTGGTGCGCGCACTGATTACGCCTCTGTACGTCAAGCAGCTGCGTTCGCAGCGAGCGATGTCCGTCATGCAGCCTGAAATGAAGAAGATTCAGGAAAAGTACAAGGGCAAGACGGACCAGGCATCTCGTCTCAAGATGAGCGAGGAGATGCAGGCGCTCAACAAGAAGTACGGGACGAATCCTTTTGCCTCGTGTCTGCCGCTGCTGGTTCAGATGCCGATTCTGTTCGGTATGTACCGCGCACTGTGGAACGCGGGTGCCGTTGCGCAGGGAACGTTCAATCTTGGCGACCACATCGGTCCGATCGATCAGGCGCTGGCTCAGGAAATCGAGCGGACGACGGTGGCAGGTGTGTCACTGTCAGGGCGCTTGACCGAATCGACGGGTGTGGGCCTGGCGGTCTTCATCATCTTGGCCATCTTCATGGTCGTGCTGCAGTTCCTGACGATGAAGATCTCGATGGAACGCAACATGCCGCAGCAGGCTCAGGATTCATCAAACCCGATGATGCGCACCCAGAAGATGATGATGTACCTGATGCCGTTGATGTTTGTCTTCACGGCATTTGTGGTGCAGATGGGCATCATGATCTATCTGTCGATCTCCACCGCGTGGACCTTCGGCCAGCAGATGGTGATGATGACTGTGATGCCGACCCCCGGTTCACCGGCCTACAAGGACGTGCTGGCCAAGCGTGAACGTGGGTACAAGGAGTGGGCCAAGCCTTACTTCGAGGAATACGACCGCAAGCGTGAGGAACTCGGATCTGATCCTGAGGCTGTCGCACAGCTGAACCAAACATCGCTCAAGGAAATCAAGAGCAAGGCCAGGAGCCAGCGCGTAGCCGGCAACTTCCCTGAATCAATGAGTGAGGGTGAAGTGGTGGGCGTATACCGTAACCTGGCGCTGCAGGAGTGGACGACGTTGCCTGACGAAACGTGGATGCGTGGCGTCCACCGTGCCAAGGAGCGCAGCGTGGTGCGCCAGGAGAAGGCTGCGAAGCGTGAACAGCCCCGACGGATGAGTCGTGAACAGCGCAAGCAGGCAGAAGCTAAGGAACGTCAGTTGGCTGCCGAGCATGAACGTGCCGAACAGAATCGGCGAGCTCGCCGCGAGGCGAGCGACCGTGCCAAGAGCGAGCTGACCCCTGAAGAGGTGGAACGCCGCCGCGCACAGCGCAAGAGTCAACGCAACAACCCAGGCCAACGCAAGAAGAAGAAGAGAAAATGATCGGAAAGTGGTGGCACTGACACACAGCGACAGTGACACTCACCGCCGATCCCCTGCACCTGAACAAGTGGAGCCCCACGGAAGGACATCTCAATGAGTGAGAAGAAAGACGAAACGTTGTCACGTCTGGAAGAAGAAGGCGAAGTCGCGGCAGATTACCTGGAGGAACTGCTCGATATTGCCGATCTTGACGGTGACATTGAGATCGACGTTGAAAACGGTCGCGCGTCGGTGGAAATCGTGGCTGACGACGCGACTGGTCTGGAAAACCTGGTCGGTGAGGACGGTGAAGTTCTCGACGCCCTGCAGGAACTCACGCGCCTGGCAGTACAAACCGAGCTGGGCGAACGCTCACGCTTGATGCTGGACATCGCGGGCTTCCGTGCCGATCGCCGCGTCCAGCTTCGTGAGCTGACACAAGAGGCCATTAACCGCCTGAATGCGACGGGTGAGCCGCAAAAGCTTGAACCGATGAACCCGTTTGAGCGCAAGGTGTGTCACGACGTGGTGGCCGAGGCTGGCCTGCACTCCGAATCGGAAGGCGCAGATCCACATCGCTATGTCGTGATCTCCGATCCGCGTGACGATGAGAGCGACGACGTTGATGACGACGCGGACTTCGAGGATTCAGACAGCGATGACGAATCTGTTAACGAGGTGCGCGCTCTGGAGGAATTGCAGGAAGGCGACTTTGTTGCTCCGGCTTCTGATGTAGCGGAGGCAACCTCGGAACTTGCTGAGCGCGACGATGAGTGAGGATGCGGCGCCTGCGGCCGGTAGTGTACCTGACGGCACCGGCGACGCTGACCTGGTGATCCCCGAAGAGCCCACCGAAGCTGTGCGCGAGTATTTCGGTACCAGTTTCTCGGCATTGGAGCACCTGGTCGACATGCTGCTTGACGAGGGAGAGATGCGCGGCTTGATCGGACCGCGTGAAGCCGGACGATTGTGGTCGCGCCACATTGTGAATTCAGCTGCGGTATTGGATTTTCTGCCTAAGCGTGGACAGGTGCTTGATGTGGGTTCAGGCGCGGGATTTCCTGGCCTAGTTATTGCCATATGTAAACCATCACTTGACGTTCACTTGGCAGAGCCGATGGAGCGTCGGTGTGAATGGTTGGCGGACGCAATCGATGAGCTGGGTTTGGACAATGTGACAATCCACCAGGCTCGCGCGGAAGATCTGCGCGGTAAGGGTCGTGCTGATGTGGTGACGGCTCGTGCGGTGGCGAAAATGTCGAAGCTCGTGCGAATGACGTCCAAGCTGATTGCTCCTCATGGTCAGTTGGTGGCGTTGAAAGGTCGTCGTGCTGCGCTCGAAGTTGAGGACGCACGCAACGAATTGAAGCGCCATCATCTCCTCGCTGAGGTTCATGAAGTACCGTCGGTGATGGAAGATGAATCGACCTATGTGGTCGTTGCCCGTCGCGATGTGTGACCTCGGAACCAGCGGCTGACAGAGTAGACAAGAAGAAGGCAGGCTGAGATGAGCGAATTGACGCAAGGTGACGCTCCCCTATCGCGGCGTCTTCAGCAGAACTATGCTGATCTTCGTATGCTCGAGCACGCGGTCTTCACGCGGCCAGAGCGCCCTGTGGTCATGACCGTTGCCAACCAGAAGGGTGGCGTTGGAAAGACGACGTCCGCCGTCAACTTTGCTGCAGCTCTGGCTCTTGGCGGGTTGAATGTTGTGGTCATTGATGCTGATGCCCAGGGAAATGCGTCGACGGCGTTGGGTGCAGAACATGGCGTGGGCACTCCGTCAATCTATGACGTGATGGTGGAGGGAGCATCGTTGGCAGGCGTGATTCAGGACTGCCCTGATGTGGAAGGCTTGCGGGTGTGCCCATCGACCATTGACTTGTCGGGTGCTGAAATTGAAATGGTGGATTTGCCGCGTCGTGCATTTTTGCTGTCCGATGCGGTTTCGGAGTTCTTGTCAGTGAACCGTGACGTGGATGTCATCCTGATTGACTGTCCCCCGTCGCTCGGATTGGTAACGCTCAATGCACTGGTGTGTGCCGACGAGGTCATGATTCCGATTCAGACCGAATATTACGCGCTGGAAGGTTTGACCCAGCTATGGTCAACGATCGAACGGATTCGATCTGAACTCAATCCGCGGTTGAGGATCTCGACGATTGTGCTGACGATGGTCGATAAACGTACCAAGTTGAGCGAAGAGGTTGCAGCTGAAGTGCGCGAACACTTTGGGGAGATCACGCTGACAACCGTCATCCCACGATCCGTTCGCATTTCCGAGGCGCCGAGTTACTCGCAGACTGCAGTAACCTATGATCCGCGATCGACCGGTGCGATTGCGTACCGCAAGGCGGCGCTTGAGTTGACGCAGCGATGGGCACAGAAGTAACTGATCGCGTCATTTTGCGTGGCCGTGACCTGTGAAGGATAATTACAGTTCCAGTGTCTGTGCGGGTGGCGGGCCTGTGAGTGAGTCAGGTTGTATGCGAATGCAGGAAATGTTTCACGTGAAACATTCACGAAGAGGCCCGTTTGGTCAGTGATGACAAAAGCCCGGTGAAGTTGGATGACCAGGTGCGATGTGAACCCGACATGATGGTGGATAGGGACTCCTGCAACTCGTGATATCGAGCGCTCTTTGTTTGGACGGTGGACAAGGTCGCAATCGAATGTGCTCACAGCAATGTTTCACGTGAAACATTCGTTGGCGCTCAGAGAACTGTAGAATCGAAAGCATCGATACGACCGAAGAAAGTGAAGCGCTGGGAACGATGGCCAGGAAGAAAGACACTGCACATCAATCGTCCGATTCAGGAAAATCGACTCGTCGGCACGGAGGACTGGGACGTGGATTGGCGGCACTGATTCCAGATTCTCAGAGCGAAAATCCGCATTCGGTGTCGCGGCCGCTTGATGTCTTATTTCCAGAGCATACGGGTAGCCATGCTCCAGTTCGTGGGGGGTCACAACGAGATTTGTTGTCTCCGCGCTCGTCACGTCGGACAGCACGCACACGGAAGGGCACGACCACGCCCGAGTCAGAAGGTACGGGGAATTCAACAACCGTTGTGTCAGAGTCGTCGGACGCATTTGCATCCAGTCAGTCCCGCAACTTGGGTTCTGAACGCGCCCACAAGGATTCAACGAGAAAGAATCGTGTAACATCTGCTGGAACAAGAAAAGGTGCAGCCCGCAAATCACAATCGGATGACGGCGCAGTGTCGCGAAAAGGTGAGGGTGCGTCACCTCGTAAAGGTCAGTCGAGGTCACGGCTCTTTGCTGAGGTCCTTGAAGGAACACCTGCGAGTGTTTCACGTGAAACATCGCCGTCGGCCGCCGATTCGCCAGGACCTGACGGAGATCACGCGCCAAAAGAAAACTCGGGATCAAATAACGCAGAAGCAGTGCCGAGATCAGACGCTGGTCACGCAGGTACTGGTGACGAGAAGTCTGACCTGGTCGAAGTTCCCGGTGCGACCTTTGCTGAGATTCCAACTCAGTGGATTGTGCCGAATACCCGTCAGCCTCGGAGCGTTTTTGACGAAGATGACCTCAATGAACTGGCCGCTTCGATTCGAGAAGTCGGGGTGCTGCAGCCGATTGTCATTCGACCCATCGAAATCACGTCTGATACGCCTGACACATTGCGTGAATACATCGAGGAAAAGCCGGAAGCGCGCTATGAACTCATCATGGGAGAGCGACGTCTGCGCGCCTCTGAAATCGCTGAGGTCGACACCATTCCCGCCATTATCCGAAGGACCCAAGATGAAGACCTTCTGCGAGATGCCCTGCTGGAAAACCTCCACCGCGCCCAGCTCAATCCACTTGAAGAAGCCTCGGCCTATGCTCAGCTGATGGAGGACTTTGGAGCAACGCAGGAAGAGCTGTCAAGGCGCATTGCACGATCGCGTCCGCAGATTGCCAACACCTTGCGATTGCTCAAACTCCCACCCGCCGTGCAGCGAAAAGTTGCTTCGGGCGTGATCTCTGCTGGCCACGCACGAGCCCTGCTCTCGTTGTCAACACCAGATGAAATGGAGCTGCTGGCTGACCGAATCGTAGCAGAAGGGCTCTCGGTGAGGACGACGGAAGAAATCGCTCGGCTCAACAAGCCTAAGCCTGCACGGGTACAACGCATCCGCAAACCTCAGCAGCTCTCTGAGTTGGGGCGCCACGTGGCAGCGGAACTGTCTGATTTGTGCGATACCCGTGTAACGGTGAACGAAGGCAGCACCAAAGGCAAGATTGTCATTGAGTTTGCCGGCGCACAGGACCTGGAACGCATCGCAGCAGTCCTGCGCGCACAGGCCAGGTAACGCGTACGCAGATATAGACAGGGCCGCACGTGCGCGATCGTGATGCCGACATTTATTGTCAACAAGCGTCTCAGGATGGGTTAATGAGTCTTGAGGACTAGACCACTAGAGATGATATGGGTGTCGCGCTGTCATGCTATGCGCTAGCGGCATGGTGCCATGACGCTGTCACACCGTGATGATGTGATGCGGTGGCGCAAGGCGCCGAGGAATGCACCCGTGAATTCACCGGCCGTGCGCCGCAGACTGTGATCGATACTATTCGTGAAGCCGGTGTGAATGATCACAAACTATCCCATTACATCTGAAAAACGGAGACAATCAGAGCAGCGATACGAATACGGGTGAGCTGCCGGAAACGCTACCAGCGCAACCAGCGGTGAGTCCGTCCACCGGTCCAGTAGGAGATTAAGCAGCAATGGGGAATGCGCAGTGCCTGATCAGCACCGTATTGTTCGACATTGGTGGTGTGCTTGTCACACACCGACCTGATGCGGCGAAGATGGCTCAGGTCATGAATATGGATACCACCCCGTCAGACACCGTCAAGCTGGTTGATCATTCCATCTGGTTCCACCGTGATGCCTACGATGCTGGCTGTTCAGACCGTGAATTCTGGGACCACGTCGCAGGAGATTGCGGATTGGGTGAACTCAGCGATGCCACGATCGCCGCTCTCGTCCAGGAAGACATTACACGCTTCGACCTGCCTGACCCGGACGCCCTCGAACTCGTATGCGAACTGAAAGCCCGCGGAATGAACCTGGGGATCCTGTCCAACGCGCCGCACGCGATTGCCGACAGCTTCCCGCAACTGTCCTGGGCTGAGGCCTTCGACCACTTCACATTCTCCGCTCCGCTGGGCGTGTGCAAGCCGGCACAACGCATTTATAAAGAAGCAATCGCCCGTTCAGGGGTGCCAGCGGACAACATTCTCTTCATTGACGATCGACAGCCCAATATTCGCGCCGCCACACTGGCAGGAATGCACACCATTCAGTGGACCGACCCAGCCACCGCGCGTGAGGCGCTGGTCAACCTCAACCTGCTCGACGAATGCGTCGCAGCGAGCTGACACGAGCTGCAGACACTCGCTGAAGTGCTGAAGTGACGAGGGCGCCTTCGGAAAGCACGCCCGACCACAACCTCACAGATCTGAGGCCACGAAATGCACGATGCGGTCGCACACCGCGCTGAATGAATCCTGCGCATCTGCAGCCTGAGGGAACAACGACGTGTCTGTCATTCCGGGTGCCACATTCGCATCGATGAACCACACAGTTCCAGCAGGATCAACGATCACGTCAATGCGGGAGAGGTGACGCAATCCCAGCAAAGCGTGGATCTCCAATGCTGTTTCCTGCGCATGATCGAGAACCTCTTGATCAAGACGAGCGGGCACGAAGTATTCCGTGCTGTCCGTGGTGTAGCGGGCATCGTAGTCGTAACGCCCGTCATCGGTGACGATCTCAATAGGCGGCAAGGCCGTGGGCCCGTTCTCCAGGTCAAGAACAGAGACGGCAACTTCGGTGCCTTCCACGAAATTCTCGATCATGACGCGCTCACCATAGGCAAAGGCGTCAACCAGCGCCAGCCGCAGCTCCTCAGCCGAGGTCACTTTCGACAGACCCAGGGCCGATCCACCATCAGCCGGCTTCACGATCGCCGGGTAGTGCATTGTCTGATCCAGTGAATCCAGCACACCGGAGGCGCCAACCTGGCGGAAAAGTTGCTGAGGGAGTGTCACCCATCCGGGAGTGTTCAAACCCGATGAACCAACCAGGCTCTTGGCTGTGGGCTTATTGGTCGCCATCATGGCCTGAGCCGAGTTCGACCCGACGAAGGGAATATCAAGGTTTTCGAGCAAGCCCTGCAAGGATCCGTCCTCGCCCAGGGAGCCGTGAATCAGCGGCCAGATCACATCGGGCTGAAAATCCTTGATACCTGTCAGCAATTCACTGTCCAGGTCGCACACGCATACCTTGTGGCCCAGGTGATGCAAGGTGGATGCCACGCGGCGGCCCGACCGCACGGACACGTCGCGCTCGTGGGTAAGTCCACCTGCAATGATCAAGACCCGTTGTGGGTGATCTGTCTGACGAGTCATAGCGTCGATACCTCCTGAGGTAGTCGTGGCAATATCTGTCAAAGAACGTGAGTGGTGTGAACAGTGCGCTCAGGCAGGTTCACGGACCTATTCAGTTATCTGAAGTCGGCAGTGTGGGCTCGACATCGATGTGCGCGTTCGCAGGGACCGACCCGACACCGAACATGTCCACCAGCTCCTTCTCAGCGTTGACCACAGTGGACAGACGTCGCACACCCTCGCGAATTTCCTCGGGAGTGGGGTAGCAGAACGATAATCGCATGTGATTGGTACCACGCCCATCATAGTAGAAGGCAGTTCCGGCCACGTAAGCGACCTGGGCTCGCACCGCGCGCGGCAGCATCGCCTTGGCGTTCAGGCCGTCGGGCAGCGTGACCCACGTGTAGAAGCCGCCCTCAGGATGTGTCCACGTGCAGTCCGGCATGTACTCAGCCAACGCCTTCATCATTGCGTCGCAACGCTCGTGATACATGGAACGGAAGGTTTTGACCTGGCTGTACCAGTCGTAATCAACCAGGTACCCGCCGATCGCCATCTGACCCACCATCGAGGGGCACAGGATCGCTGACTCGCTGGCCAGGACCAGTTTGTCGCGGATTGCGTGGGGTGCGTAGGCCCATCCGATCCTGAAGCCCGGTGCAAACATCTTGGAAAACGATCCCAGGTAGACCACGACTTCCGGTGCGTAGGACTTCAATGCGGGAAGCGGATCTGACCCGAAGCCGAGCAGTCCGTAGGGGTTATCTTCCACGATCAGCACGTGTTCACGCTGGCAGATCTCAACGATGTGCGGTCGGCGTTCCTCGCTCAGCGTCACGCCCGCTGGGTTGTGGAAGTTCGGAATCGTATACAGGAACTTAATCGTCTTTCCAGACTTACGCAGAGAGTGGATCATATCCTCCAACGCCTGCGGAATGATGCCATCGGCATCCATGTCGACGTGCACCACATCGGCCTGACGCGCACGAAACACACCAAGGGCTCCCACATATGACGGCGACTCCGCGATGACAACGTCACCCTCGTCAATGAACAATTCGGAAACAAGGTCCAGGGCCTGCTGCGAACCGGTGGTGATGACAACGTCATCGGGGTCGGCACCTGCGATGCCGTCATAGGACATGACGTCGCAGATCTGTTCGCGCAGCGGTTCCCAGCCTTGACCGGAGCCGTATTGCATGGCGACCGAGCCGTTGCGTGCGATCAAGTCGCGCGCCGAGTCAGCCAGGCGCTCAATAGGCAGGTCCTTCAGGTTGGGCATGCCGCCAGCCAGTGAGACAACTTCGGGGCGCGACACTACCGAGAACAACGCGCGGATTTCAGAGGCGCGCAGGTTGTGAGCTCGCTCGGCATAATGGTCAAACCATGGGTCGAGACGGTTTCCATGCTGAGCGGCTTCCCGGCCGGGCATCTGGCTCACAACGATTTCCTTCCATTGTGCTACGCAAGTGCTGATCACACGTTCTATCACCAGTGTGCCACCACTTCACACACGGTCAGTAACGGTGACACTCGTGAGGCGACATATGATGAATCAGGTCACACTAGCGCGCCGATGTTTCATCGCGCAAGCACTGTCCAGTCCGTGACGCAACTCGGTTTTCGGTTGCGCACCATCCCACGTGCGGGTGGGCTGCTCGTCGTCATACGGATTGATCAGGACGGCGCTGGGAACCCACGTCACATGCCATCGTTTCGCAAAGGTGACGAACTGCGGGGCGTCGGTATCGACAGCCACAACCGTGACATCTGCAGCGAATTCACCTGCAAGTTCGTCGAAAACCGGCTCAACCATGCGCGATTCGGGACTCCAGTGGGCCAGGCATGCAATGAAAACGATGCGGTCGTCGGAAAGGAGCGTGTCGAGTTCACGCAGGTCGACACGCTTCACAGTGTTGCCAGGTACCGTTCAGCGTCGAGGGCGGCTCGGCACCCTGATCCCGCTGCCGTAATGGCCTGACGATACATGTGGTCCACTGCGTCACCGCAGGCGAATACGCCAGGCAGTGATGTGTGGGTCGACGGCTCGTTCACGGTAATGTAACCGGCTTCATCCAGGTCAATCTGGCCGCGCACGATGTCGGTGCGTGGCAAGTGTCCGATCGCAACGAACACGCCCTGGACGGGCAAGGTGGTCTCAGAGTCGTCAACGGTGGAACGCAAAACGAGGCCTTCCACCTCGGTGTCGCCCTCGACGCTGGCTACTGTCGAGTTCCACGCGAAGGAAATCTTCGGGTCAGCCTTGGCGCGGTCTGCCATCACTTTGGAGGCGCGCAGTTCGTCGCGACGGTGAACGATCGTGACGGACTGTGCGAAACGAGTCAGGAAGGTTGCTTCTTCCATTGCAGAGTCGCCGCCACCGATGACCGCCAGGTCCTTGTCCTTGAAGAAGAAGCCGTCGCAGGTGGCGCAGTAGCTGACGCCGTGGCCGGAAAGCTCATCTTCACCTGGCACGTTCATGTGGCGGTATTCGCTGCCGGTCGCAAGGATCACGGTGCGAGCCTGCAGTGTCTCGTCATCGAGTGTCACGGTCTTGACGTCGCCCTCGAGGCTGACGCTGCGGGCATCCTCGAAACGAATATCGGCACCGAAGCGTTCGGCCTGGGCACGCATATTCTCCATGAGTTCGGGCCCGAGGATACCCTCAGGGAAACCGGGGAAGTTCTCCACGTCCGTCGTGTTCATCAGGGCGCCACCTGCGTCCAGTTCACCTGCGATGACGATGGGCTTCAGGCCGGCGCGCCCGGTATAGACAGCTGCCGTGTATCCGGCGGGGCCTGATCCGACGATGATGACGTCATGAACGGTGCCGTCTGTGTGAGACTGTGTAGCCTCGGTGGCCTGGTCGGCGGTTTGAGGGGCCGTTGCATCGTCCGCCTGACTGTCGCCCAGGCTGATTGCGTTGATAGAGGGGATAGAGGAGACGGAAAAATCAGTCATGATGCACCTTGTCATTCCACAGTGACTTCATAGACCCACGCCTGGTTGCTACCTTCGTCAGACGAGGGCATGTAGCGGAACATTAACACGAGGCCCTGGGTCTCAACAGGCTCCGGTAATGTGATGTCAGTTGTCGGACTCATTGCCGTGGTTGCTAGCTCTGTGCCGTGACGTGCAGCGGTGACGTCAACTGACGGGTCGACGGAGGTGAGGACCAGCTCGCCTCCGGTAGTGCCCGGAGCCATGTGGACAGTCACCTTGGACACGGTGGCCTTTTCCTGCAGGTTCAGTTTGAGTGAGACGATCTCATCGGGCGGGAACTGGTTGTAGTCGAAGGAACGCGACCTCCATGCGGTGTCCAGTTTCCCGTCGATGGCGTAGATCGCCTGGTCCGGGTTGTCACCATTGTCGTTACGCCACGACAAAGCATCCACGGAGGTGACCTGCGGACGGATGATTTCCGGTTCGACAGGTTGATCGGATCCTGACTGGCCGGATCCTGACTGTTCTGCAGATTGGCCGGATTCCTGCTCGTTGTGGGTAGGACTGAATGAGAAGCCTTCGCCGGATACAGGTGCGAGCATGGTCTTGACACCCCACAGCCCGCCACCGATGACCAGGATCGCCGCAAAAATCACGGTCGGAATCGTGGGATTGATGCGCGTGGTGAGGGCACGGCTTGTCGTCGAAGATGCGTTCGAGGCCGGCTCGGGCTGCTCGGTTGCTGTGGGCTGTTCGGTTGCTGCAGATTGCCTGGTCTCAGACGCAGCTCCCGCAGCCTCGGTTGTTCCCGTCGTACTTGCTGTGCCGGCTGTACCTGGAGTGCCGGCCGCACCTATGCCACCTGAAGCGGCAGCTGCCGGCGGCACGGAGTGATCACTCGACTCGTGACCCGAGGAGGCATGATCGGTGAGCCTGCCGAACGCAATCTCATCGAAGCTGGGACGCGCGGGCTGATGAGCGCCATGTTCATGAGAGCCAAACTGATCGAGTTCGTCGTTCTCATCAGGTTCGGGTGGGTAGGGCACGGGATGCTCCTTAGGTGTGTGAGCTGGCGTCGGTTCAGAGGCGCGCAGGTCGTTCGCTTGGGATTGTACTAAGTGTGGAGTCTCTTCGTCGGGCGTCACCGCCGAGGCGAGGCCGTCTTGAGCATCCGGCTCCGGCGCCGCGGCACCCCACCTGCTGACCACCGGCATCTCACCCGTGTTCGTCGGATCTGAAGGTGAAAACCCTCTTTGCAGAATGCTCGAGGGGATCTGTGCATCTTCTTCCACCTGGGCCGGGTCATCACTGTGATGAGCGTCAGCGGGGAACGGGTCAGCATGAAGAGTGGTGTCGTATTGCGCGTCGGTGAGTTCCTGACCAACCTCAGCCTGCTCGCGACCCAGGAACTTTGACCAGTCAAAGAAGTGAATCTGCGTGCGTTGCGAATCGGTATCGTGCGAGGACCCGTCCACCACCGCGTCGGCCTGCGTGCTTTGCTGCTCACCAGAATCTGCTGTCGGCTGCGCGCGATCTGCGGCAGCTGAATCCGACTCGTCGCGCTCAGCGTCGGGGGCTTGCGGCACGGTGGTACGTGCGTGTGAAGCAAAAGAGGCGGTGGAGGCGCCCGCTCCTTCAACGACGAACACCTTGCGGATCAACGCTGGTACGGGTAGTCGCCGGTTCACCTTGCGCACAGCATCACTGGTGGAGGCAGGATCAAGCAGACGCATCATCAATGCGAACACGATGGTGACGACGAGGGCGACCACCACGGCTTTCACAGCTGCGACCAGCCAACGCGCCACCCACTGATCGATCGGGGTGGACGCCCCCATCAGCCAGATAGCCACACCACCGGCCAGACCCCCCACACCGGCGGCAGTGAAGTATTTGATATAGCTGGCGACAATCAGACCCGGGTTGACGTAGCGAATCTTTCGCGCAACCCAGAAGACGGCGATAAAGCCCTGGAGGAGTCGGCACACCGTTTCAGCTGCGCTGGCCCCGATCGTCCACCAGCCGGGTCCTGCCAGGAAGAAAACTGACCATCCGACGATGATCTGAATGATCGTCGGGACGATTCCCATCAGGAAAACAGGTTTGGCATCCTCGTAGGCGAAGAAGACGCGTTGGCTCATCAGCACCATGCCGGTCGAAGCAACGCCCGGCATCAGGGCGATCAACACTGCCGCGTAGGCGCGCACATTCTCCGGCGAGGCCATCGGCAACACCAGCTGCATGACCGGCACAGCTGCCGCGATCAAAATGGCCGCAGCCAGCAGCGTCAACAAGGTGATGACATTGACGCCTGTGTGGAAATTCCGCGCGACCTCCCGGTGATCATTTTCGGTGACCGCATTGGCCATCCGAGTGAAGATCGCGGTCGCCAGCGACACGGAGATCAATGACTGAGGAACCATGTACACCATGAACGCTGCCGTGTAGGCCACGTAACCGGCAATGGACGCGTCATGCAGAGTGGCCCAGTGGTCAGCCTGCGTAGCCAGGTTCGTCGTTGAAATAATGCCGATCTGGCTCACGCCGAGCGTGGCGAACGTCCAGCCGGCCACGCGTGAGGCGGACTTGAAGGACGTGCCCTTGAAATGCCAGTCGATGCGCAGCTTCACGTCAGCGTGACGCAGCGGTATCAGCAAGATCAATGCCTGGAGGATCACGCCGAGCGTGGCCGATCCGGCCAGCACCCAGAACTGAGAAGAGGTGAATTCTTCAATCGGGAAGACACCGTGGTGAGGGCCCCACAAGATCAGGAAGATGCTCAGACCCAGGATGGCGATGACATTGTTGAGCACCGGCGCCCACATATAGGGACCGAACATGCCGCGCGCGTTCAGCAATTCGCCCAGCAGGTTGTACACCCCATAGAAGAAAATCTGCGGCAAACACAGCAATGTGAAGGTGATGGTCAGTGCGCGGGCGGGACCCTCGTAACTGGAGGCGAACAATGTCACCAGGAGCGGCGAGCCCACCATCATCACGATGGTGACGCCGAATAGGATCAGTCCGGCCAGCGTGAGGAGGCGCGAGACGTAACGATCCCCAGAACGCGACTTCAGTGCGCGCACGATCTGCGGAACGAGGACAGCGTCGATGACACCTGCCGCCAGAATGTTGTAGACCGTGTTGGGCAGCGTGTTGGCCACCTGGAAGGTCGCTGACACGGAGCCGGCACCTTCACCGATCGCGATGATCAGCAGCGCGGTTCGCACGAATCCGAGGATGCGGGAGACCAGGGTGCCTGACGCCATGATGGCTGACGACTTCAGCAGGGACGTCTGCCTGGGGGCACGCGAATCAGATGCATCGTGTGACTGGTTCATGGTGTGTCTCCATCATCTGAGTGTGTGTGCTTGCGTCGCGACGACACTAACGGGTCGCGTGATCGCCACTGCGAGCGCACATTGCGAATCAAACCGACGCAGAACGCCACTGCAACCAGCCCCGCGATTGACCACGTCCCAATATCCTCCCACTGTGCGCGCAAACGTACCATGACGGACTGAGAGCTATCGAGTATGGTGCCACGCGGTGTGGCCACAATGTAGGTGACGTCGATATTCCCCGATCCGATGGCCTGAACTGGAACTTCGACGTTACCAGTGGAGTTCGCCTCGAGGGGCTGAGCGGCGCTGGGTGTCGCACGAAGACGCGCATCGTCAGGTTTCAGCGTTGCGGTGACGGTGATTGTCCACGGTAGCTTATTCGTCACGCGCACAGGGAACGCGGCCGTCTTGTTAATGACATTGATCGTCGCTGATGGTTCGGCATGGACCAGTGAGTACAGCTCGCTGATCGCTCCCTGCAGGTTCTTCGCCGCCTCAATGGCGTGATCATCGTCGTGTCCTGCACTGACGGCGTTGAGCATCGCCACGTTGACGACGTTCGTCAGCTGGTGGGGTTCGTCGAGTGCGGTCGCCAAGGCTGCAGCCTGATCGCGTGCTTCGTTCAGCGTGTGCAGTGTGTGCTCCCAATGGTCAGGGACCTCAGGTGTGGGATGTACATCTTCACGCTCGGTATCGGTGGGCTCTGACGTTGCAATCTCGGCGAAGGAACGCGGTGCCATCCAGTCCGACTGTGTCAGGGAGCGGATACGTGATACCAGTTCGGAGTTGACGGCGGTGTTGCGCGCCACGGTCACGAGCTGAGGTCGGGCTATATTGGGAAGCTGACGCGTGATCAGAGCACCCATTGCCTGGGCTGCCTGACGCGCATCCAGCTCATCGCTGTCTGTAGGCGCATCCCACGCCAGCAACTCCGTGAGCTCACGAGTCGAGGTCAGCACCGTGCGAGTCGAATCAGATGCGCCCTCCGTGTGGGTGTGACCATCATCAGCATCGACTTCGACGCGTGTCACGGATGTGAAAGAGGCGTCCTCGGGAGGCCCGACTTCACCGGCGGGTGCAATGATCGTGCGGCCAGTTGACTCCGGCAGCATGGACAGCCCGAAAGTCGATGAGCGTGGCCACAGCACTGATCCGATGACGCTGACTGACTGAGCTGAACCAGTGCGTGATGTGGTCGAATCTGCCTGACCGGCCTGATTGACGACCTGCTCGGGCGTGGACAGCGTGCCGAAAACGCTCATCGACTCACGCGCCAGTTCGGTCAGACGCTCATCGCCTAGCTCTTGCAGCCGAGCGGGGTCTGCATCCATGCTGGGCAGGGCAACAACCTGCCCCCCCGATCCGACGAGGGTGTCCAGTGCGCGCGAGACAAACGCGGAAGTTGCCGGTGAATGCCACCATGACGGTGTGGGGTACCTGGGTGAAGGCCAATGAGGAAACGGAGTCATCTCTGCTGGACCGGCGCTTCCGCTTTGAGGCTGATCGCCGGATTGAGAGCCTGCATCTGCCGCCGTGCCGTTCGCGCTGCCGGACTGAGTGCCTTCAGGTTGGCTGCTTTTACCGGATTGCGCCGGGGAGGCCGAATCAGAATCGGAACGGGCAGTGGATTGGGACTGGCTGGTCGGAGCAGTCGACTGCGGCTGGGCGCTTGTCCCGGCAGATTGAGCCTGGTCAGCGGTCGTAGTCGGTGAGCGCAGCCGCCCGTCGGCGTCAAGAATGCCGGTGCGCACAAAACTGGTCAACGCTTCAGGATCAACAGCCAGTGTCACGCCTGGTGTGCGGGCAAGTTCACTGAGAGCTTTCCACTGCTCCGTGGAGCCAAATGCCTGAGTCGACGTGAAAGGAACCAGCACCGATATGGGTGTCTGCTGACGCTCATAGTAAGAATCCCACACGACCACGGAGCGGTCCTCACCGTCTATATCACCCTCATCAGTCGTGGCCAGCGCCTGGACGCAAATACCGCGCGGCCCCCACTCAAAACTGTCATCCAGCGGCAGCTCCTCGGCGGGAACCGACAAGGTGAAACCCACTTTCTGACGCGGGCCAAGCTGCCTGTCGATGGTGCGTTCGGCTACCGGGATGCCGGCATCAGTGTGGCCCGAAAAGTATGCGCTCAGGTCAGGTGCCGCGACCGCTGAATGGACGGACATGAACAGGCGCAGCACAGTTGACGAGGTGGCCTGTGCACCCGAAAGGTTCGTCAATGTGCCCGACACGGTGAGCGTTGACGTGTCATCAAGGACAGTGGGTGTGATCGACGTGATCGACACCTGCAGATTGCCGCCCTCATCGGCTTCACCGAGCACGCTGGGGCGCGTGGTGTGAATACCGGACGGGTCACCCTCGGACGTGGAAGTAAAAGAAGCAACACGCGCACTGGTGTCAGTTAGTGGCATGCTCGAGGCACCCGCGGGCGCGCACAGGCACGCGGCAGTCACAATGGCAGTGACGACCGTGGAGAAAACGCGTGCGCGGCTCTTCATCACACGTCCCGGTACAAAAGATCCAATGCGATTCTGACGATACGACGCTCGTTCGGATAGGCGAGTTGGCGCATCAGCTGCTGCAAGGATACCCACGACGCGTCTTCAGCTTCGTGATCAGGGTCCATTTCCACGGTGATCGATCCCGACACGTAGCCCATGAGGAAGTGGTGCACCACCTTGTGAACACGCCGATCAGGAGAGGAAAACCAGTAGTCGATCGACGCGAGGTGACGAATGATCCGTCCGGTAATCCCCGTCTCTTCCGCAACTTCGCGCAATGCGGCTTCCTGAGCGGTTTCGCGTCCCTCCAGGTGGCCTTTCGGCAGGCACCATTCGATGCGGCCGGCCCGGTTACGTCGCGCAATGATCGCCGCGTAAGGGGTACCGTTGACAACATCGATAACGAGGCCGCCCGCCGATGTTTCTCCCACAATCGGCAGGCGGGAACTGGCAGAGTGATACGCCCGTATCGAGGCATGGTGGCGTGGGGGACGAGGTGTCCCCACACGGCGCTCATAACGACGGGCTGACATAGTTCCACTCTATTAGTCTTGGAGCGATGGCGGGTGACGTGACATTCCTGCGTCGCGGCTCCTGAGGTTTTTCGAGGCCTGAAAACGTGGCACTCTAGTACGTAATGGATACGCACAAGCACGGTTCCCACGCTGACCGCCAGCAACTGAAAGGACACGGTGTGAAGACACGCGCACTCGAGGGTGTCGGATCTCAGGACGTGCCAGCTTTGCTGGTCAACGCTCAACGCACATTCAGCCATCTACCTGCGCAAGTACTGGAAATGGCGCACCTTTTTGACGACGCTGGCCAGGAAATTGCGCTGGTGGGCGGACCTGTGCGCGACGCGTTCCTCGGCGTGACGCCGCATGACTTCGACTTCGCAACATCGGCACGCCCCGACGAAACCGAGGAGCTGCTCAGCAAGTGGGCCGACGCCGTGTGGGACATCGGCAAGAAGTTCGGCACGATCGGAGCACGCAAAGATCACATCGTTGTGGAAATCACCACATACAGGTGCGACGAGTATGACATCGGCTCACGCAAGCCTGACGTCACATTCGGAGACACGCTCGAGGGAGACCTGACGCGCAGAGACTTCACTGTCAACGCCATGGCGATGCGGCTGCCGACGATGGCACTTGTGGACCCTCACCACGGTCTTGACGATCTGGCCGACGGACGCCTGCGCACACCTGTCACCGCTCAACAATCATTCGACGACGACCCGCTGCGCATCATGCGTGCGGCGCGTTTTGCCGCCCAACTGGGCATCGACGTCGACATGGATGTGATGGATGCGATGGAGTCGATGGCCTCACGGCTGTCGATTGTGTCCAACGAACGGATCCGGGCCGAATTTGAACGCCTGATGGTCAGCCCGTACCCGCGGCGCGGCATCGAACTCATGGTGCACACCGGCGTGGCAGCTGTTGTCATTCCGGAGCTGGACGCACTGGTCGATACGCGCGACGAACACCGTCGCCACAAGGACGTGTACGAGCACACGCTGACCGTGCTCGATCAGGCGATGGACCTGGAAACCGGGCTCGATGGCGCTGTGCCGGCACCGGACCTGATTTTGCGGCTGGCCGCGATCATGCACGATGTGGGCAAGCCTGCCACGCGGCGCTTTGAAAAAGACGGCACCGTGTCGTTCCACCATCACGAGATTGTCGGCGCGAAACTGACGCGCAAACGCCTCAAGGCCTTGACCTTTGACAGACACACAGTTGATGCGGTGACGCATCTGGTGGCGCTGCATCTGCGTTTCCACGGTTATGGCGAACAGGCCTGGACTGATTCGGCTGTGCGCCGCTACGTTGCTGATGCTGGTGACCAGTTGGAGCGCCTGCACCGCCTCACTCGAGCTGACTGCACGACGCGCAACCGCCGGAAAGCGATGCACTTGTCGGCCGCTTATGACGATCTGGAAGCACGCATCGCTCAACTACGTGAACAGGAAGAACTCGATGCGATCCGGCCGGATCTGGATGGCAGTCAGATCATGGAAATCCTCAACATTCCACCTGGCCGCGATGTGGGTCGAGCACGCCAGCACCTGCTGGACCTGCGCATGGAGAACGGCCCGATGGGTCAGGACGCGGCACGTGAGGAACTACTGCGCTGGTGGACCGAGCAGGGTGCCAGGGACTGAAACACCCGCCGGCCGCCCAAGGCACGGCGTTCGCACCGTAAAACAGTGGCCGGACTGTACACTCAATGTGAAGGGCGTCATAGCGTGGATCGGACGCCCTCGCGCCACGACAAAGGATGAAAGAAGCTCACGATGACGATTACTTCACCTGAAACGGCAAGTGCTGATATTGGCGTGTATGGAATGGGCGTGATGGGGTCGAATCTTGCGCGTAACCTCGCACGCAACGGGTATCGCACTGCGGTGACGAATCGTTCACCCGGTCGCACGCTGCGCCTCATGGACCAACATGGCGACGGATCCGAGGGCATCTTCATTCCCTCGGAAACCACCGAAGACTTCGTGAAATCGCTCGAAAAGCCGCGCGTGGCCATCATTATGGTGCAGGCAGGTGAGGCCACTGACTGGGTCATCGAACAGCTTGCGGACCACATGGACGAGGGTGACATTATCGTGGACTGTGGAAACTCCCTGTTCACTGACACGATTCGCCGTGAAAAGTGGGTGCGTGAGCGTGGGATGCACTTTGTCGGTGCTGGCGTTTCAGGCGGTGAGGAAGGTGCTCTGTGGGGGCCGTCCATCATGCCGGGTGGAACCGAAGAGTCCTACAAGCGCCTTGGCCCGATGTTTGAAACGATTTCCGCCCATGTGGACGGCGAGCCGTGCTGTACGCACGTGGGTGCTGACGGCGCGGGTCACTTCGTCAAGATGGTACACAACGGCATCGAATACGCAGATATGCAGGTCATCGCGGAGGCCTACGACGTGCTGCGCCGCGGCATGGGTGCTACACCGTCCGAACTGGCGGACATTTTCGACGAATGGAATGCGGGCGAGCTGAATTCGTACCTCATCGAGATCACGGCGCAGGTGCTGCGCCACAAGGATGCAAGCACAGGTGAGCCGCTGGTGGATATGATCGTGGACCAGGCATCGCAGAAAGGCACCGGCAAGTGGACCGTGCAAACAGCGCTGGACCTGGCAGTTCCCGTCACCGCCATTGCTGAAGCAACCTTTGCGCGCGGCGCATCCTCGCAGACCACGCAGCGTGAAGCCGCACAACACATGGAGGGCCACGCCCAGGAACTGAAGGTGGAACAGGCCGATCATGACTCCTTTGTTGAGGACGTACGACGCGCCCTGTTCGCCTCCAAGATCATCGCCTACTCACAGGGATTCGATGAGATCGCTCAGGGGGCACACGCCTACAACTGGACGATTGACAAGGGTTCTGTGGCGCGGATCTGGCGCGCAGGATGCATCATTCGTGCCACGTTCCTGTCCGACATTGGGCAGGCGTACGACGAGGATCCCGATCTGCCTCTGCTCATGGCAGCCGAACCCTTCGCCTCCCGGATCGAGGAATGCATCCCGTCACTGCGCAAGATTGTGGCATTGGCAGCGACGCACGGCATTCCTACCCCCGTGTTCTCGTCGTGCCTGGCCTACTTCGACACGGTGCGTGCCGACCGACTGCCGGCAGCACTGATTCAGGGTCAGCGTGATTTCTTCGGCGCGCACACCTACCGGCGCGTCGATCGCGAGGGAACATTCCACACGCGGTGGGCTGACGAGGGCAAGCCTGAAGAACAGTGGGACTAGGCTCGGACCATACCCAGGTGTGATTCCCTTCATGGAAAAGCTGGGATTTCCATGTGAAACGAGGGGAATAGTGGCGCGGTTCATGGCGCGATCACCGTCGACATGCTTACGCTGAAGGGCAAGGCTCATAGAGACGGTGCCTGTAACGAAAGGTGAACGCGTGTCGAAAAACGGCAGGATGAATCCGGATGAGGCCAAGAACGGGCGTCACTCGTCCCGCTCATCGCACGGCACATCGCGAGGGGCGATGCGTCCCGATCCGGCATTCCCCAAGCGCGCAGCGCGACATGAAGGAACCCATCGGTCATCCGCTTCCAACTCGTCGCCCGGGACTTCCAGGCAGGCTGGCTCCGCTGCGGCAGGCAATGCCGGTGGGCGGAAAGGCGAAACCAGCCGGTCGAACTCACGCAAGACCAGTGGACGCACAGCGAATGGGCGCAAAAGGCGGTCATGGGGTAAACGCATCGGCCTTGCCTTCGTGTTCAGCGTCCTCGGCGTCATTATTGCCGGACTGGCATCCTTCCTGTTCCTGTACGCCACGTTGGATATTCCCAAGGCCGACCAGGTGGCCTTGGCTCAGACCAGCACCGTGTATTACGCGGACGGCACCTCCGAGATGGGGAAGTTCTCTGAGATCAATCGCTCCATCATCGACACGTCCACATTGCCGGACTATGTGGGGCAGGCCGTTGTTGCCTCCGAAGACCGCACTTTCTATTCCAACTCCGGAATAGATCTGAAAGGCATTGCGCGTGCCCTCGTCAATAATCTGAGAGGACTGCCGCGACAAGGTGGCTCCACGCTCACCCAGCAGTACGTGGAGCGCTACTACATGGGTGAGACTACTTCGCTGAAAGGCAAGGTCAAGGAAGCGGTCCTGGCGGTGAAGATCAACCGTGAGCAAACCAAGGACGAAGTGCTGGGCAACTACCTCAATACTATCTATTTCGGCCGGGGAGCCTACGGCATCGAAGAAGCCTCGAAAGTCTTTTTCGGACATCCGGCATCAGAACTGACCCTGTCAGAATCCGCGCTGCTGGCAGGGATCATCCCGGCACCATCGGCGTGGGATCCTGCAGAAGATCCTGATATGGCGCACTCACGGTGGGAACGAGTCATCTCACTGATGGTGCAGGACGGGTGGATCGACCAGGCGGAAGCAAATCAGCAGCAATTCCCGCAGACCATTGATTTCCAGGAGACGACCTCGTCAATGACCGGGACGACCGGCTACCTCCTGCAGCAGGTGCGTCGCGAGCTGGCCGAGACAGGTGCGTTCACTGATGAGCAGATCGATTCGGGTGGCCTGTCGATCATCACCACTATCGACAAGGCTCGTCAGGAAGCCGCAATCAATGCGGCCCAGATGATGAACGAGGTCGAGGGATGGAACCCTGATTCCATGCACGTGGCGCTGTCTGCCATTGACCCTGCAACGGGGGAGATCGTCGCTGAGTTTGCGGGCAGTGACTATCAAAAAGTTCAACGTAATGCGGTCACTGATGACATTGCACAGGCCGGTTCAACCTTCAAGCCGTTTACCTTGCTGGCGTATGCCGATCAGGGCGGCAGTGTCTACGATCAGGTTGATGGCAGTTCACCGCGCTCATTTGACGGCCTGGCTGAACCAGTGTCGAACGTGGGGAACACCTCGTGGGGTAATGTGTCGTTGATTAAGGCAACGTCCTATTCAATCAACACGGCTTTTGTGACGTTGAATGAGAAAGTCGGTCCGCAGGCGACAGTGGACACAGCCGTGAAGCTGGGAATCCCTGAAGACACGAACGGACTCGATGCGACGCTGCTCAACACGTTGGGTGTGGCATCAACGCACAACATTGACCTCACCCATGCGTATGCCACTATCGCCAACGGCGGGACACGGATGAACCCGCATATCCTGCGAGAGGTGCGTGACTCTGTTGGCAACAAGGTCTACAGCGCGCAGCTTGAGTCGGAAAAGGTCTTTGATGCAGAGACGGTCAGCGCGATTATGCCGGCGCTCAAGGCAGTGATGGAGCCGGGTGGCACCGGTGAGAAGGCGGCAGTTCTGGGACGTGAAGCGGCCGGTAAGTCCGGTACGTCTGATGATCAGAAGTCCGCACAGTTTGTTGGAATGGTTCCGGGCCTTGTCGCCAGTGTCTCGATGTATCAGTCCGACGAGGCCGGCAACCCGGTTTCGCTGGATAACATCGGCGGCCTGTATCAGTTCCACGGAGGCGACTGGCCAGCTGACGTGTGGGTGAAATTCATGGAGGCTGCAACTGCTGACCTGCCTAACGGTGACTACTCGTGGTACACCGAACCGAACCCAGTTCAACAGAACACTCCACCAACGCCGACACAACCTCAGTCGGTCCAGCCCACCCAGCCGACTCAGCCCACACAACCCGAACCAGCTGAACCGACTCAGCCCACACAACCCGAACCAGCTGAACCGACTCAGCCCAGCCAGCCTGGTCAGGGTCACGATGACGACCACGATACGGGCGGCTCTCAATCCTCCTAGACGTCTGGCGCTGGTGGGCACGTGGGCCTAGCCGGTTGGCTATCCGACTGCATGAAAATCGAGCCGCACCCACAGTGTGGAAAAAATCCACTGCGCGGGTGCGGCCCGGTATGAATGTGCCCGGCGTCCCGGAGCCTCCTTACAGAAACGGAGTACTCATCGGAACGCCGGGATCACACTCGGTGGTGTGTCACTGTCACTCAGCGATGACGCGGACATGCAGGTTTGCAGACACCTCAGAGTGCAGGTTGACCTTGACGGTGTAGTCTCCCAGCGTCTTGATCGGAGCAGGGATGACGATCTTGCGGCGATCAATCGTCTGGCCGATCTGATCCTGAACGGCCTGAGCGATGTCGGCACTTGAAACGGCGCCAAAGAGTCGATCGTTGGAACCGGTCTTGCCGGAAACAGTCACGAACTTGACTTCCTGGAGCTGATCGCGCACGACGCGGGCATCGTCGACGGACGCGATTTCGCGCTTGCGGCGAGCACGAGCCATGTCGTCAATCTGGCGCTGAGCACCCTTGGACCATGCAGTGGCAAGGCCGCGAGGAACTAGGTAGTTGCGAGCGTAACCGCTCTTCACCTCGACAACGTCACCGGCTGAACCGAGCTTGTCGACATCGTGGGTCAAAATGAGTTTCGTTGTTGCCATCAGAAAAAGCCTCCCTATGAATCTCAGCGACCGGACGAAGAGTACGGCAGCAGAGCCATCTCGCGGGCGTTCTTGACGGCCTTGGCGATGCGGCGCTGTTCCTGTACGGATACGCCAGTGACACGGCGGGCACGGATCTTGCCGCGGTCCGAGATGAACTTACGCAGCAAAGCGGTGTCCTTGTAGTCAATGGATTCGATCTTGGCCGACTTCAGCGGGTTGGCCTTCTTCTTAATGGGCTTATTGCGAAGTTGAGGCTTCGCCATAGTGTTCTCCTTGGATCCAGGTAATCGCTGTGATTACCCCATACGAAAAATGAAGCGATAAGAATGCATTGCGAAAGCGCGTTGCGTCAGATCAGCGTCGCCCTCGTCAATTGAATTTAGAAAGGCGGCTCTTCACCGAAAGAGGACGCTCCCTCGGTGCGCCACGGATCGGAAGTGGACCCTCCGGCGGGCGCATTGTAGCTGCCTTGTTGCTGACCATATCCACCCTGGTAGCTGCCGGAACCACCTTGCGCGCCAGCGCCTGACTGGCTCTGGTATCCACCCTGGGAGTATCCGCCCTGGCCGGAATCGCCTCGAGGAATGCGGGTCACTTCAGCCTTTGCGTAACGCAAGGATGGGCCGACCTCATCAACCTGCAGGGACAATTCACTGCGCTGCTGGCCATCGCGCGTTTCATAGGACCGCAAAGTCAGGCGACCCTGGACGATGACGCGCATGCCTTTGCGCAGGGTTTCGGCCACGTTCTCAGCCGCGTCGCGCCAGACGGAGCAACGGTAGAACTGCGTGTCTCCGTCGCGCCATTCGTTCGCACTGCGGTCGAACGAGCGTGGGGTCATTGCCACCGAGAAGTCGGCAACGGCTACTCCCGATGACGTGAAACGCAATTCGGGATCTCTGGTCAGGTTTCCGACGATTGTGACGACAGGTTCTCCAGCCATGTCAACTCCTTTGGTGGGTGGTCAAACGCTCTTAATTCAGCGTGCGTCAGGGCGCATCAGTTTGTGGCGCAGGATGGACTCATTCAAGCCCATCAGACGTGTTGCTTCCTGTGCAGCCTCAGGCGTTGCTGTCATGTTAATGACAACATAGATGCCTTCAGATTGCTTCAAAATGTCGTAGGCAAGACGACGCTTGCCCCAGACGTCCACCTTTTCGACGGAGCCGTCGCTGGCTTTCACAGGGGCCAGGAACTTTTCCATCATGGGGACGACGGTGCGCTCGTCGATCGTTGGATCGAGGATCACCATCAGTTCATATGTACGCACGTGTGTACCCACCTCCTATGGTCTTAGCGGTCACGGACTTTCCGTGACAGGAGGGTAATGCGTGGACAGTGTCCCTTATGCAGAACACGGTCCGAGTGTCCATTTTAGTCGCTTCGAGGCTCTCTTAGCTACCCCGCGGAGTGAATCTGTGCGGTCGAGTTCGCCACATCCAACGGCCGGCAAGGAGGCTCATGTTCAGTGCAGGTCGGCAATAGCGCGGCGCGGTGACCACCAGGTGCGCCACGCGTTCACGAGGCCGCGCACCCCCAGGAACACGAAACCGAAGATCAGCCACAGCGCCACCATTGCTATACCTTGATCCGCTGGGCTCAGTGCGTCATCAATGCGCTGGGCAGCCATCCATCGCTCCAGTGCCCACAGACACGGAAGGTAGACCACCATCATGAAGACACCGCCAAAGGCCAAGGTCTTGCCGTGCCCCGCGCCGATCAGGACGCCGTCAAGCAAAAACACGACCCCTCCCAACGGCATGGCGCAGGCGCTGGCAATCAGCGCCCATGTCGCAATGTGGTGCATCGATGGGTCAGAGCCGAAGAAGTGAGGCAAAAACGGGCTGGAAGCAGCGATGAGTACCGCGAGAATCAGGCCGACAGCTGCGCCCCACACGGTGAGTTTGCGCAGCAGGGTGCGCAGGTGCTCGCGGCGTCCGGCACCCAGATCGAAGCCCACCAATGCCTGCGCGGCGATGGCCAGCGCATCCAGTGCCAGCGCGGTGAACATCCACACGGCGTTGACCACCTGGTGTGCCGCCAAGGCGGTGACGGAAATGGAGGTGGCAACCATGAGGGTGGCGATGGTGGCGATCCTCATGGCGACGGTGCGCACGAACAGGGGAGCGCCGTCCAGAGCCGCATTCCAGATTCCCGCTCCTGATGGCCGCAAGGACACGTGCCGGCCTCGCGCTTTGGACAAGATGACGGCGACAAGGACGACAGCCATCAGTGTCTGAGCCAGCGCGGTTCCCAGTCCCGACCCGGCGATTCCCATGTCCAGCCCGTAGATGAACAGCGCGTTGAGGGCGACGTTGAGTGCTGCACCTCCGGCGGCAACATACAGCGGCGTGGTCGTATCGAGCAGGCCGCGCAGTGTGCCTGTGGCCGCCAGGACAACGAACATTCCGACCAGGCCGGGAGAGGCCGTGTGCAGGTAGGCGAGCGCGTGCGGCATGACGTCAGGTGAATTGCCCAGGGTTTCCACGAGCGCCCGACCGCCCAGGATCAAGCCGCATGCGGTGACAATGCCGCATCCGGCTGCCAGCCACATTGCTTCAATACCGGAGCGAATGGCGCGCACGCTGTCACCGGCCCCGAGTGCCTGTGCAGCGAGCGCGGTTGTGGAATAGGCCAGAAAGACGAACAGTCCGACGATGGTTTGGACGATGGTGGTGGCGGTGGCCAGGCCGGCCAGCTCTTCAGTGCCAAGGTGGCCCACCATCGCGGTGTCGATGAGGGTGAAGATGGGTGCTGCGACGAGTGCTCCCAGTGCCGGGATTGCGAGGGACAGAATCTGACGGGTCAGTGACCCTGAGGGGGTGGTGGGGGCGCTGTGAGAGGAGTGTGACGTGGATGAAACCGTACCTTTATGTTCATCTTGAGGGTCGCAAGAATTCATCTTCTGTTCATCCACTGATTACGCTCCTATTTGTTGTCCACACATTGTGCATAGATCTGTGGACAACCTGGTGGTGATGTTCCGCATGAAAACGCCTCTTGAGCGATTTGCATGGTGGTGGGGATCAGATCCCCGTCCCAACTTTATCCACATGTACTGTGGACGACCTGCCGAGTTGTCCACAGTCTATCCACACGTTATCCACATCAAGTGATCCTTGAGAGCTTCGCGTGAGGCGGAAAAAGAGGATAACCTCGCGTATGCGCGCACGAGCGGGCGCAGGCAATGGAAGGATTGGCAGGCCGATGGCGTCAGATTCAGATTTTGACCGGGTTCCACCGCAGGATCTGGATGCGGAGATTTCTGTGCTGGGCTCGATGATGCTGTCGAAAGAAGCCATCAACGACGTCACGGAAGAGATTCGCGGCTCGGACTATTACAAGCCTGCTCACGAAACTATCCACAACGTCATCGTGGATCTTTCCGGTCGAGGCGAACCGGCCGACGCCGTCACGGTGGCCGGCGAATTGCAGCGTCGCGGCGAGCTGCAGCGCGTTGGAGGCGCCACATATCTGCACACCCTGATTGCAGCCGTCCCCACAGCGGCGAACGCCGGATATTATGCGCGAATTGTGCGCGAGCGATCGTTGCTGCGACGCCTCGTCAGTGCCGGTACACGCATTGTGCAGCTCGGCTACGCTGATGCCGGGGGCGACGTCGATGAAATCGTCAATCAGGCGCAGGCGGAAATCTACGCTGTTTCAGAACGTCAGGCGAGCACTGATTACCTGTCGATGTCGGACGTTTCGGAGTCCATCCTCGACGAACTTGAGGAAATTGAACGCAACAAGGACAAGCTCAAGGGCGTGCCCACCGGGTTTGCTGATCTGGACCGACTCACCCAGGGTCTCCACCCCGGTCAGATGATTATTGTCGCCGCCCGACCGGCAATGGGTAAATCGACACTTGCACTGGACTTTTGCCGCTCGGCATCGATCCGCCACGGTGTCACATCGGTGATCTTCTCACTGGAAATGTCGCGCTCCGAAATTGCCATGCGCCTGCTGTCGGCAGAATCCGGCGTCTTCTTGCAGAAGATGCGCGCAGGTGAGATGACCAGTGAAGACTGGAGGCGCGTGTCTGCCACCACGGCGAAAGTGTCCGAAGCTCCGCTCTTTATTGACGACTCGCCCAACATGGCGATGACGGAGATTCTGGCCAAGTGCCGCAGACTGAAACAGCAGCACAACCTGGGCCTCGTTGTGGTGGACTACCTGCAGTTGATGACAGCTGGACGCGAGATGGAATCGCGTCAGCAGGAAGTGTCCACGCTGTCGCGCCAGCTGAAGCTGCTCGCCAAAGATATTGAAGTTCCGGTCGTGGCTGTCGCACAGCTGAACCGTGGGCCCGAGCAGCGAACAGATAAGAAACCGATGATGGCTGACCTGCGTGAATCCGGGTCGTTGGAGCAGGACGCCGACGTCATCATGTTGCTGCACCGCCCGGAGTACTACAACTCCGAGGAACGCCCCGGTGAAGCCGACATCATCGTCGCCAAGCACCGTAACGGTGAAACTGCGACGATTCGCGCACTCTTCCAGGGTCATATGGCACGTTTTGCGAACTTCACGGGACGTGAAGAACCGGGCGCATAACCCCTTCACTTCATCAGGGTTTACCCTGAATCTCCCCTTGCCTTCGGTTTGGAGGGTAGCCAAGCGGCGCTGAGTGTTGCACGGTAGACGTGTTGCACGGTAGAAGGCAAGGAAGGAGAGTGAAACCTGATGAGCACACTCCGCGACACTTTTCGTGGCACCACACCTATGACCCCGACGCTGCGGTCATTCGACCAGACTGATCGTCGCCATGTTCAATGCACGAATGCGCGCCATATTGCCGCCCGTAGTCACACCGACACGACGATGATTGACGTTGAGGAAGTGCGTATGCATATGCGCATGCGGGGCGCTCGCCCTCGAACCACAATGCTGGCCGGAGGAAACTAAGGGGTACGGGCCACCCGCTGGAACACGTAATACGCGGGAATAGCAAGCAGGAACCAGACGGCAATGACGAGGTGATGGCGCACGTCGTCAGCCGGTGGGAACACAGTCATGAGCGTATTGGCCATCCCGTGGAACACCATGCACCACAGGACTGATCTGGTGAAGGCGACCAACAGTCCCAACCACGCACTGAGCGCGAAAGAGGTCAGTGCGAATGCCGCAAATGAGGATCCCTGATGCGGGTTGCCGTCGATCCACCACAGGGGGATATGCCAGCATGCCCATACCGCCCCTACAACGAGGGCCGCTACTAGGTCTGGCGCTATGAAATTGTGAAAGCGGCGCGCGAGCAGAGGCTGCATGATGCCACGCCAGCCCCACTCTTCATTGCCGCCGGCCACCAGCGTCACGACCAAGAAGATGGACACGATGGCGATCAATGAGGTGCCTGCCGAGTCGGCGGGTGCACTCCATCCGTGTGATGACAGCCAGAATGCGGCGACCTCAAGCAAAGCGCACAGGAGAAAATAAAGCGCAGCGTGCGGGGCACGACGGGTCAGAAAATGCGCGAGATTTTTCCACGAAAAACCACCCGGCAGGCACACGCAAGCGGCGATGGTCGGGCCGAATCCACCCAGAACAAACAACGCCATAGCGGGAATCTCGGTGGCGCGAAGTGATGTGAAGTGGACCAAGAGTGCTGTCGCGCCCCAACAGATCCATGAGATCGCGAATGTCGTGAGTAGATATGTCACAAGACGGCGCCACGGATTATCGCGCACGGCCCTGCTCCTTTCACGTGCAGCGTCGAGCGGGCCGGGCTCTTCGGCGCCTGTTTATTCCGATGAGAGTGTGAACTTGAAGGAGTAGCGCTGGGCATCGTAGTAGTGAAGGCCGTATTCAACTGCTGCGCCCGCACCGTCATATGCCGTGCGCTCCATTGTCAAAAGCGAGCTTCCAGTTCCTATGTGTAACAGATCCGCTTCGACCTCGCTGGCGTTTCGGGCACCGACAGACTGGGTGGCGGACAGCAGCTCGATGCCGCGCTCGCGGATGCATGAATACAAGCCCTGGTGCGCCAGATCTGTGAATGAGGGGGCGTAGCGAGCCGGCAGCAGATTCGTCATGATCGCCAGTGGCTTGTTGTCGATCCAGCGGCGACGGGTGACGCGAACAATTTCCTCGTCGACGGTGCATCCGAGTTTGGCGGCATCATCCTCGTCGGCCAGGAGAACTTCATAGCGCAGCACTTCGGTGTGTGGGGTGAAGCCGGCTTTTGTCAGGTCGTCGTTGAGGGAGGTCAGGGCGAGGGGGCGGCGGACGTGTTTGGGGGTGACGCGTGTGCCGACGCCACGCCGGCGGGTCACCAGGCCACGGGAGACGAGTTCCTGGAGTGCGCGGCGCGCGGTGGGGCGGGAAACGGACAGGCGGCATGCCATGGAGATTTCATCTTCGATCAGTCTGCCGGGTAGGAGGGTGCCGGTGGAGATGAGATGTTCGAGAGGTTCGGCGATCTGGGTGTACAGGGGCGTTGAACTGGTACGGTCCAGATCGATTGACAGCTCAAAGGGTTCGTCGAGATTTCCTTGGTCACTGGCCATTGTGGGTTCCTTCAGATCGTCTCATGATTGGTTCATGTCATTGAGCGAATCGTATCACCTGAGGACAAACGAATATTTGTTATGACATGCGAGGTTGGTCGGTGCGGAGCGTGGAAAGCCGATGGTGTCCGCCTTGACAGAGGCCTTCATGCTCTATATTGTTTTAGTGATTAACAAATTGAAGTGATGTGGCGACAGAGCTGCGTACGTGCACATGGAGGTGTCTTTACTATGAGTGAATTGTGGTCAAACGGTCCTATCCCTTTCGTCGGGACCGACGATCCGAAAGCGGGCATGGGATTCAGGTACTACCAGCCAGACCGCGTCGTTGCCGGAAAGACAATGGCAGAATGGCTGCGCTTTGGCGTGGCATACTGGCACACATTCAACCAGCGCTTGGTTGACCCGTTTGGAGATGGAACCGCTCAGCGTCCCTTCGACCGCTATACCGATCCGATGGAACTGGCACTGGCAAAAGTGGACTACGCATTCGACTTCTACACCAAGCTCGGTGTGCAGTACTTCTGCTTCCACGATCGCGACCTCGCTCCCGAGGGTGACACCCTGCGTGAGAGCAACAAAAACCTGGATAAGGTCGTCGACCGGATCGAACAGCTCCAGCGCGACACCGGCATGAAACTGCTGTGGAATACCTCGAGCCTGTTCACTAACCCGCGGTTCCTGTCCGGCGCTGCCACCTCGCCGTTCGCGGACATCTATGCGTACTCAGCCGGCCAGCTCAAGCACTCTCTGGAAATCGCGAAGCGACTGGGCGCGGAAAATTACGTCTTCTGGGGCGGGCGCGAAGGATACGAGAATCTGTGGAACACCGATCTCAAGCGCGAACAGGATCACATCGCCCGCTTCTTCCACATGTGCGTGGACTACGCCAAGGAGATCGGCCTGGACGCACAGTTCCTCATCGAACCCAAGCCCAAGGAACCGACGACGCACCAGTACGACTTCGATGCTGCCACGTCGATCGCATTCCTGCAGACCTACGACCTGGCCGATCACTTCAAGCTCAATCTGGAAGGTAACCACGCGAACCTGGCCGGACACACCTACCAGCACGAGATCCGCGTGGCGCGTGCCGCCGGAATGCTCGGCTCGCTCGATGCCAACCAAGGTGACAAGCTCATTGGCTGGGACATCGATGAATTCCCATCTGACCTGTACGAAACCACTGCAGTGATGTGGGAAATCGTCGACGAGGGGCAGATCGGGCCGCGCGGTGGACTGAACTTTGATGCCAAGCCGCGACGTACCTCGTTCACCGCCGAAGACCTGTACCTGGGCCACATCGTCGGCATGGATACGTATGCCGCAGGCCTGCTGGTCGCCGCCAAGATGCACGAGGATCGATTCATTGAAGAACTGGTCTCCACCCGATACGGGTCATTCGATTCTGGAATCGGTGCGACAGTTGAGGACGGGTCGGCAACCCTTGCCAGCCTGGAAGAGTATGCCTTCGATGTGCCGCAGGCTGACCTGATAAAGGCGGTGCGCTCTGACCACCTCGAATGCGTCAAGGCCACCATCAACAACTACATCATCGACGCGCTCGCGCAGGCCTGATCCGGCATCGCTCCGGTGGCACGCCGGGTGAGGTCGACAAACCGAGCCAACGTGCATACCAGACGGCCCATGAACTTGATTAAATGGTTCGTGGGCTGTTTGGTATGCCAAATGAGTTCGCGAGCCTGCTGCGTCGCAGCGATGGCACAGTCAAGAGTGTGTGATGAGGCAGAACGGCAATCACACATCCTCCCATAATTTGTACTGACAAAGTGTGACTGCGTGGTTATACTAGGTGGTGAGTGCGCAGGCCACCCTCGTCCTCATCGAAACAAGGGAATACGAGGTGGCACGGGCGCGGGAAGTGTGGCCATGACAGTGGTCGCGAACGATGACAATGACGAAGGAGCTGTCACAGGTGAATACAATTAAGCACTGGATTGGTGGTGCCGAATACGAAGGCACGCCGGTCAAGACTCTCGATGTCGAAAATCCAGGCACCGGTGAGGTGGTCAGCCAGCTGCTCCTGGCAAGCGATGACGACCTCAACCACGCAGTTGAGGTTGCAACCGAGGCGCAAAAAGAGTGGGCAGCAACGTCACTCGCCAAGCGCACCGCGATCATGTTCAAGATGCGTCAACTCGTCCTGGATCACCAGGATGAAATGGCCAAGCTGATCGTTGAAGAGCACGGCAAGAACTACTCCGACGCAATCGGTGAAATTCAGCGTGGACGCGAAACCCTCGACTTTGCCACCGCCATCAACGTCGCACTCAAGGGTGAGCATTCCGTCAACGTATCAACCGGCGTGGACATCTTCACCACCCGTCAGCCTGTGGGCGTAGTAGCAGGCATCTGCCCCTTCAACTTCCCGGCGATGGTTCCCATGTGGATGCACCCGCTGGCGATCGCTACAGGCAACGCCTTCATCTTGAAGCCCGCCTCGCCGACTCCGTCGGCAGCACTGCTGACCGCACGCCTCTACAAGGAGGCGGGCCTGCCTGACGGCGTGTTCAACGTCGTGTCCGGCAACCGCGACATGGTGCAGTCAATCCTCAAGCACCCCGGAATCAACGCGATCTCATTCGTTGGATCAACCCCGGTGGCACACATCGTGCAGGACACCGGTGTGACCCACGGCAAGCGCGTCCAGGCACTGGGCGGCGCCAACAACCACGCGATCGTGATGCCCGACGCAGATCTGGACTTCGCTGCACAGCACATCTCCGCCTCAGCCTTCGGTGCGGCCGGCGAACGCTGCATGGCGCTGCCGGTTGTTGTCGCCGTCGGTGGAATCGGCCCGAAACTGGCCGAGATGGTCAAGAAGCACGCCGATGCAATCAAGGTTGGCTACGGCATGGATGAGGGCGTCGAAATGGGCCCGGTCATCTCCGCTAAAGCCAAGGAACGCATCGTTGGCCTGATCGACGATGCGGAAAAGCGCGGCGCCACAATCGTGCGCGATGGCCGTGACCTGGTCATCGAGGGGTACGAGGGTGGTCACTTCGTAGGACCGACCATTATCGATGATGTTCCGCTGGATGCGCCGGTGTACACCGAGGAAGTTTTTGGACCTGTCCTGGCAATCGTCCATGCCGACACCTACGAGGAAGCGATGAAGATCGTGAACTCCAGCCCCTTCGGCAACGGTTCAGCAATCTTCACCAACGACGGCGGCGTCGCACGTCGCTTCACACTCGATGTTGAGGCCGGCATGGTGGGCGTGAACGTCCCGATCCCGACACCTGTTGCGTACTACTCCTTCGGTGGGTGGAAGGATTCGCTGCTGGGCGATACCCACATCCACGGTCCGGAAGGTGTCCGTTTCTACACGCGCGCCAAGGCGATCACGTCTCGCTGGCCCAGTGAGAAGACCTATGAGGCAACGATGTCGTTCCAGCGTGAAGAGTGACGCCGGTCTTCCCGTGCGCTGATCTTTTTCATTGACGAGGGCGGCTGTGCGCGGCACTGCTAGATGTGGTGTTGCGTATGGCCGTCCTCGCTATGTCTCATCGCAGTGGATGGCACATGTTCGCAGGACCTGGTCGCGACCTGGCACCGCACCCTTATTGGAATGCTGCATGCTCACCCGAGCAAAGCAAAAGGCGATACCGAAAGGTATCGCCTAGGTGAAGCCGCGTCAGCTGGACGCGATCGGGATCAGTCAGTCCTGGGTATCAAGAACACGCGTGAACAGTGCGTATACTCCCAGAGCCAGAGTGCACAGTCCGGCAATCAGTGTGATAACTGGTGAAGCGGCGGCAATTCCGGCAACGAGGGCGACCAAGCTGATCACAAGAGCAACAACAAAGATGCGATGCTGAGCCGGTGCTGACAGCTGAAGCGTCAGGGCAGGCTGTGCAATTGCATACGATTGAGTTGATGTCATGGTCTCTCCTGTTTATCTTCGTCGGCCATGCAGGAGACCCGATGACACACACCGTGCACCCGCACGGCATTGTGTTCAATCCGGTGGGGCAGATTCCCCGTGGATCAATGCACTTCCATTATCTCCCTTTATCAGCACCGATGCTGGTTGAGTTGATCACAGTAATGAACGCGGGATCGCTGGACCACGTGGTAGCGAGTGGTAGATCGATTCTCCTTGGCGTAGCTGATGCTGACGAGACTGATTCTTGCTAAATGGCGTACACGTACTGGAAAGGTTCCTGCGTCGCAGTGCAAGGGATACCTCTGCCGTGAAGCGTGCAGACTACTGACAACGTCACTTGATTTGCTGACGCCACATCCGATCTTTGGAGTAGACGAGATTGAAGGATTTTCCATCCAGGCGGGCTTGGCTTTCGTCAAAACGCTTGGCAATCAGAGCGCTGGAGCCCATGAACTCGAAGGGCACGTCATCAACATCCTCGTTCAGCACCTGGTCACACAACTCGATGGCTTCATCGAACAGGCTTAACGGCATATCCATCGTCATATGGGAAATGAAAAGCCGGTCGTAGGAATCTGCAGTGCGCTCTTTCATGCTCAGCACACGGTCGCGGTATTCTTCCACAGACGTTGAATTGTGGTCCCACAGAAAAGTTCGCTGATTGCAGGCGTCGCCGGTGATGAGGATTCTTTCTTCTGGGATAAGAATCGCAGTCATGCCGGGAGTGTGCCCGGGGAAGTGAAGGGCTTCCACGCATATTCCGCCCAAGTCGAAGATCTGACCGTCGGTGAGGTCTTCGAAGTTCAAGGGGTGAGGTGGCACAAAATCAGAGTCGTTCATTCGCGGTGATGCATCACCGACAGACAAGTCGATGTATTCACGGCGAACTTTCAGGGCTGCCATTTCGTCGTATACCGGCACGTCCAGAGAATTCATGTAAACGTTGTCAAACTCCGGCCCGCCCATTGCATGATCGACATGGCCATGAGTCAAGATGGTCACGATCGGCTTTTTCGTCAGACGTTCGACGAAAGCTCGCAGGCCTCGTATTCCCAATGACGAATCGATGAGAGCAGCGCGCGTAGCACCCTCCACCAGATAGAGGAGTTCACCAGTCAATGTGCGAATAACGGTCACACGGTTTGTGACACGTTGTGCGGAGAAGAAATCAGCCATGGTGATTTCACCGAACCTTTCGAATAAGCGGGGTGGTCACGCCCTCCGAGAATTGAAGACGCGTCGCCATGGTGGAGCATCGTCGCACTTTTTGGTCCATTCAGCGCCCAGGCTTCGGTTCATGCCAACGTTTCGGCATCAACCGAAAATACACAAAAACCTCCAGCCAACCCGAATATCACCCGGATTGACGTGGAGGTTTGAGATGAAGGCCTGTCGGCCTTACTCCTCGACGCGTTTGATGTGCTCGGCCTGCAGACCCTTCGGGCCCTGCGAGACCTCAAAGTCAACCTTCTCACCCTCGTTGAGAGTGCGGAAGCCTGACGCCTCGATTTGTGAGTAGTGAGCGAACACGTCAGCAGATCCGTCATCGGGAGTGATGAAGCCGTAGCCTTTGTCCGCGTTGAACCATTTAACGACACCAGTGGTCATGAAAGCGCTGTCCTGTCTACAAAAGCCCCTGCGCAGGGGAAAAACCTCGATCCCGGTTGAGACCGACACAGTTTCATGCCCACCGCAAAGCGGAACATAACGACTGCGACATCAACGCTACCGCACATTGGGCTAGAAAAAAGGCAACACAGGTCACAGCTCGGTATCAGTCGACACGGACGCGTTCCGACGCGACTCATGTTTGAGGATCTGACGGGGTACCAGCTTGAGGGGCTCGACGCAACCCTCATGCAGGAGCCCCGATGCCTCATCGTGTGGAAAGTCTGCCGCGTACCTATCGCCCACCGCCCGCCATCCGAAGCCCCCACCACGCCTCAGTCCAGCAGAACCCGCGGCCATGCATCCCCACTCACTGCCGGCCATCCGCTGCCCGGCGCTTGGCGTCTGTCTCTGACGACATGGGACTTTCGTCGGATCCTGGTGTGTGAACCACTTCATAAAGTAGGTACGGAGGTATAGACACAATGACGCGACCCCCATCCCATGACATGCCGCACGCTGACACGCCGCACCCTGACGCGGCTCACACCCACACCGAGCCCAACCCAGTCACGCCAACTTCGATGTCGAAGCGTTCGCGTGGCACACGAAAACAGGCACACGCCAGGCAACGCCCGAGGCGTTCACCGCGCCCCGAATCAGGGCGCCCCGCAACCCTGACCCGCAGCAAACTCGTCGGCCGCATCATCGCGGCCGCTGCCCTTGTGACATTCCTGTTCGTCCAGCTGCCCGGTCTTGATGCGAGCGGCTCACGCATGTTCGGCATTTTCATTGCAGCCATCGCACTGTGGGTCACCGAAGCTATCCCGCTGGCCGCAACGGCAGTTGGCGTCATCTTGATGGAAGTACTCCTGATCTCCAACCAGGCAGTGCTCAGCGTCTCGGAAGAAGCGCCCGCCGCAACCGCCATCTTCGGCTCATTGGCCAACCCCGTCATCATTTTGTTCATGGGCGGATTTATGCTCGCCGACGGAGCCGCCAAATACAACGTTGATAAAGCGCTCTCCGCTCTCATGCTCAAACCTTTCCTGCGTAATGCGCGCATGACCGTCATGGGGGTCATGATGATTACCGCGCTGATGAGCATGTTCATGTCGAACACCGCCACCACCGCCACCATGTTCGCTGTCATGATGCCGGTGATTACAGCCTTGCCGAAGGGACGCGCGAGAACCGGCCTTGCGTTGTCGGTGCCGGTGGCCGCCAATGTCGGTGGCATGGGAACACCTGTGGGCACCCCTCCCAATGCCATCGCTCTGGGCGCCCTTCAAAACCACGGCATCCACGTCACATTCATTGACTGGATGCTGGCCGCAGTTCCGCTCATGCTTGTTGTACTGGTCATCGCCTGGCTGTTCATCATCTGGCGATATATCCCCTCCGACGTCAAGTTCGACGTCGACACATCCGCAACCTTCGAGCGCACCCCGAAAGCCATCATGTTCTACGTGGTCGCCATGATCACGATCGGCCTGTGGATGACTGAATCGCTCCACCACATTTCCTCCAACACAGTGGGCTTCATCCCTGTCGCCGGTCTGATGATCCTGGGTGTCATGGGCGGCGACGACGTCAAGAAACTCGACTGGCCAGTACTGTGGCTGGTCGCAGGCGGTATCGCCCTGGGAGCGGGAGTGGGAGCAACCGGCCTGGACGAGTGGCTCATCGGCTCAATCTCCTGGCAGGCAATCCCGATGGCGTTACTCTTGCTGACTCTGGCAGCAGTGGGCTGGGTGACCTCGAACGTTATCTCCCACTCCGCGTCCGCCAACCTACTCATCCCGATGGGGATGGGGCTGGCAGCAACGGTCAGCACGTCCCCGAGCCAGATCGCGGTTGTCCTGGCTCTGGGATGCTCGCTGGGGATGTGCCTGCCGATCTCCACCCCACCCAACGCCATCGCGTATTCGACAGGCACGACACCCACCCCCGAAATGGTCAGAGTCGGCATCGTCGTCGGCATCAGTGGCGTCCTTCTGCTCGCCTTCGTCGCTCCGCTCACGTGGCGTGTGCTGGGGGTGCTGTAGGTGATTGACGAGGGCACCCTATCCGCACTCCATCCGCGACGCGCAGATGCCTGCGCCATCCTGGTGATAGGCGACGGGTCGGACGGGATTGCCGCGACACTGGTTGAGGATTTAACGGGTGCTTTCAGCCATATCGAGGTCCGCTCAATCGCCGACATCGACGGCATTGACGCCGAATGCGCATACCTGGCGCGCAGCCGTACGCGCCTCGTCCTGGGATTTGTCACCAGCGAGGTCGGCTCTCTCGACCGCGCCTTCGAGGCGCTGAAGGCATACCCGTGCACGCAGCACAATGAATGGGTGGTGGTGACGCGCAGCCGCACGCACACCGACATGAGCCGCGCCCTGGCCTCGGGGCTGCTGGCATCTGTCATCTCCGTGCCGTGGACCCTTCCGACGCTGGTGGCGCAAAGCTACGGTGCAATCACGCGGCTGCTGTTGCGCTATGAAATGAACGAGGCTGAACGTGAACGAATCGCCGGCACTGTTCCCGACAATGCCGTGCGAGGCCCTGTGCTCTTTGGCCTTGACCACAGTGAACGGGAAGTACTGAATGACCTCCTGGCCGGGGCTGAACGAGTACTGGGGCCGCGCCCCATCCTGGAGGTTGGCCCTCATACCGATCTGACCACGCAGGGTCAGCCCGTGCGCGCTGTGCACCTGGTACTCGACGGTCACGTTGCCCTGCACCGCGATTCCGACCAGGGCGACATTCTGCTGCACCATGCCACATCGGGACCCCTGATCGGGTTGGTGTCCCTGGCGCGCGGCGAAAACGCATTTTTCACGTCGACGACCACCACGCCGGTCAAGGTGGTGCGCCTGACCAATGAACAACTCCAGCTGGTCATCGCTGAAGATCCTCCGATGGCGGCGACGTTGGCTGCCCTCGCCATTCAATCCCTGGCCCGCCGCCTCGTGCGCGCAGAATATCTGCACATCGAAAATCGCGTCCTGGTTGACGACCTGCGGCACACGCGCGCAGAACTTGTGGAGCGCGCCCGTTACGCCATGCTCGGTGAACTCAGCGCCGGCATCGCGCACGAACTGAACAATCCGATCACCGCGGTGGACCGGGCTGCCGACCATCTGCGTGACGACATCACAACGCTGATGGACAGTGCCTACGCCGACCATGACCCCAGCGACGAGCTGCGCGCCGCACATGAAGCCATGACCCGCGCGCTCGACGCACATCCGCGCTCCACCGCCGATGAACGCCGACTGGTCAGTGAATTCATGTCGGAGCTGAAAGTCAGCCGTCAGGTCGCTCGCCGCCTGGTGCGAGCAGGGGTACACGATGTGGCAACTGCGCGACCCCTTGTCGCGGCGTCAGCGCCTCCCTCGTATATGACGATGGTGGAGACCGGCGCGCAGATCGGATCCTCGCTGCGCTCGCTGACAGTGGCCGCGGGGCGCGTGGTGCAGTTGACCGATTCCCTGAAGGGCTACGCGCGGCCTGATGGTACCGATGCGCGCATCGTTGACGTGCGTGAAGGGATCGAGGACGTATTGCGTCTGACGGCGCACCGCCTACGCCACGTCGAGGTGCTCCGTGATTTCGAGGGCGAGCCGCTCGTGGTGGGTCATCCGGCCAAACTCGAACAAGTGTGGACGAATGTGTTGGTCAACGCGGCTGAAGCATTCGAAGACGAGGACGAAGCCGATGCCTACGCCCAGCCGGCGCGCGGAGATGAGCCACCGAGTATCACGGTCAGTGCGCGCACAGCAGGGCCGGATGTGGTGGTCGACATCGTGGATAACGGGCCGGGGATTCCCGCCAACGTGCTGGCAAAAATGTTCGAGCCGCATTTCACCACCAAATCGGGGCGCGTTCGTTACGGTCTGGGCATGGGGATGTCGATCTGCCGGTCGATTATCACAGATGCAGGCGGCACCATCAATGTGGCATCTCAGCCCGGACGCACACAGGTCACGATACGTCTGCCGAAAGCTGCCGACCACGAGGGCGGCCCTACCCACAGTGAACACAAGGAGAGATCATGACGTTAGCTGTTCTCATACTGGAAGATGAAGCGGAAGTGCGTGACGCTCTGGAACGCGACTGTGACGAGTTCTGGGACACGCTGCGACTGGAGACTGCCGAAGATGTTGACGATGCATGGCAGGCGATCCGCAGCATTGACGAAGACGGCGATGAGCTTGCGCTGGTCCTGGCTGACCACCGTCTTCCCGGACGGAACGGCGTGGACTTCCTGATCGACATGATGGATGAGCCCTCCACGGTCAATACGCGGCGCGTCCTGGTGACCGGTCAGGCCGATCAAAGCGACACGATCCGCGCCTTGAATGAAGCCAGTCTGGACTATTACATCGCCAAGCCGTGGGTACGTGATGAGCTGGTGGCAACGGTGCGCGACCAACTGACCACCTATGTCCTTGAATCAGGTGTTGACCCGTTGCCGTACATGCCCGTGCTGGATGCGGTTCGTATTATGGATGCCATGCGATAGTCCCCGCTCACAAGGAGGCGTCATGGATATTGCAGTGATCGGGTCGAACAATGTCGACCTCATTACCTACATCGATCGCATGCCCACCGAAGGGGAGACGCTCGAGGCGCCCTCGTTCCAACTGGGGTGCGGTGGCAAGGGGTCGAATCAGGCGGTGGCCGCTGCGCGCCTGGGGTCGCGTGTCCTGATGGTGACCTGCGTAGGTGATGACATTTTTGCCGACATGACGGTAGAAAACTACCGCAATAACGGCATCGACACAGACCACGTCAAGCGTGCGCACGGCACGTCGGGTGTGGCGCCGATCTTTGTCGATCCACACTCGCGCAACTCCATCCTGATTGTCAAAGGCGCCAATAACGACCTGACTCCTGAGGACGTGGAGGCCTGCCGCGAGCAGATTGCACAGTGCGCACTGATCGTCTGCCAGTTAGAAATCCGTCTGGATACGGTCTATGCGGCGATAGCGCTTGGCGAACAGGTCGGTGTGCCCGTGCTGCTCAATCCCGCTCCCGCCAGCCCTGATTTCAACTTTGACTGGGCGCGGCGCTGCACCTACCTCATGCCCAACGAAAGTGAACTGGCGTTGCTGACCGGTATGCCGTGCGACAGCGATGAAGGTGTTGAGGCTGCGGCGTGCACCCTCGTTGAACACGGCTGCCGACACGTCATCGTCACGCTCGGGTCACGCGGGGCGTGGTGGTTCACGCGGGCCAACGAGGGTGGCTTGCACGTTGCCAGTCAGCGTATTGACGCACTCCGTGTGGATTCGGTGGATACGACTGGAGCAGGGGACGCGTTTATCGGAGCCTTTGCGCACCGGATCGTCCACGGCGATGCAATTCCGGAGGCTCTGGAGTACGCCAACAGCTATGCGGCAATGTCGGTGCTCAAACGCGGCACCCAGTACTCATATGCCACAGCCGACGAATTTGACCGGTGGCGTGCCCAACGCACGCAGTAAGACGCGAGCGGTCCTCTGCACCCAGTTGGGGGATGAGCGGCTATGACGGGACTACCACGCAGAAAGTGTGTCCCGGAGCGGCCCAGCCCGCCGGTCACTCGGGCCGAGTGACATCTGCCCACACCTGACGCCACTTGTCGGCCAACGAGTCGATATTTTCGTGTGCGTTCAGGCCGCTTGGCTGGGGAACAACCCACAGGGATATGCCGCGCGGCCAGTTGTCAATCGCGTCAACATCTTGCCTCCCGAGCTTTGCGTGGGGTTGCCTGAACGCCGTGCGGTACGCGGTAATTCCGGCGATGGCAACGGCGCGTGGATTCAGGTCGCCAACCCGAGTCACCAAGTGGGCAGCGCCCTCGCGCAGTTCATCGCGGCTCAATTCATCTGCGCGTGCAGTGGGCCTGCCGACCAGGTTCGTGATGCCGATTCCGCGTGACAGAATATGTTCCTCATCTTCGGCGCTGAGGCCGCAGGACGCATCGATCTCATAGTCAGTCAGACCCGCTCGAGCGAGAGAGGGCCAAAAGCGGTTACCCGGTCGCGCGAACGGTGCATTAACGGCCGCAGTCCACAACCCCGGATTGATTCCGACGATCAGGAGCGTCAGTTCAGCTCCACCGCAGTGCGGACCAGGGAGCACATCGTCAAGAGCCAGAGGATCATCGGTGGCAAAGTACGCCAGATCACTCTGGTGTGGCTTGCGTCCACCCAGAGGCGACGGTCGGCGTAAAGACTTCATCGCTATGGCCGTCAGGCACTTTCCTGCGACCGTTCCACGCGTGCCGTCCACGCCATCGGATCATCGACGAGGTGCTGCAGGACTCGGTGTGCAGCGCCGATCGTGGCAAGTGAAGCAGAGTGCTCGGCAATGCGGATTTCAGAGGGGCTGCCGGCAGAGTGGAGGACCCGCGTGCGCAATTCAGGCAGTGCCCGTTCGCGCAGTTCAGAGCCAATGTCAGCGACGGAGCCGCCCAACACCACCAAAGGAATGTCGAGCATGTTGATGACGGCAGACAGTGTGCGCCCCAGAGCAGCGCCCCCCTCGTCCAATGCAACGCGGGCAGCAACGTTGCCCGCTTGAGCAGCAGCGACAACATCGACATTTGTCGCGCCACGGGCCAGACCTGCGCGCTCTACCAGTGCGCGCTGGCCGATGTAGGCTTCCAGGCATCCCGTCGCGCCGCATCTGCATGTCGGGCCGGCAGGGTCGGTGGAAATATGTCCGATTTCGCCTGCCCATCCGTGCGAACCGGGCAGGAGAGCGTGGTCAATGATGATGCCTGCGCCAATACCGACTTCACCGGACACGTAAACGAACGAGGGCGGCCCTGATGGGACACCAGGTTGCGGACATGCTACGGCCCACGCTGCCAGGTCGGCCTCGTTCGCGACGGTGACGACACCCAGGTGGGACAGCGGTGCGAGCAGCGTGTGTAACGGCAGGTCACGCCACCCCAGGTTGGGAGCGAGGATCACAGCCTGAGCGGAAACAATGCCGGGCACGGCCAACCCGGTTCCAAGAAACAGTGTGTCGCCTTCTGTCGCGGCATCGGCTTGTGCTTTTACCCGATCAGCCAGCTCCCCCAGAGCGCGCATGGTCTGCTGCGGATCTGAGTCTGAAAAGTCGCCTTCCTGCACGCCTTCTGCCACGATCTGCCCTGACAGGTCCACGATGCGTGCAGCCAGGTAGGAGACGTTGACTTCCAATCCCAGTGCGGTCGCATATCCTTCCCGCGGGGTCAGGCGCACCGCTGGCCTGCCTCGTCGAGCATCAGTTGACGGGTCGAGTTCGGTGACCAGGTGAGCCGAGATGAGCTCGTCCACCAGGCGGGAGACTGTTGCTCGCGTAATGCCAGTTGTCGCCGCGACCGAGGCGCGGGTGACTGCTCCGGGATCGGCCAGGATATAGCGAAAGACGAGGGCGAGATTCATGGCGCGCAACGACTGAGCTTTGACGCCGCCGTTGCCACGTGAGGATGTGCGGGCACTGCGCGGCAGGGAGGTGAGGCGTGATGAGGACTTATGTGCTCGGGTCATTGTTCTCTCACATTCTGGTTATGTGTCAGCGTCGCGACGTGGCCTTATGGGTTGACTATACTCGTTCACCCCGCTATTTTGTTTAGTAACGAAACACAATGGGGTTCTCGTGCACGCCACGCCTCTTCCAAGCAGCGTGAAATTATTCAACATGGAACAAGGAGCTGAACATGACGATGTATGGACCGTACGTTGCGGGCGTGGATACGTCGACCCAATCATGCAAAGTTGTCATCGTGGACGCCCTGCGCGGAACGGTCGTGCGTGAAGGCAAAGCGACGCACCCTGACGGCACGGAAGTGGACCCGCAGGCTTGGTGGGACGCGTTCAACGAGGCCGTCAAAGCAGCAGGTGGCCTGGAGGACGTGGTGGCGCTATCCGTGGGCGGACAGCAGCACGGCATGGTGTGCCTGGACAAAGATGGAGAAGTCATCCGACCCGCCCTGCTGTGGAACGACACGCGTTCAGCCGACGCTGCTCGTGACCTTATTGCCGAATACGGCGAGGGTGACGAGGAAGCCGGTGCCGCGTGGTGGGCTGATGCCACCGGATCAGTGCCCGTCGCCTCGCTGACCGTGACGAAGCTGCGCTGGCTGGCAGACCACGAGCCTGAAAACGCGCGCCGTATAGCAGCTATTTGCCTGCCGCACGACTGGCTGACGTGGAAAATCATGGGAACCGGTCGATTGGAGGATCTGCGCACGGACCGCTCCGATGCGTCGGGTACCGGTTACATGGACCGCGCTACGCCAACCTACCGCCGCGACATCCTTGCCCACGCGTTGCGCATCGACGAGGACGTCGCACGATCCATCATCTTGCCGAAAATCCTCGGACCATGGGACGTGGCCGGACGTGGTGATGAGTCGCGAGGCTGGGGTGAGATCATGCTGGGACCAGGGTGTGGAGACAATGCGGGGTCAGCGCTGGGTGTCGACCTCAAACCCGGTCAGGCTCTGCTGTCACTGGGCACATCCGGAGTTGTTGCCGCCGTGTCAGATCACCCGGTTGCTGACCATTCAGGACTGGTGACCGGCTTTGCCGATGCGACAGGAAACTGGCTGCCATTGGCGTGCACGCTCAATGCCTCGCGCATCATCGACGCAATGATGGCGGTGATCGATGCGGGTTACGACGAGTTTGATAATCTTGCCTTGAGTGTGGACGATGCCGCGGGATTGACTTTAGTGCCCTATTTCGAGGGCGAGCGCACCCCGAACCTGCCTGATGCTACGGCTGAGCTGAAGGGCATGACTCTGAAGAACTCGGATCGCGCTCACGTGGCACGCGCAACGGTGGAAGGACTGCTGAACTTGATGAAGTTCGCTCTGGATGCGGTGCGCGCACTGGATGTGAAGCTCGAACACGTGGTCATGGTCGGCGGCGGAGCGAAATCGCGCGCCGTCCTCGAACTGGCCGAAGAATTCCTCGGCGCAACAGTTACAGTACCCAAGTCGGGAGAATACGTAGCGTTGGGCGCCGCCCGTCAAGCAGCGCGCGTGATGGAACGCGCAGGAAAGGCACAGTGATGACGCAGATTCCACAGACTATGAAAGCCAGCGTCCTGATTCGCCAGGGTCTCATTGAGATGGAGGAACGACCGGTTCCGACACCGGATGCGGACCAGGTGCTGATTCGCGTGGAGTCGGTGGGGGTGTGCGGCTCGGATGTGCACTACTACCACAAGGGCCGCATCGGTGACTTTGTGGTGAACGAGCCGATGATCCTGGGGCACGAAGCCTCCGGAGAGATTGTGGCCGTGGGCGATGACGTGGATCCAGCCCGCATCGGCCAGCGCGTTTCCATCGAGCCGCAACGGTGCTGCCGAGTGTGCGAATACTGCAAGCGCGGAGAATACAACCTGTGCCCCGATATCGAGTTCTACGCGACGCCGCCCATTGACGGAGCCTTTTGCGAATATGTCCTGATTCAGTCCGATTTCGCCTACGAGGTTCCCGACTCCATTTCGTGGGATGCGGCAGCCTTGATGGAACCCCTGAGCGTGGGTATTGCCGGAATCCGCAAAGCCCACGTGAAAGTGGGGGACCGCGTCTTTGTTGCCGGCGCAGGTCCGATCGGTGCGATCGTCATCCAGGTTGCGCGGGCATTTGGCGCTGCCGAGGTGGTCGTCAGTGATCCTGTTGAAGGTCGGCGCGATTTGGCACTGTCGCTGGGAGCAACCCAGGCTGTTGAGCCAGGTGACCCGGCACTAGATGGTCAACACTTTGACGCGTTCATTGACGCGACGGGCGTCACTGCAGCTGTGCAGGACGGCATCATGCGTCTGGCGTCTGGCGGCACCGCAGTGCTGATTGGTATGGGTGACGATGATATGTCTCTGCCGGTTGGATTCATCACCGCGCACGAAATCAACGTGACCGGGATTTTCCGTTACAACAACACGTGGCCCACAGCCATCCACCTGGTAGCCAGTGGAGCGGTCGACCTGGATCGCCTGTGCACTGATCACTACGCCCTCGACGAAGCTGACCAGCCCATCATCAACAAGCCCGCGCCGACCACGCTGAAGTCGATCGTCCATCCCGGACAGATGGCACAACACTAGGAGCCTGAAGCAGGGCTGGCTGAGGGGCTGTTCATGCGTGAAACTGCGTAGTGAAAAGCCGTAATTCATGAATAGTGAATGAAAGGAAAGAGCCTTGCAGCAGGCGTTTGAAAAAGACGGTCTAGGACTACGGTGGCGTGGTGACGGAACAACACTTTCAGTTCAGCCTTGGGGAAAGGACGCAGTCCGTGTGCGTTCACGACTCATGGCAGATGTCATCGAATCGAATTGGGCTCTGCTCGATCAACCTGAAGATCAGGAATCGAGCGTCGAACTCAAGGGCGATGAAGCTGTACTCGAGGTCGGATCGCTACGCGTCATCTTGCGCCAAACCGCGATGTGTGATGGAAAAGTTGGGTACGAGACTTTCCATTGCAGTATCAGTTTTGAGAAAACGGATGGAACACCATTACTGCGTGAAAAGGATCGGGGCGGGTCTCTGGACTTGAAGGCTCGCGATCTGCGTCCCGTTCTTGGCGGCGATATCTCCCTGACAATGTCGTTCGAGTCTCCAGAAGAAGAACATCTGTGGGGAATGGGCCAGTACCAAGAGGGTATCGGTGATCTCAAGGGATGCACTCTTGAACTTGCTCATCGCAACTCCCAGGCGAGCGTTCCTTTTGTGATTTCCAGCAAGGGCTACGGCTTCCTGTGGCACAACCCTGCCATCGGGCAAGTAAGCTTCTCATCGAACGTAACTCAGTGGTCAGCAGAGCGCTGCGATCAACTCGACTACTGGATCACGGCTGGAGACAGCCCGCGGGAAATCAGTAAGGCATATGCCGCGGCAACCGGATTCGCTCCCATGATGCCAGAACACGGACTGGGGTTCTGGCAGTGCAAGCTCCGTTACTGGAACCAGGAGCAGCTCCTTGAAGTCGCGCGAGAACACAAGCGCCGTGGACTGCCCCTGGACGTCATCGTGATCGACTTTTTCCACTGGCCCCACATGGGAGATTATCGCTTCGAGGAGGAATTCTGGCCGGATCCTCAGGCAATGGTTGATGAACTCCATAGCATGGGCGTTGAGCTCATGGTTTCGGTGTGGACCCAGGTTGCGCACGCATCCGAGAACTGGGATGAGCTGAAGAAGAACAACCTGCTAGCACGGGCAGAACGTGGCCTAGATGTCCATATGGCGTTCCAGGGACCGAGCGCTTTCATTGACATGACCAATCCCGAGGCAAGAAAGTTCATCTGGGAGAAGTGCAAAGAAAATTACGGCAAGTACGGCATCAAGATTTTCTGGCTCGATGAGGCTGAGCCTGAATACGGTGCCTACGACTTCGATAACTACCGCTACAACGCTGGCCCCAACGTCAAGGTCGGAAATATCTATCCGCAGAACTACGCCAAAGCGTTCTACGACGGACTGGTTGAATCCGGCACTGACGACGTTGTTAACCTCTTGAGGTGCGCCTGGGCGGGCTCTCAGCGTTACGGTGCTCTTGTGTGGTCTGGTGACATTAGCTCAACATGGAAAGACCTGCGGTGCCAGGTTGCTGCGGGAATCCACATGGGTGCCGCAGGGATCCCGTGGTGGACCACCGACATTGGCGGCTTCCACGATGGTGTCATCACAGATCCGAAATTCAAGGAACTTCTCATCAGGTGGTTCCAGTTCGGAGCTTTCTGCCCAGTGATGAGGCTGCACGGTGACCGACGGCCAGTTGAAGAGGTCAGCGCCAAGGATGGCTCCTACAGACTGCCCAGCGGTGCTGAGAATGAACTCTGGAGCTTTGGAGACGACGTGTATGCCGTGCTTGAGAAGTATATTCATCTGCGCGAAAAGCTCCGCGACTACATGCGAGACGTCATGTTGGAAGCCCATGAAGAAGGACAACCTGTGATGAGAGGGCTCTTCCAGGAATTCCCGCTCGACGAGAAGTGCTGGTCCATTTCCGACCAGTACCTGCTAGGCGGAGACATCCTGGTCGCTCCAGTTCTGGAAGCCGCTGCAACCTCCCGATCGGTGTATCTGCCGGCCGGAGCTTCCTGGACTGACGCGTCAACGGGTGACAAGCACGAAGGCGGTCAGTCGATCGATGTCGAGTGCCCTCTGGACAAGATTCCTGTCTTCCTCCGAGACGACACGCATAGTGAACTAGTTGGCATGATCTAGTTCAACTGGGGTGGGTCGTGACCGCAAGGTTCGCGGCCCACCCTTTTTAATGCGACATGACAGGTGGTTGCTTCAGGTGGAGACATCTCGCGCTGCTGCGTCGCTTTTCTCGAACCAAAATGGTCAAATAAACCTAGTTAGCTGAACAGCTCGAACTAAGGAGATCACAATGGAATCGGTGAGCGCGCGACTGTCGCAGGCAGGATACGAACTTCCGGAAGTTGCAGCACCGGTTGCGGCCTATGTTCCGGCAGTTGAAAACCGCGGAGTGATTCGCACATCAGGCCAGCTGCCATTGGAGAACGGTGAGCTTTCCTGCATTGGTGCAGTCGGAGAGGACGGCGCAGACCCAGACGATGCTTACGAGGCAGCCCGCATCTGCGCGCTCAACGCGCTTGCGGCAGCAGCAAGCGTCGCCGGAGACGTCGACCGCCTGGCACGCGTCGTCAAAGTCACCGGTTTTGTATCTTCCCGCCCAAGCTTCACCGGCCAGGCTGGTGTTCTGAACGGGGCCTCTGACTTCTTCCAGGACATCTTCGGAACGCCTCACGCACGTTCTGCCGTCGGCGTAGCCGCATTGCCGCTCAACGCGTCAGTCGAGGTGGAAGTCGAGTTCGCTCTGAATAACTGAACCCAGCCCACACGTCTTCCCGTCCAGGACGCCCCCTCGGTGTCAACGCGCACTAAGGTGAGAAAAGGGGGATAACGATGCACACGAATGCCACTGAATACCCACGCATTTTAGTCACAGGCTCCAGCGGATATGTGGGAAGCAACCTCGTGCCCGCTTTGGAAGCACGAGGTTATGCCGTGCGTTGTTTCGATCAGGTGGCACCTGCCAGTGGTACGCGGGGCTCCCTCGTTCATGATGGTGTGTGCAGTGCGCAGCGAGAGTATGTCACCGGATCAGTGTTGGAACCCGCCCAGGTGGATGAGGCGATGCGCGGCGTTGATGGTGTCATTCACCTGGCGGCCGCCATCACCTTGAAGAAACGTGACCCCCAGGCGTGGAGGTTGAATTCGGCTGGACCCGGAGTCGTGGCCAGGTCGGCGCTGAAACACCACATCCGAATGGTTCACTGCTCGTCCGTGCATGCCCTCGACAATGCGACTAAAGGGGTCATCATTGAAAAGTCGCCGCCTGCCGGGCCAGATCACCCGCTGTATGACCGCTCAAAGGCGGCAGGAAATCGAGCGGTGCGTCGACAGATCGCGCGTGGACTGGACGCGGTGGTGTGTATGCCGACCGGAATTATTGGGCCGACCGACCCGACACAGTCGCGCGTCAACGAAATCATTTTGGATGCTGCACGAGGCCGGGTACCTGCGGTCGTGGCTGGCGGCTTCGACTGGGTGGATGTACGCGATGTTGCCGGAGGACTGATCGACGCCTTTGAGAAGGGCCAAACCTCGCAGCAGTACTTGTTGTCTGGCGTTCGAGCATCCATGTCGACACTGGTGCGAATCGCTTCCGCGCTCGCAGGACATTCGGGGCGTGCGGTGCCGGTATTTCCGTTGCGGTGGGTGGACTGGCTGGCTCCCGTGGGCGAAAAAATCGGATCGTGGGTCAATTCGGATATTTTCACATCGGCATCGCTGGGTGCCCTTGAGGATCTGCCACACGTTTCAGGCGCGAAAGCGCGCAACGAATGGGACTATCAGCCTCGGTCGCTGGCAGTGACCATTCGCGACTTGCTTGTCGACGTGGGAATCGACGTGGTGGATGATCCCGGTGCCATGGTGGAGATGCGCCGCGATCTTGCCGAGGTGTAACGTACGAGCTAGTTCAACGCAGAAATGATTGCTTCGACTGAGGCTTTGGCATCACCGAAGAGCATGTGTGTGTTGTCCTTGAAGAACAACGGGTTCTGTACACCCGCATAGCCGGTCGCCATCGAACGTTTGAAGACGATGACATCGTGTGCGTCCCACACCTTCAGCACCGGCATTCCCGCAATCGGGGAGCCGGGCTGCTCGGCGGCAGGATTCACCGTGTCATTCGCGCCGATGACGAGGACGACGTCAACATCACCGAAATCATCGTTGACCTCATCCATTTCCATCACGATGTCGTAGGGAACCTTGGCTTCAGCCAGCAGCACGTTCATATGACCGGGCAGGCGACCTGCAACAGGGTGAATACCGAAGCGGACATCCACACCCGTCTCGCGCAGTCGCTTCGTCAGGTCCGCGACTGGATACTGTGCCTGAGCCACTGCCATGCCGTACCCGGGAGTGATCATGACGTGCTGCGCATCCGTCAACATCTCGGCGACACGCGCAGCGTCAATCTCGCGATATTCGCCTGTTTCGTCCGAGGCTGACGCAGTCGCACCTGTCGATCCGAAACCGCCCAGGATGACGGAGATGAACGAACGGTTCATCGCCTTGCACATGATGTAGGACAGGTACGCGCCGGAGGAGCCGACAAGCGCGCCAGTGATAATGAGCAGATCATTGTTGAGCATGAAGCCGGCCGCTGCCGCAGCCCACCCGGAATACGAGTTCAGCATGGACACGACAACGGGCATGTCTCCGCCGCCGATCGCGGCCACCAGGTGCACACCCAGTGCCAGCGCGATGAGAGTCATGATGATTAACGCTGCAATGCCAACTCCGGTGAAACCGTCCTGACGCACGAACAGTACCATCAGGATGAGGCAGACGACGATGGCAGCAAGGTTGATCCAGTTGCGCCCCGGAAGCATCAACGGTGCGCCCGAAATCTTCGCGGACAATTTGAGGTACGCGATGATTGAGCCGGTCAAGGTGACGGCACCGATGAAGATGCCCAGGAACACTTCACCGAGGTGGAATCCTCCCAGCAGAAGCGCATTGGCGTCGGGTGCCAGGTAGGAATTGAACCCCACCAGCACTGCTGCCAGGCCGACAAATGAGTGCAGCAATGCGATCAGTTCCGGCATGCCGGTCATCTGAACGTTGCGTGCCTTCCAGATGCCGATCACTGCGCCGATACTCATTGCGAGCGCAATCAGGATCGCGGTGACGACCACCCCGCGTGCCGGCTGCGACGTGAGAGCCAGGACTATGGTGGCGACCAGCGCAATCGCCATGCCGATGATGCCTGAATTGTTGCCGCGTTGAGCCGTCTCATGACGGGACAGTCCGGCCAGCGCCAGGATGAAGAATATGGCGGCAACAATGTAGGCGAACACAACGAAGTGTGAGACGAAACCGCCCGACAGGAGCTCGGCACCCGGAATTTCAGCTGACATGAGGTCCTGGGGAAACGGTGTGACAAGGTTGGTGAACACGGTAAATCTGCCTCAGTCTTTCTTGAACATCGCGAGCATGCGGTGGGTGACTGTGAAGCCGCCGAAAATGTTGATCGACGCGACGAGTATGGCGGCAAAGGAAATGATCGTGACCAAAACGTTCGACGATCCGATCTGAAGCAGAGCGCCGACCAGGATGATGCCGGAAATCGCGTTCGTCACCGACATGAGCGGCGTATGCAACGAGTGCGTCACGTTCGTAATGACGTAGAACCCGACGACCACTGCAAGCGCCAGCACGATGTAATGGCTGGAGACCATCAGCGGTGACGTCAAAATCAACAGGGCGGCCAAGGCTATCGCCACGACAATTCCGATCACGCGGTTACGCTTGTGGGACGCTTCCTTTCGTGACTCATCAGCCGCTCTGGCAGCGACTGCCGCCGGGTCTTCGCGCGGAGTCGGAGCAGGAGCAGGAGCCGCCGACACGTTGACCGGCGGCGGTGGCCACATCACGTCGCCCTCGTGCGTCACAGTGATGGAGCGAATGATCTCATCATCCATGTCCAGCGTGAGCTGACCATCCTTGTCGGGCGTGGCCAGACGCAGCAGATTCACAATGTTTTGCCCGTACAGCTGGGAGGATTGTGCTGGGAGTCTGCCCGCCAGGTCGGTCAGGCCGATAATGGTGACGCCACCTTCGGTTCGCACAATTTCCCCGGGTGACGTCAGTTCACAGTTACCGCCGTTGGCAGCTGCCATATCCACAATCACGCTGCCCGGACGCATCGCATCAATCGCGTCGGCACTGAGCAGGCGCGGAGCGGCACGCCCCGGAATGTTTGCTGTCGTGATGACAATGTCGGAGCAGGCAGCCTGTTCGGCGTACAGTATTTCAGCTGCGCGCGCCTGATCAGCGTCCATCTCCTTGGCATAACCGTCACTGGATTCCTGACGGCCCACCGGGATCGGAACGAATGTGGCTCCCATCGATTCAACCTGTTCGCCCACCTCGGGACGCACGTCGGTTGCGTAGACTTCAGCGCCCATGGAGTTGGCGGTGCCGATCGCTGCCAGACCGGCAACTCCCGCACCGATCACATAGATACGTGCCGGCGGCATTTTCCCGGCCGCGGTGACCTGACCGGTGAAGAGGCGGCCAAATTGATGAGCGGCCTCAACGACGGCTCGATATCCGGCAACATTGGCTTGGGACGACAGGACATCCATCGCCTGAGCACGGGAAATTCTCGGCACGGTGTCCATAGCCAGCGCGGTGATGTTCGCCCTCGCCAATTCGTCGAGCAGTTCGGGGTGGCGCGCGGGTGCCAGGCGGGAAATCAGTGTTGCGCCCGACTGCATCGCCGCGATCTGCTCGCTTGTGGGGGCGTCGAGAGTGAGGACAATGTCGGCTCCCCACGCGCCGCGGTCATCGACGAGGGTGGCTCCCGCATCTTCGAATAATGAATCAGGAAATTGAGCGGTTTGCCCAGCGCCTCGTTGTACGCACACGTCGAAACCCAGTTTCTTGAGCTTGGTGACGGTGTCAGGGGTGGCTGCGACAAGTGGCTGATCAGCATTGCTGGCTGGTACTCCGACGAGCACACGTACTCCTTTGTTCAAGCAGCGACTGTGCGATGCTCGTGGCACGCGCACAGAAAGGTGTTGTGAAGAAGGCACAGCGCAAAGTTGAGCGTTGCGCCGCATTCACGTCTTTATCGTATCGGTGGAAACCGTCATGCGCCGCATCTTTGATCTGCTAATGCGTCAAAAGCTGGAAAGTCGTGGTGGGCAACGATTACCGTTAAGACATGAATTACTTCGACGACGATGACGAATCAATGGACAAGGTGGACAACCTCGACGCGGTTGAAGCAGACATTTCAATTGCAGCGGACCTCGAATCCGTATGGAAAGCGGTCAGCGAGCCGGGCTGGTGGGTCAACGACGGGCCATTCGGCGACCATGAATTTGAACGCGGCGAGGACGGCCTGTACCGTATCGAAGATCCGGATGCCGGTGCATGGCTGATCGAAAAGGAAGATGAAGATCCGATGGATCTCATTTCCTTCCGGTGGTACCCGCTGGCAGGGGACGAATTCCCTGAAGAACGCACCACACGCGTGGAAGTGTCACTGTCCGAGAAGGACAGCTTGGTGCAGGTGCACGTCGAGGAATCAGATATTACATCCGTCAGCGATGACGAGGCTGAAGTGCGCCAGGCATGGGAAGACGCGCAGGGCACGTGGGATGTTGTCCTGCCGGCACTGAAGGCCTACCTGGAAGGCGCAGCCTGAGGCTGTGCTACTGAGCCAGCACGTACTATACTCACGTTTACTGCCACGGGAGCCCAGTTGTGCTGGGTTGAGAGGAGGGGGAACAGAGCCCCTCGACCGTTGAACCTGATCCGGGTTAAAACCGGCGAAGGAAGGCTCTCTTCTCGTGCGCGTCTTCAAGGTCATACACGAGAAAGAGGACACGATGACTGACCAGAAGCCGCGCCTGAGCTGGCGCGTTGTTGATTTTGTGACAGCTGCAATCCTCGCGGTAGCCTGCGGCTGCATTTTCCTGCTGTGGAACCAGCCCGGTGATTTATGGACCAAAGCGATGGATGCCCTCACCCCGGGTCTGGGTGGAATCGCCATTGGAATCTGGCTGATTGGCGGTGTTCTGGGTGGCCTCATCATCCGCAAACCCGGTGCCGCACTGTTCGTTGAACTCCTGGCAGCATGTATGTCCGCAGCCCTGGGATCACAATGGGGCATCGGCGCGGTGTATTCAGGCATCGTGCAGGGACTCGGAGCTGAACTGATCCTCCTGATTGTTCTGTACCGCCGCTTCACATTGCCGATCGGCATTCTGACCGGTATGGGTTCAGCTCTGGGTGCATTCGTCTGGGAATTCATCGCCTACAACCACGCCAAAGGCGCACTCTTCAACGTCACGTACTTCATCACCACGCAGATCTCCGGCGCATTGCTGGCAGGCCTGCTCGGATGGTTCATCGTGCGCGGACTGGCTCAGACCGGCGCGCTTGACCGTTTCGCAGCTGGACGCGAACGCCACGAACTCGTATGAGTCCGGCGGCAACTACCCGCGTGGATATCGGAGCCTCCGTTCACATCGACAGATGGGGATGGCGGCACGCCGGTAGACGCGCATGGGCACTGAATCAGATCACCCTCGACATCAGGCCCGGCGAACACGTCCTCGTACTGGGGGCATCCGGGTCCGGCAAGTCAACACTGCTGTCCGGTATTGCCGGCGTACTCGGAGGTGACGACGAGGGTGAATCTCACGGCACACTCACTGTCGACGGAGCTCGCCCGGAACAAATGCGTGGCTCCATCGGTCTGGTTATGCAGGACCCGGAAGCACAGGTCGTGCTGGCGCGAGCCGGTGACGACGTCGCATTCGGATGCGAGAACCTGGCGGTGGAGCGTGATGAAATCTGGCAGCGCGTCGACCAGTCGCTGCACACTGTGAACCTGGATATTCCGTTGGACTATCCAACATCAAAACTATCCGGTGGGCAGAAACAGCGTCTTGCACTGGCAAGCGTGCTCGCCATGGATCCGCGCCTGCTGCTCCTGGATGAGCCGACGGCCAATCTGGATCCGCAGGGCGTTCAGCAGGTCCGCAACGCGACCCGCGCAGTACTGGAACGTACCGGTGCCACAGCGATCATCATCGAGCACCGCGTTGACGTCTGGATGGAACTGATTGACCGCGTCATCGTGGTGATCGACGGCGCAATCGGTGCTGACGGCACCGTGCAGGAAGTCCTGCATGACCAGGCTGATTACCTGCGTGAATGCGGGATCTGGCTGCCTGGTGACGAAGAAGCTGTGATCGGTGACAGTCGGCGTGACTTACGCAATCAGCACACTGACAGCATCGTGAGTGGCAGCCAGGCTGATCCGGTCACCACCAACACGGATGCCATCACTGTCAGTGACCTGGCCATCGGATACGACTTGGATCATCCGATTCGGCGCGACATTTCGATGCGTATTCCGCAGGGCAAATGCACCTGCATTGTCGGCGGAAACGGGTTGGGAAAGACAACACTGGCGTTGACGATGGCCGGCCTGCTCAAGCCACTTGACGGCATGGTGCGAATCGGTCCGACGCCCCCTGCAGCATCGGATAAGACGTCCGCGTCCGGTAAGACTCCCGAACGGACAGCTTCACGCCGCCCTGAATCCACCGACCCGTACGAGTGGCATTCGCCGGATCTGGTCGGACGATTGTCCATGGTGTTCCAGGAACCCGAATATCAGTTCGTCTGCCGCACTGTTCAAGAAGAGCTGGAACTTGGACCAACACTGGCTAAGTGTGACTCCGACCAGCGCGACGAACTGGTCAAGCGTTTCCTGAAAGCTCTGAAACTTGAGCACCTTGCTCGCGCGAATCCCATGACACTGTCCGGTGGAGAAAAACGCCGCCTGTCGGTGGCGACCGCGCTGATCAGCGCGCCGGACATTGTGATCGCCGATGAGCCGACCTTCGGACAGGACCGGTCCACATGGGTCGAACTGGTGGCACTGCTGCGCTCAGTGGTCGATGCCGGCACCACGCTCGTGGCGATCACGCACGACCACTCATTTGTTGAAGCAATGGCGGACAACGTCATTGATCTGAGCGAAGTTGGAACCGACGCACGCACAGATCCGGCATCTGCCGGTGGTAGTGAGAGCACAGATGGCGTGGACGCCCTCGGCAATGAGGGGCATTCGTGTGCATACAAGCGAGGCGCATTGCTCAAGAAGGTCAACCCGGTGACGCAGGTGCTGGGAATCGCTGCAATGACGACCCCGCTGATCGCTTCCATTGACACAGTCAGTGCAGGCATTGCGCTGATCTGTGAACTGCTGCTGCTCCCACTGGTGGGAATCAGTGCGAAACAGATAGCAGTGAGAATGATCCCGGTCATCATCGCCGCACCGCTGACGTCTGTGTCAATGCTCCTGTACGCCGACCCGGGTGGAACGCTGTACTGGCACTGGGGGCCGATGGCGATCAGTGACCGCTCCATCGCGTTGGCAGCAGGAATATTCCTTCGTATCATCGCCGTCGCAATGCCGGCGATCGTTGTGTTCTCTCACATCGATCCGACTGACATGGCAGATGGACTCGGACAGATACTGCACCTGCCGGCACGCCCCGTCCTGGCATCCCTGGCAGGTGTCCGTATGGCCGGACTCATGATGGCCGACTGGAAAGCGCTCATGCAGGCTCGACGCATGCGCGGCCTCGGTGACGCCAACAGGTTCATCGCGTTCTTCCAGGGAGCGTTCGCACTGCTCGTCTTTGCGCTGCGCCGCTCCGCCAAACTGTCGGTGACGATGGAAGCACGAGGATTCGGTGCAGATACGCGGCGCACCTGGGCGCGCCCCTCCACAGTCAGCTGGGCGGACATGGTCTTCATGGTGCTGTGCATCGTGATCCCGGTGATCGCACTGACCACAGCAATCCGTTTCGGCTGTTTCGAATCAATCGGCACCTGAACAGGAACGAAGACAGACGAGCCGGCCGCAGGTACCTCACTGGGTACAGCGCCGGCTCGTCTGTCTGTCTGCGGCGCATCACCCATGCAGTAGGCTGACTGAGTGCCGACTTCCCATATTGCCAAAACTGACGACGTCAACCCTTTCGAGCGTGCCACGTCCTCGTATGGGCACATCCGCCCCGGATACCCGGCTGCAGCGGTCGACACACTGATCGGTGCCTGCGAGGCGAGCGGCCTGCAGACCGGGTCGCCAGTGCGTATCGCAGACATCGGTGCCGGCACAGGAAAAATGACGTTCGCACTGGCACGGCGCGAAGTCGATGTTGTTGCCGTTGAACCGGCCCGGGCAATGCGCGATCAACTCACCGGCGTTCTTCATGGGCATGACGTCGCCGACAATTCGGCCATGAACGAGGGCGACCCAGCTGCGGATGGAACACCATGGCATCAGGCGCACTCAGGGCTTATCCGCGTGATTGATGGAACCGGGGAGCGGACCACATTGCCGGATCGAAGTGTCGACGGTGCAGTATTTGCACAGTCGTGGCACTGGGTCGATGCGCATGAGGCGAGCGCCGAGCTGGCGCGAATTGTTCGACCTGGCGGCGTGGTGGCAGCAGTGTTCAACCAGATGGATGTGCGGATGCCGTGGGTGCACCGCCTGACACGGATCATGCGTTCGGGCGACGTGCACCGGCCCGACAAACCACCCAGGTGGGACCCGCCGATCACACCGGCGACGCTGCATACCTGCAGGTGGATGCACGTCTTACTGCCCGAACAGGTGATGGAACTGGCACGCACCCGCTCCTCGTACCTGCGGGCGAGCACGGCCATGCGCAAACGCATGCAACGCAACCTGCACTGGTACCTGTACGAACACCTGCGCTACGAAAGCGACCAGTGGGTGTCCATCCCTGTCGTCACGATGACGTGGATTGCGCGCAACGGACTCAACTAAAGTGTGCCGGCAGCTTTAACAGTGATGCCGGGGCGATTCTTACGCGCTGCCACCAGCGCAAACCCTACCCATTAATTCCAGGATGGCGGATGTCGAGCTGGGCACGCACCTGATCGATCATGTCCATGACCTCCACCGTTGTGCGCCACGGCATCACACTGCTTTGGGTGTGACCCTGGGCCAGGCAGCGCGCCACTTCAGCCGCCTCATACTGGAAGCCGCCGGGAATGCGGGCATCCCACTGTTCCACGACTTCGGTCCCCTCGTCATCCCACGTGCGCAACTGCAGGATACCGGGCTGGTAGAACTGCTCAGGCAACTCCAGGCACCCACCTGCACAAACCACTTCGGCCGCTGTAGCTGAACGCGCATCCATCGCGGCGCGAGCCACACCCAGCGCATCGCCTGCGCGCACAGTAACAACCTCAGCGGTGTCAAGGTGATCAGGACGCATCCGGCCGTGCGCCGACAGCTCCTCGGGCGCACCGAGCGCCTGATGGACAAAAGACAGGGAATACACGCCCAGATCCAGCACGGCTCCGCCACCCAGCTCAGGGCGAATGAGGCGCGGAACGTCAAGGAGGCGCTGCCCGTGATCAGCATGAACCGAATGCACCGCTCCCAGACCCCCTCCGGCGAGGATGGCGCGAAGAACGTGATGGTGAGGCAAGTGGCGCATCCACATAGCCTCCATCGCAAACAGGTGCGCTCGTTCAGCCGCATCGAAAACATCGCGTGCCTGCTGTGCCGTCATCGTGAACGGCTTTTCCACCAGCACAGGTTTGCCCGCACGCAGAGCCATCAGCGCGCAACGTGCATGGTAGGGGTGGATCGTCGACACATAGACCGCGTCCACGTCATCGCACGCCACGAGTTCCTCGTACGAATCCACAGCCCGCTCGACGTCATTGTCACGTGCAAACGCCTTTGCCCTGGACGGTTCGCGGGCAGCGACCGCGACGACGCGTGAAGTCGTGTACGCATTGATCGCGGTACACATCGTGCGGGCAATGCCGCTGGCACCAATGATTCCCCACCGAATACTGGGAGCATCCATCGGGTCAGGGATGTGCACGTCGCCAGCCAGGCGGCGCATGGTGGGCGGCAACTCCGGGAGGGTTTGATGGGGGGACGAGGGTGTCTTCGATGTATCTGCTGTCATAATTCGATTCTGTCACATAAGTGTGCCGACTACGTGCGGTCGAAGGTGACGCCAACGTCAGGTGAATCGTGGTGATGCGGTGCGATGTTCGTACAATAGAGAGGACGCGGACGTGAACGTATCCCCACGTCTGACATTCCATGCAACACGGAGGTGACGGGTGCTCGACAGTCCATCTCTGCTCGGCATTATCGCCGCGCTGGTGATGTATGCAGTGTCCGTGTCGCCGTCCCTGCTGCCCAGATCCTGGTGGTGGCAAGCCGTCGTGTCCGGCGTTCTTGCATCGCTCGGATACGTGGTGGGAGTGGTGATCGAGAGCACCGGAACATTAATTTTGCGCCTGACTGACTTAACCATCAGTGCCTCGCCTGCCACCGAAACCGGGTTGCGGTGGGCCGCATTCGTTATTTTCATGATCTGGTTCATCCGATCAGTTGTTCAGTCATTCATCCACGCCCGCTCAGCTGCGCAACTGGTGGACATGCCCGGTCCGCGAATCAGTTCCATTGTGCTGGGACTGCTCGGAGCATTTGTGCTCTTCCACGTGATCATCGGTGTACTGGATGCGTTGCTGTGGATGTTGGCCACCCTGGTCACTTTCCTGGCGCGATGGATACCGATGTGGATTGCGTTGGCGGTGGGATGCGCAATCATCGTGGCGCTGCTGATCCTGTTGACCTCAAAAGTGATTATCGCTGGAGGTGTCACGTTCTTTTCCCGAAAGGCATGGGAAATGAACAACCGCACCGCCAAAGGGATCTTTCGTCCCGAGGTGCCCGAACGATCCGGATCCCACCATTCCCTGGTGTCGTGGGCATCCGTTGGCGGTCAGGGCCGCGTGTTTTTGGGACGAGGCCCCTCGCGCCACGACATTGAAGAGGTGACCGGGCGCGAGGCCCTCGAACCTATTCGCGTCTACGCCGGCATGCCGACAGGCGGGCAGACCCTCGCTGACGCAGCTGACATGGTGGTGCGCGAATTGGAACGCACCGGCGCATTCGAGCGGGCGGTCATCGCCGTCAATACGTCAACGGGATCCGGCTGGGTTGACGAGTGGGAAGTGCAGCCTCTGGAGTACCTGACCTGCGGCAACTGCGCCACAGCGTCGATGCAGTATTCCTACGCGCCCTCGTCCCTGCATTGGATGACCGGATTGGACCACTGCGTCGAAGCCGCGATCATGCTGTACCAGGCAGTCAAGAAGGCAGTGGACGGTCTGCCTGCTAATCAGCGGCCGGCGTTGTATATCACTGGAGAGTCGCTCGGCGCATTCGCCTCACAGGCTGTGTATACCGACCTGGCCGATGTGATGCGTCAGGTGGACGGTGCGCTGTGGGTGGGGACGCCCTCGTTCACCCCGATGCATCAGGAGCTGACAGAAAAGAGGCATCGCGGATCGCCCGAGGTGGCACCTGTTGTGGACAATGCGCGGCATGTGCGCTTTGCGACAGGTCCGGAGGATCTGCGCCACGATATATACGGCCGTGAACTCGGGCCGTGGCACTTCCCGCGCATCATCTACGCACAACACCCGTCCGACCCGGTGGTGTGGTGGACGGGCCGCCTGGCGTGGTACCAGCCGGACTGGATGCGTGAAAAAGCCGGCCGCGACGTGTCACCGTCCATGGAGTACACCCGTATCGGGACATACCTGCAGGTGCTGGCTGATTTGCCGGTGGCGGGTCGGGCACCCGGTGGGCACGGGCACACCTACCACCACGAACTGATCCCCATGTGGAAGGAACTGCTGGGGCTTGGGGACGCAGAACGTCCCAACACGCTGACCGATGGCCAGTGGGCTGATGATGCGATGCTGCGGAGGATCGGGCACGCCATTTCCGCCAACATTGCGCTGTCCGAACGCCAGTAGGCGGCGGTCAGGCAGGCTGCCGGAGAGCGAGTCCCTTGAGCGTTACTGGCGCGGAACTGCGATATCGACGGCAGACTCGTCAACCCTGACATGCACGGTCGAGGCTGTTCCAACCGGATCCCCGTCGACTTGCACGATGCGCGGCTGATCGACGTCGACCTTGACATCGCGGCACTGGCGAGCTGTCATGTGGCCGGTCGAAGCAGGCAGATCCAGTGGTGTCCATCCTGCTCCCTGCGCAAGAATCTTCCCCGCAACATCTGCCCAGCCAAGCAGACCTGCGCGCACGTCCACTGCCACCACGTCGAGGAGTCCGTCAGTCGGATCCGCATCAGGCACCAGCACCAGGTAGGGCAGCTCACCACAGTTGGCAACCATGATGGTCCGTGCCGGCACATCGCTCAGTTCTTCAACATCAGGGCGGTCACCCTCGTCTGCCTGCGCGTCGGGGTGTTCTGCCAGGTCAGGAGCCACCGTCGACTGGTCGGCGGAGACAGCATCCTTCAACTTCAGTGACGCCTTCATGCGTTTGCCGTGCAGCGCCTTCACACCGGAAATGACGTAGGCAATCCACCCGATCTTCTTCTTCAGACCAGAATCCGTGTTCGCCATCGTCTCGCCATCAAAGCCCATTCCGGCAATGACCGTGTAGGCGAATTCATCATCCTCTGCGATGGTGTCACCGTTCGCATCCAGGCGTTCGCGTGCTTCGCGGATCAGCTGGCCTTCAGCGGTCAGGTCGCCAACCTCGTCCGGATCTTCCATCCGCAGCCACGCCAAGTCACCGTGAATAAAGGTGCTGCCCAGCGCAATACGGATGGCTTCATCCAGGTCGTCGGTGGGAATATTCAGGTTGCGTGCCAGCAGGTTGCCGGTTCCGGCGGGGATGATTCCCATCGGCACGCCGCTATGAGCCAGGCTGGCCGCAACTGCACGCACGGTCCCATCACCGCCAGCAGCGATGACCAGTGATGCGCCCTTCGTCAGGGCCTCAATGGCCTGCCCGGTGCCGGGATCTTCCTCGCTTGTCTCAATCCACTCGATGTGGGAAACGTTGCATGAGCGCGCTACTTCTTCGACGTGGGCCTGGAACTGTTCAGTATCGGACTGTTTGGCAGGGTTGAACACGACCCACACGTTCTCCAGCGTCTTGTCGCTCTCATGCGTGTTGACGTCGAACTGGGCGTCCTGGCGCGCATTTGAGCGCGATTGCTGGAAGGCGAGCCAGCGTACGACCAACACCAGACCAGCTGCTGTAGCGCCAGCCGTGGCCAAACCGATCCATCGTGAAAGATTGATGCGTCCCATGAAAAGCTCCTATCTGACGGTGCGACTGTCTGGACTGTGCAGCTTCGAGTTCCCAGCGGTGCGGACGGGCCGGCCCGCCAGTCCTGTTCGACTCTCTGGTACCTTCTACCTCTATTGTCGGGCAAAGTGGGCGCAGGGGCGCGGCGGTTAATCCTTCTGCCTACTTCTCGGCCGCCGGCTCGATCGCCTTGCCGGCTTCAGCAGCCTGATTCTCGATGGTGCGGATGAAGTAGTCAACAGGGTAGACACCTGTCAGGTACGCGTTGTTGATGAAGAACGAGGGTGTTCCCGTCAACCCCACTGATTTGCCGTGCTGCGTATCAGCCTGGACGGCGTCCTTGATCTTCTCGGACGTCAGGTCGGCGCGGAATTGATCCAGGTCTGCCACACCTACCTGCTCAGCAATCTGCGTGACGGACTCTTCAGTGTAGGACGCATGATCTTGCGTGGGAGCCTGAGCGAAAACCGCTTCGTGGAATTCGACGTACTTGCCCTGCAGGCCGGCTGCCCGCGCAGCGGCGGCAGCGATGTCAGACCCCTTGTCGGAGAAGATCACCATGTCGCGGTACTCGATGCGCAGCGTCCCATTGTCAATCAGTTCCTGAAACTTGGGCTCAACCTCCTGGGCGTACTTGGCGCACATAGGGCACGAGTAATCCGAGTACTCGACCATCACGACGGGAGCGTCGACCTCGCCGCGCGCCATCGGGTCGTTGGGATCGCGTCGTGGCTCATCGGCCAGAATCTTCAACGCCTCCTCATTGGTCTGCGAGGGAGCGTAGTCCAGCTGCTGTTGAGTGGTTGCGGATTCAGAGTTTTCACCTTGCTGCGATGCCGCCTCGTCCTGTGTCTGCGAGGACGCCTCGCTTTGTGCCTGTGACGGCTGCGGCGCGGTGCTTCGCCCAACGAACACTCCGGCGGCGAACGCCAGGACCACTGCCAAAACAGCGGCAATGGCGACCAGGACGGATGACGAGGAGCGCGACGACTGTGAGCGCGCCGCACGAGCATCAGTGCCGTGCGTAGCTGATCCTGCTGGTGCGGAATTCTCGTCTGCACCAGCAGAGCCGGTGGAGGAGGCTTGTGAGCCGGAGACGGGCACGGTGCGCGTCAAATGTGAATCTGCGCGACCAGGTGATTCAGAATCAGAAGAAGTACGCTGAATGTCCATACACGCACATTATCGCGTTTTACGTGGCCACGTCGGTCGAGCCACCTCCGGTGCACAACGCGATGCGATCCGAAGATTCAGAGCAGATCCTTCTTCTGCATGATCTTGAGGGCCGCCCATCCGAAGGGGATACGACCGTAGAAGGTCACCAGTCGGTACAGGACGGCAGTGGACAGTGCCACCGAGACGGGGATGCCGGCAACCTGCAGTCCGCCGGTCAACGCAGCTTCCACCGGACCGATACCGCCAGGCGAGGGGATCACTGATCCCAACGAGTTCGACGCCAGATATGTCACCGCCAGGGTCAGCAGGTTGAGCTCACCGCCGAAAGCCTTGAGCGCTGCCCAGAACGCGCCGACGAAGCCGATATTCATCACGATGTTTCCACCTAGGACGGCGGCGATACGCTTGGGCTGACCCACGATCCAGATCAGACGCGGGTAGATCTGCTTCCACGTCGGCTTGATTTTTGCCCACAGCCACCTGCGCAATTTCGGCACTGCGAGCGCTGTGGCCACCACCGCCAGTACTGCGACCACGATCAGCACGATCGTCGACGTCGGCAGGGAAATGTTAAGCGGTGTGGATGATGCTCCGGTCAGCAAGATGATGAAAAGCAATGCGACAGTTGTCAGGAACTGGGAGATCTGCATGAGCGTGACCGTGGTGATCGCCATCGGTGTCTCAACTTTTTGTTTATTGAGGAAGCGCAGGTTCAGCGCCGCAGGACCGATACCGGCAGGAGCCACGACCGTCACAACGGACGCGGCGATCTGTGCCAGGGTCGCGTCAGACAGTTTGATCTTCTCGGTAGACAACGCCACCAACGGCACGGCAGCACCGAACCACGTGAGCGCACCCAGGATGAACGCGATAATAATCCACACCGGGCTGGCAGACGTAACAGCATCAGCGATTTCGCGGAAGTTCATCGAGCCGAGCACGACGATGAGGGCCACCGCGAGGATCGCGACCGTGATAATCGTCTTCGGGGCGAAGCGTTCAAGTTTCAAAAGCTGGGCGGATTCGTTCTTCTCATCGCCCACAATCGCAGTTCGCAGATTTGCCAACGTTTCACTCTTACGCACGGCACGGCTGATCTGCGCGGGCAGCACCGCGCCTTGCAACACCGGCGCGCTGGCCTTGAGTTCACGGATGCCTACCGCGCGCACCGCACTTTCCAGGGCGCGTTTTTCACCCACGCACACCGACAGCAACACCAGCATCTGAGCAATGTCGATCCTGCGGTTGAGCTCGTTCGTTGCTACTTCGCCCTGATCCCAGCCGAGCAGCCATACCTGTCCGGACGCGTCCAGCATCACCGAGTCGAACGTGAGATCGCGGTGCGTGATCGACCGGGAATGCGCCAGGAGTAACTGATTCCACACCTGATCCAGTACGTCGTCAGACAGGAGGTGATCAGGCGAATCCTTGAGCGTTGTCACCGGCGGGATCGCCTTGGATGCCACCAGGATTGAATCGCCTACTTGGGCCATTCCCAGTGGTTCAGCAACATGCACGCCAGCTCTGTGCGCAGCCAGCGTCGTCAGCGTGGAGCGTTCAGCGTTGGCTTTCAGCGACGGCGAGACCCATCGTGATATCCCGCGCAGACGCAGATTGTTCCATACGTCGATCAGCGTGCCTGTCAGTTCGCGACCCGGATCAAGCACCTGTACTTCCCACAGCCTGCCGTGGTCATCCCACACCGCATAGTGGCGGGCGTCGGGGCGTTGCGGGTAACGCGTGACGGTGTATTCAACCAGGTCCACATCGGTGGTGAACATGTGCAGATCCTGGCGCGTGGAAGTGACGTCAGCTTCCTCATCAGTGGAAGTGGTCACCTCATCGGTCACGTCAGTTTCAGGCGTGCCGGCATTGGTCGTCTCGCTGCCGGCTTGCACCGCGGTCGATCCTGGCCGAGCACCCACTAGTGCCGTATCGCGCCCCGGCTGCATGTCGGCCCCACTGATTGCCGAGGCAGACCCGTCCCCTGTTGGATGGCGATCCGGATTGACGCGCCGTGAGTCTACCTCGTCAATCTTCCACGTCACCAGCGGCGAGGTTGACGTTTCCAGGTCGGAACGGATGATCCGCGAGGGGACAATGCCGATCGACAGCAAGCCTTCGACAATGTCGATTCCAGTGGCACGCTGATCCTCGAAACCGAGGACCCATCGTGCCAGTGAGCCGATCATACGGCCAAGCAGCAGGGAGACGAGCGCTGACGGAAGGCTCATGGTGCCGCGAATGACGCCGAAAAATGCGACGACCGCCAGACCGAGCCAGCCGTAGCGGATGGAACGCATATGCGTCGTTTCGCCGGCTGTGGTGAATAACGCGGCAAGCGTCATGAGGACCAGGTTGATGGCGGCGTGTGCGCCGAAGGTGCCGGTGGCACCTAACGGAGCCGTGAAATCGGCAGGTACATGATCGAGCACTATCATCAGAACCCAACCAGTGAACGTCGCGATCGCCGCGGTCAGGAGTGTTTCGATGATGGTGGTGAGTCTTCCTCGCCGGGCAAGCGCGCCCACGATGACGATAGGGCCGGCCAGAATGATCAGGCCCTCGATCAGCGTGACGGGCAGCAGGAAAATGGCTCGCAGAGCGCCGGCAAAGACGTTGCGCACATCGTCGGTGACCCCTTGCGTGGTTGAATGGGCGTACATACCCAACACCCACACCAGTGCGATTCCCAGGAGTGCGAGGATAACGTCGGTCAGATCCTCACGTCGGCGCGTGCGCTCCTCATGACGGTCAGCGAAATACGCGGGCCGCGACAGGCGCGGAAGGGGAGCGGTCGCGCGTTGAGTGGCGGCGAGCTGGTCGATCGACAGGTCATCGATGGACGCGTCGGGGTTTGAGCCGGGCGGCTCAGTGTCAGTCTTGGCAGAAGCGTTCGTGGTGGATCCGTGCGGTGTGGGCGTCGACGGGCCTGACGTCGCGGAGGGCGATGCGGATGTGGGTGTGGCTGAGCCAGGTTCGACCCAATCGGATGTCGTCGACTGGGGTGCCGTCGAATCCGCGCCCTTCAAAGTCATACGATCTATCCTAATGGCGCAACGCCTATTCGTGCAGTAACACATATAGGGTAGTGCGTGCACCGTTTTGAGGTGTTATGCCCCGCTAATGAAAGGGAACTTGTGCTGGCTGTAACCGTGATGCCAACCGATCAATCGTGGTTGACAACCGTCATCGGTTGGTTCCACGATCCCGAATCCTTGCTGCTCGCGATGGGTCCGTGGGTGCTGTGGGGCACGCTGCTGATCGTCCTGATCGAATCGGGCATTCTGTTTCCGGTGCTGCCTGGCGACTCCCTGCTGTTCACGGCCGGTCTGCTTCATGAGCGCCTGGGGCTGCACCTGCCGACCTTGATTGCACTGACGTTCGTCGCTGCGTTTATCGGCGCACAGATCGGCTATTGGCTGGGGCGTCGATTCGGGCGGCGTCTCTTTTCCGACAATGCGCGGATTTTGAAGACCGAGCATTTGCACCAGGCTGAACGCTACTTCGTGAAGTATGGCGGGCGCTCGCTGGTGATCGGGCGTTTCATCCCGTTTGTGCGCACATTCATTCCGCTTGCCGCCGGTATCGCGCGCTACCCGTACGGCAAGTTCGTCATCTATAACTCGCTGGGCGCTCTGGCCTGGGGCGTGGGCATCACATGGGCCGGCTCCGCGCTGGGCGGTATCCAATTCGTTCACGATAATTTGTCAGTCATTATCATCCTGATCGTCGTGGTCTCGGTCATCCCCATGATCGCCGAGTTCGCCATTCAGCGTGTCCGTCAGTCTCGCAAAGGTCGCGCTGAAGCAGCCGAAGCATCCGCGCAGGTGTCGGATGCAGTCGATGCCGACTCCGAGGCTGCTGATCGCAGGTCCGGGTCAGTCAGCTCTGGTCCCGAAGCTGTCGACCCGAAGCCTGAGGCATTTCGGCGGGCCGGCAGCATCGCAATTGACGAGGGTGACCCGACCGGCACCGAACGCGCCACAGAAAGCTGATTCATGAACTGGGTTGCATGGTTGGGGCTGATGCCGCTGGTGATCGCGATGGTTGTCATCGCAATCCTTCCCGGCTATTTCTGGGTGCGCACACAGATCCGTTCATCGGTGGTGGCTGCTGCAGCCGGACCGGCACTCACTGTCGGAACCGTGTCGATCCTGTCGATGATCTGGCATGCGCTGGGAGTTCCGTATACCCGCGCTACCGTTATGCCGGTCCTGGCATTGCTGACCTGCGCCGGAGCTGCGGTTTATGTGCTGCGTCGGCGCGCAAACCCTGAACATGGCGAACTGCTTGGAGACAGCCTGGTGGCGCGGCCACCACTGCGGGCAGATGCGCCGGCCTCGCACGCCTACCGCATTCTGTCGCGCAGAGCGCGCGGCGCAATCTGGTTCATGGTGTTTGTCGGCTGGGTGCTGGCCGCACTGCCCATGCTGATCGCGGTCAATCCGCGTGATCCCGTGCAACAGTGGGACTCTGTTTTCCACGTCAATGGTGTGTGGTCGATTCTGGAGACCTCACGTGCGGATCCTTTCGGAGGGTTGGCACCTCTGTACGGTGGACGTGAAGTTTTCTACCCGAACGCCTGGCATGCGTTCACGGCGCTGTTCGCCACGCCCGAAACCGTGATTCAAACGTCGAACGCGGCCTCGCTGGCACTGATGGCGCTGTGGGCGATCGGTGGCACAGCGTTCACTGCTGTCGTCACCACTTCACGGGTTGCCGTTGTCGTGGCACCCGTTGCTGCGGGCTGCATGCTCTCCATGCCGGCTGACGCCCTGACCATGTACAACCAGTGGCCCAACGCGTTGGGAGTCATCCTTCTGCCGGGAATTGCTGCAATGAGCCTGGTCTGGGGCAGGCGGTTGGCGCGATCGACTGATCGTGGGTTGGCTGGCGCGTTTGCACATCTTCCGCTGGGAGGGCTGATTGCCCTGGGCTTCGTCGGCATGGTGCTCGCCCACCCCACGGCCGCGTTTTCACTGGCTGTGCTGCTGATTCCACCGATCATTGCGTCCATGTTCATCCTCGTCAGGCGCTCCGCGTGGATCGGTCACTACGGCGTGGCTGCGGCAACAGGGGTGGTGTGCGTGGTGGCGGTGTGCGCGCCGCTGTGGATGCTGGGTATGGATCGCGTGCAGGCGATGGGGGATTACCCGAGGCGGGGCATTTCTTACGAGCAGGCTTTCTCGACCTTCCTGACCCCTTATCCGCCTTTCACCCGCACCATCGGCTTGATCTTGACCATCACGATCACCGCGGTGCTGATGCTGATTGGCATCATTGCGCTGATCCGCGGCGCATTTGTGTGGTCTCGAGTGGTCAAGAACGACATTCCCACCTGGCCGTGGCCGTCAGTGGTGCAGCCCGAGGCAGCAGTGCCTTCCGGCGCAGCGGCCCCCTCCGACGAGGCAGCGCAAACCGATGCAGCGCTCCACTGCCAGACAGCAGATTCTCACGATGCGGCAGAGCAGCCCTCGGCAATGCTGCAGGATTCGACGGAGCCGCCCTCGTCGACGGCCTCCATGACCGTGAGCGAACGAGCCGACCTGTGGATCGCAACGCGCCAACGCGTGCGCGAATCGTATGGGCCGCGTCCGACAACCTGGCTCATTGTCTCTTTCCTGCTGTTCGCGGCACTGACTTTCATGGCGTATGCGCCAGATTTTCCCGGACGCACCTACCTGCTGGCACCGTGGTACATGGATGCTCGTCGCATCATGGGGGTACAGAACCTCACGATGATTCCTCTGATCGCGTTCGGTTTCGAGCAGCTCGTGAACTGGGTGCGCTCGCACAGGGTGCGCGCCGCTGACGAGCATCATGCGCAATCGTCACTGTGGCGGGTCGGCGCACTGCTCGGCGTGTGGATCGTTGCCATGTCACTGGGCGGCGCGATGGATGCTCGGCTGTGGGCGGTGCGATACGTGTACGACGCAGATCACCTAGGCAAACCCGGAATGTCAACGAACGCGGAGCTGAACATGTTCCGGCGCATGCCTCAGACGGTGCCAGAAGATGCGTTGATCGTCGGAGATCCCATCGCCGGCGAGGCCTACTCGCTGTCGATCGGACAGCGTCAGGTCGTGTTCAGGCAACTGTCGACGGTTAACAAGGACACGGTTTCGCAAGATATCCTGCGCCGATCCTTTAATGAGATCCACACCAATCCCGAAGTGTGCCAAGTGGTTCGTGACCTTGGAATCACGCACTTCTTTGAGGACGAAGATGGCCAGTACTACAACTTCGCACGCTCCTCGCGAATGCCAGGGTTCTACAACGTGGACACATCCCACGGCTTCGAGCTGGTCGACACTGGCGGCACGGCGAAACTGTACCGCATTACTGCCTGCGACTGACGAAGCGCAGGGCGCGCGGAGTATGACTCAGTGCTTGTCAGCTGAGACCTGCTCGCCGGCTTCTGTGGCAGCCTGGTTTTCCTGACGGTCGGCTATCGGCTCCCAATCGTCGTGGTCGATGCCTTCTTCTTCAAGTTCCTCCGCGGCGACGGCCCCCATCGCGTCGACCAGTTCGACGTTTTCAACATCGGAGTCCTCGACTTCGTGGCGCAGCTGCCTGGCGTGTTTGCGGGAAAAACCGCGATCGAGGCGCAGACGGCGACGTATCAACTTGAGAATGCGGCCGCGTCGCTCCGACTCGTCGATGATGTCCTGGCGAGTCTTGATCCACGAGTAAAACAGCACCACCATCAGCACGATGCCGCAGTACCCCAAGATCGGGAAGAGCTTGTTGACCAGCTCTTTGAACCCGAGGAATGACAGCCCGAACCCTGCCACTGTCAGCGCCAGCAAGATGACGCGGAACCGCATGTCGCCACCGTGCGAGAAACGCTTGGCCAACGCGTAGAACATGGCAATCGCGGTGTTGAAAATCATCAGGAACGTCACGATTGCCATCGCAAAGCCAAACCACGGATGGATGTGGTTGACCAGTGCCAGCATCGGCATGTCCTGGTCATACACGGTCGTCATTTGCGTCAGCAACGCGCCGGCGACCAGTGTGAGCAGTACGCCGTAGACGATGCCGCCGATCATTCCCCCGCGCCCGGCAACCTTCAGATCCGTGATGTCACCGCCCATGACGATCGCCATCGACACAACGGTGGACAGACACACGCCCACGTAGTTCAGGGTCGAAATATGCCACGCCGGAAGGGCCGTGTCCACCAGCTGCGCAGACTCGTGGATATCCTCCCACGCCGCATCAATGTGCGTGAATGACCAGATCACCACGATGAGGACGCACAGGATCAGCACGGGCGTAATCATGCCGATGATCTTCGTAACCTTGTCCACATCCAGCATTCCCACCAGCATGACCAGCACCGTGATGATCGCGGAACCCACCCATGTCGGCAGTCCAAACTGCTGTTCGAGATTCGAGCCGCCACCCGCAATCATGACGAAACCCAGGCTAAAGAGCGTAAACGTGATGATGATGTCGAACAGGCGGGCAAGGAATGGATGTGCCACCCCGCCGAATACCACGTTGTGGTCGCTGGCCAGAAAGTATGATCCGAGCTGAACGACCACCAGACCTGCGAATGAGAACACCGCACCGGTGATGACGGCGCCGACGATGCCCCACACCCCAAATCCGGAGAAATACTGCAGAACTTCCTGGCCTGAGGCAAAACCTGCACCAACGGTGATGCCGATGAAGGCAAGGGCAACAGTCAAGACTTTTTTATTCATGAACGGCTTTCGACGCGAACATTTCCTTTGATACTTTAACCTGCTTTGCTCGTTCACATGCGACTTTTATGCCGGGCGCCAGCGGCAGCGATCGGCCAGTTCGGCGATTCTTCCTTGTGTTCGCCGCTATTGACGAGGGTGGCTTCCACCTCCACTGCTGTCACTTAATCCACACGCTTATCCACACATGGGGAAAACTACATCAGTGTAATTCAGCAGATAGCTGTGGCTTGACGTCGCTTATTTCGCCGACACCTCGCCGGTAGGGGCACCAGGTTCGGCCTGGTTCTGCAACACTGATTCACCGTCAAGATCGTCGTGAGCAATACCACGCGCATCAAGGTCGTCACACGTTTCTGATCCGATGGTCCCCACCAGCTGAGCATTTTCAATGGATGAGGCGCTCACTTCGCGGTCCAGACGTGCCTGATCGAGTCTGGAAAACACACGATCCGTGCGTAGTTTGCGTCTGAGCAGACGCGTGATTCGCCCTCGTCGATCAGTTTCCTCGTTAATTATGCGGCGCGTGCGAATCCACGAGTAGCCCAGCACGCCCATCAGGATGAAGCCGGCATAACCAATGACGGGGAACAGCCAGGTCACCAGGTTCTTGAAGCCGAAAGCCGACAGGACGGTGCCGGCCACAACCAGCGCCACCAGCACCAGGCGAAAACGGCCGGTGCTTCCTGTGGAGAAACGCGAAGCCAGCGCGTAGAACATGCCGATCGCAGAGTTCAGGATCATGCCGAAAACAACCAGTGCCATCACGTGCCCCGCCCACGGTGCCGCGCTGGCGGCCAACGCCAGCATCGGCATGTCATCGCGGTACACGGTCGGCACGTGCACATACAGCGACACCGTGATCGCCAGCAGGAGGACTCCGAAGAACACGCCGCCGAGAAGGCCGCCAAAGCCGGCCACTTTCGGATCGGAAATATCGCCACCGATGACGATCGCCATTGACGCCACCACGCATAGGTTCATTGCCACGTAGTTCAGTGACGACAATGACCAGTGCGCAATGGTGGTGTCAACCAGCTGCGTTGAAGCGTGGATGTCACTCCAGGTGGCGTCGATGTGTGTCAGCGCGTAGATGGTCACCGCCAGGACGCAGATGATCAGCACCGGTGTGAGCGCGCCGATGATGCGCGTAACCCTGCTGACATCCAGAAACCCCATCGCCAGAACAACCACGATCACGATCGCTGAGCCAACCCATGTCGGCAGGCCGAACTGCTGATTCAGGTTCGTTCCTCCGCCGGCAATCATGATGAAACCAATTGAAAAAGCTGTGACAGTGACGGTGACGTCGAACAGGAATGCCAGAACCGGGTGCGCCACCTCGCCGAACACGACTTTGTGATCGCTGGCCAGGAAATAGGACCCGAGCTGGACAATCACGAAACCTGCGAATGAAAACACAATGGCAGCGGCCAATGCGCCGACCAGGCCCCACGGACCAAAACCGACGAAGTATTGAAGGACTTCCTGCCCGGAGGCAAAGCCTGCACCCACGGCGATCGCAATGTACGCCATGGCAACGGTCAGGACTTTCTTATTCATCTGTCGATCCGTTCCCGGGTCGCTTTCTCGCTGATGGGCACCTCCAATAGCGCCGGCGCACCGTCGCGGCGTGGCACACGCCGCGGGGAAAGTCGCCCTCGTCAGTGACCCGAAGTAGTGATACCCACGAACTATAGTTGACCAACCCTGCCGTGTGCGCGCGATTGAGGGGCGTCACCGCACATGCCCGCGACCCCTCCCCGCTGGCGCGGTAGTAACGGGCGGTGTATCTGAACTACCATGAACACATGATTGATATGCGTGCCTTGCGAGAAGATCCCGAACCGGCCCGCGCCTCACAGCGTGCGCGCGGCGCAGACGTGGAACTGGTGGACCGAATCCTCGAAGCCGACACGAAGCGGCGTGAACTGCTCCAGGAATTCGAGCAGCTGCGCTCGCAGCAAAAAGAGGTCTCTCGATCTGTGGGGCGTGCCAGCAAGGAAGAGCGGCCCGCAATCCTGGCTGAGGCCAAGGAACTGGCTGCGCGGGTCAAGAATGCTGAGGCCGCATCGAACGAAGCAGGCGAAGAAGCCGACAAACTGGCACGCATGCTGCCGAACCTGATTCTGCCGGGAGTGCCCACCGGTGGTGAAGAAGACTTCGTGGTGCTGCGCCATGAAGGCCCCGATCCGCGTGACTTCGCGGCCGAAGGGTTCGAGCCGAAAGATCACCTGGAAATCGGTGAAAAACTGGACGCAATTGACGTCGAACGCGGCGCCAAGATTTCAGGATCGCGTTTCTACTACCTCAAGGGAATCGGCGCGCGCCTGGAGCTGGCGATGATGACCATGGCGCTGGATCAGGCTGTCGCTGCAGGTTTCACTCCGATGATGACGCCGACGCTGGTGACGCCGCAGGTCATGGGTGGCACAGGATTCCTCAACGAGCATTCCGATGAAATCTACTACCTGCCTGCTGACGATCTGTACCTGGTGGGCACCTCCGAAGTGGCGCTCGCGGGCTACCACATGGGTGAGATTCTGGACCTGAGTGACGGCCCGAAGCATTACCTCGGATGGTCAACCTGCTACCGGCGCGAAGCTGGGGCAGCCGGGCGCGACACGCGCGGCATTATCCGTGTCCACCAGTTCAACAAGGCGGAAATGTTCTCGTTCTGCCGCCCTGAGGATGCTGAAGAGGAGCACAAGAAATTCCTTGCGTGGGAAGAAGAGATGCTGGCGAAGATGGAACTGCCCTACCGCGTCATCGATACTGCGGCCGGCGACCTCGGCACCTCGGCAGCACGCAAGTTCGACTGCGAGGCATGGCTGCCGACCCAGCAGCGCTACATGGAGGTCACCTCCACATCGAACTGCACAACCTTCCAGGCCCGGCGCCTGGGCATTCGAGAGCGCCGCGATGGCCAGATGTTCCCGGTTGCCACGCTCAACGGCACACTGGCGACAACCCGCTGGCTCGTCGCGATCCTGGAGAACCATCAGCGTGAAGACGGGTCCGTGCGCGTGCCTGAAGCAATGCGGCCCTACCTGGGTGGAATCGACGTCCTGGAGCCGCGGTGAGCATCCCGCTCCTCACACCGCCCCCGTCCGGCGAGCAGGCCATCCCCTTCGATGAACTCGTCGCGAGGGCCGAGGCCGGCCTGCCCTCGTCACTTCCCCGCGATCCGACCAAAATCATGGTCGCCCTGGACGTTGACGGCACATTGTTGCTTCCCGAGGGTGCCTCTGAGCGTGTCATCAGCGCATTCCATGACGGTGTTGCTGCCGGAATGAAGATGGTGATCGCCACTGGGCGAGGCGTCAATGCCGTCGACCCGGTCTTTGGCTATCTGAAAGCCAGTCAGGGGTGGGCGGTGTGTTCGAACGGCACCACGATGGGTCAGTGGGATCCCCAGCTCGAGGGTGGTCGACGCGTGGTGCGCCGGCACAGTTTCAATCCCGCAGAAGCAATTGACGCGTTACGCCAGGTCATGCCGGATGCATTGATCGGGTCAGAACGCGACTATGGATACGCTGTTTCTGCGCCGTTCCCACATGGTGAGCTGATCGAAACGTTCCGCGTCGAATCGATGGAGAACCTGCGCAGCACTCCCAGCACCAAACTCGTTGGCCGTGCGCCGTCGTTGACGCGTGAAGAATTCAGCGAGGCGATCGCGCAGACTGGCCTGGCTGACACACATGAAGTGGCGATCGGGTGGACGTCCTGGGTGGATGTCGGGCCTCGTGGCTTTACCAAGGCGACCGGTCTGGAAGAACTGGCTGAGTACCTGCAGGTGCCCCACAGCGGCACCGTCACGGTGGGGGATGGAACGAATGACATCCCGATGCTGCAGTGGGCCGCGCACGGCGTAGCGATGGGCGGCGCTGATGAGGACGTGCGCAGCTATGCCGATGCGGTGACCGGGTCGGTGGAAAATGACGGCGCTGCCGCTCTGGTCCGCGCGATTTTGAATCGCTTCTGACTCACCGGCTTGTCACGGACCTGAGGACGGCGACTGGCGGCTCGACACACAAACGGTGTCTGTCAGGTGTCAAAACCGAGTTATTGCTGACAAAAAGGACCCTCGGCCCCTCACGTTCGTGGCCAATGAGATATAAATGAAGTGGCTTATCGTAATGGTTACGGCCGATACGAGGAGCACCCGTCACACACGTTGAACGCCGACTCGCTTGCGTATGCCGCAGGGGTGAATGAGCGCTCAGTCCATACATTTGAAGGCAGGAGATGTCACGGTGTATTCACACGCATCGCCCCTGGAGCATTCTCCGCTCGAATCACAGTGCTCATCATCGACGCACACATCCAAGCCAGATGCTCACGGTGCCACACGTCGCCCTCGGCAACCACGAATGCGACGAGCACTGATTGCGGCTCTGGCTGTATGCGCATGTGGAGCATTGGCGAGCTGCGGGACGCCCCAGGCGCAGGAGAAAACCGAACTGGACTTTTTCCAGTTCAAAGGTGAAGCCAAAACAGATTTCGAAGAAATCGCGGCTGATTTTGAGGCCGAAAATCCCGACATTGACATAGTCATTAACCAATCGGCAGATGCGGACACCGCGATCCGTACGCTCCTGGTGAAGAACCGCCCGCCGGATGTCATCACCCTGAACGGTAACGGAAAATTCGCTGACCTGGCACGAGCCGGCGTCTTCCACGACTTTTCAGGTGACCCGCTGCTTGAGCACATTAACCCGGCTGTGCAGGACATTCTGGCTGACCTGGGAAATGCGGAAGGCGAAGTCAACGGTGTCGGCTATCTGAACAACGCAGACGGCATCATCTACAACCGCCAGATTTTCAAGGAACAGGGCCTGGAAGTTCCCTCCACATGGGAAGAACTGCTCGATGTGTGTGAAAAGCTCAAGGCCGCTGGCATCACACCGTTCTACGGGACGGTGGCCGACGCGTGGACCACACTGCCCTCATTTAATGGGTTGGGCGCCTACGCCGCGCGCGACGGGTTCTTCGACACCATGCGCGAGCAGGGTACGGATATCGGGCCGGATTCGGCGGTGTCGTTCCAGAAGAACTTCACCGAACCGATGCAGCGCCAACTCACCTTATTCGGATACGCACAGGACGGATGGCGTGCCCGAACCTACGACGACGGCAACGCCGCATTTGCCAACGGTGAAGTCGCCATGCTGATGCAGGGTATCTGGGCGCTCAATCCGATCCGTCAGGCAAACCCCGACGTGGATGCGGCAATTTTCCCGTATCCGGCTCCCGAAGGTGAGGGCGCCGACCAGCGCCTGCTGGTGACTGGCGTGGACGTCGTTGTGACGATGGGGAAGGGGGCGGCGCACCCTGAAGAGGCACGCCGCTTCTTCGACTACCTCTTCCAGCCTGAAGTCATCGAGAAGGTCGCGAAGTCGCAATCCATGTTCCCCTCCCTCAGAGAAGCTGACTACCCGGATGATCCGGCAATTCAGGAACTGGCTCCGTTCTTCGACGGAGGCCACATCGCAGGATTCGTGGACCACCACGTTCCCGCCTCTATCCGACTGGACCCTCTGGTCCAGCAAGGATTGTTTGATGCAGACCCATCAGTGACACTGCAGCAGCTGGATCGCCAGTGGCGTGAATACGCTGCACGCACTGTGGAGTGAAAGGAAAATCCATGTCATCAACACCTGGTGCTGGCGCCGGATCGCACAATGCCGGCAGCACGGACGGCGAAGACGGCCGCATGGTTGACCTGCCGCCACAGTTGCGCGAACGCATGCGCTCACGAGACACAGCAACGGCGAGTGAACCTGCACGTTCGGTGACCACCACGGCAACGGCTACGGCCGTGTCGGGTACGGCCTCATCGGGCACACTCTCGGCTAAGTCCTCGGCCTCGTCCGCACGCAGGTCCGGTTCAGATAAGGGGAAGCGACGAACAGTGTCGCCCACCAAGGACCGCACGTACACGATGATTGTCGTGCCCGCGCTCATTGCGTTCGCACTGTTCCATACACTGCCCGTCCTGATCGGCGTGTTCTTCTCGTTCACGAACTATGCCGGATACGGAACGTGGAAATTCGTTGGAATCTCCAACTACATCAACATTTTCCGCGACGAGCGCATGTTCCACGCCTATGCGGCCACCTTCATTTTCGCCATCATCGCCACGATCCTGACGAACGTGATCTCGCTGATCATCGCCGTGGCGCTGAACTCGAACATTCTGGCCCGTAACTTCTTCAGAGGCGTGTTCTTCATCCCCTACGTCCTGTCGGTGCTGATCATCGGCTACGTCTTCAAATTCATGTTCTCAACATCGTTGCCGAAGATTTTCTCCAGCATTCCGCTGTTCAGAGACAACATTTTGACGCACCCGATCGCCGCATGGGGAGCGATCATCACGCTGGCCGTGTGGCAGGCAAGCGCATTCGCGATCATCTTGTACCTGGCCGGACTGCAAACCGTTCCAGACGATGTGTACGAGGCTGCCGCACTGGATGGTGCGAACTCGTGGCAACAGTTCTGGAAGATCACGTTCCCACTGATCGGCCCCTTCTTCACCCTCAATATGGTGCTGAGTTTGAAGAGCTTCCTGCAGGTCTTCGACCCGATCATCGCGCTGACCGACGGCGGACCGGGCACGGCAACCGAATCGGTCTCCGTCCTGATTTACCGAGGCGGCTTCACCGGCGGTGAGTTCGCCTACCAGACAGCAAACGCGGTGTTCTTCTTCGTGGTGATCACCATCGTGTCGCTGTTCCAATTCAGAATTTTGCAACGTGGGGAGGGAAAGTAACATGACTGCTCCCATGACACCAGGCACACCGATCGAATCAACGTCCTCGTCAGCGTCGTCGCCCTCGACGCGAGGGACAGCCGGGCAGAACTCGGCCAACACGTCGACGCGCAAGATACGCCCTTCAAAGAGGCGCCGCATCAACTGGGTGGCCACGCTGTTTATCCTGTTCACGTCTCTGGGCGTGCTGATCCCGATGTACCTCGCCGTGGTTGTTGCGCTCAAGTCGCCTGATCAGGTGCTCAACGGCAACGGGTTTGAACTGCCGACCTCGATCCGCTGGCAGAACTTCGCGGACGCCTGGGAGCGCGCCGACTTCAAGCACGCGCTGGTCAACACCGTGTTCGTCACAGCACTGACCTTGGTGTTCACGATTTTGACCTCGTCGATCGTGTCCTGGGCGATTGCACGGAACCTGCATAAGCCGTTCTTCAAGGGCGCGTTCTACTACCTGCTGTCGGCACTGTTCATCCCGTTCCCGATCATCATGCTGCCGATCATCAAGCAGATGTCGATCCTGCACCTGGATCGACCCATCGGCATGGTCATCCTGTACACGATCTTCGGATTGTCGATGAACTCGTTCATCTACGTCTCCTACATCCGCTCGATTCCCATTGAGCTGGAAGAGGCGGCGCGCGTGGATGGCGCATCCACGTGGCGTGTGTTCTGGCAGGTGATTTTCCCACTGCTCACTCCGATGAATGCGACGGTCGGAATCATCACGTGCGTGTGGGCATGGAATGACTTCATCTTGCCGCTGGTTGTGCTGACCGACCCGGCGCACCGCACGCTGCCGCTGGCACAGTATGTGTTCCAGGGACAGTTCAACCTGGACTACTCGGTGGCATTCGCCTCCTACCTGATGGCGATGGCTCCGCTGCTGCTGGTCTATGTGTTCTCTCAGCGCTGGGTGATCTCGGGTGTGACCCGCGGATCCGTGAAGGGCTGATCCCGTACACATAACTCAAGGGGCGCCTCGGGGTGTGAACTCCGGGGCGCCCCTTGAGTTATTGACATGTGACAGGGGCGACGTCCACAGTCGCACTCGTCAACTCCGTTAAGCATGGATGAACGAGGGCGTCGCTGCGTCGCTACTGAGACGGATGCGCAGTGTCATCGGTTCGTGCTGTCATGGTGATCCGCATTGCTGGCGATCCGCACGCTCAGCGGCAAGTGTGGTGAGAACGTCCTGCAGCACTAGTCCGTGGTTGTGCTCGGGGTCTTTTGCCGCGATGAGCAGCGTGACAACATCGCAGGTGAGATGGTTTTCCACGAAGTCGCGTGCGGCTCCGCTGTCAGCCAGTTCCTGACGGTAGCTGTGTGCAAACTCCTCAAATCGTTCGGGTCGGTGTCCGAACCAGGTGCGCAGCTGCGGTGATGGTGGCAGGTCCTTGTTCCATTCGTCCAGGGCGGCGCGCTCCTTGGAGATCCCCCGTGGCCAGAGACGATCGACAAGAACCCGGAGGCCGTCAGACGGCTCCGGATCCTCGTAGATGCGTTTGAGATGAAACTCAGGCATTCACGACAAGCTCTTTCTTGAGGCCGCCGAGTGCCTTGGAGACGGGGCAGTTGTCCTTTGCCCACTCAGCCTTTTCCTTGAAGGCTTCAGCATCGAGGCCGGGAACCTTACCGCTGACGGTGAGTTTGGCTCCGGAAATGCCGTCCTTCGGGTTGAAGGAGACCTCGACAGTGGTGTCGAGGAATTCGGGTGCATGTCCGTTTTCGGTCAGCTCGTTGGTCAGTGCCATCGAATAGCAGGTGGCAAAGGCTGCTGCGATGAGTTCTTCGGGGTTCGTGGTGCCCTGGCCTGGATCAGTGCGCTTGCCCCACGCGACGTCCAGTGTGACCACACCGGATGTTTCGAGTGTCGTTTGTCCGGCGCCGTCTGTCAGGCCACCTTCCCAGTGGGTGCTCGCAGTGCTCACAGTTGAATTCGCCATTGTGACTCCTCTCATAGTGGATGTGCACTTCATGTCTACCCTATTTGCCGGCTCGGCGCGCCCTCAATGGAAATATTCAGCGCGCGGCGAGATTATTTTGGGTGAGACCATGCGCGTGGGAATGCGGTGTTGGCGCCTGGCGGCGCTGTCACATCCAGCCGAACCTGGCCGGGTGCACCTGGACGTGTTGGCTCATCTGTCGCCGCACGACCGAGTGCACCTAGCGCTCGTAGGTCACGCATTACAAATCGTTGAGTTCGTGATAGGTCAGCAATCCAGCGTCACGGAATCCGAGCCGCTCAAACAGTGCCCGCATGGGCGTGTTTTCGGATCCGTATCCGCGCGCAGATGCCCGTTCGGTGACTGCGTCGCAGCGAATTCAATCAGCTTGCGAGCCAGTCCCATTCCGCGAGCTTCTTCGGCAACGATCAGTCGGTGCATCACCCATGTTCCCTCCTTCCCTCGCGCGGAGTCTTCCACGTCAGATTGGCCGCATCGTAAAACGGGCCGGGAGTGTCGTCGATACTCAGATAGGCCAGGACGTCTCCTCTGCTGGCAACCCCCCCATCCGTAGCCGCTTCGAATATCTGCCTCAATATGCTCGGTCAATGGATAGATGCCAGATTGCCACTGATCAAGTCCATCGCGCTGCATCCGATCAGCTTCGCGGGCAAACAGCGCCATGATCTGCTCGGTGTCGGCACCGATCGCGCGGAATTGGCGCGCGCCTCAATCAAGCGCTCAAGGTAGAAATCAACGGATCAAGGTATAAGACTTTGAACTATCAACGGGCAAAGGTCTTAGTCAACTGGTCAAGGTGCTACGGGAGCGTCGGATCAACTGGTCAAGGTAAGAGCGCCTCCACGTGCAGTCTCCTCACAGCCAACTGCAAACCGGCGCCGACCCGTGAAAGCAAACCGCGCCCGCCCCGTGAAAGCAAACCGGCGTGCATGTCACGCAGACGCACACGCCGGTCAGCAGTTCACAGCCCTGCGGGCGCTCAGAAAGACGACACCTCGTAAAGGGAGCGTCCCTCTTTCACGTGCCCGCGCTGGAGGCCTTACTTGGCAGCTTCTTCAGCTTCCTTGTTGGCCTTCTCATCGGCTTCAAGCTTGGCCTGAGCAGCCTCTTCAGCCGCAGCCTTTTCCTCGTCGGTCGGGGTTTGCGACACGCCCTGCGCGTCATCAGCGCTTTCTACCTCAACGTCAGGCAGTTCAACATCGGTGTCCAGGTCAGCCCAGTATTCCTCGGCCCACGGATCTTCGATCGGCTGGCTTCGACGCCACAACAGGTATCCCACACCAGCGGCGCTCAGCCCCAGTGCCGTCCAGCCGAGGCACTTGGCAACTCGGTGTGACTTACGCTTTGGGGTCGGCGTGGTCAACGCATGTGATCCGGCATCGGCAGCGCGGCGAGCGCGTTCGATCAGGTCACCGTCAGTCTGAGCGGCAGCCGTTGCTTCCGTCCATGCGCGGTTCACGCGAGGCATGTAGTCATCCTCGGCACGCTTACGTGCTTCTTCAACCACGGGACGAACCTTGTCTGCAGCATCGCGGGCACGGTCAGTCGCTTCGTCAATGTAAGGTTGGGCAGACTTGCGGGCGCTGTCTGCAGTCTTGCGAGCATTATCCAATACCTCCTGAGCGCGCGGGCCGGCCCAGTCCAAGCCCTGTTCCGCCAGGTCAGCGACCTTTTCGGCAGCGGCATGAGCCTGCTCAGCCAGAGTGGACCCCAGCTGAACGGCATCAGATTTAATCTGCTCCGGATCGAGTTGGTGTTTCTTAGCCATTGATGCCTCCGGATCTTGTTTCTTCATTGCGACGAATGACGCAAAGGGTCTTCCCCCCTATTGTGCACCGTCACACGATTCAATGCACTTCAATCACACCATAAAAGGCCGGCAGACAGTGACCATTTACGTAAAATGCGCGCTGGGCGAACGGCTGCCCACACGCGTGCTCACAGGCGGAAAATCTGTCACTATAGATTCATGCAAGCTATTCTTCATACTTCACAAGGCGATATCCGCCTGGACCTGTACCCCGACCACGCACCGTTCACGGTGAAGAACTTCGTGGGGCTGGCAACCGGTGAGCGCGTGTGGACGCACCCCGGCACCGGTCAGGAAATGAGCTCACCGCTGTACAACGGCGTGATCTTCCACCGCGTCATCGACGGTTTCATGATCCAGACAGGTGACCCGCTCGGCACCGGCACAGGAGGTCCCGGCTACCAGTTCAATGATGAAATCCATCCGGAACTGAACTTCAACGAGCCGTATGTCCTGGCAATGGCCAACGCCGGAACCCGCATGGGGAAGGGCACCAACGGATCCCAGTTCTTCATCACCGTCGCACCGACCCAGTGGCTGCAGGGCAAGCACACGATCTTCGGCAAGGTGGCCGACGATGAGTCACGCAGCGTCGTCGACGCGATCGCACAGGTTCCCACCGACGGACGCGACAAGCCGCGCGAAGACGTCGTGATTGAATCCGTGGAGATTCTTGACAAGTAGACGCGGGCTGATGCCTGCATCATCAGTGACGAGGGCGACCACCGGTAAGCTGGATACTGCCAGCCCTGACAGCCGGATGGGACGCCCTCGTCCACTGTGGCGGGCGCAGCCCTTCCAACGGTGAGTTCGAACAAAGGATGAGTATGGCCAAGATGCCTCAGTACGGTCAGCGTTCAGACCCGAATGCGGCTCCGCCGTGTCCACGCCACCCTGATGTGCAGTCCATCGACTACTGCAAGGTATGTAACCGGCCGATGTGCTCGCAGTGCCGTGTACCGGTGGAAGTGCGCGCCATGTGTGTGGACTGTGCGAAGAAACGAGGCCGACGCGGACGCCGTCAGATGCGCTGGACTCAAAAACCGACCGTGACGATGGTGCTTATTGGCCTGTGCGCAGTGACATTCGTGGCGATGAAGCTCATTCCGCAGGTCTACAGTTCCCTGGCGTTCATGCCGGCGATCGGATGGCTTGAGCCCTGGCGAATTCTGACGACTGCATTCCTGCATGCCAACGTCCTGCACATCCTGTTCAACCTCGTCGCACTGTGGTTTGTCGGCTCGAGCATCGAGCCTGTGCTTGGATGGTGGCGTTTCCTCATCCTGTATATCGCCAGCGCGATCGGTGGCAGTGCCGGTGTCCTGGCCTGGTGCTTCGTCAGCCGACAAACACTGTTGGTGACCACTGTTGGGGCGTCGGGCGCCGTATTCGGCCTGTTCGCCGCGATTTTCGTCCTTCAGAAGATGAGCGGGATCAATACGACATCGATTCTGATCCTGCTGGCAATCAACCTCGGTTACGGCTTCATCGTGCCCAATATTTCCTGGCAGGCGCATGTCGGCGGCATGATCGTGGGCGCGCTGGTGACGTGGGGCTTTGCGCATATCATGAGGCGCCCGCCGCGTCGCAGGAGCGGTGAGGTCGTCGTCAACCGTCAGGCCGAGGCCACGCGCAAGACACGCATCAGCGCACTGGCCGGTGCAGGAATGCTGATCGCCGTGTGCGCCGTGGTGGCTGTGGAATATGCCGCGTTGCTCGCTTTGAACTACTAGTCGGTTTACGGGCGGACGAGGTGAGGTGAGCGCCGCCGCATGGTAAATGAAGTCAGCGCGCTCGCCGAGCAGCCGAGCTTACCGCCAGCGCAGCGTCATCAGGAAACCGATCAGCATAATGCCGAAACCGATGACCAGGTTCCACCATGAGATACCGGGGATCGGGAAGCGTGCGGACGAGATGTAGTACACCATGACCCACACCAGGCCAACAATGAGCAGTGTAATGAAAGCCGGAGCCCACCACGATGGGCTCATGGGGATGTCTTCAGTCCATGAGTGGACTTCGGTATCCTGCTCAGCTACTTCGCCGCTTTTGCGCTTGCGTTTTTTCGACTCGGCCACAACCTACTCCTGATCGCTCTCCCGGAATGGGGCCGGGACTTGAATAACTGCCGTGGCGCGTTATGCGCCTGGATATCCTCTAGCGTAGTCTCGGAGTGGGGTATCGGCCAAAGCGATCGACGCGCGGTGGTCGTTTTCGGTCTATCTCACTGTGGTCTGCCGCCTGCCAACGTGATGCACCCACCGCTCAGATATGGTCCGACCAGTCAGGAGGGATGATGAGCGACAGCGATTCGCCGCAGTCACCTCCGCCGAGCTATGCCCCGCGTGCGCGGATGGATCCACCACGTAAACGTTCAGGGGAGCGTTCGCCCAAGAGACGAACGTGGAAGAAAACCCGCTCAGCACTGGCAATCCTGGTCGTGATGGTCACCTGCGGCGTCGTCTTCGGCATAGCGGCCTCCAATACGCGGGGCCAGGCATCAAGCAGCGACGTCAACCTGCTGTCCATGGTGCGAGACAGGCAGGAAACCGTTCAGGAGCTGACAGATCAGCGCAACAGCCTGCGCGAATCCATCCATCGCTACGTGGACACCACCTCATCGAGTGACGATCCTGCAACGAATGAGGGAGCTGCCTCGTCAATCCCGATCGGAACGACTACCGCTGTTCAGGGGCCGGGTGTCACCGTCACGCTCACTGACGCGCCTGCAGATCAGATTCTGCCCGAGGGCGCCCAGCCCGACGATCTGGTGATTCACCAGCAGGACATTGAAGATGTGATGAATGCGTTGTGGCGCGGCGGTGCGGAAGCGATGACGGTGCAGGGCAAGCGCGTCACGTCACGCTCGGTCATTCGCTGTATCGGCAACGTCATCCTGGTGGACGGCACCTCGTATTCACCGCCGTATGCGATTTCCGCCATAGGCGATCCTGATCGCCTCAAGCGAGCAATCAATTCAGATGAGAGAATAATCAACTATAAGAGGTATGTCGTGAAGTACGGCCTGGGCTGGCGTCTGGATGAAGAAAAGGACTTGACATTCACCGCACTGCCCGAAGACACTTCACCTCAGTACGCGCGCATTGTGGAGGATCATGGCTAGTTCAGGCACACCGGCTCACGTCCGGAGGATTGAGAGCGCCCCAGCATCATTGCCGACCCGCATCATCGGAGTGATCGGTGAGTTGCTCATCACCGTTGCCATCATCCTGGGCCTCTTCGCGTTCTGGCAGTTGTTCTGGACGAGCTACCAAGTCAGCGGGCCGGCGCAGGAAACGGTTCTGCAATTCGAACAGGAACACCAGGCCCCGCAAAAATCAGGTGAACGGCGCACGGATGAACCACCGGCGATCGATCAGCCTGCTCCTGGTGAGGTGTACGGCGTTGTTCACGTGCCGAAATGGAACTGGGCAAAGATTCCGCTTGCTGAAGGCACCACTCCCGATGTGCTCGCGAAAGCGTATGCCGGGCACTACGTGGAAACGGCTCAGCCGGGCGCCCTCGGCAATTTCTCTGTCGCCGGGCACAGGCGAACCTACGGCAACAACTTCCGTTTCATTGACCGCCTCGAACCTGGTGACCAGGTCGTTGTCGAAACGGCCAACACGTACTACGTGTACACGATGGACAATTTCGAGATCTACTCCGCCGACGATGAAACAAACATCAAGACGATCGCTCCAGTCCCCGGCGACCTCAGTTTTTCTGAAACCCCTACCGAGCGGTGGATGACGATGACGACGTGCCATCCCGAGTGGTCGAACACGGAGCGATACATCGTGCACCTCAAGCTGGATTCGTGGACGCCCAAGGAAACCGGTGTTCCTGCAGCACTGGCCAACGAGCCTGCGAAATGACCGCCGTATTTGTCTTGCCCCGCGTGTGAAGAGAGGATTCGACCAACATGTACGCATGGATTTTCCGCCACCTACCTGGCCCGGCCTGGCTCAAGACCATCGAGGCTATTTTGCTGATCGTTCTTGTCATCGCCGTGCTGTTCCAATGGGTGTTCCCGTGGTTCCAGTCCACTTACATTGACGGGAACGTCACCGTCTGATGACAACACCTGGAAACGACTCGTCAATGGCCCCAACCGAATCTGCTCCGCGCCAGCGTCGAATCCTGTGCGTGGACAACTATGACTCATTCGTCTGGACCATCGTCGGCTACCTGCGTCACCTCGGCGCGCACGTGGACGTCGTGCGTAACGACCAGGTGGATCTTTCCCTCATTGACGAGGGCGCCCGCGGGGCCGCTGCTGATGGTGAGCGTACGTATGACGGCGTGCTCGTCTCACCCGGGCCAGGCCGACCCGAGGAGGCAGGAAGCCTGCTTGATGTGATCGATGTGTGTGCCAGATGGCACGTACCGATGCTGGGAGTGTGCCTGGGGCATCAGGGACTGGGTGAGTATTTCGGAGCGGACGTGGTGCGCGCTCCCGAATTGATGCACGGTAAGACCTCACCGATTACGCACGATGGGCGCGGTGTTTTCGCCGGCGCGGAGAATCCTCTCACCGTCACGCGTTATCACTCGCTGGTTGTCGATCCTGCGACGGTGCCGGAGTGCCTGGAGGTCAGTGCGACCACGGACAGTGGCATCATCATGGCGTTGCGCCACAGAGAGCTTCCTCTTGAGGGCGTGCAGTTCCATCCTGAATCGGTGATGACGCGCTCGGGCCACCTCATGCTGGCCAACTGGTTGGCAGCCTGCGGTGACGCGGATGCGCCCAGGCGCGCACGTGAGCTGACACCTGTGGTTGCCGAGCGCTCTGAGCTAACCGACTAACGGGCCGACCGCGGGGCCGGGCACCGAGCCGGCGCTTACCGTCGATTACTTAGTTGCCACTTTGAGAGCCTGAGGACGATCCCCTCGAGACGTACACCTTCACCGTGCCACCCTGGGAGACGAGCTGGCCTTCGCCGGGCTCAACGTTGACGACCATTCCCTTGGCGACATCGTTGCTGTCCATCTCGTACACATCCGGAACCAGTTTGAGTTCCTTGAGAGCGTTGACCACAGCTTCCTGGGACTGGCCGGGAAGGCCGGCAGGGATAGCCACATTTCCGGACGCAAGCTGCAGCGTGATTTCTGAATCCTTGGCGACTTTTTCACCGGCAGCGGGTGCGGAGGAGACGACACGATCCTTCGCCTGCTCGGCGGAATCGACGCTCGTGACCGATCCGACCCGCAGTCCGGCTGCTTCGATCGTGGAACGCGCCTGCTCCTGGCTCATTCCGTTGACATCAGGAACGGCAACCTGGTTGCTGCCCGAGGACACGATGAGCGTAACCGTCGATCCCTTCTTGGCCATTTCCTTAGCCTTCGGTGAGGTTTCGACGACGCTGCCTTCAGCAATATCATCGGATGGCTTCTTCTGGTCGGAGACCTTTACTTCGAAACCGGCGTTTTCCAGGATTGTGCGCGCCTGATCCACCGGATTGCCGGTGACATCAGGAACGGGCTGGGAAGCTGGTCCCGAGGAGAGGAACACAGTAACTGACGAGCCTTCTTCGACCTGGGTGGAGGGCGGCGGATCAGACTGAGCGACGCGGCCTTCTTCCACATCTTCCGATTCGACGGGATCACCAATGGCGAAGACCAGCCCCGCACCTTCGACAGCCTGTTTGGCTTCCTCCTGCGTCATGCCGATCAGAGCATCAGGAACGGTGACCTTTTCAGGATCCTTGTTCGACTGCATGAGGGCGACCGCACCGATTCCCAGCGCGCCAATCAGAAGAATCACCAGTGCGACGATCAGACCTGTGCGCTTCTTGCGCGGTTCTGCTTCCTCCTCGGTCGCCACAGACGTGTCAGCGTACTGGGCACGGTTCCTGTTCGTATAGCTCGGCGGTGGCGGGGGAGGCGATGACATCTGCGACAACGGCATCGTGGCGGTCGCACCAGATGAGCTGCCCGCATTGGCCAGTGCGGCCGTCTCCCACACCTGGGTGGCAGGTGCATCCACGTCAGCACCGTGTACGGCCCGGATCAGGTCAGAACGCATCGATGCTGCTGAGGAGTACCGATCCTCACGATCCTTCGCCAGGCACTTCATCACCACTCGGTCAAGCGACTCCGGAATATCCGGTGTAATGGACGAGGGCAGCGGTGGCGTCGAGGAGACATGCTGATAGGCCACGGCAACGGCGGAATCTCCCTTGAACGGCGGCCGGCCTGTGAGCAGTTCAAAGAGGACGATGCCGGTGGAGTACAAGTCGGAACGCGCGTCGACCTGTTCACCGCGGGCCTGCTCAGGGGACAGGTACTGCGCCGTGCCGACTACCGCATTGGTCTGCGTCATGGTCGCCTGAGAATCTGTCAGAGCGCGGGCGATACCAAAATCCATCACCTTGACCTTGCCGTCAGTGGTGAGCATGATGTTGCCCGGCTTGATGTCGCGGTGGACGAGCGACTGCGAGTGGGAATATTCCAGTGCCGACAAGACGCCGGATACGATCTCGACCGCCTCGTCGATCGGAACCGGAGTGCCGTCAGCCAGCAGATCCTTAACGGTGTGTCCTTCGACGTACTCCATCACGATGTAGGGGACGGATACTCCCGAACCATCGGGCGTGGTGACGACCTCTTCGCCAGTGTCATACACGGCGACGATATTGGGGTGGTTCAAAGAGGCTGCCGCCTGCGCTTCACGGCGGAAACGGGTCTGGAAGATCGAATCGCGCGCCAGGTCTGTTCGCAGCATCTTGATCGCGACGATGCGACTCAGGCGCGTGTCGAATCCCAGGCGGACTTCCGCCATGCCGCCTCGCCCGATGAGCGAGCGGATTTCGTAGCGTCCGCCTAGACGGTGGGCCATGGAATCGGCCATGTGTGAGCCTCCTCGATGATGAATTGACTCATCCCTAGGGGTAGAGACAATGATCCAAATCTATTGTAAAGGGTGGCAATGACGATCAGGACGATCGTGACAAAGATCAGTGCGATGATCAACGCCCGTCCCAGGACATCGCGCCGTGTCAGTGGCGGTGACACCTGCGAACGGTTGAAGCGCGTGGGTGTCGGCGAGCTCGCCTCATCGTGCTTGTTGAACCCGTTGCGCGCATTCGCACGGTCCACTGCGTGCCACCGGACGCGTGGGCGACCATCGCTCGACGAGCCAGATGTGTGCGCAGCTGTCGACGCACCGGATGCGCGATTCTTAGTCGAGGCGGCAGGGGAGTGCCCTGTCGACCCGGAGTGACTGCGGGACGCCTCATGCTTGGTGTCGCGTGCCTGCGCAGTGGCACGCGCGCTTTGTCGCCTTAGCGCTTCCTGACGCTCCTGACGTTGCCTACCGGCCTGCAGGCGGCGTTCATGTGCCTCACGTTCGCGCTCCGCTGTCGCCTGAGCTTCCACTTCTTCGCGTTGACGCTGCTCCTGACGCTGGCGTTCCTCGGCGCGCTGTTTGAGGCGAGCCACCAGTTCTCGTCGACGCCGCTCGCGGGGATCCAGTGGTTTGTCGAGGGCATCCTCGTCAATGGTGGTATCGATTGTCAGATCCAGAACGGGAGCGACAGACGTTGTTGCATCAGCGAGAGCAGGGCCACCCCCGGCAGGAGTCGCTGGCATGGCAGGCGTGGCTGACGTGTCCTGGTGGGACGGCGCGATGACGGGCGGCTGAGCGGTGGTGTCGTCGGTAATCTCAAGGGCAGGAAGCGGGCGGGGAGCTGTCGACAGGTGCAGCGTGTGAGCAGCCTGAACCAGTTCACGAGCCAGAGCCGCACCGGATTGGGGACGAGACTTCGGGTTCTTCTCCAGCAGCTTCATCACGATCCGAGCAAACGGTTCAGGCACGCTGAATGGCAGCGGCGGCACAGGGTCATTGACGTGCGCAAACGCAATATCGACCTGGGTCTTTCCCGTGAACGGGCGCTTACCCGATGCAGCTTCGTAGGCAATGACACCAAGGGCGTACAGATCCCCAAGGGTTGTCGCCACTTCACCCATTGCCTGCTCGGGAGGCAGGTACTGAGCGGTTCCCATCACCATGCCTGCCGCTGTCATAGCGGCCTGATCGGCAGTGCGGGAGATCCCAAAGTCGGTGAGTTTGACGACTCCGTCAGGCCTGATCAGGATATTGGCCGGTTTGATATCGCGATGCACCACTCCTGCCGCTGCCGCTGCGTGCAGAGCCATCGCCACCTGAATCATCATCGGAATGATGTCCCGCACCTCCAGGGTGCGCCCACCGCGCAGGTAGTCCGTCAGGGGGCGGCCCTCGACCAACTCCATCATGATCCAGCCATACCCGCCGGCCTCGCCCGAATCCAGAACAGACGCAATGTTGGGATGCTCGATACGCATCGCGTTACGTGCCTCGATGCGCAGACGGGACAGCGGAAGCTGATGGCCGGACAGTTCCGGCCGCAACACTTTGGCCGCCACGATGTGCCCGGTCTGCTTATCACGTGCCTTCCACACTTCACCCATGCCGCCCTGTGCGATCCGCGTGAGCAGCATGTAGCGCCCGCCCAGCAAGTGTCCGGGCATGTAATGGTTATGCGTTGCTTCACTCATTGCAGGCCAGCCTCCAAAACGGCACGTGCGATCGGACCGGCCGTGTCACCACCATGAGGTACGGGCTGTTCATCATCACCTTCCACCAAAACGGCTATCGCGATCTGCGGGTCGTCGGCCGGGGCGAACGCAACGGTCCACGCATTGGCCTTGCCGGACCCGTCACCCGTTTCCGCCGTGCCGGTCTTTGCCGCCACTTGCCAGTTGCTCAGCGCCATCAGGCCGCCCGTGCCGTACGGCTCATTCACCGTTGACACCATCATCGAGGTCAGCTGGGAGGCCACACCAGCGCTGATCGGTTCAGCAAGCCTGGTCGGTGTCATCTGCTGAGTGGACTGCAGATCGGCGTCCACGATCTCACGTATGAGCTGCGGCTTCATCATGACGCCGTGGTTACCCACCGCCGCGGCCACCATCGCCATCTGCATCGGGGTCACCTGGACGTCAAACTGTCCGATCGATGTGAGCGCCCGTTCAGGCGCATTGGCATCTTCCGGGTAACGCGAGGGTGTCACCGTCAGCGGAATGGACAGTTCCGTTCCGAATTGAAAACGCTCGGCCATGTTGGCCAGTGCCGTGTCAGGCAGCTGCTGAGAGGCAATGACAAAGGAGGTGTTGCAGGAGCGGGCGAATGCTTCACGCAAGGCAGGTTTTCCGTTGCCGCAGGTTGTGGATTCGATATTCGACACCGTCGTAGTGGACTCGGGCAGTGGTGTCTCCACCGGCGAATCGACGGGCGTATCGGGTGTCATGCCGTTTTCGAGCAGGGCTGCTGCCGTCAGGATCTTGAACGCTGACCCTGGTGCGTACCGATTTCCCGCGATCGCACGGTTCGTCAGCGGCTGCGCAGGGTCGGCAACCAGGGCGTCATAGGCATTTTGAACAGTCTGAGCATCGAAAGAGGCCAGTGGATTGGGATCGTAGCTGGGTGATGAATACAAGGCCAGTACCGCTCCAGTTTTTGGGTCGAGGGCGACCACCGCGCCTTTCCTGGCACCGAGTTCTTCAGCTGCCACCTGCTGCATCTGTTCATTCAGTGTCAGAACCACGCCACCGCCCTGACGCTCCGACCCTGTGAACAGGGTGCGGATCCGATGCATCAGGAGGGCGTCCGACCGGCCATCCAGAACGTCTTCGGATGCGCGCTCAATGCCGCTGGCCTGAGAAAACACAGAAGAAAAGTAGCCAGTGACATGTGCGTAGAGCGGGCCTTGCGAGTAGTAGCGTTGGAAGCGTGCAGAGCCCTCCTCCTTTGAGGAAGAAGCAACGGCGTCACCACCGACGATAATGGGGCCACGATCGATTTCTGCGGCGTGCAAGATGGTGCGAGTATTACGTCCATCTGCGTTCAGGGATGGAGCCTGGAAGAACTGGATAGACGTTGCCGCGCATGCCAGGGCGGCAAACATGACAAGCATCAACAGGAACAATCTGCGGATCTGCGTGTTCACTGTGCCTCACCACCCTCAGATGCAGTGGCGGTTGTGCGGTGATCGGCACTTGCGGAGCGTGACTGAGCCAGCGCATTGTCACCGGCGTGGGAAGCGTGTCCACTGATTGCTGAGGAGGGGATCGGGCGGGTGGGGCGCCTCGCAGCATCGGAAATACGCACCAGCAACGCGATCATCACCCACGACGCCACCATCGATGATCCGCCGGCAGCAAGGAAAGGGGCAGTCAGGCCGGTCAACGGAATGACTCGCGTAATACCCCCCAGGACGACGAACACCTGAAGTCCCAGTGAGAAGCTCAAACCAGCAGCCAGTAGCTTGCCGAATCCGTCGCGCACACCGATGGCTGCGCGCAAACCGCGCTCGATCAAAATCAGGTACAGCAGCAAAATGGCCAGCAGCCCGGTCAGTCCGAGCTCTTCAGCCAGTGACGACAAGATGAAGTCGGACTCGGCGTGGACCACGAGGTGCGGGTAGCCACGCCCCCAGCCGGTGCCCATCAGTCCGCCGGAAGCCTGACCGAAGAGGCCCTGGACGACCTGATAGGACCCCACTTGCGCGTTGTACACGTCATTGTCCAGGGCATTGAGCCATACGTTGAAACGGTTCTGAACGTGTGGGAACGCGCGTACTGCCAAAATAACGGCGGGAGTGAACATGACAACGCCGATCACCAGCCACGAGGGACGGTTGGTCGCCACGTACAGGATCGCCACGAACATGCCGAAGAACATGAGGGATGTGCCCAAGTCACGCTGGAGTACCAGAATCGCGATGCCGATGAGCCACACCACCAGGATCGGACCTAGGTCACGTGCGCGCGGCAGGCGCATTCCCAGGATCTTCGGACCGCCGATGGCCAGTGAGTCCCGCTTGTTGACCAGGTAGCCGGCAAAGAAGATGGCTAGGGTGACTTTGACGAGTTCGCCTGGCTGCAAGCTGAGCGGCCCCATGCGGATCCACACGCGCGCGCCCATTTGTTCACTGCCGATGACAGGGAGCATGGGCAGGAGCAACAAGACCAGGGAGATCACTCCGAACGTGTACGTAAAGCGGCGCAGGAGGCGGTGATTCCGCACCACGATCAAGGTGAGTGCTGCGGCAACCAGTGCGACACCCACCATGATGAGCTGCTTCGTGCTGGTTGGCATGAGGTGGCCACCAGATTCAGTGTCGTAACGCCCGAGCATGTCATAGGTCAGATCCAGGCGGTAAATCATCGCCAGTCCCAGCCCGGTCAATGCCACCGAGATCGGCAAGATGACAGGATCGGCGTAGGGTGCCAGCACGTGCATCCCGATTTCAGCGGCTATGGCAACCACCAGCAGGATCACGATATGCATCCCCAGGTTCGGGGGGATAACGCCGGTGCGGTTGATCGTCGTCAGCACGTAGCCGCCGATTCCGATGGCCAGTGCCACCACCATGAGCGCAATTTCCACCAGGCGTCGAGGACGTGTCGGCGCCACCATCACTGTTGCCATTACAGTGCCTCCACGTCGGAGGAATCACTGTGGCGGAGCGACTGTGGCTGCGGCTGGGTGCCCGACTGTGAGGAACGTGATGACTGTGGCCGGTCACCACCCGATTGGGCATCCGTACTGTCTGGTCCCTGGGCACTCACGGGTGCCAGCTGCGCAATATATGCGTCGATTTCCTCGCGTGAGGAACGGGTGACAGGTTCCTGCAGTCGTTCACGATCCACGTTATCGAGGGAAGCCAGCGAAATAGAGGTGACCTCCACGCGGTGCGAAAAGGCCCACGGCCCCAGCGTCTGAGGAATTCCCTGGTAGATGGCGACCGCCCCGTCCTCGCCAATCGCATAGTACTGCTGCTGTGACCAGCGGTATCCCAAAAAGCCTGCCAGGACCACAGCTGCTACGGCCAGCACACCCACGGCAATGGTCCACCACCGCATGCGAGGCCGCTCAGGTTCAGCGGCATCCTCGTCAGGATCTGAAAGTGAATGAGTCGAGGTTGATCGGGCCAGGGCCGCTGCGCGCGCAGCAGCACCGTCACCTCCGCGGGTGGGTGCCTGACGGTCGGTCGCGGCAGCACCCACAATTTCAGGAGCAGTCTGGTTCGTTGTGCCTGCCGGAACAATATCCGCGATCACGCACGTCACATTGTCAGGCCCACCGGCACGCAACGCCAGGTCAATGAGCTTTTCGGCGCACTCGCCCGGATCTTCATACTCGGTCAGCACCGAACCGATCGTGTCTCCCGATACCACTCCGGACAGACCGTCTGAACACAGCAGCCAGCGATCTCCCACAACAGCCTGACGCATGGTTTCGTCAGGAACCACGCTGGCCTGCGAATCCCCTAGAATCTTCAGCACCACGTTGCGCTGAGGATGCTGTTCAGCCTCGTCAGGCGTGATCTGGCCACTGTCAACAAGGTACTGGACAAAAGAATGGTCAGTGGTGACCTGCGTGAGGGTGTGGCCACGCATCACGTAGGCACGAGAATCACCAATATGGACCATCGCCAGTTTTGAGCCGGCACGCATGATCGCAATGCAGGTGGTTCCCAGACCCTTCAGCTCCGGGTCAGTTTCCGAGCGTTCACAGAGCTCATCGTGTGCATCCACCAGGCTGTCATGCAGGAGCTTGGCGATCGAATCAGCTGGATATGATTCCGAATCCAGGTGCGCCAGGTGGGCGATCGCGACGGATGAGGCGATATCACCGCCGGCCGGGCCGCCCATACCGTCAGCGAGTACAAGCAAATTGGGGCCCGCGTAGGCAGAGTCCTGATTGTTCTTGCGGACCAGTCCGATATCAGACCGGGCTGCATAGTGAAATTCGATTGCTTCAGGACTCACGACGCTCACCTGACCAATTCAAGCGTGGTTTGTCCGATGCGAATCGTCGTGCCGGGATGGACGACGGTCGGCTGTGTGATGCGCTCGTCGTCCACGAACGTGCCGTTGCGGGAGCCGAGGTCCTCGATGACCCATTCGCCGTCTTGTGGGGAGAGCATGGCGTGCTGCCCCGAGACGTACTCGTCCTCCAGCACCATGATGCAGTTCGGGGAGCGTCCGATGGTGATCTGGGCGGAGCCAAGTGTCAGAGTCATTCCGACCAGCGGGCCGCCTGTAATGAGCAGTGATCTGGGAATCAGTTCATCTGATGCGCGATCCTTGCGAGCTTTCTGCGACTTCTTGCGTCTCTTGTCAGCGGTACGCCGGCCCTTGCCACGAGGGGTGACAACGGTTCCGAAAATGTCTCGACGCAGCGTGGACACTGCGGCGAGCACCATCAGCCACAGCAGAGCCAGGTATCCGACGCGAAAAACAGTAAATGCCAGATCGCTTGTCATCACCGTTCCTCGTCAGCTGGTTCAGGATGGGTCCAAAACAGAATCCGGGTTCTGCCCACCGTCAGTTGGTTGCCATCCACCAGCGTAGCGGCATCGATGCGGTGTCCCTCCACAAAAGTCCCGTTCGTGGAACCCAGGTCTGTTGCGATGACCCCGGTGGGAGTGATGCGCAGTTCGAGGTGATGGCGTGACACGCCTGAATCGGTGATGACAATGTCGCAGTCTGAGCCGCGCCCGATCACGGTGACTGGTTCGGTCAGCAGCCAGCGGTCTCCATCCACATCGATGATCGGATGTTCAGGGGAAGCCTCGAGCACTGTCGCTGGAGCGACTGCGCCGCGCTCATTGGCAGCTTCAACGATGAGTTGCCCGGTCAGTTCAGATTCGTCTTCCTCGAAACTGACTGCGATGGGGCCAAGCAATGCATAGCCGTGCTGAGTGGCGTACTCTGTCGCGTCGCGTTCAAATTCATCGACGAGGACGGGCATGTCGTCACCGATGGATTCCAGATCCGTCACGGAGGTACGCACGACGAACTTATTGGGCGCGATGGTGCGGTCGGAGGAGACTTCCTGGAGGTTATCCTCCATGGCACGTCGGATTGCAGAATTCACGTCAACTGGCTTGAGGCCGGAACGAAAGACACGAGAAAAAACCGAGTTCACACCTTTTTCGACCGCGTTTTCGAAACGATCAAAGATGCTCATGGCGTCCCCTTCCCTTGCGTCACGCGTAACACTCCGATCACGCATGCACTACTGATGCAGTGCAAAGGCCAGTGTAACCGTGTCGGCGGAACACTCCTAAGCGAACATTCCGACGAGGACAGGACCGACAGGACTTCAGCTGTCTGCGGCACAGAGTCGGTACTCATAGTAACGACAATACCGGCATGGTTGAGTCTAGTGGAACATAAAAGGGTGGATTCTGGCCGATTGGCTCGCTATCATCGGCGCCATGATGGCACTACGTGAATACAACGGCAGTTCCAACCGCCTCGGCCGGCACCGGTGGTGCACCGCCCTGGCGTGCGTCGCTGTGCTCACGGGGCTCACGGCGTGCAATCCTGGTTCTGGGGACACTGCGCCGTCGGGCACACAGGAATCAGGCCAGTCTGCTGCGTCAAGCGCACCCCAGCCTGGCCCGCCCACCTCACCTGCCGGGATACGGTCCCACGTCGCTGACATGCCTGAGGCGCTTCCCGCTGATGACCCGCAGATCGGTCATGTCATTGACCGTTCGTCCACGGCAGACATCCCTGTGACCTGGCCGGGTATCCAGGGATTCGACGACGTCAACGCGTTCATGGAGCAGCGGGCCCTTGAGATGGCATCCTGGCCGGATTCTCAGGAAGTGCGCTACGACGTGTCCTTCGCTGCGGGGCAGTGGATCGGGTTCGTCCTCGAAGCCATCACCTGCACCGACGACGGCGAGGTCACGCGCTCGTCATCATGGATCGTTGATACCCAGGACCAAACGGTGGCGCCTGCGGCCACCCTCGTCAATGAGGATGAGCGGGTGCAGCTGTTCCCTGCCGCCAAGCGTGCGTTGCGTGAGGCAGATCGAGACCCGGGAACCTATCAGGACGCGTTGGCCAGGCTCGGCTTGCGTACGAACGAGGCGTGGCATGGGCCAGATGATGTGCGAATCGGCCAGGACGGCTCATTTGCGCTGATCCTGAACGCTGATAGTGGAGTGAACGCTGATCGCGCGGTGCTGGAAGTGTCCCCCGATCAGGCTGCCGAGGTGTCGAGCGACCTGGGTCGCGCTGTAACTGCGGCGGTGACAGGAGGCGCGGAATTTGCTGGGCTTCCCCAGCCCGAACCGCCATTCGTTCCCCTCGAGCCGCTGCCCGCAGATGGATCAGGTGTGATGGGTATGGTTCCGACCGAGAATGTGGATTGCAGTGCGGCGCAGTGTGTGGCGTTGACGTTCGACGATGGTCCCGATGCGAACCTGACGCCAAAACTGCTCGATGTGCTTGCATCGAAAGGCGTGCACGCCACGTTCTTCCAGTTGGGACCCAGTGTGGCGGCGCGCCCGGATATCACCGCTCGCGCTGTGAACGAAGGGCATGTGGTGGGGTCGCATTCCTGGTCGCACCCACAGCTCGACACGTTGCCGGTCGAGGGGATCCGTGATGAGGTAGCGCGCTCGCGGGATGCGATTCAGCAGGCCAGTGGGCTGTTGCCGGCGCTGATGCGTCCTCCGTATGGAGCGACCAATGACAAGGTAACCGGCGTGCTCAGTGAGGCGGGTCAGGCAGCGATCTTCTGGGATGTGGATTCTGAGGACTGGAAGAACCGCGACGTCAAGAGCACGACCGATCGGATTATGGCGACTGTGCGCGCCGGGTCGATCGTCCTGATGCACGACGTTCACCCTTCGACCATTGAAGCTGTCCCGGGCATCATTGATCAGTTGCAGCGCCAGGGCTTCACGCTGGTCACAGTGCCAACGCTGCTCGGTGGCGTGGAGGCTGGGCAGTCGTATTATTAGGGGGCTGGCGCTGCCGCGGAGGCAGCGTTACTGGCGAGTAGGTGGCCGGCGGTCATGCTTACTCAGCAGGCGGCAATTGGCCAGCCTCGCAGCATCCCGCTGGCGCTGCAGGCATTGCCTAGTGCGTTGAGACGTACGCGATGCTCGTTCCCAGGACATCTGTCACCTGAAGAACACCGCTCGCACCCGCTGGGATCTGGATAGCGACGCTACCAGTGCCTTGCTGTCCCGGTTCAAGGTCCAGAAGGTAGTACGAGTCCTCCAGACCCACGAGGTTGTCATAGTCGTAGTACGTCTGGCCTGCCTCGTCGATGAAGGCGAATGCCAGGAAGGGCAGGGTCTTTTCAGTGCCCTTGTTGGTGAAAGTGACATTGAGCAGGGAGTAAACCGTGCCGTCATCCGGAGGAGTGTTGAACATATTGCCGTTCACAATTTGGTCGGTGGCGTCGGGATTGAATGAATTGATCGCCACGTCCCACTGGCCAACGGTAATGGTTTCTCCCAGTGCTGCGGGATTGTCTCTCGAGGTTTGGGGCGAACTTGCCGTTCCGGGGGTGGGCATCTGTCCAGGCTGCTGTCCTGCCTGACCTGGGTCTCCTGATTGCTGGGGCGTGGTCGGAAGAGGCACGGTAGGTGCTGGGGCAATGGGGCTACTTTGCGGATCTTGATCCTGAGTTTCTGTCGCCGAGGGTTGTTCCTGTTCGTCGACAGTCTCATCAACGTCAGACAGATTGGCCATGATAAAGGCGACGACCAGAGCAATGAGTGCCGAAAGAACCGTCACTGCCAGCGCGATCAGTGCGCTGACGCGCGGCTGGTTCTTCAAGAAGAGCGCGACGAGGGAGCAAATAAACGCGACGCCGAGGATGACCCACCCTACGATCTGCGTCACTGGAATGACAGAGAGGATCAGGCCGAGGACTGCAAGGCCAAGCGCAACAAACGCGACGATGTTGATCTTCTTTGTTCCACCGGATTGGTTCGGTAGCTGTGACCATGAGCCACCAGGGCCTTGAGGCCCCTGCGGCCCGTAGGGCCCTTGTGGACTGTTGGGACCCTGCGAGCCATATGGTCCCTGTGGTCCGTACGATCCTTGCGGATTCGTGGGGCCTTGCGAACCGTATGCTCCCTGTGGGGTATAGGGCCCCTGTGGGCCGTTTTGCCATGACGGGGTGGATGACCATTGAGAATTGGACGATGGCCACTGCTGATTGTGTGACCACTGGTCGTTGTAGCCTGGCCCGTTTTGCCCCGGTTGTCCCGGCTGTCCCGGTTGGCCCGGCTGTCCCGGCTGTCCCGGTTGGCCCGGCTGTCTTGCCGAGTTGCCTGCCCATTGCTCATGTGCAGGTGGCATCTGCGCTGTTTGCTGGTCGCGGCTCCAACGGCCGTAATCTCCGTCGGAGTTCGAGCCTTGTGACGTGGGACCTTCGGGGCTGAACCGGCCATCGCCGTCCTGGCTCAAGCTATTCGCGCCTTGTCCATTCCACTGTGCCGTCTGATCTGGCTTGGACTCGAATTGGCGTGCGTTGTCGAAACCGTAGGGACTACTGCCGTATCGCTGGTGCGAGTTGGCGTCGTTACCTGTCGGTGGGCGTGAATTCGTCATGATTCATCCTTCGTTCTACGACATTCGTGCAAGTGCGGTAGATCAGATGCGTGGGCGTGGAACCCAAAGTGGCTCTTTGATTGAGGTCTCAATTCACTTTAAGCGTATCGCCAACAGAGGCATTATGACGGGCGAAGGTGAAAGTTCCCGATGTGTGCCCGTCGAGTACCTGTCGTTACCGTTCGAACCTGGGGTGGTGGGTGGATTCGTCATGGACTGTCCTCGATCAAGTGGGTGAGACTCTAGGTGCGGTTCAATAACGAAATGGGCGCCCATTAAGCTTCGGCGCCCTCTTTATGAACCTATCCCTTTTGGTGACATGACACAGAAAAACGTTGCTCGCATATGCCGACGCATCGGCGTCCAACACGAACGTCCCTCGAACCTCGTCGCACTGTCAACGCTGATCTCTGAATCGATATCTCCCCGCGAGCATGGCTCTGCCGCGATACGTGAGTATGCGCGGCGGTGAGCCACGATACGTCCCCTGCGAGCGTGGGCCCTGTATATGCACCGTCTGGTGCACATACACCTAAATCTTCGTGCCTGCTTTGCATATGCCCCTAGATCTTCCCTGTTTTGGTGCACATTCCCCTAGATTTAACGCGAAAATTGCACATACCCCTAGCTAAAGTCGGCACCCCAAAAGGACAAAACCTATTTCCGCAGGTCAGCCGTCAGTAGCTTCCGGCGGCCTCGAGCCTCACGCGTTAAATCTAGGGGATTGTGCATTTTTACATGACTTTTTAGGGGTATGTGCACGTGGAAGGCTTAAATCTAGGGGTATGTGCACGCGGAGGGTTTAAATCTAGGGGTATGTGCACGAGGCGGGGTTAGAACTAGGGGTATGTGCACGCGGAGGGTTTAAATCTAGGGGTATGTGCACGTGTTGGTGCGCGCGGCAGGACAGCAGTGGCATCCCCGCCCGAAGGATCTGCGGTCAGGACACACCCAAAAAGGCGGTGAAATGCAGAAAGGCCAGCAAGATGTGGAAACGCCGGCAGTGTACTGAAACGCGGCGATATACAGAAAGATCGGGACACCGCCAACACAATGTCAACGATGTCCCGACACATCACATGGTGCGCGAGGGGGGAGTTGAACCCCCACTCCATCAACTGGAACACGGACCTGAACCGTGCGCGTCTGCCTATTCCGCCACTCGCGCGTTGCTATAGAAGATTACGAGGCCGAGGGTGTCTTCGTCAAACCGAATCCACCACAAGAGGTGTTGAGACCAGTCACATTCACTGCCACGGGACACCGGAGCGGAAGATGACGGAGATGACGGTTGCGGCAAGAACCAGGACCAGCCCGATGATGTCTGGCCAGCGAAAACGAACTCGATCGCGCTCAACTGGCGGGATTCCACCGCGCATTGTCATTGCCCTGCCGGTGTCATCGGCACGTCTCGAGGACGCGGATAACGTTGCGGTTGTCATATCCACGATCAATTTGAGCTGACCGCGAAATGTCATCATCGGCCCATCATCTGTCCAGCGCAGGCGCACGGCGTCGAACACTGCCTGCATCTGGTCGCGCACGGTCGACAGACCTCGAAGCGCAAAACTTGCCGCCATTACCCACTCGTCGACGGGAGCTCGAAACCACGTGAGGGGGTGGAGCAGTGTTCGAAGTGCCGGGGCGATTCGTTCAATGGGTGTGGTCCACACGAGCAGCAGTGATCCGAGGATCACTTCGACCATGACGAGGAAGGCGCGGACGAAAATCAATGCACCGCCGCCGATCGCGGCCCCGATCATGCCGCCAATGAAGCCGGCCCAGATCCAGGACGGCAGGCGCGGCCGTGCCGAAATGGGCACGCGTCCGACAACAGCCGCAACCAGGAGACACACGCCGACCGCCGCGACAGTTGGCCACTTGGGAAGCAGGACCAGCAGTGTCGTCAGAATTGCCAGGCAGATGATCTTCGTGCCGACCCACATGCGCGTCAGGGGAGATTCCCACGGCAGCGGGCGGGGCAGTGCCAACGTAGGTGATGGGCGAGGGCGCCTGTGCGTAGCGGCAGATCCGCGAACACCTGTGTTGGATGGCGTATTGCGTGCGAATGTACTCATGACAGTTTCCCTTCGACGAGGGAAAGGTGCCGGGAGCACACCTGATCCAAACCTTCAAAATCGTGCGAAATCACAATAATTCCCATGCCGCGATCCTGCCGGCGTTTCAGCGCGCTGATGACCAGTTCACGCGATGTTGCATCCAGGCCCGCCAGAGGCTCGTCAAGCACAATGAAATTCAGGTCCGCTGCGAATAATCCAGCCAACGCGACGCGTCGCATCTGCCCGCCGGAGAGTTCATCAATACCGCGCCTTTGCAACTCACAGTCCAGTCCCACTTCCGCCATCGCGCGGCTGACCACGTCGTCGACCCGCTCTGTGTCGTCAGGGTCGATGTTGGCGGCCGCGGCAATGTCCAGACGCACGGACGGGCGTTGGAGCTGAAGTCGGGCGAATTGCATCGACATGCCGATGGATCCGACTTGCTGGCTGGAGGGCTTGTCGCCCAGGAGGCAATCTCCCCAGGTGGGAGGCATCAGTCCTGTCATGATGCGTGCCAGTGTCGATTTGCCCGACCCGTTCTCACCTGCGATCAGGACACTCTCACCTGGCGCAACGTCCAGATTAATGTCAAAGAGGACCTGCTTGTGCCACGGGGTCCTCACGTCGTAGGCGTGCGACACGTCGTGCAGTGTCAGCGCCGGGGCGAAGTGATCCCCCCACCGTTTGAGGTGGGACACGATGTCGTCAGCCTCATCGTCGGTGGAGATCAGAGGCGTGACTGGTGCGGTGCGAACCGCGGATGGGTCACCCTCGTCAATGGGGGAGTCGTGCACGCTGCTGGCTGGCGGGCGGGTGGGAGAGGCTGTGGAATCAGTAGCATCGTCGGTGGGGACGGCCACGACATCGGCAGCGCCGCTGGTGAGGTGGCAGGTCAGGGAGCCAGATGCGCCGGTGGTCGTGCTGTCGGTGAGCGGACTGGTCGGGTCGGTGGGAGCACCATCGAAAGTGACGTGACCGTTGTCGAGTGTGATCAGCCGGTCGGCCCGTGCCGCTTCAGTGAGGTCGTGGGTGATGTGAACGACGGTTGTGCCGGTGCGGGGCAGGTCAGCGAGGATGGCGATCAGTTCGGTGCGCCCCTGCTGGTCGATCATGGCGGTTGACTCGTCCGAGATCAGCAGGGCAGGCTGGCGTGCCAAGGCTCCGGCCAGTGCGAGTCGTTGCAGTTGGCCGCCCGACAGGTGACGTACCGGCATCGCGGACAGGCCAGGCAGACCGACCTGATTCAGAAGAATGTCGAGGGGGAGCGCGGCGCGCTCGTCGGAACTCATACCCCACAGGATGTCTTCTTCGACCGTTTCGCCCAGCGATGACAATTCGGTGCGTTGAGCCAGCAGTGCGACCCCGCTATGTCGACCCAGTCCGATCCGGCCGGGCCGCTTCACGGAACCGGCGCTGTGGCGCGCACCGGCAAGAATGGATGCTAGGGTCGACTTTCCAGATCCGTTCGGCCCGGCGATGACGACGAACTGGCCGCGGTCGATGGTGAGGCTCACGCCGTCAAGCGCGTCGCGCGTGGCGCCCGGATAGTGCATGTGGACGTCGGTGAGCGTGGTGGGCAACGGCTGGATCGGGGCGGCATCCTCGTCGACGCGCAGTGGATCTAATGCATTGCCCTGCGGAATACGGGCGAGGACGTGACCCATCAGCCAGTGCGCAACGGTCAATGTGAGTGCGAATGCGAAAAGTACGGATACCGGCAGCCATGCCCACCAGTAGGCCACCATCCAGTCGGTGAAGGTCAGGAACAGGTCGGACATCGGGCGGGTGAGGCTCCATCCGGATAACAGCCGCGCGTAGCCTTTGACCGAGACTCGCACAGATTCAAGCGTGAGTTCCCGCAGGTCGGTGAGCAGCCATAGCGTCAGGTCAGTGAGTGCTCCGAGGATGACTCCGACAATAATGCCGATCAGGAATGCGAATCGGGTGCGGATGTGTTTGCGGTGGAGTGCTCCGACGATCCACCCTGCCAGTGTCGCCTGGATTGCGGTCAGTGCGGTGTTGACTCCGCCGAGGATGGCTCCGATCAGGCAGGTGGTCAGCACGGTGGTCAGTGATGCACGAGGGCGGAGCCTGACCGCAATCATGGCGATCGGGATTGTAGCGATGAGCTGCAGGAAGTTGTTGAAGAACGGCAGGATGGTAGCGCCGACACATGCCACGATTGCCAGTCCGGCAAGCACTCCGCATGAAGCAAGTTCAACCGGTGTGAGCGCGCCGGTCGGGCGTGCGGTGCCTGCCGTGGATCGCGTGTGAGAACGGTGTGATGACAATTGTGTATCCACTGACAGGAACGGCAGGATGACAGGAGGCAGTCTGAAATCAGAGGGTGACGGCTGTGCCGGTTGCTGTGCAGATCAGAGTGCCTTGCATGCAGGTGTAGTGCATCTCAACACTGATCACGGCGTCAGCTCCGAGGAGTTCGGCACGCTCGCACATTTGGTTGACAGCATTTTCAAAAGCGGTCTGCAGGTTTTCCTCGCCTCTTTTGCGTCCGCCGTTGAGCGCTTTCAGCATTCCGCTCGCGGGGAAAGATGAAACAGTTTCACCTGATACAAGGCCGATGTAACGCGTGATCGGCTGACCTTCGATGGACGGTGTCGTCACTGCGAGCATGTTGTCTCCCATCTATTGACGCAACGATTCGGCAGGCTGGCAATGCGACTGCCATGGGCGCCCGCTGCGCCCGAGCCGACCAGTCGGGCGGCCTGAATCCACTTGTATCATTCCACGTGCGCGCCGCGCGCGCACTTACAGTGCGTGCGCCGTCTTGTTTACCGGCAGGCAGCGTCTGGGTCTGTCAGGGGTTGTCAGAAATCCCAGTCTTCGTCCTCGGTGTCGACGATCTCACCGATGACGTAGGAAGAGCCGGAACCGGAGAAGAAGTCGTGGTTTTCGTCGGCATTCGGTGACAGTGCTGCCAGGATCGCCGGGTTCACATCGGTTTCATCATGCGGGAACAGTGCCTCATACCCCAGGTTCATCAGAGCCTTGTTCGCGTTGTAACGCAGGAACTTCTTGACGTCCTCGGTCAACCCCAACGGGTCATACAGCGACTCGGTGTACAGCTCTTCGTTTTCATACAACTCGAACAACAGTGAGAACGTGTAATCCTTCAGTTCCTGACGGCGCTTCTCATCGGCCTCGTTGACAGCCAGCTGATACTTGTAGCCGATGTAGTAGCCGTGCACGGCTTCGTCACGAATGATCAGGCGAATCAGGTCGGCGGTGTTGGTGAGCTTGGCGTGCGCCGACCAGTACATCGGGGCGTAAAAGCCGGAGTAGAACAGGAAGGATTCCAGCATCGTGGACGCCACTTTGCGTTTTTCTGGGTCGTCACCGTCGTAGTACGACTTCACGATGTGTGCCTTGCGCTGCAGTGGTTCGTTCTCACGCGACCAGCGGAACGATTCATTGATCTCCTGCGTGGACAGCAGTGTGGAGAAAATCGACGAGTATGACTTGGCGTGAACTGACTCCATGAACGCGATGTTTGTGTAGACCGCTTCTTCGTGGGGGGTGCGCGCATCGGGGATCAGGGAGACGGCACCGACGGTGCCCTGCAGCGTGTCCAGCAGGGTCAGGCCTGTGAACACGCGGTTCGTCATGGTCTGTTCATCCTCGTTGAGCGTCTTCCACGACTGAATGTCGTTGGACAACGGGATTTTCTCAGGCAGCCAGAAGTTACGAGTCAGACGATCCCATACCTCTTCGTCTTTTTCATCGATGATCTTGTTCCAGTTAATGGCTTCGATCGTCTCATTCTCTGATGCATGAATGGGATCCACAGTTGTTCCTCCTCAATCCTGGTGGTGTCGCACATGCACGCCACTAGCCCAGCCTACTGGTCTGAGCGTCGAAAAGACACGCCCGCCAGATGTGATGTGGCCGTGTCCTAGTGCACCTCGCACCCGCATTCGCATTGCCTGTCACTGTCGTCGTCGTGGTCAGCGCCCGCAGTCCTCGCAATCATGTGGGCAGTGGGCGTCCTGTCTTGAGCTCAGCAAACCGGACACGTGCGCCGTTTCCATTCCAGCAACGAGGGCTGCCATCAGCGCGGCCAGATCCGTGTGCGCACATCTCTTGCCCGCAGCTCTGCGATTCTCGCCGCGCCGAAAGATAGTTTTCTCGATCCACACTGTTGCAGCCGTCGTCACAGCAGTAATGCCGACCGCGGCTCCAATAAGTGCAGGATTTTCCTGCAGAGTTTCTTGAAGGGTGTCCAATGCTTGGTGGTGGCCACTGCGGTGATCGCCGTGGCGATGATGTTCTGTGCTGCAGCCGCACTGGTCGTGATCGCAATGCTGTCCGTCGTGGTGTCGATTGCCCGTACAGCCGCACGATCCGTCGCTCTGGCAGTCGCACTCCTTGTGTGGTTCAGGCTCCAACGTCCGATTCGGGTCGAGTGGGCCAGCCTGATCCTTGTCGATCAGCGGAACGGTACGCTCACCAGCGGCTGCGGCACCTTCATCCGATCCGCAGCCACATTTGCCCTTTCCTTTGCCACACGCGCAGCCGTCCTGACCTTTACCGCAGCCACATCCATCGTTTTCACCGCAATTGCAGCTCTTGCCCTCGCATGAAGCATCTCCGTTGCAGCAGGCGCACGCGCCCCCCTCGTCACAATTGCCGACGAACGCGCGGTGATCCTCACAGCTGAACATTGACGCCAATGCGGCTGTAATTCCGCCCAGGAGCCCGGCCTTCAACACGCCGCGAACAGGTCGTGAGCGTACGAAGTCCGGCATGGCATACCACGCGAGCGTGCCGCCTGACATCAACGCGACATAACCGAGTTTGCGCGGATCACTCAGCGCCTGCTCAATGCGGCCAAACGCAGAGCTCCCGCCAACATCCGTGCTGGTTGAGCAGTCGTGATCGTGGCAATCGCAAGTCATCAGAAGCCTCCCATATATCCAGTGCTGTCAATCCTACGTGGCGGCATGTGCATTTGCAGCCAGGCCGGACGAACGCTCCTTCCACGCAGTGCTCCACTTACTCACCTCAGGAGGACCCGATATGAGACAGTGGAACCAGCAGGGGACAGCGTCGCCCTCGTCGATGCTGATGACTGGGACGCCCTGCCCCACGTATCTCTATGACCGGATGAGTCTGCCTGGAGCGTAAGGAGCGCGAGATGACCACTCACACGACCGTTGCCTGGAGCGAGGGCCGTTGGCTTCACGACCCTGCCGATCACCACATTGACGATGCGGGAAAACTGGTGGTAACCGCCACCGAGAAATCCGATGCGTGGGAGCGTACCTACTACGGCTTCAGTGTGAACACTGCGAATGCCCTGGTCAGGGAACTTCTCCACGGTACAGCAATGGAGGTGACGCTCAATGCGGCGTTCTCCGAGCAATTCGACCAGGCTGGCATTTTCGTGCGCGCCGGTGCAAAAAACTGGGTCAAAGCGGGCCTTGAGTTTTCCGACGGAGTGCTGCAGCTCGGCGCGGTCGTCACGCGCGGCGTGTCCGACTGGTCAGTGTCGCCGGTCCACGAATGGCTCAACAAAGATGTGGTGATCCGCGTGAGCCGCCACGACGATTCGATCATCCTGCGTGCCGGCGTGGTGGGCGAGGGCCTCAGGTTGGTGCGAGTACTGCCGTGTCTGCCTGACGATGGCTCGGTGGTGGAGGCAGGTCCGTTCGTGTGCTCGCCGTCCAGGGGCGGACTGTCCATCGCCTTCTCGTCATGGACGCTCGGCCCTGCAGACGCCAGTTTGCACTGACGAGGGTGGTGCGGTGGACCAATTGTGCGCATCCTCGGACTGACTCCTATTGTTAAAGAGCACGGGCCGCATGGGTCCGTGAAAACGCCGGCTGCACGCTGGATGTCACGATGAGGAAACGGTGCTAGGGACAGTACTGACAACGATCACACCCATGATCACGGTGGGAGTGCTGGGAACACTTTTCGCACGCAACCGTCACTTTGTCGGTGCCCTGAACCCGATCAACGACTTCGTCTTCTATGTCACCCTGCCGTGCTACATGTTCACCGTCGTGCTCAATGCGCCACTGGACACGTCAGCTACCCCGGTCGTGGAAGCACTCTCAGGCCCCGTCATCGCAGTGCTCCTCTACTTCCTGCTCGGCTTCGCTCTCCGAGCAGTCTCTAAGCGGCGTCGGCTGTGTCAGGAACGTCGTGAAGGACAGGAAACGGACGCTGATCTCTCCGCCCGTGACCGTGCCCGCACAAGCGGAGCGTTCAACCCGTCCCCCATTGTTTTGGGCGCGACCTTCGGCAACGTCGGATACATGGGTGTGCCTATCGCACTGGCCCTGATCGGACCACAGGCCGGCCTTGCGGGCGGCGTCATTCAACTGCTCCACAACGTTGTTTTCCTGTCGGGCTATCCCATCATGCGTCAGCTCCTGCTGGGACAGTCCGCGCACGAGGAACACGTCGACCGTGATCACGCCACGCATACTGCCCGCCCCCGCCACTGGCCGCGAGCGCTCCAAGTCCTCATCCAGGCCGTCACCATGCCTCCCACAATTGCCTTTGCCCTGGCACTTGGCGTCAATGCCCTGCATATCCGCCTCCCGGAGGCAATCACGCACACGACGTCACTGATTGCCGGAGCCACGGTGCCCTGTGCCTTGTTCGCGATTGGTCTGGCTGTCCCTGAGGCCCTGCGGGCCCTGCGTCAGCGTTTTGTCCCATTGTCAGTGGTCCTCGCTGCGGCCCTGACGAAGACGGTGGTGTTGCCGCTGCTGGTGGTGGGCGTGATCGCAGCGTGTGGCATTGATATTCATTCGGTGTGGGCGCTGACGGCGATCGTCCTGGCGAGCATTCCCTCGGCGTCAGCGGTGCTCAACCTTGCGCTCGGCCTGGATGGTGACCCTCAGGGAGCAACCTCCACGATCGTTATGACGCTGACCGTCTTTCCCGTGACATTCCCGCTGGTGTTCTTGCTGGTGAGCGCCCTGTAGTAGGCGCTTCCTGCCCTTACCTCGGCACAGTGTCGAGGGCGTCCAGCACAGTCCGCGTCCACACCTTTGCGCCCTCTTCGTCGGGGTGAACGTTGTCGGAGGCCAGAAGGTCGGTGTGCTCTGCAATCGCGGCGGCCCAGTCGGCCACGCGAACCCGGTCCTTATGCGCTGCCGCCCATGAACGGATCGTGTCAGCGGCGGGACGAATCCACGTGTCATCGTCCGGGCCAAACCCGGTGACCAGCACGAGGCGACGATCCGGCCCGAGCTGCTTGAGCACCTCATCGAGCTGCTCGGGTGGAACATCACCGTTAGTGGCCAGAGCGACAACGACGTAGCGGCGGGCACCATATTCAGCATCAACCTGCGTGAGGACGGATGAAACCTGATAGATCGAACGCGACACTTCGGCATTGATCGCAATACCCGGACGCTCCTCAGTTAAAGCAGGCGCAGCCGCCAGCGTCACCGAATCCCCGATCACCGTGATCTGATTGCCGGGAATCGGTGTGGCGGGCTGATCTGAATGGTCGTGTCCCGCTCCGGATACGGCACCTGCGGCAGCGGACTGGGCAGCAGACGGGTCGCCCTCGGCCTTCTGGCCGGACGCGGGGGTGGTATCGCCGGCAGCGGACTGCGAGCCGGAAATGGCGGCCTGGCCGGAGCGAATGGCCTGCTCGGCGCTGGACATGGCAGGCTGGCGCGCCACTGCAGTCACGAGCACCCCGATGATCAGCATCGAGACTATGAACACGATGATGCGGCCACGCTCCTGCAGGCTCGTGATCCACAAGCGCACTGTGGCAACGATGCCGCCCTTGCGCAGCGGCGTTTCGATCCACCGATAGGAGGCCTCTGCGATCACGACGCTGAGCGCTGCCAGAGCGAGCGCCATCGGGCGCGGCATGTCGCCATCGACGAGGTAGTAGCCCAGAACCCACAGCGGCCAGTGCCACAGGTAGATGCCATAGGAGCGTTCACCAATCCAGCGCATGAAGGGTGCATCAAGGATGCGGCACAGGAAACGTCCCGATACGGAACCGCTCAGTACTGCCGGCATCATCGCCTGGATCACTCCGACCGCGCCGAGCGTTGCAAGGATCAGAACGATTTCCAGGACGAGCGGACTGTTGTTCATGGGCAACATGATGGCGACCACCACGATGATGACGGCGCCCACGTAGCCCAGCGAGGCGCGAGCCGTCGCAGTGCGCGCACTGATCGGGGCGGGTTCATCGATGCTGAGCGGATCGCCGCAGGCCAACGCCAGCGCGCTGCCTGCCATCAGGCCGAAGGCACGCGAATCGGTTCCCATGTAGATGCGCGAGGGGTCAGCACCTCCCGCTGCCAATGCCAGTGCCCACAGAGCTGATGCCGCCATCAGACATGCAGCGACGATCCAGATCCAGCGCTCTGAATGGGTGAAAACGCGGCGCGCCAGCCACAGAAGGGCGATCACGATGAGCGGCCAGATCAGGTAGAACTGCTGCTCGATGGCCAGGGACCACATGTGGGTGAGCAGCAGCGGCTGATTGCGGTCGAAGTAGCTGGATCCGGCAGCAATCTCCACCCAGTTATAGGTATACGTCAACGCGCCGACGAATTGGCGTCGGATAGCCAGCAGCGCATCCCCGCCGACTATGGCGGCTGCAGCGGTGGCCACCACCACCATGACTGCGACGGCAGGAACCAGGCGGCGCACCCGCCGCACCCAAAAGCCCTTGAGATCAATGTGACCGGCCGTGCGGAACTCATGGATCAGCAGGGACGTGATGAGGAATCCCGAAATCACCAGGAACACATCCACGCCTACCATGCCGCCCGGCATCCACGAGCGCATCAGGTGGTAGATCAGCACCACTGCGACTGCCAGCGCGCGCAGCCCGTCAAGGCCGGGAACGCGCCGCCGGGTGGATGCTGTGTGCTGTGAATCTGCCACGTCAGTCGCGCTGTAGGGCAAAGAGATGGTCAAGCACGGCGCCTCCTGAGACACGCAAACCGTCATGCTGGTACTCGTTTGTCACCCACACGCGCGATCCGCGAATGGCGCTCGCAGTTTCCAGTGACAACTCACGCGGCACAAACATGTCATCGAAGTAGACGGCCGACGCGACAGGTACCGAGTTCTCAGCCAGCACCTCCGGGTCGTACACCGCTGGCCAGTCGGTGCGGTTGGCCAGGATGTCGGCAGCCTCGCCCAGTCCGGTCAGCTCCGGATCCTCATCGAAAATCGAGCGCATCATGTGCTCCCCGGTCAGGTAGTACGGCTCGGACGTATCCAACGGGTCAGCATCTGGATCAAACCCCGCGATCTCACGCGAAAGCCGATCCGCTGACCAGCGGGTTGCAGTGCCCGCCAGGGCAGGGGTGGTCGCAGCGTAAATCGTTTCCTGCAGCACCGCATACATAGGAGTGGTCTGAGCGACCTCGTCTGCCACTTGTTGTAGGAAGTGACGCGACAGGCGTGAGACCCCGTTAACCGTGACGAAGGGGGCTTCCAGCATGTAGTGCAGCGTGTCGAAACGCAGTTGCCCACCCAGACATATGCCGATCATGCGGAAACGCTCCGTGGAGAGGCGCTCACCGGTTGGCAGACATTCCTCGTGGTCACGCACATGCGCGGCGATGCGGCGAATCATCGGCTCATCGTCAGGGTAACGCTCATAGTACGCGCGGTTGCGTGCTGCGGTACGCTCGTAGGTCAGCCGGTAAATCGAATCAATGTCCGTCAGACCGGGCAGACCGCCGGTGTTGAAGACGGCGCGCAGCCCTTCGGGTGCAATCGACAGGTAGCACGTGTTGATGAAGCCGCCAAAACTCTGACCGAGCGTCGTCCACGGCTCATCGCCAGCCAGCTCACGGCGCACAACTTCCGCATCGCGCACAATCTGATCCTGTCGGAACAGCATCAGGTAGTCAGCAATTTCCTGAGCAGTGGGAGCGTGGTCACCCTCGTCAGTGACGGATTGATTGCCGAGGGAACTCAGCGTGAGCTTGTCGAGCCGGTGGGATCTGCCCGTCCCGCGCTGGTCCAGCAGAACGACGCGGTAGTCCTTGAGCACGCGGCCGATGAATCCGTCGCGAAAATCGCCTGGACGGGGGCCTTCACCTCCGGGGCCACCCTGCATGAACACCAGGTATGGCAGGTTGTCTCCATCGGGGGGGATAATCTCGCGAGCGTAAATATCCACCGTCCCGTGGCCATACGCATCGGGCGCATTGTGGTCCAGCGGGACGGTGAATGTGTGGTCGTGAACGGTGCATGAATGGTGAATGTAGCTTCCGATGCGCATGCACCACAGTGTAGCTACGGGTGGCGAGCCTCAGTCGTTGGCGCGCCCCAGAGCAGCCAGGACGTGACGCTCCAGCGGTGTGCAGATCAGCAACGCCACCAGACTCATTCCCAGTCCGATGCCGCCAATCATGAGCAGGCGGACCAGCGTGTCGTCCGTGGCGGCGCTGCGTCCTCCGGTTGACGCCAGCGACAGGCCACGACCCAAAGCGGCGAACAGGATGGATGTCACAACCAGGGGTACGAAACTCTGGAACAGTCGAACAAGGGTGAACAGGTGACGAGGGAATCCCATGCGGTCCAGGGCCTGAGTTTGTGTGAGTCGATCGAAGACCCCTGACGCCTGGTTCATCAGGGTGGACAGGGCTGACACGGCGAAGCCGATTCCCAGCGTGATCGTCACGCCCAGCGGGACGTCGTGCGTGAAGAGGATTACCTCTGGCGATATTTCCTGCTTTGTGGTGGACACCGTAGCGAAGTCCATGACGGAGGTGAACCCGCCGATGAAGCACAGAATGGACAGCGCTCCGACTGCGCGCCACACAGCGCGCGGGTCATCCATGATGCGGCGGGCCGCCAGGACCACCGAGGGGAAGTGACTCAGCGTGAATGGTGCAGCCAGCAGCTGAATGATGAACGGAGCTGCGATTGCGATCGCGATGATGGTGACAGATAACAGCGCAATAACAACGAGCATTCCCTGATTATTGAAGTCGGCGGTCGGGAAGATAGCGAAGGTGCAGAACAGAACGATTGCTCCTGCCAGGACGAACAGGCGCCACATCCGCAGTGCCTTCGGTGTATGCCGCTTGGCGACTCCCAGCGGTGAGATCCGCACTTTCTGCAGGCCGACCAGTGTTGAGATGACTGCGATAGTGAGCAGGACGGCCAGCACAATCGCCAGCATCCATGCAGGCACGAGCATCTCGGCAGGGTCGATGGCGACAGTGAGGAAATGAGCGTACGACCACAACGGCAGTGTCACCACGTACAGTATGACGCCAATGGCTGCGCCGATTACCCACTGGATAACCGTTTCCACCAGTGCGATCAGGATGACCTGCCCACTTGTTGCTCCAACCAGACGCAGTGAGGCGAGGCGTTCGGATCTGCCCTGTGCTCCCAGGCGTGCCGCTGAGGACCCGAGAGAGAACACGGGGAAGGCAAGTAAGACGACTGCGAACAGGGCGAACACGAGATACGCTTCTGTTGCCGATGGATGCAAGTCGAGGCGTGCGAACGCTTTCAGGAGGCGCTCGGAAGGATCATTTGCCCATGTGTAGAACATCCACACGCCGCCTGCCACAGTCAGCGTCATCGCGGTGGACAGTGCAAATGATGCGACGGCTAGGACGTCCAGCCACGCGTCTCCGGCACGGGAGCGCAGCCTGCCGACGGTGAGCATCGGAGCCAAGTGCAGGGTCTTCATCGCAGACCACCACCGGGGGCCTGAGCAGGAACCTCGCGCACACCCGAATCTGCGTGCACAACGCCGTCACGGATTTCAACGAGTCGTTGACACCAGTCGGCAACGTGTGAATCGTGCGTGACGATGATGAGCGTTGCGCCACTCATCTGCGTTGTTGTGGTCAGAATCTGCATCACCTCGTGGCCGGTGGACTGGTCGAGCGCGCCGGTCGGCTCGTCGGCAAAAACCACGCTGGGAGAGCCTGCCAAGGCGCGTGCGATGGCGACGCGCTGCATCTGCCCGCCTGACATTTCACCGGGACGGCGCGACTTCTCGGTACCCAGGCCGAGCCGCTCCAGCCACATATCGGCCTGAGCGAGGGACGCTTTGCGGCTTTGCCCCGTCAGCATCAGCGGCACGGCCACGTTTTCACGTGCGGGAAGTTCGGGGATGAGCTGGCCATCCTGGAACACGAAGCCGAATCGGGCCAGGCGCAGTTTGGAGCGGCGCGCGTCGGACAGTGCTGAAATGTTGTCCTGCCCCAGGAACGCGGCTCCCGATGTGGGTGGCAGAATCCCAGCCAGGCAGTGCAGCAGTGTGGACTTGCCGGACCCTGACGGACCCATGATCGCCACTGACTGCCCGGGCGGGAATTCGATGTCAACGCCTCGTAGAGCCGGTACGGTACCGAAATTCTTCGTCAACGCGTGGCCGCTGAGCACCTGAGGTGTTGCGGACGCGGAATTCATTCTTTGTGCCATGTCACCAGTACATCCTTTTGCGTGCTGATTCAACAGTGAGCAGGGGCGATATTTCATGGTAGAGCCAGGTCTACTGTCTGAACCGACCAGTACTGGAGCGCGCCGTCACCCTCCGGGCTGCGTGTGGCGCTTATAGGATGTTCGTGTGCAGATGCGAGATGAATGGAAAGCGTTCCTATGCGGAGCAGGCGCATGTCTCAGCGCTCTGACTGCATGCCTGTTTGCCATGATGTTTCTCAGCAATCCCGGGATTGGTCTGGGTGTGGCGGTCGTGTGCGCACTCGCCGTATTTGCGGCCTGCCTGTTCAACGTGTGGACAATGGTCAGGGACCACGACGGTGGGGCGTGGTGGCGCCGCTCGACTGCTCCTGCAGCGCCCGACGCTTTTGACGAGGTGGTGCACGCGCACCGAGACATCGCCAATGCCTTCGAAATTGAGCGCCGCCGCATTGAACGCGACCTGCATGACGGAGCGCAGCAGTTCATCGTTGCAGCATCAATGGATATCGGGGAAGCGGCTTTGATGCTCGATGACCTGTCAGTGGGCGACAGCGTGGATCCCGCGAGTATGCGCAGCGTCAGCGAACGCCTCGAATCAGCAGCCCAGCGCACGGGAAAAGCTCTGTCCGCCTTGCGTCGCACAGTTGCCGGCATCCACCCTAAAGTGCTGTCAGATCTGGGGCTTGAGGCAGCGGTGCGAGACCTGGCGGACGCCAGTCCGCTGGACGCCGACGTCAAGGTACCCATCCCGCTTCCCGACATTCCTCAGGGCGTGATTGCTGCCGGATACTTCATGGTGGCTGAATGCCTGACGAACGCCGCGAAGTATGCGCCTCACGCGCATGTCACCGTGCTGGTCATCGCCGGTGAGAATCTGCAGATCACAGTGACAGATGACGGTCCTGGAGGAGCAAGCGTGCGCGCCGACGGCGGACTGGCTGGCATGCGTGAACGGCTGGCCTCTTTCGGCGGTTCCCTGGATGTGTCCAGTCCCGAGGGTGGCCCGACCATTATTTCGGGGCGAATTCCGCTCATGTTGATGCGCGGCGAATTCAGCGTCACATCACGAGCCGGCTCACCCCTCACCAATAAGGAGGCATGATGAAACTCATCGTGGCAGATGACTCCACGCTTTTCCGTGAAGGCATTATCGGCCTGCTGGAGCGACGCGGCCATGAGGTCATCGTTCACGTCGCCACAGCGCCGGAGCTGATTGACGCAGTTGGACAGGTCGACGCGGACCTGGTGATCACCGATGTGCGCATGCCGCCGGGAATGAGTGATGACGGCCTGCGTGCAGCAGTTGAGATCCGCAGACAGCACCCTGGTTTGGGAATAGTGGTGCTGTCACAGTATGTGGCACCGGCCTACGCGCGCGAACTGTTCAACCCGCAGTCCGCCCACCATCCGGCTTCGGATGTCAGGTTTGCGGGGTCACCTTCGGCCGGCAATGCGGATGAGGATGCCCCCGGAGGTCTTGGCTACCTGCTCAAAGACCGTGTCGCGAGGGTGGCTGACTTCATCCGATCGCTCGACATTGTCGCTGCTGGCGGCGTGGTGATCGACCCGGAGGTGGCGGCGGAGCTGATGCGGCACGAGCCGTCGAAGCTGTCCACGCTGACTGAGCGCGAAATGGAGATTCTCGCGCTCATGGCGCGCGGATTGTCGAATGCGGAACTGGCCGATGAACTGGTCGTATCGGCGGCAACCGTGTCGAAACACGTGGCGAACATCTTCCTCAAACTCGGCATGGAGCCGGGTGAGGAGAACCGTCGGGTGCGCGCGGTGCTGGCCTACCTGACTGAGCAGCACGCGCAGCGCTGATTGCCGGCGTACCGTCGCGCTCGTGCCGGCCTGGCTTAGCCGGCGTCGACCACGGGCGTGAACTGCTGCCAGATGACGCGCGCCGTGTCAGCACTGGATCCTGCCCACACGTGAGTGATGCGGATTGTGCCTGGCCACGTCGCATCGCTGCCTGAAATCGTAAAGGTAGCGATCCACATGTTCGCGCCGCTCTCACAGATCTCGATGCGACTGACCCGGCACGACTCGCCTGGACGAATCGGCACATCACGCAGCTCTAAGCGATCGTGTCCCTCATGGTCAATAATGCGGGCACCTCCCGCCTCATACGTGCCAAGCTCCTTGACGTTGAGGCTGGCCCACGCGCGGATCAGACTCTTTTGCCGACGCCGTATCGTCGCTGCGGAGTCAACGGTGGGCGGGTCACCCTCGTCAATCGGGGATGCACAACCAGAACCTGGTGAGGACTCAAAACCTGAGCCGGATACGGATGCGAAACCTGGGCCCGGCTCGGGGGCTCGACCATCGCGGTACGCTTCTGCCGCGCCGCGCGCGTGAGTGTCAGCCAGCTCGTTGAGGTCATGTCCGGCGTGGCCGCGCACCCACGCGAAGTGTGCATCGCGTGAGGCGATGAGCCGGTCAATCTCCTGAATGACCTCGAGGTTCGCGATCGGCTTCTTGTCGGCTTTCTGCCACCCCTTCTTCTTCCACGACGGTGCCCACTTGGTGATGACGTTAATGGCGTACTGTGAATCAGCCAGGATTTCCAGGCGTCTGCCGCGCAGCTCATCCGTGTCGGTTGCGCGCAGGAGCTCCAACACGGCGGTCAGCTCGCCCAGGTTGTTCGTTCCTGACGGCCAGCCACCGGCATCCCAGTGGTCACGGTCCACGACCCACGCCCATCCGGCAGGTCCTGGATTTCCAAGCGATGAGCCGTCGACGGCAGCGCGGATCGGATCTGACGATTCACTCATTGATTCCCACCTGACTGAGGGCGAAAGCGAACTCTTCGGCGCGGGAGGCCCAATGCCCGTAACGTCCGGACGGGCCGCGGTGTCCGGCAACCATCTGGGTGCGCATGATGATCGGGCGCTCAGTCGGGTCGCTCTGACCGGCAAATGTGGTTGTGACGGCTGCACTGCCCAGCTCAGATGCACGGCCCGCCGCTGTCGTATTGCCCGCAGTGGCCTGGCGCAGGCGCTGCACCCACTTCAGCGGCTCACCGAAGAGCACGCGCGTGTCGTTAATGCTGGTGGAGGCCATAATCGCGGGATACTCCACGCCGTCGGCAACATTTTCATACGGCGAATACGACTTCATAACGGTGTAGATTTCGCGATCTTCAATCGGATTGCCCCACTCTTCCCATTCACCGACAGTCAGCGGCAACGAGGGATCAAGGATCGAGGTCAGTGCGTCAACGAACGGCACGCCGGCCAAGATCACCCGGAACAGGTCAGGTGCCATATTCGTCACCGCACCCATGAGCAGGCCGCCAGCCGAACGTCCCTCCGCGATCAGGCGGTGTGGCGCTACCCACCCGGCGTCGACAAGGAAGCGCCCCACGTCGATGAAATCGGTGAACGTATGGGTTTTCACCTCGCGCCGGCCATCCTCGTACCACCAGCGCCCCATCTCACCGCCGCCACGAATATGAGCGAGGGCGAACACGACGCCTCGCTGAATGGCCGGCAGGCGCAGCACGGAAAACTCCGGGTCGTTGGAAATCTCATACGAGCCGTAGCCGTACAGCCAGCCTGCTGCACGTCCATCGCACGCAGCGTCGCGGCGGTGCACCAGTGTGACCGGGATACGGGTGTGGCCATCACGAGCCGTGACCCACACGCGCTCTTCCACATAGCCGGCGCGCTGCTCGGCATCCCACCCGGGCACTGCTTTTTCACGCAGGACGTGTGCGGATCCGTCACGAGGATCAACGGAGACCGTGCGAGGCGGCTGCGTGATCGACTGACATTCAACCAGGATCAGCCGGTCGTGCCAGTCGAGTTGACCCACAGTGTTCATCGTGAGGACCGCACCGTTATCGTGAGCGCCGGGCAGAACCGCGCGGGGCTCGGACCAGATTTGCGCGTAGTCGGGACGATGTTGACGCGCACTCGCAGCGGCAGTTTCGGGCGTGGTGGGAGCGGTGCGCGTCATGTACTCCAGCCAGGTCTGGCCATCGCGACGCATCGAGATCACGCACATCGACTCATACGCCTCCACATCCAGCAGGCGCGGTCCTTGGCTGTCACCCTCGATCAGCGTGTGCCACGTCGAATAATCCACCGATTCGGCAGCGCCTCCCTCGTCCCTGACCTGCGGAAGCGGTGCGATGGCGAGGCTGCCTTCGCGACTGTCGGCGGTGTGGATCAACAGGAGGTGATCGCCGGCCGGTTCTGCGCTGACCAGGACGCCCGGCCTGCGGCCTGTGACGCTGACCGGCATGTGGTGCGGCTGGAGGGTCGGCCACAGCCATACCTCGCTGGTGGACGTCGAAGCCGACGTGATCACCACCCAGTTCGGGTCACGTGCCTGCTCAAAGTAGACTTCGAAACGCTCATCCGGCTCGTCAAGAAGGCGGCGGTCGTGCGCTGGATCCTCACCTACGACGTGCAGCCACACCTGGCATGCGCGCCAGGCATCGTCGACCCGCGTGTACAGCACCGACGCTGAATCAGCTGACCATGCCACGCCGTACCCAACGTTCGTGACCTGCTCATCGACCGTGCGCCCGGAGGCAATATCCGTGACCACCAGCGTGTAGCGCTCATCTCCGCTTGTGTCCTTGAGCCACGCCACGCGTGTACCGTCCGGGCTGGGCGCCCACTCGCCCACAGAAAAGAACTCTTCGCCCGCAGCCAGAGCATTCTCATCAATGACGGTTTCCTCACCCGGAGCGGGACGGTCGGCGTGGATCGTGGGCGGAGCAAGTGGGGCGGCGTCGACGTGCGCTGGCGATTCGTCATTGACGAGGGTGACCGGCACGCGCTGATGAGACACATACTGTGAGCCTTCTTCGGTGCGATCGAAATACCAGTACTGGCCGATGCGGATCGGTACGGTGACATCGGTTTCAACGGTGTGCGCCTTGAACTCGCTGACCAGCGTGTCGCTCAGCGCGCGCAGCGGAGCCGTGACGTGATCGGCCCACGCGTTTTCCTTTTCCACTAGGTCGATGACTGCAGGGTCGTCCGCGCAACGCAACCACTGGAAGGGATCTGCGAAGGAATCACCGTGGAAGGAACGCGGCGGATCCAATGGCCGGGACTGTGCTCGCGGCGGATCCAATGGCCGGGACTGCGCTCGCGGCGGCTGGATGCCTGCGTCGTGGTGCTGTTTGTTGTCAGATGGCGCGGAAGAGTGGTGCATGGCTGTCAGTGTAGACGCTTGACAGCGCGCCGGTTCGATGCGGGCGCCAGGGCTGGAGGTGCTGCCTCGGGCCGAGCCTCGTGTCATCCGCGTGCACGATGCCCTAGATTTAAGCCCCCAAGGTGCACAATCCCCTAAATCTGACCCTTCAGGATGCACAATCCCCTAGATCTAACGCGCCGCATTTCCGCCCCGTTTTGAAAGCTGCAGGTCGCGGGGTGTTCGGATTGTCGAGGGTGGTCCCGTCCGTTGTTTAGCTAGGGGATTGTGCAAAAAACTGCGACTTTTTAGGGGATTGTGCACGCGCGCACTGCCATAAGAACGGCCATGCACGCGCCGAAGATCACCACGCTGATTCGCAGCACTCGCGCCGGAATCCTCACACCGATCCACGCTCCCAGCGGAGAACCAATGAGCGATCCGACCGCCACGCAGGCAGCAGCGATCCACGTGCGAGTATCGAGAGTGCCGGACAGGGGTGAAGTGACCGATAGCGTCGGATCCTGCGCCCCCGCAGCCACTGCGATGGCGACGACAATGAAGAACAACGCTGCGACAACGTTGACGATCGCTTGCAGCAGATTCTTCAGAGCGTTGTGCGTATGGATGCTGCCGGGCAGGAAAACTCCCAGAATCGCCAGGAAAATGATCCCCTGAGCAGCGGAAAAGAACCCGCCATACACTGCGCCGCACACCACCAACAGAGCCAGTACACCCAGTCGCGCAGAGGACACGGGCAGCGCCCCCGAGCCGTCATCATGTGCGCTCACCATCCGGGCAAGGCGCGGCTGGCACGCAACCAGGACAGTCGCCAGGGCAATAAGGAACGGCACGATGAGGGTAAACGTGCTGGCAGATACGCGCAGCAGCAGGCCGGCACCAATGAGCGCCCCGCCAGTGGCGCACAGCGACAGGCCACTGATGCGGCCGCGCGACAGAGTAAATGCTGACGGCGCAGAAACAGCAGCGGCGGAGTCTCCCTCGTGCATGAATGTGCGGTAGGAATAGGCGCCGGCCACTGCGCCGGGTGCCAAACCGACCGTGTTCGCCACATTGGCGCTGATCGGGGGGACGCCGAGCAGCACCATCACCGGGTAGGTGACTAGTGACCCTGACCCGATGATCGTGTTGATCGCACCGGCCACCACCCCTGCGACGGTGATGGCGAGAAGCGCTGCAATACCCACAAGACCTGACCTGCCCTGACTGCTGACCTGACCACCCGCCCAGCTCAGCGCATGGTCAGAGCGCGATACCGGTTGACGGCAGCACCGATGTCAATGGGACGCGGCCGCACCAGGAACGCCGGCCACGGCCTGCCTCGATCCTTCGTCAACACGTCCAGGCTTTGCTCACCGATCATCTCGTCGAGGCGCTCCAGCTCCTGATCGATGGAGTGCTCACCGTCTGCGAGGTCATCCAGCACGGTGCGCAACGCCCACGCGATCGCTTCAGTCTGGCCCGCATCCACAATCTGCTCCACGTCGGACACGTCCACGGTGTGTCGGTCCAGTGTGATCGTATCGAGGCCCGCCGACTTGGTCTTCGGCTTGCCGCGACCCGAATTGCCTCGATCCCGCATGAGCACACGCGGCCTGCCCACCGGAAAGTCCTCCTCATCTGTGCGTTCGCGCGGCATCTCCGCCACCACCGCACGAGCCTGGTCGGTGACATCCCGGCACTGATAGGTGTCCATCATCAGCACGCAGTCCGCGATGTCGAGGTAGTCACCTGACCCACCCATGACCATCAGCGTGGAGACGTGGCGCTGATCAAAAAGGGCGCGCACGCGGTCCACCAGCGGCGTGATCGGTTCACGTTCGGCCGCAACAAGGCGACGCATGCGCGCATCACGGATCAACAGGTTCGTCGCTGACGTGTCCTCATCCAGCATGAGCAGTGGACTGCCCAATTCGACCGCCTCCACGATGGCTGCGGCCTGGGAGGTTGAACCGGAGGCATTCTGCGTGGAAAAGTCGCTGGTATCCGCACCGCCCGGCAGATGCGCGATGAAGGCGGAGACATCTACGCCCGTCACCGGGCGCCCATCAGCTGCACGCACTTTCATTGCCGAGGGCGTCGTCGCCACCAATTGCCTGCCATCTGCAGGAACATGGGCGTATACCGAGCGTTGAATCGCGGCGAGCAGGGTGGATTTACCGTGATAGCCACCGCCCACAATGACGGTCACGCCCGGCTCGAGCGCCATGCCGGACACCTCGCCGGCGTGAGGCAAGGTCACTGTGCGGCGCAGTGATTCCGGTGAGCTGAATGGAACGGCGTCCTCCATCGGCAGGTCGGAAACGCCGGACCTGCGCGCCAGAATCGCATCATCAGCCACGAATGTGACCCAGTTGTTGTCGACCAGGGCCTGCTGAAGAGCCTGGTAATCCTCGTAGGTGTGAACGTGTTGATGCAGTTCGTCGAGGTGCCGGTCGGCCTGGTCAGAGACAAAGTCGAAGGTTTCCACCACGATGTCTGGCACGTCCTGGTCAAAGATCCGGGCGGCTGTCAGACCCTGAATGGTGCGCCCACGTGCCGGCATGTGGACCTGGAATCGCAGCTCAACCCGGTCAGGCATCACGGTGCAGGCTGAGCGCTCCAGGATTTCCTGCCCGGTGCGTGCGACCTGGACAGGGGAGCCATGACCGGCCCCTCCGGATCCTTGGCCGGACATTTTTCGGATCGCGTGGCTAAAAGAGCGCAGCAGGAAGTCGGCGCTGGCGACGCGTTGGGTGTGAGTGGACAGGCAGTCGTCGGGGATCCCCATTGTCTGTGGTGAGGCAATCACGCGCACAGCCGATGGCGGTGCGTACGGGTCGGACTGGACGCGGTCAATGGCGATGGAAAAGTCGCCGTAATCCCAGTCTCCGGTTGCTGACTTGTAGGAGCCGTAGCTTTTTCCGTCCAGGCGGCGCAGCAGTTCAATCAGGTCTCGATCGGTGCCGGAACGACGTCGGATAGGAGTATGGGGTCGAGGAGTCATGATCCCAGCCTACGGCTTCACGCGTCCGGACACGAACGTCAGCTGCGCCGGGTTTGTCACCATCGGCTGCTTTGGCGGCAGTCTCAAGTCAGCCGCGCATGGGACCCCTCGTCGATGCCTAAACCTGTGGATCCGTCATCGCGACGACTATGGCCAGCACCACGCAGACGATACCGAGCAGGATGTAGATGACGGTGACCGCAATTGAGATACCGCGCGCAATGCGGGCACGTGACATCGCCTGAACCGGCAGACCTGCCCTGCGTCCCTTGTTGATCATCGACTGGCTCCAGATCCACATCGGCACCGACAGCAGTATGCCCAGCGTGAAGAACGAGACGATGGAAAGGATCAGCGCCACCAGCCCATTCGACTCAATTTCCGTGTAGACCTGCTGGGAGGAATGCTCATTCCAGTAAGGTCCCTGCGGGCCGTCAGTTTGCTGCTGAGGCGTCCACGGTGAGTACTGGCCCTGGGGCGTGCCTCCCGATCGCGGATGCGTGTCCGGTGCGCCGTAGCGGGGAGCCGAACTTTGCCACGATGACGGTGAAGCCGTTGCGGATCCTGCTGAGTCTCCGGACCCGGAACTGCCGGCTGACTCGTATGGGCCGGCGTTGGTCTGACGGGTAGTTGATGTATCGGAGGCGTGGGACTGTGAAGCGGATGAGGCCTCATCGGTCTCAGCATCAGGTGCGAAACGTTTCGAGTCATTGTCATCGGTGGCGTATTGATACATCGGCACGGCAAATCTCCTTAGGCTCACGATCATTGTAAAACATGGGTCGCCCTCGTCGAAGGTGAAAAATCGACGAGGGCGACCGCAGATGCCTCAAAGAGCCGAGGAACTGAAAGCCTGGCGCATGCCTACAACATGCAGGAAACGCAGCCTTCGACTTCGGTGCCTTCCAGAGCCTGTTGACGGATCCGCATGTAGTACATGGTCTTGATGCCCTTGCGCCACGCACGAATGTAGGACTTGTTGACGTCACGTGAGGTCACGGTGTTCGGGTAGAACAGTGTCAGCGACAGTCCCTGGTCAACGTGCTGCGTGGCAACCGCGTAGGTGTCAATGATCTTTTCAGGGCCGATTTCGTAGGCATCCTCGTAGTACTCAACGTTGTCGTTGGTCATGTAGGGCGCCGGGTAGTACACGCGGCCGATCTTGCCTTCCTTGCGGATCTCGATCTTGGAGACGATCGGGTGGATCGACGAGGTCGCGTTGTTGATGTAGCTGATCGACCCGGTGGGAGGAACGGCCTGCAGGTTCTGGTTGTACATGCCGTACTTCGCCACGTCCGCTGCCAGTGCCTTCCAGTCTTCCTGGGTCGGAATGTGGATCGAGGATTTGGCGAGCAGTTCACGGCACTTATCCGTTGTCGGCTCCCACGTGCCGTTGATGTACTTGTCGAAGTACGTGCCACTGGCGTAGTCGGAATCTTCAAAGCCGACGAACTTTTCACCGCGTTCGCGCGCAATCATGCACGACGCCTTGATCGCCTCAAACGCCACGGCCAGAAAGTACATGTTCGTGAAGTCGAGTGCTTCTTCGGAGCCGTAGTGCACGCGTTCGCGCGCGAGGTATCCGTGCAGGTTCATCTGTCCCAGACCGATCGCGTGGCTCATGGCGTTGCCGCGCGCAATGGAGGGGACGGACTGGATATTGGACAGGTCGGACACTGCTGTCAGGCCACGAACCGCCGTCTCGATGGTTTGCGAGAAGTTGGGCGAATCCATCGTCTTGGCAATGTTCAGGGATCCGAGGTTACACGAAATATCCTTGCCCACGTGCGAATACGTCAGGTCTTCGTTGAACTCGGAGGCTTCGGAGACCTGCAGGATTTCCGAGCACAGGTTCGACATCGTGATGCGGCCCTTGATCGGGTTGGCGCGGTTGACGGTGTCTTCGAAGACGATGTACGGGTAGCCGGATTCGAACTGGATTTCAGCCAGCGTCTGGAAGAAGCGGCGGGCGTTGATCTTCTTCTTGTGGATACGCCCGTCATCGACCATTTCGCGGTACTTCTCGGTCACGGAAATTTCGCTGAACGGCTTGCCGTAGACGCGTTCGACGTCGTAGGGGCTGAACAGGTACATATCCTCGTTGGCGCGCGCGAGTTCGAACGTAATATCCGGGATGACGACACCCAGGGAGAGCGTCTTGATACGGATCTTCTCGTCCGCGTTCTCACGCTTCGTGTCCAGGAAGGACATGATGTCCGGGTGATGGGCGTGCAGGTAGACGGCTCCCGCGCCCTGGCGCGCACCCAGCTGGTTCGCATAGGAGAACGAATCTTCCAGCAGTTTCATCACGGGAACAACACCGCTGGACTGATGCTCGATGCGTTTGATCGGTGCGCCCGCTTCGCGCAGGTTCGTCAGTGACAGTGCCACGCCGCCACCACGCTTGGACAGCTGCAAAGCGGAGTTCACGCCTCGGGCGATGGACTCCATGTTGTCTTCGACGCGGATCAGGAAGCAGGAGACCAGTTCGCCGCGCGCACGCTTACCCGCGTTGAGGAAGGTGGGTGTGGCCGGCTGGAAACGTCCTGACATGATCTCGTCGATGAGCTTGCGTGCCAGTTCGATGTCGCCGCGCGCCAGGTACATTGCCACGATGACAACGCGATCCTCGAAGCGTTCCAGGTACCGTTTGCCGTCGAATGTTTTCAGCGTGTACGACGTGTAGTACTTGAATGCGCCCAGGAACGTTTGAAAGCGGAACTTGTAGGCGTAGGCCTGCTTGTACAGGTCCTTGATGTCCTGAGGCTCGTACTGCTCGAGCACGTCGCCCTCGTAGTAGCCTTCGCGCACCAGGTACTCGAGTTTTTCTTCGAGGTCGTGGAAGAACACGGTGTTCTTGTTGACGTGCTGGAGAAAGTACTGGCGAGCCGCCTGACGGTCCGCTTCGAACTGAATCTTGCCGTTCTCGTCATACAGGTTGAGCTGGGCATTCAGCGCATGGTAGTCGAGGTCAGTGCTCAACTCTTCTGGGCCGGTGTCGGTGAGATTTTCGACCAAAATTCCTTCAATCCTTCGCGGACTCGGGAGACATCCTCGGACGTGCCGAGAAGCTCGAACTTATACATATGGGGAACGTGTAGCTTTGCAGAGATGATATCGCCCGCCAAGCAGTACGCCGGTCCGAAATTGGTGTTGCCTGAAGAGATCACTCCCCGGCAATATGAGCGATTGGTGGCATCGTTGAGGAACTTGATGACCTGTTTGGGCACAGCTCCTTTGATATTTCCCCCGCCGTAGGTAGGGGTGATCAGAATGAAGTCGGTGTGAACGTGCAGGAATTCATCATGCGGGTGAAGAGGGATGCGGTGCGCCGGATAGCCCAGTTTTTCGACGAAACGGCGCGTGTTCCCCGTCGCCGACGAAAAGTAGACGATCTCCACCATGACTGAGGAATCTCCTTATATGGACGTGAGAGCCGGTTAAGTGTGTGAGCCTGCGGGCCGAGGGAGGCATGCGCCGTGGATGGTGTGAACCGTCGGTCGTGCCTTCCGCGTCTGACCTGTGCATGGGAAAAGCCCGACACCTGCGAGGTGGCCGGGCTTCACGCATTGATCAGGCTTGGGCGACCCGCAGCGGTGCAGCCTCGGCAGCCATTGCCGCAGCAGCTTTGATGCGGTCGGGGCGGTAGCCGCTCCAGTGGTCCTCGCCGGCGATCACAACGGGTGCCTGCTGGTAGCCCAGTCCCTTAATGTATTCGAGTGCTTCGGGATCCTGCGTCACGTCGATCGAGGTGTATTCCAGGCCCTGCTTGCCGAGCGCACGGTAGGTCGCATCACACTGCACGCACATCGGCTTCGAGTACACGGTGATGGTCATGGGATGCTCCTTTTTCTTCTATGCGCTCTGTGAGGTGGTGGGGATCGTCAGGTTCGGTGCGCGTCCTGCGCGCCTTCTTGATACCCCGAGCCGTAGTGGCTCCGTTGATGTATTAACACTACACCTTGTGGCGCCAAGTGCAAGTGACCACTACATGTTGTGTCTGAGTGATGGTGTGCATCGCGCTGTGGACAGGCTGTGGACAGCGAACGGCGGGCCTGTATCTGACAGCTTAAACTCCGGGCGGGCCTGTGGATAGATGGAATCCCAGCGTGGTGCGCAATCCATATATCTAGTGGGCGTGTTGCGATTCTTCGGCGTGTCGCCCCTATATCTAGGGTGGCGGACTGGTTGTCGTACCTCTATATAGGCGCATTCGGGCGCTGCAGCGGTGTCCCAGGCCATCGTTCAAACGCCATCGGGCCCTACTGTCAGACCCCTCATTGCGGGACAGTCCCTTTCGCTCAGCCTTGGAGCCGGTAGACTTCATGATCTCCCGCCTCCCCGGCACCGGGGACCAGGCGCAGTCCGAGCTTTTCAGCAAGTCGAGCCGAGGCTGTGTTCGCGGGGTCGATAATCGCCACGATCGGGAGCTGTGGGTGGCGGTCGCGTGCCCATTCGAGTGCGGCACTGGCAGCTTCGGTCGCGTACCCCTTGCCCTGCGCCTGTGACGCGAAGCGGTAGTAGAGATTCAGGACCGTCTCGTCACCCTCGACCGCATGCCGCACGCCAGTGAAACCGATAGTTTCACCTCCGTAAGTCAACACGACAAAGTAACCGATGCCGTGCTGGCGCCAATCCTGTTGCCACGCGGACGTCAGTTCCACGGCCTCGTCACGGTCTTTCATCGTGAGCTCCGGTCGGTGTCTGTAGGTCAGCGGGTCCGAGTGAATCTTAAAGACAGCGTCAACGTCTGCGTCCTGTGGTGGCCGCAGGCTGAGGCGTTCGGTCATCAGGGGAGTCGAATCTGCCGTCATGTCAGTCATAGTTCTCCTTTGATTGAGGGCGGGCTTCATTGGGGGCGGACTCACCTCGACTACACACTCGGGGCACGAGCCGAATCCACAGCATCGCGCGCGAGGCGACCCGAGCCTGACGCATCAGGCTCCGTTACTGGTTCGTCAACTGCCCGGCGATCTGACTGACAAGCGCTTTCGCCTCATCGAGACGATCCGCCGGCTGCGGACCTACCGAAATGAGCACGTTGGCAACGCGTGCCCCGACGGTCACCTCACGCTCCGTCGCCTCAGCCTGCGTACTGGTTTCCAGCACCCATCCCTGTGAGATCGCCGCATCATCCCAGTTGGACAACGCCAGCGTCGTAGGCGCCCCGCCACCAATCATGACCGTGTACTGCGAGCACTGCGCCGCCAGATCCTCAACGGCAGTCGCTGCTTCTGCTGCCTCGTCACCCGACGGTGCGACAGCAACGAAAACCCCCTTCATATCGGCTGCCTGCTCGTCGCCTTCCTGCGGAAGATACAGACTGCGGTGGGGCCATTGGGCGCTCAGAGCTCCGAAAGTATGAGGCCGCCACAGGATCGACGCGCACGCAGTCGGCTCTATCGCCTCGGGTGGCAGATCACTTTCAGCCGCGCCGGTCGGGTCCGCCTTGGTGTCAGCGCCGTCACCGCCCTCACCCTCGGGAACGTTCTTGAGGGTGCGACCGTCAGACAATGGTGCGGCAACTGCAGCGTCCACCTGCTCTTCCGTTAATTCAGTCTCATTGGCGAGGGAGTCCCCATCTGTCTCATCAGATTGCGCACCGGATTGCGCGCCGTCTGATCGTTCGGCGGCAGGGGCGGATGACTGGCTGGAGGCTCCAGAGTCTTCGCCGCTGCCGCCCGTGTCCGGTGAGCAGGCCACAAGCGTGAATGCCAGTGCTCCTGATGCGGCCTCTACGAACCAGATGCGAACCTGGCGTCTGGAAAAAACGCGTGTCATGGTTGGCTTCCTTACCTCGGTTACTTCACCCTACCGCGCCGGCATGATGGCACGCGTGGCGTTAGGCTGGCCGTGTGGAATCCGCGCACACCGACTCTGATGACCAGTCCCATTCGCGGCGCACGCCTGCACTTTCGCGCGCACGCCTGGCTGACATTGCGTGCGTGTTCCTCGGTGGCATGATCGGTACCCTCATCCGCGCAAGTCTTGACCATATTGCGGCGGCACATCCCGCCTCATCGGCGCTGGTGCTGGCGTGGTCGACCATTGCGTGCAATCTTGCGGGCGCGCTTATCCTTGGTTTTTGCGCAGGAGCCGGCCGGTGGCTGAGCGCTCGCGTCAACCTTCTGATCGGCACTGGTATATGCGGGGCGCTGACTACATATTCGACCATGATGCTTGGCGCAGTCACATTCGTCCACAGCCCTCCGCTCGACACCACGACGGGCGCGATGGGCAGAATCCTTGCTGGCAGTGCCATTACCCTCGGCCTGCTTGTCCTGGGGGTAGGTGTCGCCGCTGCCGGCTGGTGGCTCGGAAAAAAGGCGCGGCCATGAGCGCGCTGATGTGGATACTCACCGCCCTTGCCGGCGGGTGTGGGGCCACCTGTCGGTGGCTGCTGTCGGGAGCAATCACGCGGCGACTGAACGCGCCGACGTCTGCCTCGTCAATAACACGGCACGTGCCCGGCTCGCGCGCCCAGCTCCTGCGTCCACTATGTGGAATCGCGGCGGTCAACGTGATCGGATGCCTGCTGGCCGGCGCATTCACGTTCCTGATGACATGGCCGCACTGGTGGACGGTGATCGGCGTGGGGTTCCTCGGTGCGTTCACGACGTTTTCCACCGCCGTCGTTGACGTGTGTGAAGTGCTGCGAAGCCACCGCACGGCCCTTGGTGCGAGCCTGCTGGTCGGTGTGTGGGCGCTATGCGTGGTGGCTGTCATTGTGGGGACAGCCGCTGCTTCGATCGCGATCTTTGCTCTGGCCACGGTGAGCACAGGCGGGTGAATATGGTCACGACTGGGCCGCGACGTTTGCTCTAAACGCGCCGACACTTTAAAGTAGTGATCGACCATCCAGAGCAGCTAAGAGACCTGGCTCGATGACGCTGCAGCAACCCCCGGTCACGGAGAGGGTGCTTCCGCCAGGACCGATGGAGGAACCATGATTGACCTTCACGACGTACGCAAGGTGTATCACTTGCGCGGCGGGAATGACGTTGTCGCACTTGATGACGTGACGCTGCACGTCGATGCGGGCTCGATTCACGGAATCGTGGGTCAGTCGGGGGCCGGAAAATCCACACTGATCCGCTGTCTGACCGCCCTCGAACGCCCAACCAGTGGTGAAATCGTGGTCAACGACGTTGACATGACTCAGCTGCGCGGAGCGAAACTGCGTCAGGCTCGCCGGAACTTCGGCATGGTGTTTCAGGCAGCCAACCTGCTCGATGCGCGCACGGCGGCAGAAAACATTGCATACCCGCTGCAGATTGCGCGTCGCCCGAAGAAAGAAATCGACGAGCGCGTTGAAGAACTCCTGACCATGGTGGGGCTGCAGGGACGCGGCGGCTCCTATCCCTCGCAACTGTCAGGTGGCCAGCGCCAACGCGTCGGCATTGCGCGCGGCCTGGCTGGAACTCCGGCAGTGCTGCTTTGCGATGAGCCGACCTCCGCACTCGATCAGGACTCAACCGGCCAGATCCTCGATCTGCTGCGCGACCTGCGCGACTCACTGGGTGTGACGATTGTGATCATCACGCATGAGATGGCGGTTGTACGCGAAATCTGTGACTCGGTGACACTGCTCAACCACGGCGGCGTCCTCCAGAGTGGAACGATCGAAGAGATCATGAAGGATCCGTCCTCGCCGTTGGCTCAGGAACTGGTCCCCTTGCCGAACGTGGACGATGCCGTGATCCCGGAAGACCGCGCGCTGCTGGACCTGATTTTCACTTCACGCCCCGGTGTGCCCACCGGTGCCAGTGTGCTCAACATGAGCGCGTCGATGGGTGCCGACGTGACCGCAGGGGTTTTCGAGTCCATCGGATCAACGCAGGTGGGACGCCTGGCGCTGTCAGTGCCGCGCTACCACACTCAGCAGATCCTTCAACAGCTTCATGACCAAGGTATCTACGCGACTGAAAGGCTGGCATGATCATGAATCATGTACTGCTTGCTGCCCACATCGGTGTTGCACAATTTCAGTCCGCCATGATGTCGATTGCAGCAGACAAACCCACCTGGGGTGACAACCCGGCACTGACCAAGCAGTTCCTGCCGGCAGTGTGGGAAACACTCGTGATGACCGGCGTCGCCACACTGGTGACCGTGATCTTCGGCTTGCCGCTCGGCCTGCTGGTCGTCAACACGTCGCGCCACGGGCTCACGCCCAACCGCATCGTGCACCAGGTTCTCGGCGTGATCGTCAACGTCGGCCGCTCATTCCCATTCATCATCCTGCTGATCGCGATTGTGCCGCTGACCAGGTTCCTGGTGGGAACCACGCTCGGCTGGAAAGCCGCGATGCCGTCCCTGATTATTGGTGCCATCCCGTTCTTTGCACGACTGGTGGAAACAAACGTGCTGGCCGTTTCGCGCGGCAAGATTGAAGCAGCCCAAATGATGGGCGCATCCAACCAGCGCATCTACTGGGGTGTCCAGGTTCGCGAAGCTCTGCCTGCCCTGATCCAGTCGGTGACTGTCCTGGCGATCACGTTGATCGGCTACTCGGCAATGGCCGGAGCGGTCGGTGCCGGTGGCCTTGGAAAGCTGGCCATCAACTACGGCTACAACCAATTCATGCCCGACGTCATGCTGTGCGCAGTCGTTGCGATCATCATCATCGTCCAGGTGATCCAGATGATGGGTGACATGATCAGCCGGCTGGTGGACCACCGCTGAGGCACTACCAGCCGGCACACTTCACGGGCACATGTCCGTACCAGATCTGCGCGGCACCCCCGTCGCATCTGACCTGCAATACGCCTGCGACATGAGCGGAGTGCATTGCATCAACGGGAACGTCACCCTCGTTCATCTCTCATGCTTCAGCGCAATTGAAAAAACCTGAAAACTTGACCATTCTGAATTTAGAAACGGTCTGCATCGGCAGACCGGCAACATGATTGGAGAAACTCTCATGCGTCTATCTCATCTGAACACACGCTCTTTCAAGGCCCTCGCAGTGTGCGGCCTGTCAGCATCCTTCGCACTGGCAGGCTGCGGCGGCGGCTCGAATGAGACCGCCACGAGCGGCTCAACCGACACGGCAGCTTCAGGCACAGCAGGCGGCGCAGCAACCGGCGGCGTTATTGACCTGACCGTTGGTGCCAGCCCTTCACCGCATGCCAAAGTCCTGCACTTTATTCAGGACAACCTGGCTGCTGAAGCTGGCATTAACCTGGAGATCGTCGAGTACACCGACTACCACCAGCCGAACGTTGCACTGAACAGCGGTGACCTGGATGCGAACTTCTACCAGACCCCGAACTTCCTGAAAGACCAGGTCAAGGAATTCGGCTATGAGTTCGACCAGGGCGAGGGCGTCCACATCGAGCCGCTCGGTATCTTCTCCGAGAAGATCAAAGACCTGAAAGACTTCCCCGACGGCGGCAAGATCGGCATCATCTCCGATGTGACCAACCAGCGTCGTGCACTCGAACTGCTTGAAGCCAACGGATTCGTCAAGATTGCCGAGGGTGACGAGGCAGCCAACATCAACTCTGTTGAAAAGCTCAAGAACTTCGAGTTCTTTGAAGCCGAAGGCGCACAGCTGGTACGTTCACTGTCTGACGTTGACATCGCCGTGATCAACGGTAACTTCGCGCAGGAAGGTGGCCTGACCATCAATGGTGACGCACTGGTTGCCGAGCAGGGTAAGGGAAGCCCGTACACCAACTTGCTCGTGTGGAAGAAGGATCTGTCTGGTGACAAGCTCGAAGGTGTGAAGAAGCTTGACGAGCTGCTGCACTCCGACGAGGTCCGCACCTTCTTCGAAGAGAACTGGTCAGACGGCACCGTCCTTCCCGCGTTCTAAGCAGCTTGCTGGCACTGCTCCAGACAGTGTGCTGAGCAGTGCCAGATAGGGCTGTCCTCCTGATAGCAACGGCAGCGACCGCTTTACGCGGTAGCTGCCATTCAAGGGAGACACTTCATAACAGATGGGGGCGGCGCACTTCGCGAACGGAAGTGTGCCGCCCCCATCAGTACATTTTCCTTAGTCGATGATGCCGTACAGGCGGTCGCCGGCATCGCCCAGGCCGGGCACGATGTAGGACTTCTCGTTCAAGCCCTCATCAACGGCGGCGAGCACAACGGTGACATCAGCGCGATCACCCACGGCTTTTTCCACCTCATGAATGCCTTCCGGCGCCCCCAGAATGCATACGCACGTCACATCACGGGCGCCGCGTTCCAGCAGGTAGTTCGTCGCGGCTACCATCGTGTGGCCGGTGGCGAGCATGGGATCCAGAATAAAGCACTGACGGCCCGACAGGTCGTCCGGCAGCCGATTCGCATAGGTTTCAACCTGAAGCGTATCCTCGTCACGCTTCATACCCAGGAACCCAACCTCGGCGGTGGGCAGCAGGCGAGTCATCCCGTCGAGCATTCCGAGGCCTGCACGTAGGACGGGAACGACAATCGGACGTGGATCGGACAGTCGTGTCCCAATGGTGGGGCACACGGGAGTCTCAATTTCGACATCTTTCACGGCAACGTGACGTGTTGCCTCGTAGGCCAGCAGCGTGACGAGTTCATCAACGAGCTGGCGGAATGTTGCCGACGGAGTGCGACCGTCTCGAAGAACAGTGAGCTTGTGGTTAATCAGCGGATGATCAGCGACATGTAGGTGCATGGTTCAAGCGTACCGCGCCAGACATGTCTGCGGCGATTGCGCGCCGAACAGATGCTCTTATGCTGAGTGAATGACGCGGTAGGCTTACCTCGTGACGGTCGACGAATCATGGTCCCAGGCGATGGGACGCGCACTGTTTCTGGCCAACCGTGCCCGCGAAGCGGGCGATGTCCCTGTCGGAGCGGTGGTCCTGGACCCGCACGGCACGGTCATAGGGTCAGGCTGGAACCAGCGGGAAACGACCCACGATCCCAGTGCTCACGCTGAAATTGTGGCGCTGCGTCAGGCCGGCCTCGCGATGGGCACATGGAACCTTGCGGGATGCACCCTGGTTGTGACCCTCGAGCCGTGCACGATGTGCGCCGGAGCGGTGGTCAACTCGCGCGTCGACCGCCTGGTATTCGGCGCGTGGGACGAGAAGGCCGGAGCTGCCGGTTCGCTCCGCGACGTCGTGCGTGACGCTCGTCTGAACCACACAGTGGAAGTGATCGGCGGAGTTCTGCGCCAGGAAGTGGAAGTCCAGCTCAAAGGTTTCTTTCTGGGGAAGAGGGTGCAGCATCAGACGAGCGTTTCTCCTTCCGGCGGCGTTCTTCCTGTTTCCACCCGCCTTGCGGCGACACGTTCTGCCTCTTCATCGACGAGGGCGACGCCGAGCGGCCTTTCTCAACCTGCCCCGCAGGAGTCTCGTGGTGAGGATCTTCTGCCCAGGGGGGTTCGCCTGCGTGGTCGTGGGTGATCCTGATGACGAGCGCCTTGCAACGTGTTTTTGGCCACGGTTAGCCGCCAGATCGCTGCTGAAGTGGCGTTGGGCGACGGATTTCGTGTAATCTGACTGGCCGAGGTAGCGTGTCCGAGCGGCCGAAGGTGCAGCACTCGAAATGCTGTGTGGTGATAAGCCACCCTGGGTTCGAATCCCAGCGCTACCGCCATTAAGAACCGCAAGATACCAACGAAAAGTCAGGGTCAGCGGTTCGGAAAATCGCCCGCGTTGCAGCTACGTTGCATAACGGAATGAGTTTTGCAGCGTCTCCCACCCTCGCTAGAACCCCTGACACTCCTACTGGTAGGCATGTGGGTGAAGCGGCAAACTCAAGGCAAGACAGTGGCCACGACAAGACGAACAGCGCCACGCCCGCGAGCGCCACGGGCACCCCGGCACCTGACCCCCGCGCCGCGCTTTCTCCCTACCGCTCAGTGTTAGCACGCGTGGAGCGTGGCAACTCAGGGGTGAATGGGCTTCAAGGCCTGTGAGAGTGATTAATAGGCGGGTTTTTCTGCGTTTGTGTTCCGGATGTTCCGGATAGGGGTGTTGGGCGTGGCGCTTCTTTTCGTTGGTATAACGCCAATGTTCCGGTGTTCCGCTTGTTCCGCTTCCTAGGGACTGTGGGGGGTGGGTGTGTGTTTAGCGGGGTGGGGTTGTTGTGCCTGTGGGTGTGGGGCTGTCAAAATTGTGGGTGGCAGTTCAAGGCGCGCGGGTTGTGGCTGCACGATGTGGGGGGGGTTCCACGATCTCGTTGGCGTGCCTGTGAGTGGTTCTCACGCGCTTTCAGGGTGCGCGCGTGGGTGGGTTCAGCGTTGCCGGTTTCGCTGGGTGTTCGGGCTTGTTGTGGGTTCGGGGCTGCGTGTGGAAAATGTGCGTATTCCAGACGCACAATTGCTAATGGGACTTACACGGTTTCCAGATGCCCTCTGGTCACGGGGTGTTTCGCGTGGTGTGGCTAACCCCTTGGGTTAAGGCTAGGTTGGGTTTAGGTTCCGTTTTCGTAACCGGCTGGGTTACTTCTAGGTTTTGGCTAGGTTTTGTTTCCGTAACCTGCTGGGTTTCGTCTAGGTTTCGTCAGGCCGGTAGCGGTGCGCTAAACATTGTCGAGGGCAAGACTGCCGTCTATCACGCGGGCTGCAAGGTCAGGTGAGTAGTCGAGAATGATCCCGGCTTCTTTAAGCCGTGACTGCCAGTCGGAGATATTGGCACTTGTGCCAATATCGACACTGCCGCGTTTCCACCTGCCGTTTGCTCTCCTGCCGTCCGCTTCCAGCACGAGGGCTGTTGCCATAGCACGCTAACAGTCACGCGCGCGCCTGTGTAATGTAGCATGGAGTTGTGGTTAATCGTGTAACTACTAATCAAGTAGTAAGCATCCTCGAAGCGGGCGACCCTGACAATGAAGTATGGGCGGCTTTCAGTAGAGCCGTCACCCTGTTCGCTGGTAAAGCGCGCTTGTCGTACGACGAATGTGTGGCCTGCGCGTGGATATGGGCACATGAACACCCTCAACAACTGGTAACCGCGTGGAACCGCGGGGGAGTAGGCGGGCTGATCCTGCGAGTACGTGGACGCTTAACCGAAGTGTTCAAGGACTACAAGCACCACAAACACGAGGAATGTAACTTGCTGGTGACAGGCTTCCAACCTGAACAGTTGGACGCGTAAACATGTGCAGTGAGTACAGTGCGCCTGTGGTGCGTGAGCTGGTGCGCGCGTCGTTCAGTGATGCTCACGCGTGGGGGTGGAGTATTGACGGCACGTATCGTGAAGTGGGGATGCCGCGCTCACAGTTCGACCCTTACAGGCAGTCAACGTTGTGGGCGTGTGTGGCTGACGGTAGGCGCGCGTTTGACGCGCTGCCAGCACAGTTGCGCCGCCGCGTGTATCTAAATGTGGTTGTGGGCTTGCCTCAGGTGGAAGTGGCGCGCCGTGAGGGTGTCACTCAGGGTGCCGTGTGGCAGTCGCTAACGCGTGCTGACGAACTCATGCTTGACTTCCTGAACGGTGACGCGGACGAGTGTTGACAGTGCCTGTCACGCGCGCCATATACTATACGTACCTAGCAGAGCTAGGAACACATCAGGAAAGGTGTCCATTTATTTTTCCTTTCAATGGACACTTACGCTGGCTTTTGCCGGTGCCTTACCCCTAGCGTTGTCGCGCTGGGGGTAAGCCTTTATCCGCGCGGCTTGTGTGAGAACGGTTCTCGCTAACTGCTGCGTGTGTGTCTTGCTGAGGATTGCCACTAGAGACAGACGGCACGATGAGGGCTTCTAGCGACACGCTAGACATTTCTGTAGCGCCACGCTTAGCGGTACGCTTAGCGACACGCTAGCAACCGCCTAGCAATTTGCTTACCAATTTGCCTAGCAATTTGCTTACCAACTTGCCACACGCTTGCCAGACAACAACACGCCAACACCACCGCGAGCGCACGCAACGCAACCGTGGGGCGCTCACGGTAGCTAACCGCCGCCACAAGCGCCCCAAAGTCACGCGCACTACCTACACGACATGCAACGCCCCTGAGCGCGCTCACGCCCCGTTATAAGCGCGCCACCACACTCACAACAATTCTCATACTGCGTGCCGCAACGATCACACACCCACACGCCCGAAGCGTCCAAGACCACAGTGCCGTTGCAGTCCGTGGATTCGCACGATCTGATCTCAGGTTCGGGACATGGCTCGTCCCATGCTGGTTGCGGTGACGTGTCCACTGCGCCCGCTTGTGCTACGTCAGGCCATTCTTCTACAGGTTCCAATGGAACAGACTGGTTATCCTGTTCCTCTTCCTCTTCCTCTGCCTGATCTATCCCTGATCTCATCTGTACCTGACCTGATCTCATCTGATCTACGGGCGCGTTACTAACGCTCCCGTAACGCGTTACGCCCTCGACTTCTCCTTGTGATTGCGCGGAATCGTTTTCGGAAACAGAAAAAACACTGTCACTAGATTTTCTAGAATTTTGAGAACTTCTGAACTTTTGTTGTCGGTCGCGGTTGTGCTGTCGCTGTTTCTCGCGTTCAGCGGCTGTTGTTTGCCATGACCACTCCACGCGCAAAGTGTCTCCTTGTTCGTCCCACCGTGCGAAGTCGTACTTAATGAGAGCCTTAATCGTTTGCGGGCATACGCCTCTTAGGGACTTCGATAGCTCCTTGTCCTCGATGTAAGCGCGTGGGATCACGCCGTCACTGTCGCTACTCATGCACCACATGTGTAATGAGATGAGGGCGCGCACGGCCTTGTCGGACAGAGCGTTAAAGCGCGGATCGCCCGCGAGGGATGTCGGTAGGTTGATGTTTAAGCCTTTTCGTGTCATTGTCTGAAGCCTCTAGAACTGTTATCAAGTGAAGTGAACTCGACACAACGACGCAAAATGAACACGCTATTGCTATAATGATTGCGTGTTCCGTGATCTGCGTGCTGTGGAACATTTCAGGGGTGGGGCGTGGCGTAATCCGTAGATGGATGCCACGCCCCAAGCTGCCCCCCGTTATGGCAGTGCGCGCGCGGCCTGATCGCCGCCTGTCATGGTCTGTACTTGCTCGTCACAACCATTCAGGACGCGCCACCTATCCCTGTGCTGCGCATAGCTAAACAGGTCGCTCAACGCTTCAAGCGCGCTCAAGGACGGTGAAGACAGAGCCCCTAGGAACTTCCCCTCATCGTCGCTCAACGCTCGAATGAGTACGTCTTGCACAGGCTCACGGCCGGGACGGTCGTCAAAATACTGGCGCTCTGTAACTGTCGCTACCCATTGCACGCCCTCACTATCGGTGAACCTATAGCGCCCAACATGACGCGCGCTTGGCTCCAACACGCTACACACGTCGTCAACCACGCACGCCCCAGGCGTACACCACGGGCGATGCGTCAACGCTTCCACAGCCCCACTCATTGCTAGTAAGCGTGCCCGCGCTCGCGGGTTGGTGACGTTTGCTAGGTCTTGTGGCTCGTGGTCGCTTAGGCTCACCGTTTCGATATGTTCGCTACCGCGTCTTCTGATCTTTTCGACCCTCACACGCGCAGCGTCGAAGTCTGTCCTGTGAACAGTGAACGGTTCTAGCGTGGTGTCTGGTAGCGCGTTGATGTAGGCGTGCGCCTCTTGAATCGTGCGTATGGTCACCGCGTCACCATACGAGGACGTGAAGTAAACTCTGTTCGCCTCACGTCCGGTCAACACGCTGCACTCGCTTTCAACCGTGAACCGCATAGTCTCGTTCCCCACGGTGACTTCGTGCTTCCCGCGATGGGTAATCACAGCGTCTGCCGGATTGTCTCCCAGCGTGATATTACACCGGCCGTGCGTGCACCACGGGTGGTGCGCTGCTGCTTGCGTGTAGCACGGTTGAGCTTCAAGCATGGCTTGCCACTGCTCGTTAGTGACTGCGAGCGCGTCGAAGCGTATGCCCGTCACTGTCGTTGTTGTGGTGGTCATGCTGCCACCCCCTCAGTGAGGATGCGGGCTAGCTCGGATGCCGGGATCTTCACGCTGCGTCCACACTTCAACGTGGTGATAGCGCCTTGGTATTGCCACACGTATAGCGTGTTTGTCGGGATGCCGGTGATTTGAGAGACTTCACGAACGGTGTAGATGCCGCGGGGCGTGAATCCTAGTGACTTGATTACTGCGTTAGCTTGCGCCAATCGCTGCTGCGTGTCGGTGTCTGACTGCGTAGACATAATAAAAACTCCCATTCAGGGTGTGACAAGCTCAGGCACCTTGCGAAGCGCCTTTGTCGGCTGTCAATATCCCCCGAATGGGAACAAGCTCCCGACCCTTTAACGCGGTCGGGACTTTCGTTGAAAACTATTCTACCCCATCCGCTGCCACATGGTAAGAACCGTATTGACGTTAATGTAGCGCGCGCCGTGGTCGTACAGTGGCTTGCACGCGTCCCACAGGTCTAGCCCCGTAAACGCTGGTAGGTCGGTTCGGCAACACGGGCACACGTTGAACGCTAAATCGGTCTTGTTCAGTCCTGACACTCCACGCGCGTCTGCGAGTGCAGACAAGGTTAGATCCCACTGGCCACCAATCATGACACTTTCTTGCTGGTAGTCCTCACGCAACTGGTCGGTGTCGGCTTCTTCTGCTGGCATGGGGATCACTGCGAGAACGTGCGCCCCGTGCTTCCGGTGATAATTGCCCGTTGCGCTGTTGCCGTCGCACATAATGACGAACGGGTCATACTCGCTAGTAACGAGAATAGAGGTAGCCGGATACGGCCTGTCTTCTACCGCGCGGGAACCTGTCTGTCTTTTGCGTTGCCAATCCTTCAACTGTCTAGTGAAGTCCCAGTTAGACACGTACGTTTCCTCGCCACCCTCGTCGATGTCTTCAATATGGATAACTCCAGTGCCGCGCGCTGCTTCTTCCAGCTTGTCCACGATGCTGCACAGCGTGACCACGCTCGACGGCCACCCACACGGGCACACGGCTAACAGTCTCTTGCACGGCTGAAACGTCTCGCGGTCTTCTTCACCCTCAAACACCTGTCGCCCTAGAACGTGTTCACAGGGCATCAAGAACCGGCCATGGTACATGTCTGTCTGTAGCCGCGCTTCGGCAATCTCACGCCCCGTCAACCCGTGATGAGGCATATCAACAAGATCGTCAATGTCTTCGTCATGGGTAGCTGGCCACAGTAAATCGCGGACGGAATCGACCGCTTCACTATCAGTTAAAAAAATAGGGCTGATACCCACAACGGGATAGGCTTTCGCCCTCAGGCTGTCCCTGTCCACGCCTTGCACTTGCACGGCACGCCACCCCGCACAGTCCATCCGCTCAGGCACGCTCTCACGCTCAAACACCGCGAGCGCTCGCGGCTTGTGTCCAGCGTGCCACGCTCCACGCTCACACACCACGGTCACACGATTTTTACTCACAACAACGCCCCCTCTGCCCTACACGGCTTGCGTTCGTCGAAGCGGGACAACAACCCCGTCAGACTGCAAGTACACCTTATTCATCCCGTCGGCAATCAACCGTAACTGTTGATCGTCAGTGTGAATGTACCGCGCGGTCACGTTGCTGCCCTTGCTGTGTCCGAAGTAGGCTTGCAAGTCAACTTCTGTCACTCCCTGTATGCGCGCGGCAAACGTGATCGCCGTATGCCTCAGGTCGTGAGGTGTGGCATGCTTTAGCTCCTCACGCTTCAACACGCGATCCATCGCCTGACCTGGCGTTTTACGTCCCACAGGCTCGTTGTCCCGTGGGCGTTTCTTGTCGCGGCCTTGAAACGCGAAGTAGTCGTTCGGGATGAACGGTTCACGCTCGAAGTGCTCCTTGAGCGCGTCAATAACCACAGGCGCTAGCGGAAGTAGGCGCGTGCCCGCTGGTGTCTTCGTCGTGCTTCGCTCAACTCGATTCTTCCCGTCACCTGTCATGCTTCGGTGAACAAACACGGTGCCCGCCTCTAAGTCAATATCGCTACGGTGTAAGGCTCTGGCCTCGCCAAGACGTAACCCCGCTAGTCCCATGAGTAGAATCATTGCCTGTAAATAATCCTCGATACCGTCAACAAGGGCGTGTAACTCGTGCACAGGTAACACGCGCTTATTCTGCTTGCCGCTTGGCTCGTCCCCCCTCGGTTTCAAACCGTCCAGCAACTCAGGGATAAACGGATCGTCGGCCATGAGTTTACGAGAACGCGCTGACCGTAGGATCTGCTTCAACAAGTCATACTGCTTTCTACGGTTAGCGGGCGTGAGCTTACGCATGTGCGCCCCATAGATCCAATCCTCGATAGCTTGAGTAGTAATGTTCCGAAGCTCAACACCACCCCAATAGGGCTTGAGGTGGTTCCGGTAGCGTGATTCCTCGCTCGCATAATGTGAGGGTGCCCAATTCTTACGCTTAAACCACGTATCGGCAAACTCGCCAAACGTGAGCGCATCCGCTTTCGCCTTACGCTCAGCTTCCACGCGCTCGCGGGCTTCCAATTCGGGGCTCTTCCACGTGCCGGCTTCAAGCATTGCTTGTTGCTGTCGTAGCCACTTATCGGCATCCATCTTGCGGGCAAACGTCATGGGCGCTGGTATCCGTTGCGGGGTGCCGCCTGTTGGGTTGGGGAAGTCTGCAAGGAACTTTCCTGACTTTAGCTTCCTGATGCTTCCAAACGTGCGTCGTTTTGACATGTCCGTTTCCTCTTTTTGGCTTCGTGCTGCTGGAAAACCCCCGTCCCGCGTTGCATCTACGTTGCATAACGGAACTAAAAACCATCATAAACCATGACAATAGGTGAGTGTGGCATATCCGCCACAATCGTTGAAAACTCAACCCAAACGCCACTTTTGACTGAGATGCCGCGGAACGCAAAAACCATGGGGATTGTTTTCGAATCCCAGCGCTACCGCCATTAAGAACCGCAAGATACCAACAAAAAGTCAGGGTTGGTGGTTCAGAGAATCGCCCGCGTGGTACCTACGTGGTACTTCCAAAATAAAATCGCCCGATAGATTGCCGCTGTCGTGACTTCGATAGAATCCCCTGACACCCCCTACTGGTAGGCATGTGAGTGAAGCGGCAAACTCAAGGCAAGACAACGGCCACGACAAGACGAACAACGCCACGCCGCCAGCAGCGGGCTAACCCCCACACAACGCGTTCACAACCTCCCAGGGAAGTACAGGTAGTGGAGCGTTCTTCACGTTCCTGGATCCGGCGTGGGAGCGGGTGATGCCGGCGATGAGCAAGCGGATCGAGGGGGCCGTGAAAGCGCTTTTGTGTCAGATACTGCGCGATCATCGGGGTATGCGGTTGAGCTGGCGGATCAAGGCGGTTTTCTGGTGGTGCTACATGCACGCCGAGAAGCCCGTGCCTGCAGCGGTCTTACGGTTCTTCTTTATCGGCTGACTGCACACCGGGCAAAGCCGAGTCTGACGGGATTTCCTCACCAATCATAATCAACACAAGAAATCAAGAATCATCACGACTTAACCCCGAAAAACATAAGTTCACCAGGAAACGCCGACCTGACAAGCCAAAACACTCAACCGGAGCACCACGTTTTGGCAATTAACCCTTCTTTGGCTCCTGCCCTCTCCTGCGAGTCGGCAGGGGCCAGGTCTGTCAGTACACGCCCGCACCCCGCATGGCAATTGACGAGGGCGCCCCATCCGCTGTTGATCAGGGGGTTCGTGCACACGCCGCCCTTAGATTGAGGGGATTGTGCACCACAGAGCCTGAGAATGAGGGCAACGTGCACATATCACCCGAAGAACCAGGCCGTGGCGCATCCCTTCCAGTACGATCTACGCAACGATGCCGCCACAATCATTAGTCGAACACGGTCATTCAAGCGGTACTCGGTGCTCTGGCGAGAGGGCCATTTCTACCAAAGTGTTGGGTTTTGTGGACTGGGAATGTAGAATGTTCCAACCATCAATCTTGTTTGAGAAGGGACTCGCTACTGTGAGAATGAAAACGAGGGCATCACTGAGCGCTCTTGCAGCCTTCGCGCTGGTCGCAGGTGTGCAGGGCATGACAAATGTGGCACAGGCAGCTGAAGAACCGCCTGAGAGCAGTTACACGCTGAACTTCAAGTGGAAGACGTATGACAGCAATCCGGGGTGGACGTACGATCAATCGCGTACGGGTATTTCCAAAAAGATGAGGTTGTACTGCACTCTCTACGGCAAGACGAGTCCGGATGCGGCTGAGAAGCGAATTCCTGCTTATGAGTGGGCAGATGTTCAAGTGACGTATGGCGAGAAGTCGTCGTATGTCGTGAAGACGCCGTCAACTCGCACCGTTAACGGTACGGATTATGTAGATGTGCATATCAATGCGTGTTATCACGTTATGAATGACGAAGAAGGATTTGCGCGTGATCTTGCCACGTCCCACTCGAGCACGGCTGGCACCAACGTCGACGATATTTCGATCTTTCAGCAGGCGAACACCGACTTTGAATTCGTTCTGACTGAAGGTGTCATTCACCCCGAAGATGCGGATGGTGTATCGGTCAAGATCGGACTGAATCGTACCTATAAAGGTAAGACTGAAGAAAACTTCAAAGGAAAAAGCGGCCAGGAAACTGTCAATACCTACAACTTCAAGGGCAACGCAGTTCACCATCCGAGCGCGGAATACAATGCTGATCGTACTCAGACGCCCATTACCAGAGCAGCTTCCGGGAATGATCTCGACATTTTCAGCCCTTATACGGGTCGTATCAAGACCTACGCGTTGAATGCGAAGTTTGCTGACACGGGCGGCGTTGTGAACGCAAATGGTCGCTACGAGATTGAAAAGGTCGAAGGCGATGATCTGACTGGGTGGACTGTATACGTCAAGTCCAATGTGAAGGAAGTTGCGCCTGAGAAACCGACCACCACCCAACCGGACAAGTGCGGTGAAGAAGCGACCGTTAACCTGCCAAAGGCGGAGGATCCTGACAATCCGGTGTGGAATTACGAGGAGACCCGCGTTAATGCGAAGGGTGAGCCGGACGAAAAAGGCCAGTTTATGAAGGTGACGGCTAAATTGGCTGACCCTGTTCTCTACATCGTGAAGAAGGATGAAACCACGGGAGAACCGGTCCAGACCGAATGGACATTCGACATCGCCGCTGCCGCATGCCCGGCAGCACCAAACTGGGATGATGTGACAACTCCTGCTGACAAGCCTGTCGTTGTTCCCAACCACGGTGGCCCGGTCGCCGACGGTGCCACTGTCCAGGTCAAAGGACCGGGAACGGCTGTTATCAACGACAATGGCAACATCACCGTAACCCCGAATTCCGGTGCGCGCGTCGGTGATGTCATTACCGTGACTGTGCTGGACAGGGACGGCAAGGTGCTTGATAGCTTCCAGGTCACGTTGACGAAGGTTGACCAGGTCATCACAGTCAAGCCCGCTGCCGACAGGAAGGGACTGGCACGTACCGGTACTGATCTTGGGATGAGCGGTGCTGCAGCGGCTCTCGCGCTGCTTGCAGGTGCGTCGACCATGATCTTGGCGCGTCGTCGACGTTAGTACACGATTCGGTTCACCACCGCAGGTGTTCTGCAGAGTGTGGCTCCTCGTCTTTCAGGCGAGGAGCCACACTGCCTGTGAACCGCAAAAAGAAGGTGCTCCGAAGCATGAAACTTCGGAGCACCTTTGGTCAGTGGTGCGCCGCGCTGTCGCGGAGCATTCAGTTAGTGGAAAGTCAGGCTACAACCAGACCCTTGAAACCACGAGCGCGCTCCAGACGCTCGCTGACATCCTGCCAGTTCACCAGATTCCACCACGCCTTGACGTAGTCAGCCTTGACGTTCAGGTAATCCAGGTAGAAGGCATGTTCCCACATGTCCAGCATGATCAGCGGGACCGTCGCAACGGGCACATTCTGATGCTGATCAAACAGCTGGAACGTCACCAGGCGCTCCGCAATTGTGTCCCATGCGAGCACTGCCCAGCCGGAACCCTGCAGACCGGTCGCAGCTGCGGTGAACTGTCCCTTGAATGCGTCGAAAGAAGTGAAGAATTCCTTGATGGCTTCAGCCAGCTCGCCTTCAGGCTTGCCGCCACCGTCCGGAGACATGTTCTTCCAGAAAATCGAGTGGTTGGTGTGGCCACCGAGGTTGAACGCCAGATCCTTCTCCAGCTTGTTGATCGTGGGGAAGTCGCCCTTCTCCTGCGCTTCGGCAAGCTTTTCGAGGGCGGTGTTAGCGCCGGTCACATATGTGTTGTGATGCTTGTCGTGGTGCAGCTCCATAATCTTGCCGGAAATGTGCGGTTCCAGCGCGGAGTAGTCGTACGGAAGATCAGGCAGTGCATAAGTCGGCATGGCAGCTCCTTAGCTCTAAACGAGGCGATTTGCCACACATCCGGGCCTTAAGCCCTGGATGCTTCCTCTTTAGGGTATCGGCCTTCGAATCTTTTCGCATGACTTATATGAGGTAATTACTGGTCACCCTCGTCCACTCTGTCAGTCCGACCTCAGCTGCCTACCCAATAACGCTCTCACGTGCATCAATGAACGCCTTGACACACGCGCGTACATCGTCCTCGCTGTGCGCGGCCGACAGCTGCACGCGAATACGTGCCAGCCCCCGTGGAACCACAGGGAAACTGAACGCCGTGACATACACACCCAGCTCCAACATACGCGCCGCAATTTTGACGGCCAACGCCGCTCCATCATCTCCACGGAACATCACGGCATGAATCGGATGCGAACCGGGCAAGACATCAAATCCGGCGTCCTCCATGAGAGAGCGGAACAGTGCCGACATCTCCTTCAGGTGAGCGCGCGCATCGTCAGCCTGGGCGGCCAGTTCCAAAGCCTTACGCGACCCGGCCACAACAACGGGAGCCAACGTGTTGGAGAACAGGTACGGTCGAGCCTGCTGACGCAGAGTGTCCACAATGGCCTGCGGGCCAGCGACATACCCACCCGAAGCGCCACCCAGCGCCTTGCCGAGTGTGCCGGTCAGAATATCCACACGGCCCTCCACACCGCAGTACTCAGGAGTTCCCCGACCGTGCTGACCGACGAACCCTGTCGCGTGCGAATCATCCACCATGACGAGGGCGTGAAACTCCTCTGCCAGATCGCAGATCTGTTCAAGGGGAGCGAACGAGCCGTCCATCGAGAAGACACCGTCAGTGACGATGAGGACCTGATCGCACTTCTTGTCTCGAGCTGCCTGGAGCTGGCGACGCAGATCCTCAATGTCGGCATTGCGGTAGCGGAAGCGGGCGGCCTTGCACAGGCGAATACCGTCAATCAGTGACGCATGGTTGAGCTCATCAGACACGATGGCGTCATCGGGACCCAGAAGGGCACCGAAAATGCCGCCGTTCGCATCAAAACATGACGAAAACAGGATGGAGTCATCCATGCGGAGGAACTGAGCGATCTCGCGCTCCAGCGCACTGTGCTGATCCTGAGTACCGCAGATGAAACGCACCGACGACATTCCGAAACCCCACCGGTCAAGCGCTTCCTTCGCTGCATCGACAAGCCTCTGATCCCCTGCCAGTCCCAGGTAGTTGTTCGCACAGAAATTGAGCGCCTGCCCGGAGTTAGTGTCAACGTGGGAGCCCTGACGACCCAGGATTTCGCGCTCCTCTTTATACAGTCCCTGCTGGCGAATCTGATCGAGGTGAGCTGTTAGCCGTTCGCTGAGTGTGTCCATTGTGAAATGCTCCTTCGGATCTCTATTTCTCCCAGTCGATAATGACTTTACCTGCCGTGCCACTGGCTGCGGCTTCGAACGCATCCTCCCACTGATCAGGTGCAAAACGATGCGTGATGATGGAGCGAACAGATTCGCGCAGCTGTTCGGACGATTCCATCATGAACGTCGCAAGATACCACGTGTCGAACATCTGGCGCCCATACACCCCTTTAATGGTGAACATGCGGGTGATGACCTTGCCCCAGTCCACGGGGAAGGCGCCTTTCGGTAAGCCGAGCAGTGCCAGTGTCGCACCATGGGTGCAGCAGTCGATCAACGTGGTCAGCCCGCCGGGAGCTCCCGACATCTCGATTCCCACGTCGAAACCCTCACGAATGCCCAGTTCAGCCATCACATCTGGAACCGTGCGGCGCGTAATGTTGACCGCGGCGTCCGCCCCTACCGAGCGCGCCATGTCCAGGCGTTCCTCCTGAACGTCGGTGATGACGACGTGACGCGCGCCCGCATGTCGGGCGATCGCCACGCACATGATCCCGATAGGGCCTGCACCCGTAATCAGTACATCCTGACCAGTCATCTCCACCTGCTGACAGGTGTGGACAGCGTTCCCAAACGGATCGAAAAGCGCGCCCAGCTCCGGGTCGATGAGGTCGGGCTGGACCCACACGTTTGACGCCGGCACCACCACATAGTCAGCGAAACCACCGTCGCGGTTCACGCCGATGCCGACTGTGCGCAGACACATCTGCTTGCGGCCCGCGCGGCAGTTACGGCACCTGCCGCACACGATGTGCCCCTCCACTGATACGTGCTGTCCGGGATGTAGCTCGTCGCAGCCGAATCCGGCAGCGACACCCTCGCCAATTTCGACGATCTCCCCGAAAAACTCGTGCCCCAGCGTCTGCGGTGGGGTGAGGGATCCGGGGGCTCCGCCATCCCAGTTGAACAGGTGAACATCCGTGCCGCACAGGCCTGCGCGCTGCACTTTAATTTTGACTTCACTCGGGCCGACTGCCGGTTCGGGGATGTCGCACAGCTCCAAACCTGGTGCCTGTGCCATTTTGCGAAGTGCGCGCACGATGAGCCTCCTTGCTGCCAAAGCTGCGATGCTGCAGGCTGTCTGGAGGGCGAGCGCACCGCCTGAAAAATGTCAGCTCCTAGTGTGGCACGTATAGCCGCTGAAGTGAGAATTTGCGAGGGGAGGCCGAAGCCTGTGCGGATGACCGTATCGTGGTACCGCTCAGCTCATGGGGTATAGGTGCGCTGAGGCGTTGGGGCCTTGGTACTGGATGATCGTGGCAGACGACGAAGATGTCACGTCTTGGCAATGGTGGGTATTCAGTTATGTAACGGGGGTTGTGGGCTGCTTCACTCCCTCATAATCTATGGATCATGGATAAAGGTTTTGTGGGGCGCCTCCGGTGGGGACGCATGGTGTGCGGTTGTATCGGGAGTGCGATCCTTGTGGCTGGATGCACGATGGGCGGCGGGACCCAGTCCGGCCGGACCGGCCAGTCCGGAGCAGATCCTGTCGACACAGACGATGGGCAGCCTCCCATCGGCACCGTTGTGGATCAGGGCGAACCGATAGCAGTGGACATCGAGGTCGGCCCGCTGGCAGCCGGATCTTTTGACGCGCTTGATGATCAAGCCCGTGTGTCGATGTATGCGATGGGGCTGTCCACCCTCGCCAGTGCGATGAAGGCGGGCAGCACGGACGGCTCGGAAAGCGGTGCCGGTGCCAATAGCGCAGATGCGACGAATAGCTCGGCAGATACCACGTCAGATGGTGCGGCAGTTGGAGAAAACGCGCTGACATCTCCGGTCGGCACAGCCACCGCGATGGCCCAGATTGCGCTGGGCGCGCAGGGTGACACGCGCGCTGAGTACGAAAGACTGATGGGCATGAGTGCCGATGAGGCAGCCAACCGGTTTTCCGCATCGTGGGGGCTGTGGGATCGATGGAAAGGCGACGTGTCGAAGGTCGCGGGAGGGAAAGTTGCTGATACCCCCTTGGTTGGCCGATCTATGCGCATGGTGTTTGATGATCAGTTCACGCCCAACCCCACGTGGAAAGATGCCGTCACGTCACAGTGGAAAACGGATGTCACCGACCTGGACTTGCAGTCACCATTAGCTCAGGAGGACCTGGACACGTGGGTCAATGAACACAGCGGCGGGATGATCGACAAGTCAGGAATACGACTGAACGAACTCAGTCGCATGGTGGGGCAAAACGCCATCGTATTCAGCGCGCCGTGGGCACAGCCCTTCGACGAAAAAGATACACGGCGCATGGAGTTCCACACCACAGCCGGTCCGGTCAAACTGGTCGACATGATGGTGGCGCAGAACAAGTTTCAGGGCATGGAGGATGAACAGTGGACCGCTGCGACGATGCCGTATCAAGGCGAGGACCTGGCTTTGCATCTGCTGATGCCGCACGAAGGGACGACGGTCAGCCCCACCAGTGTCCATGATGCGTTGCAGGCACTAAGTCAAACCGCCGCTGACGAAGTGGAAGTGTCAGTGCCGAAAGCGAACTTCACCTCCTCGGTCAGCTTGCTGGATGTCGTGACGGATATGGGCGCGCCAGAAGGCCTCGCAGAAGGGGATTACTCCGGGTTCGGTTCCTCCGCCGATAGTGGACCTGCGTTGAATCTCCAGCAGTTCGTCCAACAGGGCCATCTGATCATTAAGGAGGAAGGCACGGTTGCCGCGGTCGTCACCGAACACGCCACAGGGGACACGGCACTGCCTCCACCCCCGATGCTCACCTTCAATCGTCCATACCTAGCGATCATTTCGGACACGCAGACCGGCACACCGCTGTTCATGGCCTGGATCGGTGATCCCTCCCTGGCTAATTAGGGCAGCACTGTTGCCTGCCAGGCGCAAGGTAAGACGGGCTGCCCGTCCTTGATTCCCCTTAGGTTCGCCCCAGTGCAGGTGCACGATGCCCCAAGAACTCGTGCCCGTGTGCACATACCCCTAAAAAAGGCGTCCATACGTGCACATACCCCTAGAAAGTCGGCCCTGTGTGCACATTCCCCTAGATCTAACGTCACGCCACATCACCCGAATTCTAAACATGCAGGTCAGGAGGTCGCGGGCTAGTCCCCGACGATGACATCCGAGGTTTATCTAGGGGAATGTGCACCGAGAGACCTTAAATCTAGGGGTATGTGCATTGAGCGGCCTTAAATCTAGGGGAATGTGCACCGAGAGACCTTAAAACTAGGGGTATGTGCATTGAGCAGCTTCAGATCTAGGGGTATGTGCAACTGCGACGTCCTCGCGGCCTCAGGTTGGCTCGTCCGCGTAGGCTGGGTGCATGCGAACAGATGACGTGTCGGATGCGAGCCAGCAGATTCCGCCGCAGACACCCTCGGGCGCGACGAAACCGCCGCACCCTCCCTCGGACATTGCGAAGTCGCCGCGACCGCCTGCGCTCGACGACAATCTGATCGAGGCATTGCGCCGGGACCTCGAAGCAGCTCACTTCACCGTCGATTATGTTGACTCGCTGCTCAGCCAGCAGGCGCAGAATGCGTTGATGCGTGATCAGCGCGTGCCGGCGATGGTGGAGCTTCAGCGGCTGATTGATGGTGAGTCCGCCGGGAACGCCGCAGCCGCCGCAACGTTGGCGCAGCTGTTTATCCTGGGGATGGATGTGGACTATGACCGCGTCGATGCGGCATTGCCGGCTCTGGGCAGTGCTGGGGCCTGCGCGCTCGGCCTCATCGCACCTGCCGGCGCGAGCGCGAATGCCGCCGAAACCAGCGGTGCCGACGCGAAGGCGAACGCGAACGCCGCTGAGACCGGCAACCCCGCCGGGAACGCCGGTGAAACCAGCAGCGATGTCGAGTCAGCCGCCGCTCCGATGCGCGCGCTGTTTGACCTGCGACCACATGCCGCCACGCTGCCGGACGGCGACCATCACTGGTGGGTGCTCTCCGATCTGGGAGAGGCCACAACAGGCAGGCCGCTTGCTCCTGACCACGTGCTCGGCATCGGCGGAGCAACGACAACGTTGCTGACACTGACCGACCGCACACCCGTTGACAGCGCACTGGATGTCGGCACAGGCTGCGGCATTCAGGCACTCTACCTGGCCACGCACTGCACCCGAGTCGTGGCGACAGACCTGTCTGAACGCGCCTGTGAAATCACCCGTTTCAACGCCGCACTGAATCAGGTAGCCATTGACGTGCGCTGCGGATCCCTGTTCGAGCCGGTTGCCGGCGCGCGCTTCAACCTGATCGTCTCCAACCCACCATTCGTCATCACTCCCGATTCGGTGCGCGCATCCGGATTGATGCAGTACCGCGACGGCGGCGCGCAGCGAGACCACCTGATTGCGCAGATCATTCGCGAGGCACCCGACCACCTGACCGAGGACGGCACCATTCAGATGCTGGCAAATTGGGAAGTCGGCTCTGACTCCTCCGCCACATGGTCCGATCACCCCAGAAGCTGGTTCGACGGCCTCCCCGTGGACGCGTGGGTGATTCAGCGAGACTCCCTCGAACCTGCCCAATACGTCGAAATGTGGCTGCGAGATTCCGGTGGCACGCTCACCGCCCGCGACACGTTCGAACGCGGATACGCCGACTGGCTGGCTGACTTCACCGCGGCCGGCGTCCAGTCGATTGGCATGGGGCTCATTGCAGCTCGCCGCCGCCCGGACTTCGCTGAGAAGGGTCCCTCCGCCGACGGGGGTAGTCCGATTGACGAGGACGACGTGGCCGCCTCACCATCCAGTGCCAGTGGGAATGAGCCGGATCGGGCGACGCAGCGCCGGCCCGCATACGTGGAATGTGACGCGGTGGCGACCGGACATGTGCCAACCGGGCGAGATATACGTCGAGGCCTCGACATCATTCAGCTCGTCGCCACCCGCGCCGGCGGAGGCAAGATCTATGGCAGCGGTGACAATGGCGGCAGCGTGGAGGGCGATAACACCGATGGCGGAAGCGCCGACCTCCTCTGGGACCTGCACGCCGTGTGCAGCCCGGATGTCACCCAAGTGCGTTATTTTGCGCCCGGTGAGGCCGACCCGCAAGTGATCGAGCTGCAGCAGGGCGGGGGTGTCGGACTGAAAACCTCGGTGAGTTCGGAACTGGCCGGCCTGGTGGGCGCTGCAGATGGCGAGCTGACCCTGGGACAGATCGTTGCCGCGATCGCAGCGCTCATGGAACTTGACCCCTGCGACCTGCGAAATCGCCTGTCGCCGGAGGTGATCCGCCTCCTCAAGTTCGGCATATTGCGCACCAGCTCACAGGACACGCCGTGAGCGAGATGCCGGTTAAACGTTGTATGGTCATCAGCGAACCACATTTCGCGGCTAAGTGAATTTCCCTCGGGAAGGCGAAATGACGGACAGGCAGGAAGGAACGGAGGGACATGGGCGCGTCGAAGTTAGTCATCGTCGAGTCTCCGGCGAAGGCGGCCACTATTGGATCTTATTTAGGGCCGGACTTTCGTGTTGAAGCCTCGGTCGGTCATATCCGCGACCTGCCTCAACCGTCCGAACTGCCCGTGTCCATGAAGAAGGGCCCGTACGGTCGTTTCGCCGTCAACGTCGAAGACGGCTTTACTCCTTACTATCAGGTGACGCCTGAGAAGAAAAAGCGTGTCACTGAACTCAAGCGCGCCCTTAAGGATGCTGACGAGCTCTACCTGGCCACTGATGAGGACCGCGAGGGTGAAGCCATTGCGTGGCACCTGCTGGAAGTGCTCAAACCGAAGGTGCCTGTCAAGCGCATGGTGTTCCACGAAATCACCCGCGAGGCTATTGAGCGCGCACTGGACAACACGCGCGATATTGACACCGACCTGGTTGACGCGCAGGAGACTCGACGCATCCTTGACCGCCTCTACGGCTATGAAGTCTCACCGTTGTTGTGGCGCAAAATCCGCCCATCTTTGTCGGCCGGCCGCGTCCAGTCGGTAGCAACTCGCCTGATTGTGGATCGTGAACGCGACCGCATGGCGTTTATCCGCGCGGACTACTGGTCCATCGATGCCTTCATTCAGGCTGACGAGGGTGACTTTACGGCGCGTGTGAGCGCGCTCGATGGGCGTCCTGTAGCCACTGGCACTGATTTTTCCGAAGAGGGTGTGCTGTCGGACAAGGCTCGCAAAGCTCAGACAGTGGCGCTGGATGAGGCTGCAGCCGACCGCCTGGCGGACGGTCTGCGTGAGGCTCCCTCGTCGATTGAATCCGTCACGAAGAAGCCGTACCGCCGTCGCCCTGCTGCGCCTTTCACGACGTCAACCCTGCAGCAGGAAGCTTCCCGCAAGCTGCACTGGAATGCGTCCTCAACGATGCGCACGGCGCAGTCCCTGTACGAGTCCGGTTACATCACCTATATGCGTACCGATTCGACCGCGCTGTCGAGCCAGGCAATCCGTGCGGCGCGCGCCCAGGCAGCTGAACTGTACGGCAGCGATGTCGTGCCGGACAAGCCCCGTATCTACGGCACGAAATCCAAAGGCGCGCAGGAAGCACACGAAGCGATCCGCCCTGCTGGTGACCATTTCCGCACCCCCGATGAGGTGCGTTCGGTGTTGAGCCGCCAGCAGTGGGCGCTGTATGGCCTGATCTGGAAGCGCACAATTTCCTCGCAGATGGCGGATGCGACGGGGCATACCTCCACGATCCGTGTCCTCAGCCAGCTCACCGATGTGCTCGAGCTGCCAGATGGCACGGGCGCGCGGGAAGTGACCTCGTCCGTGTCTGGTACAACGATCACGTTCCCCGGGTATCGACTGGCCTATCAGGAAGGCCGCGACAAGGATCGCGATGAACAGGCGCAGCCCGGCAGTGATGCAGTATCTGCCTCGCAGTCTGGTTCGCAGGGAGGTTCGCGGGGCGGTGCGCGCGGAGCGGAAACTCTGCTGCCTGACGTGGTGGAAGGCGAAACTGTCACGGTTCACCACGCTGAAGCCGAAGACCACCAGACCCAGCCGCCGGGGCGCTACACCGAAGCGTCACTGGTGAAAATGATGGAGCAGCTGGGAATTGGCCGCCCCTCCACCTATGCGGCAACGATTCAGACGATCGGAGACCGCGGCTACGTCACGCACCGCGGTCAGTACCTGGTGCCTACGTGGCTGGCGTTTTCCGTCACGCGCCTTCTGGAGGAAAACCTCTCTGACCTGGTGGATTACGATTTCACGGCGTCGATGGAAACCGACCTGGACCGCATCGCGGGCGGGCAGGAGGACTCGACGCAGTTCCTCACGGAGTTTTATCTCGGCAGCAGCGTAGGCCAGACAGAGGCCGAGACTGCCAGTGGCGTCGATGGTCCGCGTGACGAAGTGGTCGACGCAGCGGCGGATGGGTCTTCCTCGTCGAAGCGTGAAGGACTGCGCACCCAGGTTGCCTCGCTGGGCGACAATATCGATGCGCGGGCGGTCAACTCGATTGACTACGGCAACGGCGTGACGCTGCGCGTGGGGCGCTACGGGCCGTATCTGGAGCGCGACAGTGACGATGTGCGCGCCAACGTACCGCCGGACGTTGCGCCTGACGAGCTCGATGAGGCAAAGATTGCCGAACTGTTCACTCAGGCAGCTGATGATGGCCGTGAGCTCGGCATCGACCCGGCCAGCGGACATATGCTCATCGCGAAGAATGGTCGCTTCGGCCCCTACGTCTCCGAAGTTCTGCCCGAGGACGCCGACGAGGGCGACGCTGCGAAATCGACGCGTAAGAAGAAGGTGAAGCCGCGCACGGCTTCCCTGTTCAAGTCGATGGATCTGGCGACGATCACGCTGGATGATGCACTGATGCTGTTGTCGTTGCCCCGTGAAGTGGGAGCTGATCCGGCAGATGGCGAAGTGATCACCGCTCAGAATGGTCGCTATGGGCCGTACCTGAAGAAGGGGAGTGACTCGCGCTCACTGGAAAGCGAAGAGCAGTTGCTGACGATCACGTTGGATGAGGCGCTGGCACTGTTCGCTCAGCCTAAGACACGCCGTGGCCGCACGGCCAGGCCGCCGTTGCGTGAATTCGGTATTGACCCGATCTCTGAGAAGAAAGTGGTGGTCAAGGACGGCAGGTTTGGACCGTACATCACGGACGGTCAGACCAATGTGACGGTGCCGCGATCCGAATCGATCGAGTCGCTGACTGAAGCCCGCGCCTTTGAACTGCTGGCTGACAAACGCGCCAAGGGGCCTGCTCCCAAACGCGGACGCAAGAGCACCACCAGGACGACCCGCAAGAAAGCCTCCACGAAGAGTGCGAAGACGACGCGTAGGAGCGCCGGGACTGGTGCGAAGAAGTCGTCGGGCACGTCCAAGGCTTCAGCGTCGAAGAAGAACTCCTCATCTGCGGATGGCGACCAGTAGTGCGTCGGCCTGAACAGCGTGCATGTACGCAAATGCCGGTGCCTCGTGCAAAGATAGGCTCATGAGCACTTCCAGCGGGGATTCGCGGCGCAGGCGCGGCCTGTTCATCACCTTCGAAGGCGGTGACGGTGCAGGCAAAACCACCCAGATCGAACACGTCAAAGAGTGGTTTGATCAGGCTGGATGCGTCTCGTTTGTGACCCGCGAACCGGGTGGAACTGACATGGGTAACCAGCTGCGTCAGCTCATTCAGCACGGACCTGAAGACGTGGATCCGCGTACTGAAGCCCTGCTGTATGCGGCTGACCGTGCCTACCATGTAGCAACCGTGATCAGACCCGCGCTTGCGGCCGGTCAGGTAGTGCTGGCTGACCGATTCATTGACTCCTCAGTGGCCTACCAGGGCGCTGCGCGCGAACTGGGCGTGGATGAGGTACTGGCCTTGTCAAAATGGGCGACGGAGGACCTGTCGCCGGATCTGACATTGCTGTTGGATTTGCCCCCCGAGGTGGGTGCCAGACGAGGGACGGCGTCGCACACCGCTGACCGTATCGAGCGTGAATCAATGGACTTCCATGAGCGAGTGCGCCACGAATACCTGCACCTGGCAGATCGCTACCCAGACCGCATTGTCGTTATCGACGCGGTCGGCACCCCTGAAGAAGTGTTCCGCGAAATCAGAGGCGTACTGGAGGAACGCGTCCGACCCGCACTGGGTCTCCTCGTCAATCATGAGGCGCACGATCAGGTCGAGCTGTCTGCGACCGAATCACCCCAGCCGAACTCGCCTGCGCCCGAGCATGCAGCATCGCAGACAAGCGATGAGGACCAGGCTGGCACGATGGTGGCGGCTTTGCTGAAAGAATCCCAGGGCACACTATGGGAAGGTGACAGTGAGGGACTGCTGTGATGAGCCCGACGTGTTGCAGCGGTGTGCCCACCAGCGGGTATCAGCGCCTGTACGAGGCCTGTGCGCCGGTATCGCTGTGAGGCAGGTGAGCGATGAGCGTATGGGATGACATTGTCGGTCAGGAAAAGGCCGTCGCCACGTTGCAGGAAGCTGCCCGCGCCGCCCGCCACATCGTCGAGGGCAACAGTGATCGCAGCACCCACTCCATGACCCACGCATGGCTCGTGACAGGGCCGCCGGGTTCCGGGCGATCCAACGCTGCGCTCGCATTTGCCGCGTGCCTGCAGTGCACAGGAAGTGAGATCGGGTGCGGCACGTGCCCAGGATGTGTGACGACAGTGGCTCGAACAAACGCTGACGTGCTGAGTGTTGCCACAGAAACCAGCATTATTACTGCAGAACAGGTGCGCGACATCATCATGCGCGCCCAGGTGGCGCCCTCGCAGGGCCGCTGGCGCGTCATCGTTATTGAAGACGCGGACCGCATTCAGGAACTCTCGTTGAATATCCTGCTCAAGGCTATCGAGGAGCCTCCCGAGCGCACCGTGTGGGTGCTGTGTGCACCAAGCCCCGAAGACATGATCACCACCGTCAGGTCACGCTGCCGACAATTGTCCTTGCGCATCCCATCGGTCGACGCTGTGGCTGGTCTGCTGGTCCGGCAGCTCGGCGTGGATATGAACGTGGCGCGCGAGGCGGCGCGGGCAGCGCAGTGCCACATCGGGCGGGCAAAAGCCTTGGCGCGTGACCCCAAGGAACGCGACAAGCGCCGTCAACGCATCCGCGCCGCCATTCACGTTGCCTCAGTCGGTGAAGCCGCTGTCGCCGCCCATGACCTAGTTGAGATGGCGAAGAGTGACACGCAGACGGTTGCCGAGCAGCGCAACACGGAAGAAGAAGCCAAGTTACGCTACCAGCTCGGCATGGTCGAGGGTGACAAGATGACGCCGCATGTGCGCTCACAACTGCGCCAACTGCGTGAAAACCAGACCCGCCGCATGAAACGCTCACTGACCGACATGCTGGATCGGATTCTGCTGGACGTGATGAGTGTGTACCGCGATGTCCTCATGCTGCAGCTTGGTGCGAATCAGGATCTGATGAATGACGATGTTGCGGAGGTGATCGAGCGTATCGCCCGCACCTCCAGTCCGGAGCAGACCCTGGCACGCATCGACGTGATTGACCAGGCGCGCACCAGACTGACCAACGGAGCGAATCCACTGCTCGCAATGGAAGCAATGGTGGTGGCGCTGCGCTAGATACGCGTGGCGTCCAGCCGGAGGGTGCGCGACCGCATCGACACTGTCCGTGAACCAGGAGGCCCCGGCCTCCTACTGGGGTAGGCAGCTGAATCATTGTTAGTCTTGACCCATGAAAACGCGTTCACGCAACATCGTGATAATTCTGCTCGCCATACTGGTCGTCGTTGCGCTGGCAACTGTCAGTGCCGTGCTGATCATTGGACACGACCGCAAGAGCGGTGGATCTGCCGCTCACCAGCAGTCAGCCGTCAGCGAAGATGGTCGCACGGTCATCACCTCGGGATCAACGTTCAGCGACACTTTGGGTGACCTGCCGGAACCAACCATTGAGGGCTTCTACCAGCAGAAAGTCAACTGGCGTGAATGCACTGATGACGACCTCAAACAGATGGAAGGCTCGCAGCAGTCATCAGACGGATATGAGTGCGGCGCACTGTACGCACCGTTGGATTGGGACCAGCTCGACGGCGATGTGATTGCACTGGCGCTGGCCATTCACCGCGCACCGCAATCCGAAGGTGCATTGTTCTATAACCCCGGTGGGCCCGGTGGTCCGGCAACTTCGATCCTGCCCTACATTGCGAGCCAGGGACTGTCGATGGATCTGGCGGACCGCCTTGACATCGTGGCATTGGATCCGCGCGGAGTCGGCCAGTCCACGCCGGTCATCTGCCTGACAGACAAAGAACGCGATGAAACGGCCGCGATGTCCGATGATCCGGCCGATCAATCCGACAGTACTCAAGAGCCCACGCCGCAGGAAATTGTTGAGGATCTAAAGGCTGAATCCGCCAAGCTGGCAGCTGGATGCAAGGAACACAGCGGCTCCCTGGCCGAGCATGTCGACACCATCTCAGCTGCCAAGGATTTTGATATGGCGCGAGCCGCCCTCGGACAGGACAAACTGACCTATCTGGGGTACTCATACGGTACCTACCTGGGAGCGACGTATGCTGAGCTGTTCCCCGACAAGGTCGGACGTATGGTGCTTGACGGTGCACTTGACCCGTCGCTCAGTGTTGACGACGTTGAACGACTGCAGATGCAGGGGTTCGAGGACGCCCTCGAAAACTGGATCAAAGTGTGCTCCGCATCGTCGGACTGCCCGGTGGGGTCAAGTGTTGACGAAGGACTGGAGACTCTGAACGCGTTCTTCGATCAACTGGAAGAAAAACCGCTTGAGACGCAGGATCCTAACCGACCGCTGACGTCTTCCCTGGCCTTCAGCGCCGTGATCGGCCTGCTGTACGACACGCAGTTGCACGATGCGTTGACCCAGGGGCTGGATATGGCAATCAAGCAGGACGATGGGTCAACGATGCTGGCACTCGCAGATCTGCTGATGGAACGCAACGCTGATGGCACGTACCAGAATAATTCGATGGAAGCAATCAGCGTGATTAACTCCCTGGACTATTCTCCGGTCGGAGACATTGAGCAATGGGCTGCTGCAGCGGAGAAGATGAAAGCTGAGCTGCCGTTCATGGGTCGTTTCGCCGGGTATTCCTCTGCCGCTTTGGAAGGCTGGCCCATTGAATCTACGCGCGAACGCGGACCGATCCACGCTGAAGGCACCCCGGAGATTGTTGTGGTGGGAACGACGCACGACCCCGCCACGCCTTATGTGATGTCGCAGGCGCTTGCCGACCAGCTCAGTAAGGGCGTGCTGGTGAGCTGGGATGGATGGAATCACACGGCGTATTCGCGCGACGGGTCGCGGTGCGTGCGCGACGCGGTTGACGGTTTCTTCCTCAATGGCACCGTGCCGCAGGACGGCCTTCAGTGCACGGATTAGGCGCTAACCTTTGGGCGTGACGCGCTCCACCTGTCGAGCATTTGTCGCAGGCGTGGGTAGTCGGCTACAGTAAACGTCGTTGCCTATCAATTGATGCGCGTGGCGGAGCCGCGTAGCGCTGATAAGGAACGCGGCCACCTTAGCTCAGTCGGCAGAGCGATTCACTCGTAATGAATAGGTCGTGGGTTCGATTCCCACAGGTGGCTCTGGTGATGCCCCCGCGAGAGCGGGGGCTTTCGCATATCCGGGGGTGAACGGCGCGGGTATCCATCCTCCAAGTCTGTCCATTGTTGGGAGCAGGTCTACTGAAGTGTCCCGGGTTTTCTTCCGTTTGGGTGGATGGGAATAATCTGGTTTATGCCGAAGAATTTTGGGGTGAGTGCCCGAAATGTGTGTATGGGGTGGGCGTGTCGCGGGGTGTTGAGTGTCCGGCCCAGCCTTTTTTGATGTGTAGTGATCCGTCTTGGTAGTTGGTGTTGTAGTCGATGGTGGTGTCGTAGCGGGCTGGTGTGCCGGGGTTGTCGGCACGCGTGGTGAGGGGTTTGTGGGCTGGTGGCTGGTAGTGGCTGGTGAGGTAGCGTACCGGTTGGTGGGGGTGGATTGTTTTGTTGTTGAGGGATCATTGGACCGCGGTTCGCATGTGGTTTTGTGACAGGTCTTTGTGAGCGGCGAGCAGTTTTCTGATGCCGGCGTTGATCCCGCCTTCGAGACTGCTTGTGGTTCTTGCTATCCCAAGGGTGGCAACGCTGGGGGCAAGATGAGTGAACAGGGACTTTGTTGGCCAGTAGCTTCGCTAGGCGCAGGTAGGCGCGTCGAAGCCGGTAGTGGGTGTACCACCAGTGTTGTCGTCCTGGTTGCCAATTGGTGTTGTAGGTTCGTTCGCGGGTGAGATACCCGTAAGCGTTCCATCAATTGTTGAGTTGGGTGGCTTATGTGGCGGCTTCGTCGAGAGTGTTGATGGCGGCGAGGTTGCCTCCGAGGCGCAGTAATGCCTTGCAGGCAGGGGTTTTCGGGTGCCCTGTCAGGTCGGTTTTCGTGTTGAGCCGCACGTGGAACAGGCAGCGCTGAACCCCGGTGGCGGGCCAGCATTGCCGGATCGCTTTGAGTGCTCCTGGCCCGCCATCGGTGACGACCACGGTAGGGGCTGGGAACTTGGAAAGAAGCGCCTGCCATGCGGCTACGGATTCACGGTCGCACCATTGCCAGCCAATGACGTGTGACCCGTTTGTTGCGATCAGTAAACACCAGTGGTGGGATAGATAGATCCCGTCGATGATGATCTGATCATAAATCTCACCAGTGATCAACGGTTGCGGAGGATCAACCTGCTAGCACCAGGAGTCCTTTCTGGCAAACGAGGTTGTCGGCATTGCCAGCTGTTTGACGCACACTCCTGTCAGAAGCCATGACACGAAAAGTGATGCCTGGGCTCGCCTGGTGGCATCTGGGCGGTTGATAACCCTCGACGCCCCGCACGCTCGGCACCGCCATCTGGTTCTTCCAGCACTGGTTTGACCGTTCTTGACAAGCTTGTGGCCGCATACACCACAACGCGGCCGATTTCTAGACCATGGACCATACATGCTTTCAAAGCATGTACACAGCGCTCAAATCCCTGACACACCGAACAAAAACCAACACCACGTACACACATTCCGGGCATTAACCCCATGACGTGCAGCCGTGCGCAATCCCCTAAAAAAGGCGTGCGGATGTGCACATACCCCTAAAAACTCTCGCCAAAATGCACATACCCCTAGATCTAACGGCGCTACATTCCACCCGAATTTCAAACATGCAGGTCACGGCGTAGTGCAGGTACCGGACGAGGCAGCACGCCCTCTTTATCTAGGGGTATGTGCACGAAAAGGCGAAGATTTAGGGGTATGTGCATCGGGAGGCCTTAAATCTAGGGGTATGTGCATCGGGAGGCGCAAATTCGGCACGCCACGCTCGCGGGGAAGTGCCGATTCACAGACCACCGTGTGCAGCGTGACGAGGTTCGAGAAGCTAGCGTTGAACGCCCATGCGTTGGCCGAGAACGTCAATGGCTCGTATGAGAACGAGTTGGTCCATACCCGCGCATGGCGTGATGTGCTCGAGGTTGAGGTCGCGACTTTCGAATGGGTGAACTGGTGGAGCCGCACCCGTCTCCACCAAGGCCTCGACTACCGCAACCCGGTCGAGATCGAGAACGACTACTGGAACATCGCGAGCACATCAAAGAAAATGGAAACCAGGGCAAACGCCTAGGAAGCAAACCCAGGACACGTCAGTTTCGCGCACCCCAAAGCCTTTTATTAAAATGAGGGTCTTTTCCTGATGGCTCTAACCGGCTTTTTAGCAATTAGGGGACATGGATGAGGCAGCAGTGACTCCGCTCATTATCCAGGCAGCACTGTGAATCAAGCCATTGGCGATGATCCAGGCTCCGTTAATGAGCGCTCTATCACGACCTTTCATCACTACACCGAAGCGACCGGAATCAATGCGGAGTGGGTCTTTTCCCTGCAGGTCTGTAGTTAACTCGCAGTCGAGGAAATCCAGGAAGCGACCGGTCGCTGGAGCATAGGCCTTGTAGGCGGCTTCTTTCGCACTGAAAATGATCCTGTCCCACGCTGAATTTTCCAGGGCTGGTGTTCTGCGAAAAATCTGGCACTCCCCGGGGGTGAGAATTCGGTCTCGTAGCCCTTCGGGTAGTGGCAACGCGCTCTCGGCATCAATTCCGATTCCTGTCACGTCCTGTGACGATGCCACGACTGCAGCACGATATTGTCCGGTGTGTGTGAGTGAACCAGTTGTCCCTTCCGGCCACTGCAATCCTCGAATAGCGTGCGCGATCAATGGCGGTCGGGACAGGCCCAGACATCTCAGGGCATCTCGTGCGCACGCTCGCACGCTGATGAATTCCTCGCGCCGTTGACGCGTCGCCCCTCGTAGATACGTGCGCTCTGACGCAAATAGCACTTCCTCGTGCATGCCCCACGCCACTCGCGCGTAGACCTGTACTGGAAAGAGGCCCTCATAGATCTGTCGGCACATTTTTAAAAAATCCTTGTTGCATAATTTTTAGGAATTAGGTTACCCTAACCTAACTATGTAAATAGTGCTTGGTTATACCGAGAGGGGTCGCTCTGTGAACGCGGAAGTAAAGAATGAAAAGAATCTATCGATAACGCAGGCACTCCTCGTCTCTGTCGCAGTTGGAGTCGCTGGGTCGATAGTTATTGTTCCGCTGACGTATCTGCAGATCTTCGCGACCCTTGCCCACACTTACCTTGTTGCCCTGACTCTGGGACTGTGGGTGATTCCTTGCCTTCTGCCCCTCGTACTTGTCAGGCGTCCCGGCTCAGCTCTGCTCGCCTGCGGCGCTATCGGCGTAATCTCAGCGGTTACAACCCCCTTTGGTCTGGCGGCAATTCCAGCTCTGCTTTTTGAAGGTTTAATTGTCGAGATTCCATTCCTGGTGACTCTGTACCGGTCCTGGCGAACCGTTCAGTACTACGTGGCCGGAGGTATCCTCGGTGCCTTCATGGGTTTCATGGTGCCCGCAAGTATCGGAATCAAAACGCCCGGCATCACGCTTCCGATCATCTGCATGCTGATCGCACTGGTTTCTGCGCTGGCAGGAACCTGGCTGTGCTTCCTCATCGGATCCAAGGTGCGTCTGACCGGCGTACTCGGCGAGCACTAGTGACGGTCCGCTGCCGATGCTTTCAGTGGAAAGTCTTGCCGTTATCTCTGATGGCGGGCAAACAATTGTTGGTCCCATCTCTTTCCAGGTCGCGCGCGGCCAGCTCTGCGTGCTCAGTGGGGAACACGGAAGTGGAAAAACTCTGTACGCCAGAGCCATGAGCGGGCTACTGCCGTCGTCATTACACGTAAGCGGTCACGTTCAGTGCGACGAAGTCGTCTACGTTGGAGAAGATGCCGACAGTCAGGTAGCGACACTGTCAGTACTGGACGAAACGGCCAGTTCGCTTGAATATCTCCTGTTACCACCGGTCGAGGTGAAAAAGCGATGCCAATGGGCACTCCGCGCGATGGAGCTGGAAGGACTTGAAGCGAGAAATCCGTGGACGCTTTCCGGCGGAGAGCGTCAGCGCTTGGCGTTAGCCTCGGCGATCGCCCGGAGACCCGACGTGCTGGTTCTTGATAACCCGTGCAGCAACATCGACAAAGCAGGTCGGGACACTGTCTACCACGTCCTGCGACAATTGGCAGATGATGGAATCGCAGTTGTCCTGTGTGAGAACCGGACCCTAAAGCCGCAGTGGGCAGACTCCCTCGTCGCTCTTCCTCGACCGCGACAGCCTCACCGCGCCCCAGAACCTGTTTCATTCGAACACGCACACGGTGCCCTGAAAGGCCCCGCCATCAGTTTGCGCAACATCACATGCGGTCACGATCCTGTCAGACTGGATGCTGTCAGCCTTGACCTTCAACCTGGACACATCTACATGCTGACTGGGCCAAATGGGTGCGGCAAGACAACGCTCATGGCCGTTATCGCCGGAGCTGTCAAACCTGACGGTGGGCAAATAACGGTCAATGGTCGACGTGTTCGCCGGCTTCCAGATGGAATGCTCGATTGGGCGCAGCAAAATCCTGAACGACAGTTTGTCCTGAACACTGTTGAAGAAGAACTGAATAGTGCCTTCGTTAGGAGCGACAGTAAGGGTCCTTTGAGTCCGCAGGATCTTGCTGTTTTGCCGCAACTTTTTGGGCTGACCGATCTTCTTGGCGAATCTCCATACTCGCTCAGTGGGAACCGTAAAAGAGCCTTGGGGATCGTACTGTGTTTGTTGTCAAACCGTCCTCTAGTTGTCCTGGATGAGCCAACGGCGAATTTCAACCAAAGCCAGGTGCTGGGAACAGTCCTGAAGGCCTATGCGCGCAACGGTGGAATAGTTGTTGTCAGCTCACACGACGAGGAACTGCTGCCGCGTGACGTCAGTGTCGATATGAGTCGTACGCACACGCGTGTGAATTCTGAAGTCAAATCCGATGAACACGGTCCTGTCCGTTCCCGTCGCCGCCCAGCAGATGCGACCGTTCCCCTGAACCCGGTCACCGCTATCGGAGTGCTCATCGGACTCATCGTTCTGGGGATTGTGCTTCCTCATGCGGAGGCTGTTGCGGCCCTCAGCGCAGGAGCTCTTCTGGCTGCTGTACCTTTCCACAGAAACTGGCGCACTTTCGTGTTCCACGCTGTCGCGGCAACGTGCGCAGGTCTGGCCTTTTCCCTCATGGCGCTGCGTGGCAGCTGGTATGTGGGAGCAACTCTTGATGTGGCGCGCATTGCTCGACACGGCGCACTGGGATCGCTGATCCTGGCTGCTTCGTTGTGGGCCGGATCGGCGACAACCGTCACCCAACTGGCGGATGCGGTATCGCAGCGGCTCAAAGTGCCGTACACATACTGCAGCATCATGTTGAGCGGCGTGTCGATTGCGCAGTATCTGCACAACACCCAGCCCTTCATAGCAGCCGCAGTACGACTGCGAAACGTCAAAGCGGGCAGCGCATTCAATGCAGCTCTGACGCGAATTCTGCTCCCTGTGCGCTATGCATTTCCACTATTCGTCGAGTCCATTAGGTACTCGAAACGTCTGAACGACACGTTGGAATCGCGTGGCTTTGGTCGATTCTCGAAAAAAACATATCGCCACACTTATTTATGGCGGCTGCGCGACCCAATAACGATTTTATTGATCTTTTTGGCCATTGTCATATCGATCTGGATTTAGAAAAGAGTATTGATTATGCGAAAATTCCTGTCTGTTTTAGAGGATCTGGAAAACGAAAAAAACAAAGGTATAACCTTTATTGTGCGCGGCGAGGAAAGTTTCCTCAGCTACTCTGATCTTTACCACCAGAGCCCGAGAGTCGCAGGGAAACTCGCTGCCCGGGGAGTGCGCCCAGGTCAGCACGTGGTCTTCCAGCTCACCGGTAATCGCGATCTTATTGATTTGTTCTGGGGCTGCATCTGGCTGGGCGCCATACCTGTAGCTGCACCGCCAGCCGTGTCCACCAACGATCAGGAACGTGTAAGCCGCATTGCCGACATGCTGCCGGACGCTGTGATTCTTACCGATGAACGTACTGCGCCGCATATCCACAGTGAACGGTGTCTGCCGGTTCAGACAGTTAACAGCACTGAAACATACGAAGAACTGCCTCTGTCTGAGACAAACGGCGAATCCATTCGGCTGGTGCAGATGTCGTCGGGATCAACAGGAGACCCCAAAGGCATCATCCTGACTGAGGAAACCCTGATGTCTGCAATGCAGGCGACCATTCCTCGACAGCCACAGCGTTTTGAGAACTGCATGCTCACCTGGTTGCCGCTCACGCACAACTTCTCACTGCTCGGCTTCCATGTCTATTCAATTTTCCGTGGTTATTCACAGGTTCTGATGCCGACGTCAGACTTCATCATGAACCCGCTGAACTGGTTCGAAGCCATTTCACGCCATCGAGCAACCGTAACAGTATGCCCGAACTTCGGGTTTGTTCATGTTTTGCGTTACCTCAAGGCGCGCGGGATTCCCGAGGGAGCCTCCTACGATCTGTCCAGCGTGCAGAAAATAATCAGCGCATCTGAACCTGTTGACAGCAGAGCAGCCCATGCCTTCTGCGAGGCTCTGGCGAAATTCGGGCTTCGGTCCAATGCCGTTGTCGTGGCCTACGGTATGTCAGAGGCCTGTCTGCAGATTTCCACCACTCAGATATATGAGCCGTTGACGGCAGTGTGTCTGGATCGAGCCCGTGTGGCGATCGGTGCGCGCTATGTCGATATTGCCCAACCCGACGGAGCGGAATTCGTATCGGTTGGTCAGGCAGTACCTGGGATGGAAGTGTCGATTCGTGATAACGCCGGTGAGCAGCTGTCCCTTGACACAGTGGGTGAAATCTATATTCGTGGAACCTCCTTGACACACGAGTCGATAGGCATGAACGGTGTTGTTGAACATGATCTCACCTCGGATGGATTCCTTGCTACCGGCGATATCGGGTTGATTCACGAGGGCAACCTTTACGTCGTTGCCCGCAAGAAAGACATCATTTTTGTTAACGGGAAAAACTACTATTCACCGGACCTGGAATCCCTGTTGATGACAAAACTGGAGATCGAGACAGTTGTCTTGGGACGAACAGACCCGCAAAGCGGTGAAGAACAGGTGGTTGTGTTTGTTCCCGTGACCGAAAAGAACGTCAGCGATAAGGACATTATCGGCGTGATGGCGACCGATGCCGGAATTCCGGTCAGCAGGATTATGCGTATTGACGCGATTCCGCATACTGCCAACGGCAAAAAGTTGCGTCGAGAGTTGGAGGTCCTCCTGTGACGGACGCACAGACTGTATGCGACATCCTTGAATCAATCGTGGATGTCACGTTTGAACCTCATGATCTGCTGCGGGCTCGTATACCCAATTCGATGATGCTGATGCAAGCTGTGCTCGGCCTTGAAGCGCGTTTGTCAGCCACCATAGATCTGTCCCGACTGGACTATGACGCAACTGTTGGTGACCTGGTTGGAATTATCGAAAAACGGGCGGAATCTGATCAGGCTGCCGATCCCGATCACGAAATCAGCCTGAGTCCGATCCAGATTGCGTATCTGCTGGGATCGGAAGAGGACATTGAACTGGGCGGGCAATCGACATTCATTTATGCTGAAGCCGCCTTTGAGACGAGTGCTCATGAAGTTGCTGCCGCTGTGCGTACAATCGCTCAGCGCCATGATGTCTTTAGCTACCGTCCCGACCTGGAGACAGGTACGCTGAAGCGCACCGACTCCAGCATTTCGATAGAAACTCAAGAGGATGATTCGCCATCAGCCCGGTCGCGCGTGCGAGAGGAGCTGATGGAGCAGGCACGGAAGTCGAATGAAGACGGGCCTTTGGTGGGAGTGCGCATTCTCGGCAACGAAAACGCTTCACTGTGTGCCTACTTCAACATGGTGATCATGGATGCCGGATCACTGTATGTCTTCTTCCGCGAGCTCCGAGACATTCTGACAGGAAAGGATCTTCCTGAAGCAATGCCCTTGAGGCAGGCTACCCGGCTCACTACTGAGCATCTTCAGGCATCTGTGCGGCAGCGTGACCTGGAATACTGGCGCACGAAAGTGCAGGACTTTCCAACGCCTACGTGTCCTGCCCACCGCGTGATGGGAGATCACCCCTGGCACACAGAGCGACTGAATAACCGTCTGGACGCGGACCTGTCACGCAAACTGGAACGCGTCGCTGAAAAGGCAGGTGCGAGCCTTTCAGCTCTGATCCTGGCTGCATGTTCTGCTGTTGTCTCACGATGGAACAATTCGCCGGGATTGATGTGCAACGTGACTGTTTCACGGCGAACTGCACTTGATCCGGGGAAGTCAGTGATGGGCGATTTTACGTCATCCATGCTGATGGGAATTGATGTCGACAATCCTGACACTATCGGTGAACTGGCATCAACGATTAGTCGAGACATGCATGACGGAATCGTGCACGGCAGCGTCAGCGGGGTGGAGGTGATGACTGAATTCCTGCGCACGGAAGAAAACCAGGAACAGGCCACAGCTTCGATTGTCTTTACAAGTTATCTGGGTGGCTCGTCCAATTCTGACCTGAAGATTGACTATCTGTACACTCAAACAGCGCAAGTCAGCCTCGACATGCAGGCAATGCCGGCGGGAAATGGGCAGATTAACCTGTCGTGGGACGTGGTGCCCGAATATTTCCCTTATGCCACAGACATGTTCGAGTGCCTTAAGTCGCTCCTGGCTCGCATCGCAGATGGTCACGATGCGTTGCCCGTGGTTGATCAGGCCACCGTCATTGAGTCCGAAAAATACAATTCGGTTCGGGCCGGCGACTCGGTGCGAACCATGCTCGACCTTGTCAGAGATTCAGTGCGGAAGTACCCGACGCACCAGGCAATCATTGCCGATCCCGGCTATACCTATCAGGAGCTGTGGGAAGCATCGGGTAACGTGGCAGCCTATCTGCGTGAAAAAGGTGCGCGCGAGAAAAGCACAGTCATTATTGAATTCGCTAAAGACTCTGCCGACGTTGTCGCCATGGTCGCGGCGTTGCGTCTCGGTGCCGCTTATGTTCCAGTTGCAGCACATCTGCCTGCATACCGTCGCGATGCGATCCGCCGCCTTATCCCAGGGTCCGTTACGATCACGACCGACGAGGCTCTGCGTGAAAGCCGCGTGAAGCGTGAATTCGTCTCAGATGCATCGCCATCGCGTGAAGATCTGGCATATATCATCTTCACGTCAGGATCAACCGGCGTTCCCAAAGGCGTGGAGATTTCCCACGGCGGTGCAGTAGGGACCATCAGTGACATCAACGATCGCTATGGAGTCGATTCACACTCGCGAATCATTGGTTTGTCGTCCCTGGGGTTTGACCTGTCCGTCTACGACATCTTCGGTTCACTTGCTGCCGGCGCCACACTTGTCATGGTTCACGATGAACGAGACGCCGACCGGATTATCGATGTTCTGCGCACTCAGGACATCACTGTGTGGAATTCCGCGCCGGCCCTCATGGAACTGGCACTGCTGCGCTGCGAGCAAACAGACAGATTCGACTCTGTCAGGACAATCATGCTCAGCGGTGACCGCATTCCGGCATCGATGCCGGCGCGTGCGCACGCCGTGTTTCCCAACGCTCAGATCTACAGTCTCGGGGGCGCAACGGAGGCCAGCATATGGTCGATTCAGTTCCCACTCGACGAGGACAGCCTCGATAACCGAATCCCGTATGGTTACCCATTGGCGGGCCAGGGAATTCACATCCTGGGATACGACCTGACGATGTGCCCACGAGGTGTGCCCGGTGACATCTGGATATCAGGGCAGGGAGTCGCTCTGGGATACGCCCGCCAACCTGAGCTCACGGCAGAGGCATTTCGTGACATACCCGGACTGGGACGGTGCTACAGGACCGGTGACATCGGGCTGTTCAATCACGAAGGATTCGTTGAGTTCCTTGGCCGTAAGGATCGACAGGTAAAGGTATCTGGACACCGGATTGAACTGGGAGAAATCGAATCAGTACTGAGCAGGTCCGGGCTGGTCATCACGTCGTGTGCGGCAATCATGGAAGGGGCGCACACCCCATCGTTGGTATGCGCCTACGTGCCGCGTGATGGTGTCCAGGGCACACAGATCCGCGACGAGCTTGCCCAGCAGCTGCCGGACTACATGATCCCGCGTGCGTTAATTCCCGTTGATTCCATACCGATGACAGTGAACGGGAAGCTCGACCAGAAAGCCTTGAAGGCTTTATTCGAAGGCACAATCAACGATAATTCGCCATCGTGTGATAGCGGGGAGAGTGTTGCCGGCACCCCCAGTGATTCAAGCCAGCTGAACATGCAAGAACTCTTCGAAGAAGTCTTGCACACCCGCGTCGAGGACCCGTCCGCCTCTTTCTTCGCTCTGGGTGGAGACTCTCTGAGATTCCAGATGCTGCTGAAATTGATTGGAGAACGAACCGGCAGACGTTTGAGGTTCCGCGATCTAATTCGCAATCCCTGTGTCCTCCAGGCGGCGCAACTGGTTGAATCGGCCCAGGCGTCTGAGCAGTCGCACAACGCTATGACTGCAATCGAACATGATCCATATGCGCCATTCCCCTTGACTGAGATGCAGATGGCCTATTACGTGGGGCGTCAGCAGGGATTCGATCTTGGCGGTGTAGGTGAGCACTTCTATATTGAATCTGTCACCCATGCTGACATGCAGCGCCTGGAAAACGCTCTCAATGCGGTGATTCAACGACATGAAATGCTGAGAGCCGTCTTTACCGATGATGGCCGTCAGCGTGTCTTGCCGGAAGTTCCCCGCTACACCGTTGACGTCAAGGATCTGCGCTGTGCCTCAGACAGCGAAATCTCTGAAGCCACAATGCGCGAACGCGAGGCGCTTAGCCACGAATGCTTTGATTTGGGTACATGGCCGCTGTTCCGACTGCAGGCACACGCGTTGCCGGATGGGACTCATCGGCTCTTCTTCAGCATCGACATGATTATTGGCGATGGGGCGAGCCAGCGTATCTTCATCAAGGATCTTGCCCGAGCGTATCGAGGCGAAGAGTTGCCTCCTGTGGCGGGATCGTATCGAGATCACGTGATCGCAATTAAGCGCATACAGGATCAAAACCGCGCCAATGCGTACAGCTCGGAAATCAAGCGCATGATGGAGGAATTCCCCCTCGGCAATGTCCTGCCGGCGAACACGAGCGTTGTCGCCAGGCCACATATGCGCAGAATGTCGTGGGACGTTTTCGAAGATCTGGTGGAAAAGATCAGGTCTTACGCCGCACAGCAGGGAGTATCCCTGTCCACAGTCCTGCTCTATGCATATGCCTCCAGCCTTGCTTTGTCTTCGAGGGAGGGCAAGATCGGCATCAATGTCACGACGTACAACAGGAATTACGACCTGCCTGGAATCGAAGAAATGTTCGGAGATTTCACGGGTATCGCCCTGATAGATTTCGATGAATCGGAGGGCCAGGACGCATTGCCACGGATCCAGCAACTCCTTCTTGAACAGATAGACGATTCCCGCTCAGGTGTACAGATGCTGGCAGAAATGGGGCGTCTCCAAGGGTTCGCAGGACAGGCCCTGGCGCCATTTGTGTTTACGTCCCTGCTTTTTGATGCGAAGAAAGCCGAAAACTCCGTGCTCGGGCACATTGAGTATGCGATTTCGCAAACTCCGCAGGTTCTGATCGACCACCAGGTTCTACCAACAGCACGCGGTTTGAACATCTCCTGGGACTTCGTTGAGCAGATCCTCGATCCAGCCCTGATGGAACAGATTTTTGCGTACTTTAAATCCTCCCTCCGTCAGTACGCTGAGTCAGGGAGCCTGAGTTCCACCGTGCCAGTCGAGGTATTGCGAACCATTCGGCATTCGTGGGCATCCACGCGAGGCGCAGATATCGACACGCGCACTCCAACGGTTCAGGCAAGCAACGATTCCACCGAACTTTCTGGAAGCATTCAGCAGATTCGCCGATGGCTTCATGAGGACTACGCGTTGGACTCGCAGACTGATCTTGATGAATCACTCTTCAACGTCGGCATCGACTCTCTTGGTTTTGTTCAGCTGGTTCAGAAGGTGCAGCGCTATGCGGGCGGCAAGATTCCACTCGCCCAGGCGCTGGCCAGTCCCACGATCCGCACACTCGCTCAGCTTTCGACCCGCGTGGTTCAACAGGATGAACGGTCTTCCTCGCTCAGCCTGCTCAGGCAGGGCGACCAGGAACTGGTCATCGTGATGGTGCACGGCGGGTTCGGAACCGTCGACATATATCGAGACCTGGCGCTGGGAATGAAGGCGGGGCCTCAGATCTGGGGATTGAAGTTTGACTACTTTGCCCGGCAATGGCCCCAGCACATCAGTGTTGAAGAAATCGCGCAGCACTACCGTGCCGAGATTGACCGACAGTTCGCCCCGTCGACGCGTTTTGTCGTCGTGGGGTGGAGTGCCGGCGGCACGTTGGGGCACGCTCTGGCGTCCCTCCTGGCGTCACGGTGCGAAGGGCTGGTGTTGTTGGACAGCCTGGCTCCGGGCGCCCATGCCCCCGTTGGAGAATTCACCCTGCAGGCCGATGAGACAGTGCTGAAACGAGCCGGTGTGGTGTATGAGAAGAAAGCAGCAGGCCTGCTGGAGCTGTGGAGCAGCGTCGAGAACGATCCGCAGGCGGTGTGTAAGATCGCCCAGACATTCTCCGACTCCCTGCTCGAAGACCTCGGTGTCTGCGCCGGCCAGGTACGTGTTCGCGACCTGTCCACCTTGCGCACCCTCATTGCTGCTCGAAACGAGTACGCGCCATCTTATTGCGCCATTCCAACCCTTATCGTCGTTCCCGACGACGGTGAAGCTTATAACTACGCGGACTGGGCGAAGTTTGCGGACTGTCGCCAGACAGAGAAAGTAGTGGGAAACCATTATTCCTTTGTCATCGGCCCAACGAGCGCTCCGACAGTTCAGGCAGTTGAAGAATTCATTACTCACACCTGTACACGCCAATCAGTGAAGGAAGCAGGCCAGGCATGAAAATTCTGGTGATGGGAGGAACCGGTGTCACCGGAACTCGCGTGAGAAAGCTGCTCGCTGACAGCGACGCCGTCGTTGACTACAGCTCGCGGCACGAAAGTGACGACCCGCATCAAGTGACGCTCAACCTGTCGGGGTCGACATCGAGAATCATCGATGTGCTCAGCACATATGACTGGGTGATCGCATGTGTCGGTCCCTTCGAAAAGATCCTCGACAAAGTAGCTCTGCTATGTATGAAAGCAGGCACCAACTACATTGATGTCAATGACTCCATCGATGCCAGGGAAGCGATCCTGGCGCTTCCTGCACGGGATGCCGGAGTGGTAATGGTAACGGGCGCGGGCCTGTGTCCTGGCCTGTCGACCGCTCTGATGATGAGCATTCCGACAGACGACATCACGCAGATTCGTGCAGAACTCACCATCGGGAAAGGGCAGCCATCCGGTGCGGCTGCCGTGCAGTCAATGATGTCGACAATGCATGGCGGCTATCGGATGATGCAGAACAGGCAAATAGTGACAATCCCGCATCAGGTACCTGCAGAACGATTTGTCGGGTACGAGTGTCCCGATATCGGTGCTGTGGGCAAAGTATTTCCCCAGGTGCAGGACTACAGCTACTTTGTTGCCTTTGAAGCACTGTCCGGGCAGATGGTGACAGCTTTGCAGCAGAAGAGGATTTTCTCTTTGCCGGTGATTTCCACCTGGCTTGCCAGGAAAGCATCACGCAGCGTGTCGAGGAAAGCCCTCGAGGCAAATCAGCCTCATCCTGCGTCCCTGTCGATCGCGATGCAGGGAAAGTCTGAACTTACCACTGTGTCGTTGTCAGGGTTGACTTCGTATGAATTCACTGCGGTGGCGGCGGCCAGCGCAGCGCGATTCCTCGTGTCGGACAAGATCAAACCAGGAGCCTACGAGGTTGCTGATCTGCCGAAACTTGCTGACTACCTGTTGGCGCAATCCCAGGAATATGGTGCGCGAATTTCCCGCACCCAGCGAGGCTTGTAAGACCAGTTCGCCAATCTTGAATGGAGAAACCGTGAAGTCGTTTTCGCAGTGGAGCATGGATCGCCCCAGAAAGCTCCGGCGGTATGAAGAGACAATCCACCCGCGTTTTCTGAAGAAGTATGCCGGTGAATCTCTGACATTTGACGAGATCTACCGTGAACTGTTGTCGCATACACCTCAGGGGTGGCAATTGCGTGCAGGTGATGTATTGCTTGATATCGGCTGTGGAACGGGCTGGTTTGCGCGAAAACTGTCGATGGAGCCGCATTGCGCTGGCACCACTATTCATGGTGTCGATATTTCGCACAACGCCCTGAACATTGCCCGCGCTAGGCAGCCAAAGCAGACCAGCGCTGCGCGAGTCACCTACACGCAGGCAGATCTGATGGATGGCTTACCTATGAAAGCCGCCCGTGGAATCTGGTTTTGCGGAGCATGGCATCAGATGGGAGATGTCAGGAAAGCTCTTCACCATGTCGCATCCGCGCTCGCAGACGACGGTCTTCTTCGTATTCAGACCTATTGCGAAGAAACGCCCAACAAACAGCCAATTGACACGGCACTTATGCGTCTTCTCGGCCACTACGTCTTCCGTCCGGGCGAGATTGCAAACATCGCGCATGCATGTGGCTGCGAAATTATCCGCGAAGTGCGCAAGGGAATGGTGACGCTATGCACCATGCGTCACGCGCACTAAAGGATCCGGGTCGTGTGGCCAGCCCCGTTCATCGAGATCCAGGCTCTTTGGTCACTGTGAGAGGAATGTGAAACATCGATGAATGTGCTGAGGGCTTGTGTGAAACCCCATCAGGGCAAGTATTTTCTTTCCGTACTCTTGGCAATAGTGGCGGTGCTGTGCGGATTCCTTCCGTACGTCGCTGCTTCTGCACTCATTGCCAGATTGCTCGCAGGACACTCGCAGGCAGGCTTTTACGTATTGTGGTGCGTGATCGCTGTTCTGGGCCACATCGCGAAAGCGCTTCTTTCAGGTGCATCCACACTTATTTCTCATCGCGCAACATTCGCTGTGCTTTCCGAAATGCGCCGGTCGCTTGCGGTCAAGCTCGATCGTGTCCCCATGGGATATCTGATCAATACTCCTTCGGGCGAGCTAAAGACGGCATTCGTTGAGCGAACCGAACAGCTTGAGGTGCCTCTGTCCCATGTCATTCCGGAGCTGACGGCAAACGTGATGGTTCCACTTGGAATAGTGGTGTACCTGTTCGCCCTCGACTGGCGAATGGCACTCGCTTCCTTGGTCACAATTCCAATCGGCATCTTCGCGTACATGATCGGCATGCGGAGCTACGCGGAAAAATACGGCCGCGTTGTGCAGGCGAAGAAACATATGGGCGCCGCCATTGTTGAATATGTAGGTGGGATCGAAGTGATCAAGGCCTTCAGCCGGACCGACTCCTCCTACCGGAAATTCACTGAAGCTGTTCAGGCTAATTCCGGTCTGATGCTGGATTGGATGCGCGCAACACTGCCATGGACTGCCATCATGATGAATGTGTGGCCGGCGGTTCTGGTCGGGGTGCTGCCGATAGGGTGCCTCCTCACAATCAACGGGACCTTGCCGGCTGCGACTTTCGTGACGGTCATCATCCTGTCGCTGGGAATCATCGAACCCCTTTTTACAGCCATTTTATTCACCAGTGATATTTCGAAGATCTCGACAGTTGCGAACGAGCTGAATTCGGTGCTTGAGCAGCCTGAGATGCAACGACCGTCCACCCCGGTCAAACTCGACGGATCGGAAATTGTCATGAAAAACGTTGAGTTTTCCTATGAAGACGAGCTGGTTCTAAAGGGGGTAAATCTCACGGTGGCTCCAGGAAAGGTGACTGCGCTGGTGGGGCCGTCCGGTTCAGGAAAGTCAACAATTGCCCGGCTGATTGCCTCGCAATGGGATGCGACAGGCGGAACAATCACAATCGGCCGGCAGAACATCCGCGACATACCGCTCAGCCAGATTTCTCAGACCATTGCCTATGTTGCTCAGGACAATTATCTCTTCAACGACACGGTTATGAACAATATCCGAGTCGGCAGGCCAGATGCCTCTGATGATGAGGTGATTGCCACTGCGAAGGCAAGCGGTTGCCATGAGTTCATCATGGGACTCGACCACGGCTACGACACGCGCGTCGGATTCTCCGGTGGGCATCTATCAGGCGGGGAGCGCCAACGCATTGCAATAGCCCGAGCGATGATGAAAGATGCACCGATCATCATTCTTGATGAGGCAACTGCCTACACGGATCCGGAAAATGAGGCGGTTATTCAAGGTGCCGTCAGCCGTCTGGCTCGAGGCAAGACCATGATCGTCATTGCGCACAGACTCTCTACGGTCATCGACGCCGACGCCATAGCGGTTGTGGATGACGGTCGCATTATTTCCTGCGATACTCACGACAATCTTCTGGCTCACTGTCCGCTCTATCACCACATGTGGGACGCGCATGAATCGGCACGCGATATGGCAACGGAGGTTGCGACGAAATGATCTCGATATTCGCAAAGTTCTTCCGTTTTTCGGGCACGCACCGACGCTCCTGGTACTGGGCAATTGCGTTGGAATGTCTACGGTCGCTGGCCACTTCCATTCAGATCGTTCCACTGTTCATGGTGTTGTTTGCACTTGTCAATGGCACAATGACAGCGCGCATCATGTGGATCAGCCTGGGACTTCTGATAGTTTCGGTCGTTCTGGCATCGGCCCTTCACTACGCCGGATACAGCCTCGAGATGCAAGCGTGCTACCTGATGCTCGATGACAAACGCATCAACATTGGCCAGCGGATGCGTTTCATGCCGATGGGCTTTTTCAACAAGCGCAGCCTGGGTAACTTGACCGCAGTTTGCACCTCGACGATGGAAGATCTGGAATCTCTGGCTGGCAACATCGTCGTGCGCGTGCTGACCGGCGTGCTTCATGCCACGATCCTCAGCTGCGGATTCATCATCATCGACTGGAGGATCGGTCTGCTGTATCTGTGCGGCGTGGCCGCCATGCTGGTAGTCAATTCCCGAATGATCGTCCTGTCGCGCAAATATTCACCTGCCCGCCTCGATGCTCAGACGAGGCTGGCAGATGCAGTGATGGAGTACATCCAGGGCGTGGGAGTCGTGAAATCATTCGGGATGTCCGATCGCCATAACACATCGATGGACACAGCTATCGGTGAGGCCGAACGTCAGAACTATCGGCTGGAAAAGGTCAGTATTCCGCCGACCATGATTCAACAGATAGTGCTCAGAACCTTCTCCGTTGCCGCGATTGCTGCATCCATATATTTCTATGTCGCAGATTCGATGAAGCTGTTTGTCTGTCTGCTCGTCATCGTTGGCGCGTTTTTTGTGTACAGCAAAATCGAGGTTGCAGGCGCTTTGTCCTTCATGTTGCCGTCGATCGACCTGGCAATGGACCGAGTCAATGAAGTGGAAAACACACCGCTGATGACTGAGGCAGGCTCCATTACGCATGCTGACACCAGTGATTTGGTCCTGAAGGACGTGACATTTTCATATGGCGAAGACGAAGAAAATGCAGTCATACACGGCGTGAACCTGACAATTCCACAGGGAACCAGTTGCGCCATCGTCGGCCCGTCAGGCTCTGGGAAAACAACGCTCATGAAGCTGATAGCCCGCTTCTGGGATGTGCAGGGCGGTAGCGTGACGCTGGGTGGGCACGACGTCCGGGAATGGTCCTATGACAGGTTAATGGATCACTTCGCGATGGTGTTCCAGAACGTCTATCTGTTCAGTGACACGGTCGAAAACAACATCACATTCGGCTGTCCGACAGCTACTCATGAGGACGTGGTGCGCGCTGCCCGACAGGCCTGCTGCCATGACTTCATCGAAGCCTTGCCTGATGGATACAGCACTGTGCTGGGAGAAGCGGGCGCGACACTGTCCGGCGGTGAGCGCCAGCGCCTGTCGATCGCTCGTGCCCTGCTGAAGGACGCGCCGATTATTCTGCTGGATGAGGCGACAGCCAACGTTGATCCAGAAAATGAAGCTGAGCTGCAAAGCGCGATCGAAACTCTCACTCGGAACAAGACAGTTGTGATGATTGCTCATCGCCTGAAGACTGTGAGAAATGCAGACCAGATTGTCGTTCTTGACCATGGGTGCGTTGTACAGCAGGGACAGCACGATGAACTGAGCAGACAAGACGGAATCTACCGTGACTTCGTGAATACCAGAGAACGAGCGATCAGCTGGAAGATTGCCACCGCATCCGACTAGGCCAGGGGACAGTTTCCATTCGGTATGAAGGCTGTTTTCAGAACGTGACAATTCGATTGTAGAAGGCGATTGATTGCCTCAGGTGCCTGCGGCGGGCAATGAGAGCGAAGCCGGCAGACCCGCCGCACCGAGGATGACAGAGTGAACCAGGTGTCAGGATCGGTGTGCCAGGCCCTGAGCCGGCGCGCGGCGCTTGGACGTGACTGTGGTCCCAGAAAGACTCTGTTGAAATCGCTATAGTTAGGATACCCAAAAGATAAAGTTGGGGTAGCCGAAATAAAGTTGGAGAGGGGTCCGATGAGGATGTGTGACGTTCAAGGAGCACTCCGCGCTGGCGGCGTGACAAATCCCTATGTGGTTGGTTTTGTGCGCGAATGGGCAGAAATCACGCAACCAGATGCCATTGAGGTGATCAGTGCCAGTGACGACGAGCGACTGATACAGGAGGCGCTGGAAGCCGGTGAGATCTTTCCGGCAGGAAAAGAAACGTACTATTCGCGCTCATACTACAAAGACACTGCGCGTTCTGAGGAACGAACGGTGGTTGCCACGCATAGGGAAAGCGACCAGGGTGTTTTCAATAACTGGCACAATGCTGATGAGGTGGATGAGCGTCAGCGGTCGCATATGCACGGTGCCCTGCATGGAAAAACCATGTACGTTGTGCCGTATCTGATGGCTCCTCCTGGCTCCGCGCTCGAAGTGTGGGCACGAGGCGTTGAGCTGAGCGACAACCGGATTGTTGTCCTGCAGATGATTCGCATGGCACGCGTCGGGGTCGAGTACGTCAACACTGACAATCAGCCTCGTGAGTTTGTGCGCGCCATCCATGTCACGGGAGATATAGAGAATCTGGGACAGGGAACTGCGGATGACCAGCGCTTGTTTGCCACCCTTGCGGATGAGCGCACCATTGAACACTTTGGTTCTGCCTATGGCGGTAACGCATTGCTGGGCAAGATCGCCCACGGCCTGCGTCAGGCTTCATACGACGGCTGGGTGTCGGGGAAGTTCCTTGCCGAGCAGTTCATGCTCATCGGAATTCACGATAAGGTGACTGATCGGACACGCTACGTGTGCGGCGGCTTCCCGTCAGCTTCAGGCAAGACAAATCTGGCAATGATGTTGGCGCCAGACGCCCTCGGCGATCGTTACGAAGTGTTCTTCTACGGGGATGACATTGTCTGGCTGCGGGTCGATCCCGACGACGGGCGCGTATACGGTATGAATCCAGAATACGGAGCATTCGGCGTTGCCAAAGACACGAACTGGAAGTCGAATCCGACCGCTATGGAGTCGATCCGTCCTGGGAGCCGTGCGCTGTTCACCAACGTTGCATACAACCCGGACAGGCAGGAAGTATGGTGGGAAGGTAAAACCCCTGACTACCCGGAGGACGTGACAGGATGGTACGACTGGACAGGTAAGCTGATCAGCGATCGTCCCAAGGAAGAGCAGCGCTCATCGCAAAAGGGCTGCGAATGGTCACACCCGAATGCTCGATTCACCACTTCGCTGCGCAACGTCCCGAACGTTGCTCCCGACTATGAAGATCCGAAGGGTGTGCCGATTGACGCAATCATTTTTGGCGGCAGGGTAGCCAACCGCGAGCCCCTCATTCGGGCAATTACAGATCTTGCTGAAGGCGTTTACGATGGTCTTACCCTGGGCGCTCAGGCAACGTTCGCGGCAGAAGGCAAAGAAGGTGTTCTTCGATACGACCCGATGTCGATGCGTCCGTTCATGTCCTATCCCGAGAGTGATTATGCAGCTCACTGGCTCAAGATCCTCGGTAAGGCGACCCACCAACCGGTTTTCGCTCACGTCAACTGGTTTGCCCGCGATGATGAGGATGGGCATTTCCTGTGGCCGGGGTATCGTGACAACCTCCGGGCATTGCTGTGGTTGCTTGACCTCAAGGATGGTCGAGTGACAGGGCGCTCAACACCCGTTGGAATCGTTCCAGAGGTCGACGAATTGAACCTCGATGGTTTTGAAGGATCGCGCGCAGACCTGGAGAAGATCCTGACTATCGACCGTGAACTATGGGTCAAAGAACTGGATAACCGCGAAGAGTATCTGAACCAGTTCCACGATCTTCCCGACGAAATATGGGAGGCGCACCGTCGAATCTGTCAGAATATCTGACAGGGCAAGGATACAAGAGCATCAGTGCCCGCTGGCGATCTGGGGTCCGGCGGGCACTGATCATAAGTTGGCCCGCATTTTCCTCCCTGGTGTTTGTCCGTGTGCTCATTGTCGTTCGTACCAGCTGTCACTGTCTGCAGATTGGCAGATGGTCTTCGCGTATGCCAGATGTCCTATAACCCGACTTCCGTTCGCCTCAACAGAAGAAACCTCGACCGCTGCGCTAGAGCAGCTCCATTTGCTGAGCGGATATAAGGTCAACGAGAGGAGACTCTGGGCGAACCCCATGTCATAGTGAGCGTGGCGAGAGCCAGAGTGAGCGCGGTGAGGCCGCAGACCACCAGAACGCTGGCGACTGGCCATGAGTCCCCGGAAAAGGAAGCGTGGACAAGCCGTGCCATGTGGTACGAGGGAGATGCGGTCAACCACTTGCGGACACCGGGTGCCAATGAATCAACGGGGAAGAACGCGCCCGATGTCATCATGAGCAGAATCATCAGCATATTCCCCAGACCTGTGGCTGCGCCGGGGCTAGGGAGCAATGCCGCCAGTGCGTAACCGAAAGCAAGCATCGCGACCTGGCACATGATGACTGCTGCGAGCAGTGCGACCGTGTTGCTCGGTGTTTTCGCCTTGAAAATCAGCACGGCGGTGATGAATGCGGTGACTGGCCCGACCATGCCGAGCACGAAATTGACAGTCATGTCGGATGCCAGGTAGGTGACGGCAGATAGAGGGGTCATGCGAAGTCGCGTGAGTAAGCCGGAGGACCGCATGAATGTGTGATTGTGAGGGATGACAGTTGTCCCGATAATGAGCGTTGACATCACCATCACACCAGGCAGCATGTAGTCGATGGGCCCTTGTCCGCCGAACTCAGGGATGCTCTGGTTGCCGAAAATAAGGCCCAGCACCAGCAAGAGTCCGGGAGAGAAGATGAGAAGAAAGAACACTGCCGCGGGTTCGCGCAGCTGCGATGTGAAGAGGGCGCGAGTGAGCGCCCGGTATCCGCGCATCATCGCCCGTCCTCCTTTTCAGTGGCGTGTGTCAGCAGCAGGAAGACGTCTTCGAGCGTGGGCTGTTTGAACGTCATGTCGGTGACGCTGATTCCTTCATTGACTAGATCTCTTGCAACCTGTGCGACCACATCCTCCTCGCCCGTAACTTCCCACGTGGTCTGCGAGTCGGATTGGCCTGCGTGAGGGGTGGCTCCATATCTGTGGAGCGTCGCGAGTGTTCCTTCGTTTAAGGGGATGTGGGTGGACAGTGTCAAGGTCTGGTGCGGCGCGTATCGGTTGATAAGTTCATTCGGACTTCCTTCAGCAAGAATGTGTCCCTTATCCATGATGGCGATCCGATCGCAGATCTGTGCGGCTTCCTCCATGGAATGAGTAGTCAACACGATGGTTTTGCCTGCCTCGCGCAGGGTGCGAAGAATGTTCCATATGGAGTGCTTCGTATGAGGGTCGAGGGCGGACGTGAGTTCGTCGAACAGCAGCAGTTCCGGCTGGTGGATGAGGGCGAGCGCGATGAGCACGCGCTGACGCTGCCCGCCGGAAAGCTTCTCCACACGTGCATCGGCTTTGTCATCGAGCAGGAGGTCGCTGATGAGCTGCGCTGAGTTGAGGCGGTGAGAGTAGAAGGCGGCGAAGAGGTCGAGGGTTTCGCGCACCGTCAGGCGAGGCGGTAGTGCCGCCTCCTGATGCTGACTCCTTAGGTGCTGAACCAGCTGCGCATGACTATCGGCAGGGTCGTAGCCTAGGACTTCCACATGGCCCGAATCAGGAGTGTCGAGGCCTTGAATCTGATTGAGCAGGGTGGTTTTTCCTGATCCATTTGGTCCAAGTAAGCCAAAAATCTGGTGTTTCTCAACGGTCAGGCAGATGTTGTCAAGAGCGATGACGTCGGCAAAGGTGCGCCGGACGTCTGTGCACACAATGGCGGGCATGGATTCTCGCTTAGGAAACATGTGGTGGTGTCTGGGGAAGAAGCTTGTTGATCTGATCGGCCGGCAGAATCGCAATGCCGCGTTCGGGGTCAGCAAGGAGAAGGACATCATCGCCCGGCTTGTATCCGAACATGTCGCGAGCTGGAATGTCGAGGGCTGTCGTGCGCCTGTTTCGAAATGTGGCCAGGGTCCGTGGCGAGTGGATGGGCTGTGAAGTCGGTAGATACCCCAAGGGAGTCCTTTTGCTCTGACGTTAAGCCAGGCTGGGTCAGACGCAAGCAATTTACCGCTATGCAGGAATTCACACACGAGAAAGGTGGAAAAGTGAGATGATCGAATAGTTTGAGGAATTTTCGCTGGGATCGGAATGACGACATGCGTAGTGTTTTAAGGCTTGTGACCAGTCTCCTTACTGTTTCCCTCGCTGTTGTACTGACACCCAGTGGGATTGCGAGGGCAGAGGAGCCCCCCTCATGGGACACAATCGTTTCCCAGGCAGCCCAGGCGACGCCAGGTGCTGAGACCACAGTCGCGATTGACAGTGATGTCAGTGCGACAGCAGACAAACCGCTCGTTGTTCCGGAGGGTGCGAGACTGACTCTCACGGGCAGTGGAACTGTCACGGGAGTGGGCGCCGACACAGTGACTGTGGCCGAAGGCGGGAGCCTCACGCTTGCCGGCCCCTCCTTCACGAACTCACGAATCGTTGTGAACGGTGGAACGCTGGACTTCACTGACGGATCCGTCCACGACACATCGCTCACCGGACCTGTCATCTTCGTCAAAGACGGCGAATTCAACATGACTGGGAGCGCTGACTTTTCGAGGAACAATGTCACTGATACCTCCGGCACCCTGCCTGAAGGGGTGAATGAGGGCCTCTACGCACCGATTACGATCTACGGCGGTGACGGTGTCAGCATTGCCGGCGGAACTCTTCAGGAGAACCACGGCTACCAGCGTGGTGGTGCGATAGGCATTTGGGGAGCTGAAGGTGCTCCTGTACCCGTTTCCTTGACCGGTGGGGAAATATCCGGCAATGATGCGGTTCATCCCAAATATAAAGGATTCGGTGGAGGCGTGTATGCGAGTTTTGCCAACGTCACGCTTGATGGAACGACAATCGCAAAAAATACCACCGAAATTGGCGGAGGAATCGCGATTGATAATGGAGATAGCTTCAACTTCACGAGCGGAACTGTCCAGGAAAACACCAACGGTGATTACGCCGGTCAGGGCGGCGGCATGTACATCCATGATGTCAAAGATGTGGAAATCTCTGGCGGCACGGTCGAAGGCAATACTGCTAAAGGTCTCGGAGGAGGGATCGCGCTCGGTGGTGGCAAAGATGTGGAAATCTCCGGCGGCACGGTCGAAGGCAATACTGCTAGTGGTCACGGAGGAGGAATCGCTCTCGGTGGTGGCGAAGCCACGATCAGCGGAGGAGAATTTGCGCACAACGTGGCCCTGAAAGCTGGAGGCGGACTCGCGTTCTACGGTGAAGCTAAGGTAACGATGAAAGCCGGCTACGTACACGACAACGTTGCGAAGGGCTTTTGGGGCGGTGGCGGTATCTACAACGATTCCGATTCGATTCTTACCATTGAGAACTCTCTGATCCGCGGCAATGCAACCAAAGACGCATTCCTTATCGGGGCAGGAAATCACCTTCCCAGCACGCAGGGTGGCGGTGTGTGGAACTGCGCAACGGGCACAACCACCTTGAACATCACCAAGGGCGTCGCGATTTTCGATAATTCTGCCCCAGATGTTGGGCGTAATAAGGAATACAAAGGTGCAGGAGACGATTTTGCAAGCGTCGCTGAGCATACTTTTGGCGCGGCTGAGCCGGAGAAAGGCCACCCTGTCTTCATAGGCGAGCGCATGCTTGGTGGTGCAGAGAGAATGTGGTACCAGGATGGCTCGATTTTCGGTAAGCGCTTGAACTGGCCGCAAGAGCAGCAAGAACCGCGATACGTGCAAGGCGGCGACAACAAGCGGGTGGAGAATAACAAACTCTACACAGTGAATAAGGCCTTTAAGTCGGTTCCGAGTGATCAGGCAAAGCGACTGGCTGAACGTCTTGCCACTGTCAGAATCGAAAATAACCTCGCCACTGACATGGGATTTAGCGGTGGAGGCATTGCCAACAACGGACAATTGTTCTTTGGTGAAGATGCCTGGAAACTCAAGATCAAGAAATCTTGGAGCAACGATGACCCGGGTGTGCGCCCAGACAGAATTACGCTGGACGTCCTCGTTGATGATGTAGAGGTCGTCAAAGGTATCGAGCTGTCGGAGGCAAATAACTGGGAAACAACTATCGATAACTTCCCCAATCCTCAGACCTTAGTCGATGCCGCAACAGGTGAACGCATCCCGCTTAAGTTCAAGGAAAGCGGCGCGGACGGTTACACCATGAAGGTCTCAGAAACTTCGGATGACAAGCAGAAGACCTACAGTGTTGCGCTGACGAACCGGATCCTCACCTCTGTGGGTGTGTCGAAGTCGTGGCTTGATGGTGAGGATGCGTTGGGTGAACGTCCTGGCAGTGTTGTGGTTGAGTTGTTGACTGGTGGGGAGCCGACTGGCACGACGTTGACTTTGTCGGCGGATAATTCGTGGTCCGGTGTGTTTAAGGATTTGCCGAAGTTTGACCATGGCGTCTTGGTTGAGTATTCGGTGCGTGAGGTTGAGGTTCCTGGGTATCGGTCGGTAGTGGCTGGTAACGCCGTGGACGGCTTCACGATCACAAACAGAGCCCTCACAGCTGTTCCCGTGACGAAGAAATGGGTGAACCACGACGGCGCAGCGCTCAGTGACGATATCCCACAGTCCATTGACGTTGAACTTGTGGCTGACGGTGAGCCAACTGGACAGAAACTCACTCTCTCAGCAGACAACTCCTGGTCAGGCACATTTGCCGACCTTGAAATGTTCAATGCAGACGGCTCCGCGCCCATCGTCTATACAGTCAAGGAAACACCAGTTGACGGCTTCAGTGCCCGCATCACAGGAACTGCGACTGACGGATTCACCATCACGAACTCGAAGAATCCGCCTCCGCCGGGTACACCACCGTCACCGCCGACCATCGTGAACACGGGGGCGACGGCTGGAGGTGCTGTAGGAGCGAGCATTTTGATGATCACCCTGGGCGCTGGCCTGCTCTGGTACCGCCGCCGAGGAATCCACTGAACTCAGGAGGTGCATCAGTTCTGAGCTGTTGAATCTCCGTGTCAGACGGGCGCGCGCTGGAAGACTCTGTGCTTCAGCGTGCGCCCGTTCCTCGTTGGCAAGACGGTTTTGGCCAGCCGCCCTCGTCGGTAAAACTGACCAGACGCGGCCTCCCTCGTCGCAGTACGGGCTGATTGCACGCGAGATGCGCTCTATCATGTATGTGCAGGCAGTGAGGCCTGAGGCTGTCACTGATAGGAAAGGGACGACAGGAAGAGACGCAATGACTGAGAAGACCGCGGAAGAACACTACGTACTTGCCATCGATCAGGGCACGACGTCCTCACGAGCCATTATCTTCAACCACGATGGGCAGATCGTGGCCGTCAGTCAGAAGGAACACGAGCAGATCTTCCCGAAGCCCGGATGGGTTGAACACGATCCACTCGAAATATGGAGCAACATTCGCATCTGCGTCGCGGACGTCCTGCAAAAAGCCGAAATCAACAGGCACGCGATCGCAGCCGTCGGCATCACGAACCAGCGCGAAACCGTTGTCGTGTGGGATAAGAACACCGGCGAACCCGTCTACAACGCGATCGTGTGGCAAGACGCGCGCACATCGCAAATCATTCGTGAGCTTGCAGGTGACGAAGGGAAGTCAAAGTACCGCGACATCTGCGGTCTCGACCTGTCGACCTACTACGCAGGCCCTGAGATCAAATGGATCCTCGACAACGTCGAGGGAGTCCGCGAACGCGCCGAAGCTGGTGACCTCCTGTTCGGCACCACCGACACCTGGACACTGTGGAACCTGACCGGCGGCGTCAACGGAGGTGCTCACAAGACTGACGTCACCAACGCGTCGCGCACCATGCTGATGGATATTCGCACACTCCAGTGGCGAGAAGACGTGTGCGAGGACTTCGGCATCCCTATGTCGATGCTTCCTGAAATCTGCTCCTCTTCTGAAATCTACGGATACGGTCGCAAGAACGGGCTGCTGATTGACACTCCGATCGCTGGAATCCTTGGTGACCAGCAGGCCGCCACCTTTGGGCAAGCGTGCTTCGACAAAGGCATGGCAAAGAACACGTACGGTACGGGCTGTTTCGTCATCATGAACACCGGTGAGGAGCCGGTCTTTTCAGAAAACGGTCTGCTCACCACCGTGTGCTACAAGATCGGTGACAACAAGCCGGTCTACGCCCTGGAAGGCTCGATTGCCGTAACAGGCTCACTGGTTCAATGGATGCGCGACAATCTGGGAATCATCAAGGACTCCAGAGACATTGAAGACCTGGCGAAAACAGTTGATGACAATGGTGGCGTGTACTTCGTACCCGCATTTTCCGGCCTGTTCGCACCGTACTGGAAGGACGATGCACGTGGCGCGATCGTGGGGCTGACGCGATACAACAACAAGGGACACCTGGCCCGTGCAGTTGAAGAAGCCACCGCTTTCCAGTCCCGCGAAGTCTTTGACGCGATGGAAGCGGACTCGGGTGTTGCGTTGAAGGAGCTGCGCGTCGACGGTGGCATGACGAATGACAATTTGCTTATGCAGTTCCAGGCCGATCAGCTGGGTGTGCCGATCGTTCGCCCGAAAGTCCTGGAGACAACAGCGCTAGGCGCCGCATACGCAGCAGGCATTGCCGTGGGCTACTGGGAGGGCGAGCAGGACGTCATCGACAACTGGTCGGAAGGAAAGCGCTGGGAACCAGGCGATGATCGCGACGAGTACGACCGCAACTACCGCCTGTGGAAGAAAGCCGTCACACGCACCTTCAATTGGGTAGATGAGGACGTCGAAAACGCCTGACCGCCATTCGCGCCTCACTTAATTGACGAGGGAGGCCGGCCGGAGCCCCATCTCAGGTGCAAACACGGGGAGAATTCGGTGAGAATCTGCTGACCCCTTCAGTGCTTGACTTCATACGGCGTGACCGTACTGCCCAGCGTCATGCAGGTGCGCCCGCACGCCTGGCTCCACGCGAGCACGGATTGAACCCGCGCGGACACCGAACCTCACCGTCTGCGTCAAAACCGGGTGAGCAGTGAGCTACCTTCGACAACGATGAATCCTCACGATCTCCCACTTGCAGACCAGATCCGCGCCACCCTCGCCCAGTGAACCGGAACGAGCGCTGATGACTGGTTCCTGGTGCTGCGCGCACGCCACGCCATGCACCTGGCCTTTGATGCGATCCGGCAGGCGCGGCGCGCCCGCTACGTCGTGACGCAGGCGTTCACGCGCGTCACGGCAATTAACCCGATTGTGTCCGCGGGTATGCTCCCGCGGTACGCCGATATTTCGCCCGACACGCTCTCGATCGACCCACAGACCTTGACGTTCCCGCCCTCGACGGGGGCGATCGTCCTCCAGCACACCTTCGGTATCGTGGACGATGGCGCATCCAAGGTGATCGTGGATCAGGCGCACGCAGCGGACGCCTTTGTTGTTGAAGACAGCGCACATTGCGTCGGACGCATGGCCACCGATCCGCAGACGCGGCGTCCCCTCGCGGATATTTCGATTCACTCTTTCGGCGCGGAAAAGGTCCTGCCCACGAAATTCGGTGCCGCACTGTGGCTCAATCCCGACACGGTTGATGCACCTGTGCGCCAGCTCCTCGTCGGCGCGCTGACGAACCTGCCTCAGCCTCGGGTCACTCTCGACACGGCAATTCGGACCTATCGTCTGCAAGATCGCGCCTACTCTCACCTGCCATCAGCGCTCTCAGGCAGGTTGCGGAGTGCGGCTCAGGCCGCACACCTTTTCTACCCGCCATGCTGACACGCAATGGCAGGGCGGATCCAACGGAAGACCGTACGCACCCTCACGCTGGGTGCTCGACCACATGAGCGAAGCACTCGCGGGTGTGGATGCCATTGAACGTGAACTGGCCGAGCGAACCGGCCACTACCTGCGTGCATTGTCAGCAATCCACACCGCCGCAACGGTTCCGGCTTCTGTCACCGCATCGATGCCGCTGATCCGCTTCCCTGTGATCCTCCAGCGCGATGGGTCCGGTCAGCCTATCGACCCAGAAGACATGTTCAGTGCGCTGCAGTCACAGGGCTTCTATCCGGGCAGGTGGTATCGGCCTCTCCTCTTCCCCGGTGTGCGCAGCCCGCGTACATACGAACTTGATTCTCACAGTGATGACCTTTCACGCACACGCCAGATCGAGCGTTCGATCATTAACTTGCGGACCCAGGAATCACGCGACCATGCTGAGCGACTGGCCGATGCGGCCGTACGCTGGCTCGCCGCTCATGAAGCGATTTGAGCGTCTTCCAGCTCAAGGAGCCACGCCTTGCGGTCAGTTCCCGCAGCGTATCCCGTCAACGAACCATCTGCCGCCACGACACGGTGACACGGGACGATGAGGGAGATGGGATTGCGCCCGACAGCCTGCCCGACAGCCTGAGGTGCCGGCCGGCCAGCCTGACAGGTCAGTTGACCAGCCTGACGTGCCAGCCCGCTGGCTCGCTGATCAGCAAGAGCATCGGCCAGGTCACCGTACGTGGTCGTCTGCCCGTAGGGAATTGCGAGGAGCTCGCGCCACACACTGACCTGGAAATCAGTGCCGACCAGGCGCAGCGCAGGCACCTCGTCGGGAATGTGGCCGGCAAAGTAGGTGTCCAGCCAGCGCGTTGTGCAGGTCAGGTTGTTCTGCGTCTTGATTGACGAGGGTGGCTCCAGCTCACTGATGTCATCGGTGTGCGTCATGCCGGCGATGGTGGAGCCGAAATGCTTCGCCCCCTCACACCACAGTCCGACGAGGTCACCACCTATGAAAGCCAGTGTCCAGGTGCCGATGGGTGAACGGTAGCGTGAGAGAAAAGCCGGGGCTGTGGGGGTCATGGTCGTCAGCCTACTGTGGGGCGCGTGAGTTCGCATTGAACATAGTTTTTCCCGTACAGTACACATCGTGACGAAATCTTTAGCTGTGTCAGAAAACGCTCGAGCCGAACGACCCGCAGTGATCCTGGCCAACCTCGGAACGCCGCAGGCACCCACAGCCCGGGCTGTGCGCCCCTTCTTGCGTGAATTCCTCTCCGACCGGCGCATCATTGAAATGCCTCCAGCAATCTGGCGACCGATCCTCGAAGGCATCATCTTGCGGGTGCGCCCTGCACGGTCTGCAAAACTCTACGAGTCGATCTGGCACACCGAGTCGAACTCCTCACCACTGATGTACTGGTCGCTGCGTCAGCGCGACGAACTGGCTGCGCGCCTCGACCATGTTGCCGACGTGCACCTGGCCATGCGCTACGGCGAACCATCGATCCGCAGCGTGCTTGATCAGCTGCGTGATCAGGGAGTGCAGCGCGTCCTCATCATTCCCGCCTACCCGCAGTACGCCTCCTCATCTACCGCGCCTGTCATCGATGAAGTTGCCCGCGACATGCTGAACGCTCGCAATCAACTGGAGATCCGCACCATTCGCTCCTTCCATGACGCCCCGGTGTATATCGAGGCGCTCGCGGCCGCCCTCGTCAATCACTGGGATGCGCGCGGCCGGCCCGATTTTGAAGGCGGCGACAAACTCGTCCTGTCCTTCCACTCAATACCCGAGGCGATGCACCGCGACGGAGACGTGTACCGCGACGAGTGCGAAACGACGGCTGAACTGCTGCGATCGCGCCTCAACCTGGATTCACAGTGGGTACTCACCCGCTACCAGTCCGTCTTTGGGCCGGCCAAGTGGATTGGGCCCGCCACCATCGACACGATGGGGGAACTTGGCGCAGTGGGCACCACCAGAGTGGACGTGATCTGCCCCGGGTTTGTCGCAGACTGCATCGAAACGCTTGATGAGATCGCACGCCTGAACCGTGATGCCTTCATCGAAGCTGGCGGTTCGCAGTTCCACTACGTGCCATGGGGCAACGATCTGCCCGGATGCATCGACACGTTCGAGGAGGTCGCCCGCACCGGCTTGGCCGGCTGGGTATAAGCCTCGTCGTCTGCCCGTTTGAGCGAGAGCCTCGTCAATTACCCGGCCGGGTGCGACGCCTCGCTCAGGCGCGTGAAAGCGCAGGTGATGGCCCACGACAATCCAAGTGCAATGAGTGCCGGAACCAGGATAGTTGCCCCCTGATGCGTAAACTCCAGCACAAGGGCGAGTGCGGTGAGCGGCGCACGCATCGATGAGCCCAGGAATGACATCGCTCCGATCAGCGCGCAGGCAGTGATTGAAATGTCGGGGAACATCGTCGACCACGCCAGTCCACCGACGGCGCCGAAGCCGGCTCCCAGTGCTATCCCCGGTGTCAGCGTTCCACCCCATGCACCTGATGCGATTGTGCCCAGCGTCGTGATGGCCTTGGCGCACGTGATGCTCAGGACAGGGACGAGGGCGGCCAGGGCATGCGCGTCGAATCCCGCCTGAGCAGTGGCCTGACCATTACCCATGACCTGCGGAATCCACACGGCGACCAGGCCGACCAGCGTGAAGACTACGGGTAGGGTGATCAGAACCAGAGGGGTTGTTGGGCGCAGGTCTTCAGCGCGTTTCACCAGGCGACTGAAACCCCATCCTGCTGTACCTAAGATTGGACCGGCGATAAGTGCCCACAGCAGCAGTGATGGTGTTGAAGTGGGTGCGGTGACCGTGTAGAACGGTTCGGGCCGGATGGGGCCTTGGGCGACCAGGACAGACAGGCCCGAGATCAGGCATGCACACCACAATGCCCGCGGGGTCAGAGAAACGATCAGAACTTCCAGGGCGAAAATTGCTCCTGAAATGGGGATTGAATACACAGCGGCCAGCCCTGCGCCTGCGCCGCATGCGACGATCAGGCGGCGATCCTGCGCGCTCAGTCCCAACCGGTCACAGCACCATCCTGACAGGGCTGCGGATACTTCACGCGGTGCCACTTCCCGGCCGATGGACGCACCGAGCGCCACAATGACAACCTGTGTGGTCGCGTGCGCGAATGTGGTCAAGAGCGGCATTTTCGCCCCGTTGACACCCTGGGTGACGGTGACGATCCCTCGTCTGGTGTGGTGCAGCAGTGCCCAGGAAACCCCGCCGATCGCACCTGCCAGAGCAAGAAATATGACGCGTCTGGACGAATCGGTTGACAGGACAGCCTCGATGAAGGTTGCGCTCTCACCGTAGGCGAGTCTTTCGATCAGGTGAAGCAGATGCGAAAAGAACCATCCGGTGATGCCAGCAATTGCGGCCGTGAAAATGACGGCCACGATGAGGCGAACGAGCGGAGTGCGGTGAGAGCTTTCACCGTCTGAGGGTACGTGCATCCATCTACCGTACGTTGGCTGCGCTTTGGTGCGCCAGCAGGGACGCGGTGAGGCGGGGCGGGGACAACGGCGCGTACTGTCAGGATTGATCAGTAACCTTCGCGTGGCGGGAATGGAGGTATTGAGCAATCCGGGTCAGAATTGCTGCGAACAGCGCCCCTAAAACAATTCCGCATGCCATTGATATCAGTGGTGAAGTGGAAATACGTGCACCGATTGTTCCGCTCAGGCCGTAGATGCAAGCCCAGATAAGGCAGGCGGGTGCATCGAGTAACGCAATATGGCGGAAAGGTATGCGCATTTTCCCCGCGCTGAGAAAAATCGCAATTCGCACAATGGGGACGAATCGACCCGTCGACAGGAGAATTCTCCATTGGCGCTCTGTTACTGCACTTAACCTCATATTGAGTTTCGGTAGACGACGGGACTTTTCAGGAAAGAGTCGACCGATCGCTGCCATTGTAAGGTCGCCTACAAGTGCCGCGCAGGCACAGCACACAATGAGGAATGTCAGGAACACAGGTTCACGGTATGCCGGAGTTGCCGACAGGGCGCTGATAACCGAACCAGAGGGAAGGACGGGGAAGAACCCGTCACCCCAGCATGCCAGGACGCACAGAACGAGGGAAAGCGGCTGATCGGAAAATGAAACGATGGCGGTTTCGATGCCGCTGATAAAGGACCAAAAGGAGCTCATTGCGGCAGGCCTGAAAAGCTCAGGGAATGCGACAACGTCGAATAGACTGGCGCAGGCCGGTGCTTCAATGAATTCACATGGTGATCATCGCACGGAATGGAAGTTAAACGCCATAGGGGAATCCCCTGAACAGTCCCTGAACCTAGTAGCAGGTTCTGCCCGATTTTGGTGTTCACCATGAACTTGTCAGCGATCTGAGAAAGTGCCTAATGTGAGGAAGCGGTTGATGCGAGAAAACGGCTGATACGAGAGAACGGTTGATGTGAGAAAACGGTTCACGCCACATTGCCAGATGAATTCAAATAAATGAAAACCGATTGAAGTGCTACTCTTTTTATTGTCGGAATTGGATTCTGCAGAAGGAATACTTTCAATGAAAAAGACAAAGGTTTTCTTGGTCGACGACATCGATGGCTCTGAAGCTGAACGGACGATTAGTTTTGCCTTCAACGGCATTTCCTACCAAATCGATCTGAATGCTGAACACGCGAACAAGATCGAAGACGATTTCGCGCAGTGGATTCGCCATGCGCGCCGGACCGGTGGCCGGGCTGTCACTCGCCGCAGCGGTGCGACCGCCGGCGCGTCCGATTCAGCGAAGATTCGCCAGTGGGCGCAGGATGAGGGTCTTGAGGTGTCACAGCGCGGACGTATCCCCGCCGACATTGTCGAGCAGTACCGTCAGGCGCATCAGTAAGAGCTGCCGATGAGGTGAAGGACAACCGCTCAGGCGGCGACCGGCCGTTGTTGAGTGGCTCGTATTGCCGACGCTGTGAAGTGATGTCGAAGGGTCCCGTGACAGCGGGCACGATCTTTGTGAGAATAGGACTATGACATACAAACTGGTATTGCTCCGCCATGGCGAGAGCGAATGGAATGCAAAGAACCTTTTCACCGGCTGGGTTGACGTACCCCTGTCAGAAAAGGGCCGCTCAGAGGCAACGCACGGAGGAGAGCTTCTCAAGGAAGCCGGCATCCTGCCTGACCTGCTGTTCACCTCGATGCTGCGTCGCGCCATCCAGACCGCCAACCTGGCCCTGGATGCCGCGGACCGTCACTGGATTCCCGTGGAGCGTTCATGGCGCCTTAACGAGCGTCACTATGGCGCTCTGCAAGGCAAGAACAAGAAGGAAATCCGCGACGAGTTCGGCGAGGAACAGTTCATGCAGTGGCGCCGTTCCTACGATGTGCCGCCGCCGGAGATCGAAAAGGGCTCGGAATTCTCGCAGGACGCCGACCCGCGCTATGCAGGCGAGCCGATTCCGTTGACCGAATGCCTCAAGGACGTGCTGGCCCGTTTGCTGCCGTACTGGAATGACACCATCGTTCCCGCGATTCGCTCCGGCAAGACCGTGATGGTTGCAGCCCACGGCAACTCACTGCGCGCCATCGTCAAGCACCTCGATGATATCTCCGACGACGACATCGCCGGCCTGAATATCCCGACCGGCATTCCGCTGGTCTACGAACTTGACGAGGAAACCCTCAAGCCCGTCAAGAAGGGCGGCACATACCTTGATCCCGATGCTGAGGCCAAGATCGCGGCCGTAGCAAACCAGGGCAAGTAAGTTTCATTCACGAGGGTTCCCACCCTCAAGGCTGGTGCCCCACCTCCCAAGGAGGTGGGGCACCAGCCTTTATGCGCATGTTGAAGGCGTCAGCGGGGTAATACGGTGTGTGAGCTCCGCGTTCGCCGGATATAGATTCGGCAGTTCCGCTTAGGCGGTTTGTGCGCCTTCCACGATGTACATCACCTGGTCCGCAACGGAAACAGCGTGATCACCGAAGCGCTCCAGGAAGCGGGCCGCGAGCGTCACGTCGATCACCTGAGCGCGAGTCAGATCATTGTCGTCATCGGTTGCCATGCGGCGAGCCTCGATCTGCAGGTCATCGAGAATGTCGTCATCGCGATGCATACGACGGGCCAGGTTCAGATCCTGGGTCTGGACAACCTTCTCCATCGAGTGTGCCATCTGCACGGCCGCGTCCGTCATCTTGGTGATGAGCGGTCGAGCCTGTGGGCAAATCCCCGGCTCCTGGTGGGGGTTGCGTGCGATCAAAGCCAGGTGGGCCGCAAGGTCGCCCTGACGCTCCATCGTCTGAGTCAGTCTCAGGCCCGCAACAATCAGGCGAAGATCGGATGCAACGGGGCCCTGTAGCAGCAGAAGGCTCACACAGGTTTCGTCGATGTGACGGGACAGTTGGTCGAGGCGGTCATCAGCGTCGCCTGTCTGCTCCGCCTTGATCATGTCACCTTCGCGCAGGGCCTGCGTTGCGCGTTCAATCGCGACGGTGACACCGGAGCTCATCCTCTCCAAATCGAGTCCAAGCTGCGTCAGTTCCTGTCGATATACAGTGCGCACAATGTCTCCTTCACGAAAAATCCACTGTAACTGTTTAAGTCCACCAAAGATAAGTGCCAAGTGTGTGCATATCGGGTTAATTTTTGGTTAACTCCTGCTTGCTTTTCGGGTATTGTTGCAGGAAATCTGCAGATGGCCCGTCACGAGTGGTGACGAAGAGGCAAACAGATCGATACAGTTATGTCTGTGTTGGACGCTATCACTCTCATCGTTGTCGCGCTGCTGGGTGTCCTCGTCGGCGCTGTCGGCGTAGGAGCCTTCCGGCTGTCTCAGCGTCAACAGGACGTCGAAAATGGAGTGGATCCGCAGTACACCCAGCCGCCTGTCGATCTGCTCGCCATGACTTCCGCTCTGCCCGGCATCGTGATCGTCGTTGACGCGGACAACAAGATTGTCCGCGCTGATGCCAAAGCGTATGCCAAAGGCCTGGCGCGTCACCAGGAACTGACGCACCCTGCCCTCATTGAAGTTGCCGCACGCGTGCGGGCCGAGGGAGTCCCGCTGACCACTGAGATGACGCTGCCACGCTCCGACCTTCCTGAAGCAGCTGAACTGTTCTTCCGAGTGCGGGTGGCCCCGCTGCCCGGTGACCTCCTCTTGATCGTGGCAGAGGATCTGACGATCCAACGACGCAACGAGGCTGCGCGTCGTGATTTTACTGCGAACGTGTCGCACGAGCTGAAAACACCTGTCGGGGCTGTGCGACTTCTGGCCGAAACGATCGCTGAAAACTCTGACGATTCTGAAGCAGTTGCCTACTTCGCGAGCCGACTGTCGAAAGAATCGGAACGACTGTCCACACTGGTGCAGGACATTATCGACCTGTCGCGCCTGCAATCACCTGATGCTCTGGATTCGCCCGACCTCGTCAGCGTCAAGCAAGTGATCAGCGAAGCGCTCCATCAGGAAGAATTCCCCGCCGAGCAGGCACGCATCGAGTTGCGCGGACCGGATCCTGCGCTCGAAGCCTACGTGTGGGGAGATAAGGACATGCTGGTGATGGCGGTCCGAAACCTCGTCGATAACGCTGTGCGGTACTCGCATCCGGATTCATGGGTGCGTGTCGACGCGGTACGCAACCAGGAACGAATCTGCATTCGCGTCATCGACACCGGTATCGGCATCTCATCTGAGCATCAGCAACGCATCTTTGAACGCTTCTTTAGAGTCGACACGGCGCGTTCACGTGAAACAGGGGGGACAGGACTGGGATTGTCAATCGTCAAACATGTTGCCAGTGATCACGGCGGAACAGTGACCGTTGCATCCCTCCCGGGTCGCGGATCAACGTTCACGCTAGTGTTACCTGAAGCAGAGATCGGTGAAAATGGAGACGAGCGTAAAGACAAGGACGCAAGATAATCATGACGGCAATTTTGATAATCGAAGATGAAGCCTCCTACCGTGAGCCACTCGCCTACAACCTGCGTCGGGACGGCTTTGACGTGGGCGAAGCATCCGACGGAAATGCTGGACTCGAAAAAGCGATCGATCCGAAATGGGATCTGATCTTGCTTGACCTTATGCTGCCGGGAATGTCGGGCACCGAAGTGTGCAGGAAACTCAGAAAAGTATCCAACGTTCCTGTCATCATGGTGACCGCGAAAGACGAAGTGGTCGAACGCATCGTCGGCCTGGAGATGGGTGCCGACGACTACATCACGAAGCCGTATTCCTACCGTGAATTGCTGGCCCGCATCCGTGCAGTATTGCGGCGCCAGGCTGGAACACTGGAGGATGAAGAAGAAGTCCTCGAAGTGGGAACAATCCGCCTGTGGGTAGACCGGCACGAAGTCACGGTGGACGACACATCCGTGTCGATGCCGCTGCGCGAATTCGAACTGCTGGAATTCCTCGCCCGCAACCCCGATCGAGTCCTGACGCGCTCGCAGCTGATGGATCGTGTGTGGGGAGTCGGAACGATCGGTGATTCAAAGACCCTGGACGTGCATGTCAAACGTCTGCGCGCTCGGATCGAGCCGGATCCATCCCACCCCGTCCGCCTGGTGACCGTTCGCGGACTGGGCTACAAACTGGTGTCGAATCCGCGCGACGAAAGCAAGTAAAAACGGCGCGCAGGTGTGTGCCGGCATCCCCGTGCGAAGGGGCGTGGAGCGAGCGAAGCGCTAGCATAACACCCCCACTGACTGTGTGTGCACGATTACTGGTAGAATGGCGGTATTGTTTAATACCAGCAGGAGTTTCTTTTATGACGTTCACCATCGGTCAAACGGTCGTCTACCCCCATCACGGAGCAGCCACGATCGAGGAGATCGCCACCCGAAAGATACGCGGTGAGGAAAAAACTTACTTAACACTGCGCGTCACGCAAGGTGACCTCAAGATTCAAGTGCCAGCTGACAACGTCGACCTCGTTGGCGTTCGAGATGTCGTCGATGAAGACGGGCTGGAAGAAGTCGTCTCCGTTCTGCGAGCACCTTATGTCGAAGAGCCGACGAACTGGTCACGACGCTTCAAAGCGAATCAGGAAAAAATCGCAACCGGCGACATCGTCAAAGTCTCCGAAGTTGTTCGTGACCTGACACGCCGCGACGCCAGCAAGAAGCTTTCCACGGGCGAAAAGCGCATGCTGACGAAAGCCCGCCAGATCCTGACTTCTGAGCTTGCTCTGGCCCGCGACATCGACAAGTCAGCAGCATCGGATCGCCTCGACTCGATCCTGGCTGAATCGGCCGAAACGGATGACAGTGCCGACGACGCCGGCACCGACACTCGCGAATCAGGCGACGACAAGTAGTGCCGTCAGCACCGCGCCCCTCCCGGCAGTGGCGCGGCACCTGAATTGCGACCATCCTGACATGAGCCAGCTGCGATCCCAGTCAACGACGCCATTGCAGGCGCCTGGATCCCACCACGCTGGCATCGTGTCAGCTGAACCTGCGCTCACTGAATCTGTGTCAACCGAATCTGCACGAGCAGAACCTGCACCTGTCAAGAGGCGCCTGTCTGTCCTGGCCGCAGCTGGCTCGGGCACCCGACTGGGACGGCACATGCCCAAAGCCCTCGTCGAAGTAGGCGGTGTACCGATGGTACTGCGCGCCCTTCGCGGCCTTGACGCTGCGGGAATCACGCACATTGCGGTCACCGCTCCGACAGACGCCCTCGTCGATTTTGAACAACTCATCGGGAGCGCGCTGCCCGACCTATCTGCCACCGTGCGAGTCGTCGCGGGAGGAGCGTCGCGTCAGGCGTCTGTGGCCGCAGGTTTGCGATCCCTTGAACAGTTCCGTCCTGACGCGCGCACACCTGTCCTGATCCACGACGCGGCGCGCTGCCTGACACCGCCGGCGCTCATCGGCCGCGTAGCCCGAGCCATTGAAAACGGTGCCAATGCCGTCATCCCAACCTTGCCAGTAACTGACACGATCAAACCGCTTGCCACCGGCACGCACATCGACGAGGGAGACGATGCGCTATCGCCCCTCGACCCGAGTATTGACCGCTCACGCCTGCGCGCTGTTCAAACTCCGCAAGGCTTCACGTGGGACGTCATATGCCGTGCTCACGAGTACGGAGCCAGCAGAGCAGCCGACGAATCGAGCGCCGCCACCGATGATGCAGGGCTGGTGGAAGCACTGGGACTGACGGTGATGTCGATTGCGGGCGACACGATGGCATTCAAAGTGACCACCGAGTTGGACATTGCCCTGGCGCAAGCCTGTCTAGATCACGGGTACGCGCCCGATGCGTGATACCTTGCAATCGCAGGTATCTGTCTGCGGCGCGCGCCGCACCCTTGCATAAGGAGATCCCATGTCACAACACGAGCAGTCCTTCGAGCATGCTCCCACTCCTTCTTCCACTTCGTCACACTCGACAGGTTCCACGCCTCCGTCAGGGTCACGCCACCACTGGGTTCTGTGGAACAAGAAAGTGGTCTCATGGGCTTTGTGGGACTGGGGCTCAGCCGCATTCAACGCCGTGGCAACAACGTTCGTCTTCTCTGTCTACCTGACAACTGACGGGGTGTTCGCCCCCAAAGTTGTTGCCAACGAGAACCTGTCACTGGGACTGACCCTTGCCGGCATCGTGATCGCTCTGCTAGCTCCCATCACGGGGCAGCGTGCTGATCGGCGCGGTAAAGGGGGAGTGTGGCTCGGCTGGTTCACCGCCATGGTGGTGCTGTGCATGCTCGCCATGTTCTTCGTGGCACCCAATTCCTCGCTCGGCCCAACCGGCGCGCTGTGGCTGGGAATCGGTCTGCTCGGCTTGGGTAACGTGTTCTTCGAGTTCGCCTCCGTCAACTACAACGCGATGCTCAACCACCTGGCTGATAAGTCAGCGATGGGACGAATCTCCGGATTCGGCTGGGGCCTCGGATACGTCGGCGGCATCGTGTTGCTGCTGATCCTCTTCGTCGGTTTCATCAACCCTGAAGTCGGCTGGTTCGGCGTGACAGGTGAAAACGGGCTGAATATTCGCGTCGCAATGGTGGTCTCAGCCATCTGGTTCGCCGTCTTCTCTCTGCCGGTCGTCCTTAACCCGCCCAAACCGAAGAATGTGTCCACCAGCGATACCCATGAGTCTCTGATCGATTCCTACAAGCTGCTGTGGTCAACAGTGAAGTCTCTGGCGCGCACATCACGCCACACCTTGATGTTCCTGATCGCGTCGGCTGTTTTCCGCGATGGCCTGGCTGGGGTGTTCACATTTGGCGCAATCCTGGCAGGGTCCGTGTTCGGCTTTTCCGCCTCCGAAGTCATCCTCTTTGCCATTGCCGCCAACGTTGTCGCCGGCCTGGCAACCATTGGCTTCGGTGCGCTTGACGACTGGATCGGCCCCAAGCGCGTCATCATCCTGTCCCTGGTGTGCATGGTGACCTCCGGGTTGCTGGTGTTCTTCTTCCACTCATTCGGCAAGCCGATCTTCTGGGTCCTGGGTCTGATCCTGTGCGTCTTTGTCGGCCCGGCACAGTCGGCCTCGCGCTCCTTCCTGGCGCGCATGATTCCGGCAGGTCGCGAAGGCGAAGTATTCGGCCTGTACGCCACGACCGGCCGAGCTGTCTCCTTCCTCTCACCTGCCCTGTACTACCTGGCCATCAAACTGGGGCGCGCCGTCACACCACCGGACGTGGACGCCACTCACTGGGGCATTCTCGGCATCGTCGTGGTACTGCTGGCTGGCCTTCTGCTGCTCATTCCGATTCGCCAGGAATCCGCGCATCTGAACATTTATCAGGACAGCACGCCGTCACAGGGGTGATACTGGAAGCACGTTCCTGGAAGCCGCGCGGTGAAGGCGCCCTCGTCAACGAAGGGAAAATACATGTCCGCTCCACGTCTGCGCATGTACAGCGCGCCGCCCTCGCAAGTCGTGCTCGCCTTGAACCACCTGCGCGACAAGACCGGGATCCCCACCGAGTTTTCCGACGAGGCGCAGCACGAAGCTGACCTTGCGGCCTCCCATTGGCATTCCAGCGGCGTTGAGCGCTTCATTGCCGAGGGTGCCCGCGACGCGCGTGACATCCCGTTCGTCACCATCGACCCGCATGGTTCCCGTGATCTGGATCAGGCTGTGGCGTGTGTGCGACTGGACGGTGACGATGACGGCGAGCGCAGCGCCTCGCGGGCAGGGCGAGCCACCTTTCGCGTTTACTATGCGATCGCCTCACTGGCAACATTCGTGTGGCCTGACGGGGCGTTGGACCATGCTGTGCGTGAGCGTGGATCAACCGTATACGCGCCCGATGAGGTCACGCCATTGCATCCGGATGTGTTGTGCCATGATGCTGCCTCACTTATTCCGGATGCGGATCGCCCCTCGTGCCTGTGGACCATTGACCTGGACGATGACGGCAACGTGGTGAAAGCGAACGTGGAGCGGGCTGTGATCCGTTCGCGGGCACAACTGGACTACGACGGTGTTCAGCGCGCAGTCGACGGCAAGGGCGACCTGCCTGATGTGGTTCCAGCTGACTTTATTGACAACTTGGCTCACGTCGGTCAGGCTCGTGAGCAGCGTGAAATCGAACGCGGCGGTATTTCGATGAACGCGCCTGAGCAGGAAATTGAGGAGCGCGACGACGGCCAGTTCGAGTTGACGTACCGCGCGACGCTGCCCGTTGAAGAATGGAATGCTCAGATCTCGCTTCTGACCGGCATGTGTGCGGCTGACATGATGCGCCGGGCAGGGATCGGTATTTTGCGTGTCATGCCGCCTGCAACCGACCGTGACATTACCCGCCTGCGGCGCGTGGCCGAGGCACTGGATCTGGAATGGCCTGTTGAACAGACCTATCCCGACTTTGTGCGATCGCTCGATTCGGCCGAGCCGGCTCACGCGGCGTTTATGAGCCAGGCGCGCACACTGTTCCGCGGCGCGGGGTACACGGCGTTTGACCGGGGGGCACCCACCGGTGATGAAGCGATCCACGGAGCGATCGCTGCGCCGTATGCGCATGTGACCGCACCGCTTCGCCGTTTGGTGGACCGCTACGGTGAGGAAGTGTGCCTGTCGATTTGCGCCGGTGTTGACGTGCCGACGTGGGTACGTGACCGTTTGCCTGAGTTGCCCACCATCATGGCTCAGACGACTCAGAAAGTGCGCACCGTTGAAAACGGAGCGGTTGCCGCGCTGGAGGCGATGGTGCTGGCTGGTCATGAAGGCGAGCTGTTTGATGCGGTGGTCACCAGTGTGAACAAGGAGCGGGCAGAGATCATCGTGTCGGATCCGGCTGTGATTTCACGCGTCGATATTCAGGGAATCGAGGATGCTCCTTCCTTGGCTGGCAAGCGCGTGCAGGTCAGGCTCGAGAAGGTCGACCCTGCCGCTCCGTCGGTGGAGTTCGCCCTCGCCATCGATGGGTCTGAGGCCGATCGGCGCTGACGGTGCCGCTAGGGTGTGCCCTCGCTGACGGTGCCCATAGAAATGCCCTCGTTGCCGAATGACAGTCAGCTGTGGTTGTGCCGGTGCGCGCGGCGCCCGCGGCCACCCTCGTCAATCAAAAACCAGACCCTGGAGCCGTCGACATTGCGTAGATCAGTGCGCTTGCCTGCGCTGCCAGCCCTTCGCCGCGTCCAGTAAACCCGAGCCCGTCGGTCGTGGTGGCCGATACGGATACAGGGGCGCCGACGATATCTGACAATGTACGTTCGGCTTCCTTCAGGCGCGATGCCATTCGCGGGCGGTTACCGACCACCTGCAGGCTCACATTCGCAACGGCGAAACCGGCCTGCGTGACCATCCGCAGGACCTCTGTGAGGAATGCGCGCCCTGATGCGCCCTTCCACTCGGGGCGGTCCGTGCCGAAGTTGGATCCCATGTCGCCCAGGTGTGCGGCTGACAACAGTGCATCGCAGATGGCATGCGCCGCCACATCACCATCGGAATGACCTGCCAGCACCGCCTCACCTGGCCATTCCATGCACGCCAGCATCAAGACGTCGGTATGCGGCTGCTCGTTGCCACTTCCGTGAATGTGCTGGGTGTCGGTTCCGCGCGCTTGCTGAGCGTCACTGGTCTGTCCTCGCTGGCTATCATCTCTGCGCACCTGCGAGCTTTCTGCAGCCTGTCCCGGCTGGCTGCCGCCAGGGTGCGGATTCTCAGCGAACGCGTGAACGTCAATGGCGTGGCCGATGCGGAATGGGCACGCCTGCGGCGTCTGCGCGTTGCCTGCTGCGGCGTTACTTGCTGCCGCGTTGCCTGCTGCCGCTTTACTTGCTGCCGTGTTGCTTGCTGCGGCGTTGCCTGCTGCCGCGTTGCCTGCTGCGGCGTTGCGAGAATAATTGGTCCGGTGCGCGGTGCTCATAAGGTCAGCTTAGTATCCACCCTCGCCCGCGGGATGAGTTGCAGCCGTCACGAGGTATGGGCGGTGCCGGTCGTTTGCCCTTCCGCCCTGGCGCCAGCGCATACTCTGGATTTAACTTCGCCGGGTGCACATACTCGTGAAATTGGGCCTTCCTCGTGCACATACCCCTAAAAAGTCTTGTAAAAATGCACAATCCCCTAGATTTAACGCGTGAGGCTCGAGGCCGCCGGAAGCTACTGACGGCTGACCTGCGGAAATAGGTTTTGTCCTTTTGGGGTGCCGACTTTAGCTAGGGGTATGTGCAATTTCTGCGTTAAATCTAGGGGAATGTGCATCAAGACCGTGAAGATTTAGGGGAATGTGCAACGCAGGCACGAAGATCTAGGGTGTTGTGTTGCATCGGCGGCTGATTTGTCGCATGAGCGCACGAGAAAAGGGGTCGCGGAGACGCAGGGAGAAGAGCAAAGCGCGACACGACGCGCGAAAAAGCGGAGGTATGCCCGCTGCTGAGGAGAGCTGCACTATCCGGGCGGTGCTGAGGAAAACTGGCGATCGGCGGAACTGCTGAAGAGAACTTTGCGTGCGTACGCCCGCTCCATGTGGAGGCGAATTTCAGCCACGATGCGTTCAGGCGAGCGCAGATCCTTCCACACAAAACGCAAAACGGTGAAACCTGCGGCCTCAAGCTTTTTCTGGCGGTATTGCTGAGCTTCCAAGCTGGCGAAAATGTCGTCGGTATCAGTTCCGTGTTTCGAACGCCCATCAAACTCGATGGCGATACGAAGGTCTGGAATTCCAAAATCTGTGAAGAACGTGTAGCCGTCATGCAGCACTTTCATCTGCGTGCAGACCTCCGTGATGCCACCTTCGCGCATGATCCATAGCAAGTGTCGTTCTGCAACGGATTCACACGCGGCGTCTGCACCCTCGATGATGTGCGAAAGGTGTTTCTTGTTACGAGTCCGTTCAGGCAATTTGCGTGCGAGTAAAAGTAGATCTTTGCGGACCGCATCCTCTCGCTTCCGAGACATGTCGTATTCCCGCCGGTCGAAGCGAGACAGGATGCGCAGAACTCCACACATGACGACGTGGCTATTCGCCGTATCGTCTAGAACTCCAGTTGAAATAGCGGCGTCTTTCAGTGAACAGCAACGAATCCCATGAGGAAATGTGACCGGTTCGCTTAACAGCTGCCGGTTATGTCTACGCACGGTTATCGCTGGGATAACGTCGTTTTCAGACAGCTGGACCGGGGGCAGAAAACTTGTCGATGTGGTCGAATTCAGGGGCGCTGGATGCAAGAGATCGATTGTTATCAGCGAGGAGAGAGTGCTGATGCCGTGGACGACGCATGCGGCTTGGCCAATTACGATGCATTTGCTGTGTCGGTAGCGCGTGAGAATCCATGCTCGCGCCCGATTAATGAAATTGATAACTGCCCACTTGTCGGGTAGCTCCTCCAGTATGTATCGAGCAACGTAGAAACCTTTTCCTAAGGCGATGAGATTCATCGAGGTGGCTTTTTCTTGCGAGATGCGTCTGTCGCGAGATGATCGGATCAGGATCTTGTCAAAGTCGAATGCAACAGCAGGCATCGGTGCTCCTCTGGTTTGGACTGTGTACCCAAGTGAGATGTGGTTGCAATGGTCGGATTTACGGTGCTCAGGATAGAAGTAGCTCGCGCGCAAGAATAGGTCGAGGCGACAGTCTGTGGATGGCGGGCTGCGCAGGGCGGGGCGTGGATGAAGTCAGATAGGGCCAGAGACTGACGGGCGCGGGCAGCCCCATTGCGCGTGGGTTGCAGCGCGTCGGCGGAAGAGGGGCCGGTGGCGCATATGGCAACCCTCGGGCGGGCGCGGATCGCAGGACGAAGATGAGGAATGCGCGCGCGGCGCATTACGATAAGAGGCATGACGCTGTATCTGCACGATTCGAAGAAGGCCGCACTGGCTCCGCTGGAGCCTGTCCACCCCGGACACGTCGGGATTTACCTGTGCGGTGCCACCGTGCAGGGCTCCCCGCACATCGGGCACCTGCGCAGCGCGGTCGCCTTCGACACGCTGATCCGCTGGCTGCGCCGCAACGGCACGCAGGTGACCTACATTCGCAACATCACCGACATTGATGACAAGATCCTCGCCAAATCAGCTGAAGCAGGAGTGCAGTGGTGGGCGTGGGCGTCTCGATTCGAGCGCGAATTTGCCGATGCGTATGCGACCCTCGGCGTGCTGCCACCCACCTTTGAGCCGCGCGCCACTGCCCACATCCCTGACCAGATCGCGCTGGTGGAGCGCCTGATTGAACGTGGACATGCGTACGTGGACGGCCAGGGCAATGTGTATTTCGACGTTCATTCGCAAGAAGATTACGGCTCGCTGACCCGTCAGAAACTGGACGATATGCGTTCTACGGAAGATGACGCGCAGATCGACCAGGATGTCGAAGCAGGCAAACGCGATCCGCGCGACTTCGCCTTGTGGAAGGCTGCCAAACCCAGCGAACCAGCCACCGCCTCGTGGGATTCTCCGTGGGGACGAGGGCGGCCGGGTTGGCACCTGGAATGTTCGGCTATGTCGAAGCGTTACCTGGGCGAAGAATTCGACATCCACGGGGGCGGCATTGACCTGCGATTCCCGCACCACGAAAACGAGCAGGCACAGTCACACGGAGCCGGATGGGGATTTGCCCGCATGTGGGTTCATAATGCCTGGGTCACCATTAAGGGTGAGAAGATGGCGAAATCCGTGGGCAACGTTCTGTCCGTGGATGCGCTGACGCAGCAGGCACCCGCTCTGGCTGTGCGCTGGGCATTGTCAACAGTGCATTACCGTTCAGCCTTGGAATGGGGACCCGACACGTTGCCGGCGGCTCAAGCGGCATCTGAAAAGTTCATTACCTTTGCTCTCAAGAGTGCGGAAGCTGCAGGCGAAGCAACCGTCGAAGAACTGCAGCTGGGGGAGAAAGATCTGCCTGAAGGGTTCGTCAATGCTTTGAACGATGACCTGAACGTCGCCGGCGCCCTCGCCGTGATTTACGAACACCTCAAAGTCGGTAACCAGGCCCTGGCCAGCGGCGACACAGAGGCAATTCGCCGCGAACACGTCCTCGTGCGATCCATGCTGGATCTGCTGGGCGTGGATCCCCTGTCCGATCAGTGGAAGGCCACCACTCGCGGGGAAACTGGAGCAACGACAGGCACGAACGGCAGCGGATCAAACGGCGCAATGGACGCCCTCGACAATCTTGTGACCGGTATTTTGAACGAGCGTGCGCAAGCCCGAGCAGATAAAGACTGGACGCGAGCCGACCAGCTGCGAGACACGCTGACCGAAGCCGGCATCACGGTGGAGGACGGCAAAGACGGCGCGACCTGGCACCTGGCAGCCGACTAAACCTTCTCGCCGCGCACACCAGCTCTCGCCAGCACAGCTTGGTCGGCACAGCTAAGACGGCAAGACTAGATGGCACGCGGAGCGTCGTGCTGCGGGTTCACACAGCGACGCCGGCGCCTAGCGGCACAAATGTGGCAAGGATCCACGAAAATGCACTCGAATGTGGGGCGGGCCGTACGATAAAGTGAAGGACTTGCACGGCGCGAATCGCCACATCACCAGGTGAGGCGGCTGGAAGCATCCATTGAGCACCTCACGTAGCATCCGTATGTGCAGCCGTGCTCAAGCCCGCGATCAGCATAAGAAGGCAGGAGTCAACAGATGGCAAGTAATTACGGTCGACGTGGAGCCATCCGCAAACCTAACTCCAAGAAGGGGCCACGCGTAGGAACCGGCGGCCATTCACGCCGGGGTCTGGAGGGTAAGGGCCCCACTCCGAAAGCTGAGGATCGCGTCTACCACGCCGCCCACAAGCGCAAAGTTGCCCGTGAAAAGCGTGAGCAACAGGAAGCAGCGCTGGCACGTGCCCGCTCCAGGACCTCTATCAAGATTCCCGAAGGCCACGAGCTGATCTGTGGGCGTAACCCCGTTGCCGAAGCAGCTCAGGCAGGCGTGCCGATTCTGCGCGTCTTCATTTCACCGACCACAACGGCCGATGAGCGACTCGAATCCGTGATCCGCACAGCATCCTCTCTGGGAGCGCCGGTGATTGAAGTGACCAGGCGCGACCTGGACGTTGCAACGGATGGTGCCGTGCATCAGGGAGTAGCTGCCGAGGTGGACGCCTACGACTATGCGGATGCAGACGAACTGCTTGGTGACCTGCTTCAGCAGAGTGAGCCGCCCATGGTGGTGGCACTTGACCAGGTGACGGACCCGCACAATCTGGGTGCGACGTTGCGTGCTGCTGGCGCATTTGGCGCGGGAGGCGTGGTGATTCCGCAGCGCCGCTCGGCAGGTGTGAACGCCACCGTGTGGAAGGTGTCCGCTGGTGCAGCCGCGCGCGTCCCGGTTGCGCAGGTGTCCAACCTTGTACAGTTTCTGCGTGTCGCCAAAAAGGCCGGGTACTTCGTGGTCGGATTGGACGGCGGGGGTGACCAGTCGATCCGCCGCCTGCCCTTGTCGACCGAGCCACTGGTTATTGTCACGGGTGCGGAAGGGGCTGGACTGTCACGCCTGGTGCGCGACACCTGCGACCAGATCGTGTCGATTCCGATCAGCTCCACCGTTGAGTCTTTGAACGCGTCGGTTGCCACGGGCATCGCGTTGTACGAGGTGGCGGCCACGCGCGCCGACGCTCGCTGACAGGTACGCCGAGGTTATGCGGTGATGTCGCTGCCTAGAATAACCTTCGTACGTTTTTGGCGAGATCACCAATACCGGTTAATCTCCAACTGAGCAGGAGTGCGTCCCGAAGTGCTGCTTGGGCAGGGGATGCGTCGCCTCGCTTGCGATTCGCTGATTCAGCGATCGACATCGTTGACCAGTCGGGACTCATCTGACAAAGGTAGTTAGACCTGTACGGAATCCCGTAGTTATCCATCCTCAACTCGAGGATCGTCGAGAGGGGAGGGGCCTGCTGGATTTATCTGCACGGGCATGTTATCGTTAACTTCACTGGCGGAACAATGTAGATCTCCGCAGTGTATGACTCGAGAATCTAGCTCACTTCGTAAATCATGGGAGGCTTCAATGGCGCGACTACATGTTGATCCTAAGTATGTGAACGCTAACATCAATGAATTGATATGGGGATCGTTCACCGAGCACCTGGGCCGATGCATCTATGGGGGACTTTATCAGCCCGATCATGCGACCGCAGATGACAATGGCCTGCGGCAAGACGTGATCGATGAGGTAAAGGAACTTGATATAAGCCTTGTTCGCTATCCTGGTGGAAACTACGTTTCGAATTACAACTGGAAAGATGGTATTGGACCTAAGGAAAAGCGTCCGAGACGACTTGAATTTGCATGGGCAACCATAGAAAGCAATCAATTTGGAATTGATGACTTTATTGATTGGGCGCGAAAAGCAAACGTAGAGCCGATGATAGCCGTGAATCTCGGAACCGGCACTCCTAAGGAAGCTGCAGAGCTCGTAGAATACTGCAATCATCCTGGTGGCACATACTGGAGTGACCTTCGCAGACAGAATGGTCATGAAGAGCCCTACGGTATCAAATACTGGTGCCTAGGAAATGAAATGGAAGGAGATTGGCAAGCCGGCCATCTTAGTGCAGATAACTATGCGGATAAAGCACTTGAGACGGCGAAGATGATGCGGTGGGTAGATCACGACATTAAGCTCGTTGCTTGTGGTAGTTCATATCATGTGCTGCCAGAATACCTCGAATGGGACAAGATTGTTCTGAGTAAGCTCTACCCGCATATCGACTACATCTCTACTCACTTTTACGCATCGAGAAGCGATAGTAGTGCCGAAGAATTCATCCACTCATGGCACGAACTGCATCAGCATCTGAAAAACTCTGAGGCTGTCTTAGATTTTGTGAAGGGTAAGCGTGACGAGGATAAGGAAATCCCCATTTGTCTTGATGAATGGAATGTTTGGAACTTCTCAGATCTCAAAATCAACGGTCCGAGTGATCTTCTTGGTGCAACAGAACTCGAGGTAACTTCTGCAGAGAGATGGGAAGAAGCTCCGCCTATTCTTCAAGAGAAATACTCTCTTCTTGATGCTGTAACCTTTGCTGGCTTGGGCATGACCTTGATAAACCACGCTGATCGAGTTGAGATTGCTTGTCTTGCGCAGCTAGTTAACGCGATCGCTCCTATCACTACCAAGAATGACGGGGGAATTCTTCGACAGGCTATTTGGTATCCGCTTCATGAGCTTACCGAGCGTGGCCATGGAGAGGTTCTCTCTCATCGCTTAGAGTGCTCTAAGAGCTTGGTTAAGGGACGGGAAATCCCATCAGTCTATTCGGCCGTTGTGTACGACTCTGACAATCGTGAAATGACACTGTTCGTGTTGAATTCGAACCTCGAGAAATCGGAGCCACTTGAAATTGAAGTTAGCGGTAGCAAATTTGCAATCAAGAGTGTGCGTAGGCTTGTAGGAAAGAATTTAACGAGCGTTAATACCTTTGATAACCCGGAGGAAATTTCGATGGAGGAGCTAAAAGACTTTGACTCTTCCGTCCTTGAACTTCCTCCGGCCTCTTTCTCTGTAGTCACAGTTGAGGTGGCAAAATGACCGAAACTATCGGTAATAATTCCGCTAGGATTTACGGTTTTAAGGGTGAGATAAAAACCTGGAACCGGATAGCATATGGTGCAGGAGATATGGCTGTCAACATTACGTGGGCAGCCTTGGGAATGTTCATCATTTATTTCTACACTGACGTTGCGCTAATTCCAGCTGCTGCGGTCGGCACCTTGATGCTGTTTGGGAGAATTTTCGACGGGGTCACGGACGTGATCGTCGGTGCTTTGGTTGATAAGACTGATACAAGGTGGGGGAAAGCGCGCCCGTGGGTGTTATTCGGAGCGATACCGTTTGCTGCTTGTTCAACTCTCCTTTTCGCCGTGCCTGATACGTCAATTTCGGGAAAGCTGATATACGCTTACGTTACCTACCTACTAATGACAATTGCCTTTACTGCCGTTTGTATTCCTTACGGCACAATTAACGCGCTGATGACTCGCGACGTTAATGAACGGGCTAAGCTGAATGTTTTCCGGATGTTCATGGCTCAGATAGGCTTCCTGCTGGTCACGACGGTAACCCTTCCTTTGGTGAAGCGCCTTGGTGACGATCAACGCGCATGGGTCATCGCGTTCGCGATCTTGACGAGTCTATCGGTGCTTTTGTTTTGGTTCACTGTCGCAGGAACGCGCGAGATCAGAACGCTACGTGATGAAGGGAACGAAAATGTGCCTTTTAATGCGCGTTTGAAAGCAATGTTTGCCAATAAGTATTGGATTCTGGCAACAGTGTTTTTCCTCGTCTTTAGTATCGGTTACGCGCTGAATCAGTCTGCATTGGTTTACTACTGCAAGTGGGTTCTTGGAAACGAGCAATTGGTTTCAGTTTTGACTTGGGCATATCTAGTCCCAGTGATGGTCGGATTCTTGTTTTTGCCAGAACTGATCAAACGATTTGGTAAGACCAAATTGATGATGGTTGGCATTTTGGTCTCAGTTGTTGGCCTCGTAGTAATGGCAATTGCTCCTGCCAGCTTTGCTGTTGCAATGGGGGCTCAAATCGTTAAGGGTGTTGGTCAAGTTCCACTTCTAGGAATCGTCTGGGCCCTGTTCCCCGATACGATCGAGTACGGCGAGTGGAAGACGGGTATTCGCTCGGAAGGTTTGCTCTACAGCTCAGGTAGCTTTGCGCAGAAGCTCGGTATCGGAATCGGAGCGGCTCTGATGAGTTGGATTCTTGCCATGGGAGGGTACGACGGTGCTGCGTCGGTTCAGAGTGGTGGCGCGTTAAGTGCGATTTTGTGGTCATTCATTTATATTCCGATCATCACTTTTGTTCTTCAAGCGGTGATTCTTTACTTCTATGACATCGACAAGAAGCTTCCGATGATTATGGAGGAGCTGAAAAGGCGCTAGGACATCCGCCTAGCACCATGTTGATTGGGGGGTTGCTTCATTCAAGCGCCCCCCAATCACGTGAGATTGTCACTTGTGCATTCGACGGTCGTCGGGCGCTGACGGGTACGCCGGGTATTTCCCGGCGCGCTGCCCGCACGAACTGGACACTGGTGATGAGAACGCGCCAATGGCGATAGACTGGACGGTGGTGTTTCAGCCAGGTGACCGTGAGACACCCTCGTCCATCAAGAAGACAGGCGAGCCGCCAAGTAGGGGAGCATAACCGAATGCCAGCCGTGATCGTTTTGGGCGCACAATGGGGCGACGAAGGGAAGGGCAAGGCCACTGACCAGCTGGGTCAGCGCACCGACGTCGTCGTCAAGTTCAACGGTGGGAACAACGCCGGCCATACCGTCGTCGTCGACGGAGAAAAGTACGCGCTGCACCTGCTGCCCGCAGGTATCCTGTCCAAAGGTGTCACACCGCTGATTGGCAACGGTGTGGTGGTCGACTTGAGCGTTCTTTTCGATGAGATGGAACAGATCAGCGCTCGCGGTGTGGACTGCTCGAAACTGAAGATTTCGGCGGCCGCGCACATCATCCCGCCTTACAACCGCCTGGTGGACAACGCCAGTGAGAAGTTGCTGGGCGACAAGCAGATCGGCACCACTGGCCGAGGCATCGGGCCGACATATGCGGACAAGATGAACCGCATCGGCATCCGCATTCAGGATCTGTTCGATCCGCCGACCCTTGAGCAGAAGGTGCGCAGCGCCCTGGCTCAGAAGAACCCGCTACTTGAATCTGTTGGTATGGAAACGCTCGATCCGGAGGAGGTCACGCGCGAACTGCTGTCGTACGCTGACCGCGTGCGCCCCATGGTGGTGGATGCGTCATTGCTGGTCAACGATGCTTTGGATGATGGCAAGACCGTCTTGTTCGAGGGTGGCCAGGCCACAATGCTCGACATCGATCATGGAACCTACCCGTTTGTGACCTCATCAAATCCGACGGCCGGCGGCGCACTGACCGGAACAGGTGTCGGGCCTACCCGCATCGACCGCGTAGTGGGTGTTGCGAAGGCGTACACGACGCGCGTAGGTGAAGGGCCTTTCCCAACGGAGCTTACTGACGAAGTCGGTGATGAACTGCGTAAACGCGGCGGCGAATTCGGTGTGACGACGGGGCGGCCGCGTCGTACTGGATGGTTCGATGCTGTGGTCGTGCGATACGCATCGCGCGTCAACGGGTTGACTGACCTGTGCCTGACGAAGCTGGATGTCCTGACCGGATATGACACGATTCCGGTGTGCGTGGCCTATGAGGTGAACGGGCAGCGTTTGGATGAGATGCCAATGAATCAGTCAGACTTCGAGGCTGCAACACCCATCTATGAAGAGATGCCCGGATGGAGTGACGACATCTCCGGCGTGCGCACCTTCGAGGACCTGCCTCAAAAGGCTCAGGAGTACGTGCTGCGCCTGGAGGAGCTGTCCAAGTGCCGCATCTCCTCGATCGGTGTGGGAGCAGGACGCGAAGCCATCATTGTGCGCCACGCGCTCTGATCTGCAGTCGGTGCGCGCAGCTTGAATGTCGACGAGGCTGCGCGCCCCTGCGCCGAGCTGCCGCTCAGCTTTGATGGAATTGGAGCTCAGCTTTGCTCGGAGCTTCCGCTTAGCTGTGTTCCGAGCCGGCGCTCAGCACTCCGTTGTCAATGGTGTAGGTCGTATCGGTCGCGCTCAGAGCCTGTTGGTCGTGCGTGACCATGATGACCGCTGCGCCTGTCGCGGCACTGTCGCGCAATAGCTCAAGTACCAGCGCCGTGCTGTCCGCATCAAGATCGCCGGTCGGTTCGTCAGCAATGATGATCGCAGGGGAGTTAATGACTGCGCGCGCAACGCTGGCCCGCCGCAGTTCTCCACCTGACAGTTCCGAGGGGTAGGCGTCAGCAAGTGGCGCAATATCCATCCGCTCCAGCAGTTCGCGGCCGCGCTCTTCAAGGCCGGCCAGGTCTGCCTCGCCGGCGATCTCTCCAGGCAGCAGAACATTGTCGAGGATGTTCAGGCTGGGAAGCAGTGAATGGTGCTGCGTAATGAAACCGAGGGTGCGCGCCCGAAGATTGCATAGCTCATGGTCATTGAGGTGCGAGACTGCTTTGTTGTCAATGAGAACAACACCCGATGTGGGAGCCAACAGGCCAGCGATCAGATTTAACAGCGTGGTCTTCCCATTGCCGCTCCGGCCGACAATCGCAATGAACTCACCGGCATCGACCGTCAGGTTCACATGATCAACCGCCGCGAACACTGTGCCGCGTCGCGTGAATTCCCGGGTGAGGTCCCGAGTGGTCACGAGTGTCATTACTGCCCCCTCTGGAAAGTCGTATACGTCTCGGCTCGCGACAACTTCCATGCTGACAGGCTTGAGGCTGCCATACCGACGAGGGTGGCTGCCAACACGCTCCCCACTGCCAGACCCAACACTTGCGCGATGCTGATCTGAAGATAGGGCAGTGCCAGGGCGTCTGTAATCAGCGTGCTGTATGGGAAAACGACGAGGGAAGCCAGGCCGATTCCGATCACACCGCCAGCCAGGCCGATCAGCGCTGATTCAGTGAGGTACACGCGAACGAGGTGGGACTTGCGCATTCCCATGATGCGCAGCGAGGCAAATTCTTTCTTCCGCTCATTGACCGAGGTTAAGAACACAGCGAACAGCACGATCGCGCCCAGCACCCATACCGCGCCCACGAATGCGTAGGCATATCCCGTGATCACGTTTAGGTGAGCTTTGGTGGTCGCCGTAATTCCTCCGGGATAGACGAAGCCGAGGCTTCCCATCCCCGTCGCCTTGGTGATGTTGTCTGCCACCTCGTGCGGGTCGACTCCATCTTTGACTGTGAGCAGGACGGCGGAGATCGCATTGCCCGCATGTTCTTCCGGAATGGCCGGATGGCCCACTTCCGCCGAGTACTTCACGACTTGAGGAACGGTTGCCGGATTGACGAACACTGAGCTGTCCAATGAGGTGCCGGTGGGTGCGAGCTGCGCTGCGACAGGGAAGTGGTGGCCGAAAAGTTTGATGTCACCGTTTGCAGACACTTTGATCTTCGAGCCTGCAATGACGTCACCGTCAGCAAGCTGTTTGTCGTATTGCGAGGACACCCAAGGCTCAATAATGAAATCGGTCTGTGGATTGAAACCGATGATCTGAACCTGGTCGTCACAGCAACTTGCCGTCAACGACGCAATATAAGTCTGCGCGGTGAGCTTTTCGATCCCGTTGGCCTTGGCCACCAACTCGGCGATGTTGTTGATGAAGTAGAAGGTGGAGGAACCGGTATTGGTCAGCAGTGCTTCCGCCTGCGGACGGGAAACCTGAGGAACAACCATGAGGTCGGCACCCATGCGTTCCTGCATACTCGCCAGACCGGTCTTAAGGTTGAACGACAAGACGGTACCGCCGAAGAAGGTACCGGATAGAACGCTGACGATGAATATCAGCGCGAAGGTGCGCAGTGGTCTGCTCGATAAGTTCTTCAGCGGTAGCCGTCGCAGTAGGTTGTGACGTGTCACGGTCTGCCTTCAGAACTTACTTCTGTGAGGCGGGTGCGATTGTCTTGACGCGACTGTTGACGTACACCACAACCACCGCGTAGACAATGGTCAGGATGCCCAGAACCATCAGCGTGGGGACCATGATCATGTTGCAGTGCATGTCGGCCTTCATGCATCCGCCAATGAGAACCTTGACGATGGCGATAGTCAAAGCGCCGTTGAGGCCAGCTGCAATTGCCAGTCCTGTCTGGATGCGGGTGTCAACGAAGAACGCAATGACGCCGATGACTGCGATAACCAGACCGATGCCGAGGGCCGCCTGAGCTGACCAGTGGCACTTCATGAAGTGCCCATCTTCCATCGGAGGGCATGGCTGCGCGAAAGTCTTGGGCGCGAATGCGATGAGAAGTCCCAGAAGGATTGCTGGAATCGATGAGATCAATTTGTTTGTCATGATAACCCTTTCACAGGTGCTCGACGACCCTTCTGCCGGATCAGTCCGTCTCGCAAGAAACGCTGTTATTATGACAGCGTAAAATAAGAAAGGCAAACCTTACCTAATCGGTGAGGAGTGGATGGAAACCGCAGAATAGCGCCAACGGCGAGAGCACAGGAGGTGTAGACCTGTGGTGCGAACCGTTAAAAAGTGAGCAAGGCGACGTGAAAGGGCCTCGAACTAAGCCATCTTTCTATCTCGTACGGTGAGCTGCTGTGCCCGGCGCTCAACCGGCTGTCAGTGCTTGGTGGTCAGATCCTCATCGAACCGCATCGATAATCGACGTCACTGTTTCATGGATCGCTTCGGCGCTTACTGGTTCGCCTGCGCTGGTGAAGTAGATTCCCAACACGAGGTTGGAGCACGCGATACGAGTAAACGTATACGTCTCATGTGGATCAGGATCGGCAAGATCAGCCGTGAAGGTGACGTACTGCGCGCCGCTGACCCTGCCGTCCTTTCTGAAGTCCAGGCCGGTGACCGCCGCATCAATTGCCTCACCATCGCATCCTTTCCGATTTCTCTCCAAGTGGAGATTGTAGAATTCCTGCGCGTTGGCCTTACTGAGAAAGAGTGACAGCTCAATGAAGGCCACAGAGGTCACTCCCTCAATCAATGACGTGTGACTCATGTAATCCGGTGACGGCAGGCTGTCAAAAAGCTTCTGGCATTGAGTGCTCTTGAACTGCAGCGGCTCAACGTCGGTATAGCGGATGGGGCCCTCGACTTCATCAACGGGGCCAATACCACTGACCGCGACATTTCGGAGTGCCTCTGTGGCTTCACTTGCAGAGAGTGGATCAGAGTGACGTGAGGTGATGACAAGAACGCCGGCTGCAACCAGAGCGATCACGAGAACGCAGCTCACCAGCACGATAGCAATCAGGCCACCTTTGTTCCTTGGACGGGGGCGCTGCTGAGAGGGGCCCTGCAGAGGAGCGCCCGGCTGAAGGTCGCCCTGCAAAGGTGAACCGGACTGAGGGGGACCCTGCAGAGGGTACTGTGGTTGTGTCACGATGCGCTCCGTGGCACGACTAGATCAGTTTCATGTACTTGAGTACTACCGTGCCATGTCGCACTGCCACACATCAATATCTCCGGCCCCAACAATCTGTCCTTGATCATCGCAAGGTGCTGGAAATGAGGCGGGGTGAAAGTGGCACCGGACCGAAAGCGCCTGTCGGCGCGAAGGCCGCTCGTAGCGGCAATAGTTGGAGCCCGGGGCTTAGCGGCCCGATGCCGCGTTCAGCCTAACATTGCCACCCACACTGACGCTCAGTGACCTTGCCAACTCCACGTTCCGCCGGTGTCGTCCTTGCCGGCAGTGCGCAGTGTTGCCCGCTTCGGTGATGGCGAACAAGACCAGAGAATTGCTGGTCGCCCTCGTGAATCGTCGTGAAGGCCCGTACAGTAAGAAGCATGTTTGTACTTGATGAGAACACTCCTCGAGAAATTGCACCCCTGGCGTGGATGCTGGGACAGTGGCGCGGCTGGGGCGTGATTGCCGGATCGCACGCGGCGCCCGCCACCCCCGATTCGTCCGGAGAATCCGACCAGAACACCCCCGCCACCTCGGCCGACAGTGACGATGTGTCCGATCAGATGGTCATTGAAGAGATCACGTGCGAAGCCGTGGGCACACAGATGCGCATGGTGACCCGCATCTACTCGGCAAGCTCGCGCGTTCAGTCGCTTGACCCGAGTGCCTCGACCGAGGAAGGCCTGGCTGCCCTCGTCGAACAGGACCTGATCAATGAGGAAACCGTGTACGTCAGCGTCATGCCGACGACGCAGGAGCTGCCCCCTCCCGGACAGTTCCAGACCCGAGAGCTCACTGCCAGTGGCGCGGACCAGAAAGGTCTGGCGACGCTGTGGGCGGGAGTGTCGATGGGGCCGCGCGTACGCATGATTTCCGACGCGATCGCACGCAGCCCACACGCTCAACCCGTTGAGGAAGCCTCTCGCATGTTCGGCCTGGTCGCAGGTGAACTCATGTGGGCTCAGGACGTCACAATGGTGGGTGCAGGCGAGTCGATTACCTCGATTTCCGGTCGTCTCATGCGAATTGACGAGGGGGACGCTGCCACATCGGATTCTGCAAGAACGCCGAGCAACGCTGCGGCGAACCATGGTGGCGTCGATGCGCAGGACAGCGATGACTGATCAGCTGCATTCGCCACTGTTGACCTGGTCGAAAGCTGTTGCAGGTGAGGGCGAGTGGGTCGGCCTGCCGATCCACTATGGCGACCCGATCGGGGAGCAGTGGGCACTGGCTGAATCGCGGGCCTTCACGGATCTGTCCACTCTGGCAGCCGTGTGCGTCAGCGGGCCTGATCGTCAGTCATGGCTCACGAACATGACTTCGCAGATCATCAACGGCATGACGCCTGCAGAATCAAAGGAACTGCTGGTGTTGGATGCCAACGGTCGCATCGAGCACGCCGCAGCAGTCCACGATGACGGTGAAACGACGTGGCTGGTAACTGTGCGTGACCGCGTCGACGCACTGGCCCAGTGGCTCGAGTCCATGAAATTCATGCTGCGCGTCGAAGTGGCGGAGCGCCACGGCATTCGCGTGATCGGCACCGTCAGCTCTGACGCCCAGACCGATCCGCTTGCTAAAACAGCACGCAACCTGCCGGGATACCTGTTCACGTGGGATGACCCGTGGCCAGGAGTCGTGGAAGGCGGCACGCGTTACTTTGCAGGCAGCAAGCACCCGGGATCTGACACGCGTTTCCACCTCCACATTGTCGAGGGCGACGGCGCCATCACCGACATGATGAGTTCGGCGGGCGACAGCGACGGCATGACGCCTGCCGGAATGCTTGCCTGGGACGCACTGCGCATTGCGGCATGGCGTCCTCTTATCGGACGGGACACGGACGCTCGATCCATCCCGGCTGAACTCGACTGGATGCGCACCGCCGTCCATCTGCATAAAGGCTGCTACCGCGGGCAGGAATCTGTGGCACGTGTGGTGAACCTTGGTAAACCGCCCAGGCGCTTGACCTTCCTGCAACTCGATGGCTCACGCGGAGATCTGCCGGAAAGTGGAGCCAGACTGATGCGTGGAAACCGGCAGGTGGGTGTGGTCACATCAGCGGCACGGCACTACGAACTTGGCCCCGTTGCGCTGGCGCTCATTTCGCGCAACGTCCCAGAAGACACGGTCTTTGACATTGACGGGGTCAGCGCTGCGCAGGAAATCATCGTGCCGCGTGACGGTCGCAGTGAAGATTCACCCGATGAGCGCCCCGGCAAGGACCTGACGAACAAGGACCTGCGCCGGCTGGATATTCCGCCGGCAGGATCACCGCACATGTCAGGTGGAAGGAAGGCATAACAGTGCGAGCAGTACTTCAGCGTGTTACCCGCGCATGCGTGCGCGTCGATGGTGAAGTTGTCGGAGAAATCAGTGGCCCCGGCATCCTCGCCCTCGTCGCTGCCACTCACGAGGACGGCCCCGACCAGGTCGACACGGTGGTGCGCAAAATTGCGGAGCTGCGGATCATGGACGATGAACAATCGGTGAGCGACATTGGCGGCGCGGTCCTGGTCGTCTCGCAGTTCACACTCTATGGCAGTACCCGTAAAGGCCGGCGACCCTCGTGGTCGGCAGCTGCGCCGGGCCCTGTGGCTGAACCGCTGATTGATGCCGTGGCTCAGGGGCTGCGTGAGCGTGGGCTGGAAGTGGCGACCGGCCAGTTTGGCGCCCACATGGAGGTTGAACTGGTCAACGACGGGCCCTTTACTGTGCTGGTTGAGGCGTAGACGGAACCATGGCGGAGGTGCATATTCGCCCGTACCGGTTAACGGACGCAGCTGATCTGATCTCAATCTGCATTGATACGGCCGACAGTGGCAGGGGAGCGCGGGGCAGGCTCACCGATGATGAAATTCTGCCCTACATTTACGCACTGCCGTACGTCAGTTACGCTCCGAGCTGGTCGTTTGTGGTTGATACTGGCTCACGCATCAGTGGATACATCGTGGGTGTCCCCGATGTTGCTTCCTTTGTGGACTGGTGGCGCGACCACTGGGTGCCGGTGCTGCGCGAGCGTTTCGGCGGCACGGAGCTGTGGCCAGAGGGCGAGCGTGAACTGCTTGAACGCGGCCTCAACCCTGATTCCATGTGGTCGGATCTTCGCCGCACCTATGAGGCCGAATTTCACATCGACCTGCTGTCCGATGTGCAGGGACGTGGGCTCGGTACGCAGCTTCTTGGCAGATTCACCGAGGCGGTGACCACGCGCTCGCACGCACACGGCATCGCCATCGGGGTTGACGCGGACAATTCACGTGCCATCGGCTTTTATGCCAAAAATGGTCTTGAGGTGCTGCGTGAAGACCGAGGCAGTGATGGCGCCGTCAGCGGCTACACCATGGGGATTTGCCTGCGCGGGCCATCCAGATCCGCATGACACGCGAAGCGGTGGCACGCAGGTTCCTTTCGCCCGATGACATGGCTTCATCCGTTGAACACGGCCCGGGCACGATCGGGACAGCGGCAATGATTCCGCATCGCAACAGCTCATCAGTCAGTGCCTGCTCCTGTTCAATTCTGCCGGCGCACGCGATGACAGGAACGCTGCCGGCCTCGCGTGCCAGACGCGCCAGCCCGGAGATGGTTTTGCCCATGACACTTTGCCGGTCGATCGACCCCTCGCCGGTCAGCACGAGGTCAGCCCCGCGCAGCACTTCCGCCAGCCCGACGCCTTCCATCACCAGATCCACCCCTGATTCCAACGAAGCGCCCAGGAAAGCTGACAGCGCAAACCCCAGCCCACCTGCCGCTCCAGCTCCCGCCTTGTCGGCATGGGCGCTCGCTGCCTGGTCAGCGTGCGCGAAGGTTGCCAACGCACGATCCAGCACCTTGACGTCGCGAGGTGTCGCACCCTTTTGAGGCCCGTAGACAGCGGATGCGCCCCGAGGCCCACACAGCGGATTGTCCACATCGCATGCGGCGCGCACGCGCACATCCCTCAGCCTCCCATCCAGGCCAGACACGTCAATGCGTCGAACCTTTCCCAGGCACTCCGGCGAACCGTCGACGTCACGGCCACCCTCGTCAATGAAGCTCATACCCAAGGCGCGCAGCATTCCCGCTCCGCCGTCGTTCGTGCCGGACCCGCCCAGCCCGATGAGGATCTCCTCAACACCAAGGTCCAGTGCTGCCGAGATCAGCTCACCCACTCCAGCGCTGGTCATGGAACAAATTCGCCGGTCGCAAGCCGCGACCAATCCCAGCCCGACAGCCTCGGCAACTTCGATGACCGCGCTGCCACCTGCCGTCCAGAACCCTGCCTCACGAGGGCGGCCGAGCGAGTCGTGAACCTCGACGATGTGGTACTGCGCCCCCAGGGCATCCGCGATGGCCTGCGCGAAGCCTTCTCCGCCGTCAGCCAGCGGAACCACCTCGCATTGCGCATCGGGGACGACTGCACGAACACCGTCGGCAAGTGCACGCGCCGCCTGCATCGCTGTCATCGACCCTTTGAAACTGTCAGGAGCGCAGACGATTTTCATGGCAGTCCTTCCTGTCGCGGCGCGGTTTGCTCTGATTGTAGGCAGCGTGTTGACGTGCTTGTGTGCGCACGCGAGGCAGACAACTGGCAGTGTTTCCGCTCGCCTGTAGTGAACATTCAAGCGACCGCGCCAATCAGCCCGTAGGGTGGAACCAGTTGAAAACGCCAGGCACCCGTGTCTGCGCCATCCCATTCGTGAACATCAGGAGGAGCCATGTTCGAACGGTTCACCGACCGAGCTCGGCGAGTCGTCGTCCTCGCACAGGACGAAGCCAGGAACCTCAACCACAACTACATCGGCACTGAGCACCTGCTGCTGGGCCTCATTACCGAGGGCGAGGGCGTCGCAGCAAAAGCCCTCGACATGATGAACATTGAGCGCGACCAGGTGCGTGAAGCGGTCATCGACATTATTGGCGAGGGCGAAAAGCCTGTCGAAGGTCACATTCCGTTCACGCCGCGTGCCAAGAGAATCTTTGAGCTGTCGCTGCGTGAAGCACTGCAGTTGGGTCACAACTACATTGGCACTGAGCACCTGCTGCTCGGTTTGCTCAAAGAGGGCGAGGGCGTTGCAGCTCAAGTGCTGACGAAGCTGGGAGCTGACTTGTCGCAGGTGCGTCAAGCCGTTATCCAGCTGCTGTCGGGTTACCAGAGCGATGGGGACAACCGCGAGGCGGTGGGCGTATCGGGCAACCCTGTGCGCGACCCCGGTCAGACGAACTCCGCTATTTTGGAGCAGTTCGGTCGCAACCTGACTCAGGCTGCACGTGAAGGCAAGCTTGATCCGGTGATCGGTCGTAAGACGGAGATGGAACGCGTCATGCAGGTACTGTCGCGTCGCACGAAGAACAACCCGGTGCTGATCGGTGAACCCGGTGTCGGTAAGACCGCTGTTGTCGAAGGCCTGGCTCAGGCGATCGTGCATGGCGACGTGCCGGAGACGATTAAAGACCGCCAGATTTACTCACTGGATATGGGATCCCTGGTCGCCGGGTCGCGCTATCGCGGCGATTTCGAAGAACGCTTGAAGAAAGTCCTTAAAGAGATCCGCACGCGCGGTGACATTATCTTGTTTATCGATGAGATCCACACACTGGTCGGCGCCGGTGCTGCTGAAGGCTCCATTGATGCCGCTCAGATGCTCAAGCCAATGCTGGCTCGCGGCGAAATCCAGACCATCGGTGCCACCACGCTTGACGAGTACCGCAAGCACGTGGAAAAGGACGCTGCGTTGGAGCGTCGTTTCCAGCCGGTGCGTGTCGAGGAACCCTCTGTGGATGAGACAGTTGGGATCTTGAAGGGGCTGCGTGACCGCTACGAGGCGCATCACCGCGTCATCATCACCGATGAGGCGATCCGCGCCGCAGCCGATCTGGCAGACCGCTACATTTCTGACCGTTTCCTGCCTGACAAGGCCATCGACCTGATGGATGAAGCCGGTGCCCGCCTTCGCATCGCCCGCATGACGGCACCACCCGAGCTGCGTGAAATCGATGAGAAGATCGCTGATGTGCGCAAGGCCAAGGAAGCCGCGATCGATGATCAGGACTTTGAGCGTGCCGCCTCCCTGCGTGATGAGGAAAAGAAACTGGGCGAGGAACGTCGCGAGAAGGAAGATGCGTGGAAGGGTGGCGAACGCGAAGAAATCGCGGAGGTCACCGAAGAGGAAATCGCTGAAGTGCTCGCCATGTCGACCGGCATCCCGGTGGTGAAGCTGACTCAGACCGAATCGGCCAAGCTGCTGAAGATGGAAGACGAACTGCACAAGCGCGTCATCGGCCAGGAAGAGGCTGTCAAAGCACTGTCGCAGTCGATTCGACGCACACGTTCGGGCCTGAAAGATCCGAAACGCCCCGGTGGTTCGTTCATTTTTGCCGGCCCGACCGGTGTCGGTAAGACTGAGCTGGCCAAGGCGCTCGCGGAGTTCCTGTTCGGTGATGAAGATGCGCTGATCCAGATGGATATGAGCGAGTTCTCCGAGAAGCACACGGCATCACGCCTGTTCGGTGCACCTCCCGGGTACGTTGGATACGACGAGGGCGGCCAGCTCACTGAAAAGGTCCGTCGCCGTCCGTTCTCCGTTGTCCTGTTTGACGAGGTTGAAAAGGCTCACCCCGATATCTTCAACTCCTTGCTGCAGATCCTGGAAGAAGGTCATCTGACCGATTCACAGGGACGCAAGGTGGACTTCAAGAACACGGTGATCATCATGACCACCAACCTGGGCACGCGCGACATCAACAAGGGCGTGCTGACCGGCTTCCAGTCCGCCGACAACCTCACGCACGACTACTCGCGCATGAAGTCGAAGGTGAATGAGGAGCTCAAGCAGCATTTCCGCCCCGAATTCCTCAACCGTGTTGACGACGTCATCGTCTTCCCGCCGCTCACGAAGGAACAGATCACGCAGATCGTTGACCTGATGATCGGTCGTCTGGCGGAGCGCATGGAGGACCAGAATATGAAACTGCAGATCAGCGATGCTGCGCGTGAACTGCTGGCCGACCGCGGATACGACCCTGTTCTGGGTGCCAGGCCGCTGCGCCGCGCGATCCAGCGCGATATTGAGGACGCCTTGTCCGAGCGGATCCTGTTCGGTGAGATCATGCCGGGTCAGGTTGTCACCGTCGATGTTGCCGGCGAGGGCGACCAGCGTGAATTTACGTTCACTGGGATCTGATCGCCTGGTCGCATGGCCTGCGTGTAGCGGCTGACTACCGTGGTTAGGGGCCAACCGGCCACGGTAGTTCGGCTCCAGGCGTCAACTGGTCACGGTCATCCAGGCGGCCACCCTCGACAAATATCTTCAGCTGCGTGGGGACGAAGCAGCCTGCAGCGTCCGAAGAATTCCTGCCACACGTGACCCCTCCTGCACGCAGTTGAGCCTTTGCACACGAGGGTGATAAATCTCCTTCTCGCACGCCCATCTCAGCCAACAGCGCCGACGAGATTTTGCCATAATTGCTGCGATGCCAAACCTAAGGAGACCCTGATGCCTGCAGCACCTACGCCCGAGTCACACGCACGCGTTGACGCCGACACGACGCTCAGCACAGACCCACTGTGGTGGCGCCAGGCGGTTGTGTACCAGATCTACCCGCGCAGCTTCGCTGACTCGAACGGCGACGGGCTCGGTGACATCAAGGGTGTGACCTCACGGGCAGACTACCTGGCTGACCTCGGTGTGGATGCTGTGTGGCTCAGCCCCTTCTATCCTTCCGAGCTGGCTGACGGCGGATACGACGTGGCCGACTACCGCAACGTGGATCCACGCCTGGGGACGCTTGACGATTTTGACGAAATGATCGCGGCCCTGCATGGACGAGACATCCGCGTCATCGTTGACATCGTGCCCAACCACACCTCACGCATGCACCCATGGTTCCAGGAAGCTCTGGCAGCGGGCCGCGGGTCAGCGGCGCGTGAACGTTACATCTTCCGTGAAGGCACAGGCCCTGACGGCTCGCAGCCCCCGACGGACTGGACCTCCACGTTCGGCGGTGCCGCATGGGAACAGGTTGAAGACGGACAGTGGTACTACCACTTCTTTGCCCGCGAGCAGCCGGATCTGAACTGGGATCACCCCGATGTGCGCGAGGACTTCCTGACAACACTGCGCTTCTGGTCTGACCGCGGTGTCGATGGTTTCCGCATTGATGTCGCCCACGGACTGGCGAAAGACCTCAGCGAACCGCTGCCCAGCCAGGCAGAACTCGACGCTATGCCGATGGATGGACACCACCGCATCTTTGACCGCGACGAGGTTCAGGACATTTACGCTACCTGGCGTGAGGTCTTCAACTCCTACGATCCGCCGCGCACAGCGGTTGCCGAGGCGTGGGTGAATCCTGACCGGGTGCCTCGGTACGCAAACCCGAACAGCCTGGGACAGTCCTTCAACTTCGACCTGCTTGAAGCCGACTTCAACGCCGACCAGTTCCGCACGATTATCACCGACAATTTGGAGCTGGCCAGTTCGTCAGGTTCCTCGAGCACATGGGTGTTGTCGAACCACGATGTTGTCCGCCATGCCACGCGCTACGGCCTGCCCGATGCAGTGCGCACTCATGGTCCGAGGCCCGACAAGCCGGTGGGTCAGGACTGGCTGCTGACAGGTGGTACCGAGCCGGAGCTTCACCGTGAACAGGGATTGCGTCGTGCGCGCGCCGCCACCATGCTCATGCTGGCACTGCCCGGATCGTCCTACATCTATCAAGGTGAAGAGCTCGGCTTGCATGAAGTGGCGGAAATCCCGGCCGATCAGCGTCAGGACCCGACGTTCTTCCGCACCAATCAGAAAGAAATCGGTCGCGACGGCTGCCGCGTCCCCTTGCCGTGGGTCCATGACGCCGCGAACTTCGGATTTGGAGGACCGGCCCACCTGCCGCAACCCTCATGGTTCGCAGACAGTGCAGTCGACGTGGAATCTGCCCGCGAAGACTCGACGCTGTCTCTGTACCGGCGTGCACTGCATCTGCGCCGCACACTGCAGGGCGCCGAAGAAATGGAATGGGTCGACGACAGCATCGAGGCACCGCACAGCGACCAGGTGCTGCACCTGCGCCGTCCCGGTGGCTGGGACGTGATCACGAACTTCAGCACCGAGCCGATCCCATTCGACACCAGCACAGCCATCCTGACCAGTGAGCCGCTGACCGACGGTGTCCTGCCTGGTGAGACAACCATCTGGTGCGCACCGCGCAGCTAAGCTACCGTGAACCCCCTCGTGCCCGCACAGAAGCGTCGCATTGTCGGCGCCTCTGCCCGGGTCGTGGGGACTCCATCCCTCGCCCGCGTGGGAACCGACAACTGAGCGCGATACACGTGAGAAATAGGAACGATTTTTCGCCTGCCTCTGTCTTTATTCGGATTTTCGTGTCAGACTTACTGCGGTTGCAGTTGTTTCTGCGTATGCGACTCCACTTCTTTGAGAGGACGTGAGCCTGCCCGCCGCCAGGTGGATCATCTGATGCGCAGAGCCGTCACATGCTGATCATTGTTTCAATGAGACCGTGATGAAGGAGGCGAGAGTGAGGACGACGTCTGATTTTCCGCAGAGTCGACCTGAACCCGTTGGGCAATCCGAATCAGGCACCCAACCCGCTACCGGATCCAAGTCAGTGAACGGCAACAACGTTTCCCCTTTTCTTTCTGCACCCCCGATGCCTCCCGGCGACGAGTACTCGCCCGCCAATCAGGGCGGTAACACGCTGTCACGCCGGCTTCACCTGAGCCGACGGGGACGACAATTCAAGAAGCAACTCGCGAAAAATCGACGCAAAATTCCAGCCATTATCGTGTTGGTGTTCTGCCTGATTGTCACCACGCTGGCGCTGCTTCATCCGGGCGTGCCAACATCCCAGATCGACGTGAATGACGGTGGCATATGGGTGACAAACTCCTCGCGCCAACTGGTCGGTCACCTCAACTACCAGACTCGGCGCCTCGATGCCGCATTGCGCACAGACGCCGCCCAATTCGACATCGGCCAGGCAGCAGATACCGTCACGTTTTCTGATGAGAGCACCAACTCGATCGCTCCTATCGACGTGGCCGGCGTGCGCATGGGTGCCACAACGTCGCTGACTGAACGCGCCCAGGCAGTGCAAGGCGGAGAACGGATCGGTGTGCTGGACGGCGCGGAAGGAAATCTGTGGGTCCTGCCGGCATCTGAGCCCTCGACCGTGCCGATGGGAGACGACAGCGCGATCGAAACAGGCCTTACCTCAGGTGTGGTGACAACCAGCGTCAATGGAACCGTCATGGCGGTGTCGGCAGCAACCGGCCAGTTCGTGACAGTCACGCGCCGCGGCTATGTCGATCAGAAACACAGTGTCGACATCCCTGATATGCGCGCCGACGCATTGCTGCAGATCACGGCGGTCGGTGAACAACCAGTCGCCTTCGACCAGTCAACCAACACGCTGTTCCTCCCTGACGGGTCCGCACGATCCCTGTCCGATGAAGGCGTCCCAACAGATGCCATCTTGCAAAATCCCGGCCCCGACCATGACGCGGTATTACTGGCCACCCCTCGATCCCTGATCAGCGTTCCCCTCAACGGCGATCCTGTGACGATCACCCCCGCGAATGAGCAGAATCGTTCAGGAAAGCCGGCGGCTCCCACACGACACGAAGGATGCTCGTACGGCGCGTGGGCAGGATCGGGCTCCTATGTGCGTCTGTGTGACGACTCTGCCAATGACACGTCGATGGATGTTGACACCCTTAAGTCTGCGCGCAACATCTCGTTTAGAACCAACCGTAAGGTCATCGTCCTCAACGAAATTAACGAGGGTGGCATCTGGCTGCCCGACATGAACATGGCGTTCATGGATGACTGGGATGAGATCGACCAGGAGATCGACAAGGAAAAAGAAGAAGAGGAATCGCCTGAATACACCGACGAAATTATCGACCCTCAGCGCAAGGACAAGAACACTCCACCTGACGCCGTTGATGATGAGTTCGGTGTCAGGCCAGGCCGAGCCACCACGCTGCCTGTACTGCAAAATGACACGGATATCGATGGTGATGTTCTGACAGCCAGACCGATCAGCCAGCCTCAGATCGGAGCGGTGACACCGACGCGTGGCGGCCAGGCGTTGCAGATGACGGACGTGCCCGATGATGCGTCGGGCAGCACCACTTTTGTGTACGAGGCATACGACGGGCAGGCATCTGACAGTGCGACGGTGACGATCAGTGTGCACCCCTGGGATCAGAACGCCGGCCCGGTGCAGATCCGCAAGAATCCGCAGAAACTGGGAGCGGGAGCTGCCATTGAGTACAACGTGCTGCCTGATTGGAACGATCCGGACGGCGACCCGATCTTCCTGCAGTCCGCCAGTGCTCCTGACGGTATCCAGGTGCAGTACCGTGAAGAAGGAACCCTGAATATCCGGGATCTGGGCGCAGCGCCCGGCCAGTACGAGGTGAACGTCGTAGTCTCTGACGGGCGTGCCGAAACGCAAGGTGTCGTACCCATCGTCGTACAGCCACCAGGCAACATTCCACCTGTTGCGCACGCCGATTTCTATGTGGCGAGAGCCGGCGAAGCCCTCGAGATCGAGCCGCTGACCAACGATACGGATCCCAACGGTGACGGCCTGACGCTGGTTGGTGTGTCTGAAGCTCCAGCCGGAACACAGCTCACGCCCGACCTGGCCCTCGGATCCATCACGTTCAAAGCGCAGGCACCGGGTACCTACCAGTTCACCTACACCATTTCAGATGGCCCTTCGACCGTGTTGGGCATCATTCGCATTGACGTGGTGGAAGCTGACTCCAATGCAGTCCCCGTTGCTGACGATGACCTAGTTGTCCTGCCTGCTGGCGGTGAAGCACTTGCCGCACCGTTGAATAATGATTCCGATCCAGCCGGCGGCGTCCTGGTCATTCAGCAGGTGGAGCCGACGGACAAACTGGGCCTGCGCGTCACACTGGTCGATCGCCACCTCCTGCGCATCACGGCACCTGGCGGCCTCGATGAAGCCGTCAGCTTCCAGTATTCCGTTTCCAACGGGTCCCATACTGCCCAGGCGCGGATCACAGTCGTCCCGTCACGAGCGCTCGACGACAAGAAACCACCCGTTTTGCAGCCCGACCATGCCAAAGTGCGTGTCGGAGACGTCGCTTCGGTCCCCGTGCTGGAAAACGATCGCTCGCCGGCCGGCCTGGCAATGAAAGTCGATCCGAAACTGCAGTTCGAGGAAAACTCGCAGGTCGGAACCCCCTTTGTAACAGGTAACCTGGTGCGCTTGGAAGCAGGCACAACGCCAGGTGTGATGCATGTGTCGTACACGGTGCACGACATGGTCGGCAACATGGCGACATCGACAGTCGTGTTCGAAGTGGTCGCCCTCGAAGGTGCCAACGCGGCACCGCAACCTCGCCCTCTGACAGCGTGGGCCGTGTCAGGGCAGACGACTCGAATCCCTGTCCCACTGTCCACGATCGACCCTGACGGCGATTCCGTGACACTGGTGGGTATCGAGCAGGCACCGTCCAAGGGAACGATTGAATTGGGCACTGACTGGATCGAATACACGCCTGCGCGCAAGACCACCGGCACGGACGTATTCACCTACATCGTTGAGGACCGTCAGGGCAAGCAGGCAACCGCACGTGTGCGCGTCGGTATTGCGCCACCGGCGGGTAGTAATCAGCCACCCACTGCTGTTAAAGACGTTCTGTTGGTCAAACCTGGGCGCACGATCATGGTGAACGTTCTAGCCAACGACATTGACCCTGACGGGGATTCAATCTCGCTGGTTCCCGATTCGCTCAGCGTGCTGGACGACGCCCTCGAAGCTGAAATTGTGGGAACCGGGATCCAGGTTGAGGTTCCAGAAGCTGCCGGAACATACGTCATGTCCTACCAGGTCACCGACTCGCGTGGCGGTGTGGACAACGGGACGTTGACGATCAATGCGAAGAACGATGCGCCCCTGATGCCTCCGATCGCTCGCGATGACGTTGTGGCGCTGGCTGATATGCCTGACAGTGAGATTGTGCCGATTAACGTGGTGGAAAACGATGAGGATCCCGACGGAACCGTCGCAGACCTGGTTGTGTCCACACGCGCTCCCGACGCTGAAGTCAAGGGCGGAATCATTGAAGCGAAGGCATACGAGACTCGACGGCTCTTGGTCTACACGATTACCGATCAGGACGGCCTCTCATCCTCCGCAGTGGTGTCGATTCCGGGAACCGATCAGACCAGGCCGCGCCTGGACCAGTCGCACCTGCCGATCAAGGCACGGGCCGGCAGTGACGTCGTCATCGACATTCGGGACCACGTCATTACGAGGGCGGGCCGTACCGCGATGATCACGGACGAATCCAGGCTCAAAGCATCATGGGGGCTGGATCCGAAGATCGTGCTGGAGGACCAGCATCGCCTCACCCTGCACACCGACCCGGAATTTTCCGGTAAGACATCCGTTTCCTTTGAAGTACGTGACGGTGTTGCATCGGATACATCAGCCTTATCAGCTGTGCTCTCCCTGCCGATTGTGGTGCAGGCAGTGAAGAACCAGCCACCGGCTTTCATCCCGACGAGTGCGCGTGTGGCTGCAGGTGAAGAACCCATCACGTTGGACCTGTCGGCGATGGTCGATGACCCGGACGACGCTGACCCTAAAGGATTCAAGTATGCGCTGGTGAAGAGTCCTCGTGTTGTCAGCGCGAAACTTGATGGGCATATGCTGTCCCTTCAGGCCGGCGTTGATCAGGCCACCGGCACCACGGACCAGGTCACGATCAGTGTTGATGACGGGTCAGGGCCGGTAGTCGGTGAGATCCCGGTGACGGTTGTCGCCTCCACGCGGCCACTCATTCAGGTGTCGGACGCGCTCATCGACGCTGCGAACGCTGGCGGTACGGAAACGATCGATCTGACGAAGTACACGATCAACCCGTTCCCGGAAACGCCGATACGGATCGTGTCAAGCCAGATTGAAATCGGTGAAGGCACCGTGGATCCGCAGGGCACAGTCCTCCACATCACGCCAGCTGTTGGTTTCCACGGGCAAATGACGGTCAACTATCGCCTGATTGATGCCACCAATGATCCGGGGCGCATCGTGGAAGGTAACGTGCGGTTAGTTGTGCGTGATCGGCCCGAACCACCATCCAACGTGTCGGTGATGGCCACGGGTCCTGGCAGTGCAACTGTGACGTTCCAGCCCGGAGCGGACAATGGCGCGGCTATTACCTCCTTCACCTTGACGGATGTCACGACCGGTCAGGAGTTCACTTGCGATGTTGCGTCCTGCCCGCTTAGCGGTCTGGCGAACGGCCTGAAGCATTCGTTCTCAGTCGTGGCGCACAACGATGTAGGAGCATCCGATTCGTCTCCTGCATCCGAGCCTGTCCTGGTCGACGTTCAACCATCCCAGCCTGCCGCCCCGACGCTTGCTGCTGGCGACGGGTCGGTGACGGTGACGTGGAATCCACCGGCAAATGAAGGGTCACCGATCACCGCGTACGAAGTGACGCTCTCTGACGGCCAGACGCAGCGAGTAGACGGCGCAACGACATCAGTGACATTCACCAACCTGACGAACGGTCAGCCCTACTATGCCTCTGTTGTGGCATTGAATTCCTCGCCGTCACCCTCACAACCATCCGAGCCATCTGCCCAGGTCGCGCCCTTTGGGCCGCCTCTGAAGGTGTCGATCACGGACATTCGGTCAACACCTTCTGCCGATGATCCAAACCTTGCTGCGGTCAGTGTCAGCTGGGCAGTCGAGTCGGACAACGGCAGTCCGCTGACCGCTGCGCACGTCACATTGAGCGGTGGCGGAAAGGGTGACGTCGCGTTGAACGGTGAGCTGTCTGGGGAAATCACGTTGCAGGCGCAGCCGCAGGAAGGCGTGGTAGCCACCGTGTGGGTTGACAATGCGGCAGGATCGTCACGCAAGGTCGATTCCAAGCGTTTCACTGTGTTCTCGACGCCGGTTGTGATCGATCTTCCGACGGTTACAGCAACCGGAGAAGCAGGTACCGCGAAGGTGACGGCTGAAACGAAAAAAGGTAACGGTTACAATCGCGGAGAACTTGAGCTTCAGTATTCGGTGAATGCAGGTCAGTGGACACCGTTGCAGGGCAAGACCATCACGGGACTGCCTGACGGGCAGGAGGCGCGGATTACATTCAGGCAGGTTGCTCCCGGCCGCGCCGACGGGCCAGCGACTGAAGAAGTAGTGGTGATGACGTACGGACAGCCGACGATTGACAGCTTCACGGCAACCAGTACGCCGGACGGAGTCGACCTGTCGTGGGCCATCACTCACAACGCCGGAGCTCCCATCACATCGATCACCGTGAAGTACAACGGAAAGAGCGAGGACATCCCCGTTTCGGAAACGAGCCGGCACATCGATGTGGACACCAGTACGAACGTGAAATTCAAACTGGTCGTGCGAGCTGAAAAGTTTGATCGGGACATCACCAAGGAGGCGACGAGCCCGGCGCGAGGCACGATTACGCCTGTACCGTCCACGTGCAATGCTGAGATGTCGGACAAGTTCGATGATTGTCACACCTTCAAAGTGGACGCGGATGGATGGGATGGTAGTTTCCTGCCATTGCGATGCGAGTTCAGGTCGGATGTAGACAACCAGACGTACCAATTTCAGATTGACTCGAACGTGGTGATTAAGCCGTCGAATGCGCCTACCCATGTCACAGACCGGGAAACCATGAAGAACTGGCTACAGGATGGCACCCTCACATGCGAAACGTCACAATAACAGGTGAGCAGTGGAACTGGACGGGAATAGTACGCATGGCAGTAACTGAGCCGCCCTCGTCAATGAGCTGCCAACGACTGGCCAGCAACCAACGCACAGTAAGGAGTATGTATGTCACTCAATGAACGCGATGCCACAGAGTTCGCCGAAATGTTCGCCGCGTTGGTCGACGCGATTTCGCTGGCAGTGCTGGACAAGAAACAGGCCATTCGACTGACGTTGACGACACTGTTCGCTGGCGGGCACCTGCTGCTCGAGGACGCGCCCGGAACAGGAAAAACTGCTCTTGCGCGCGCGCTGGCGGCAACCATTGACGGGTCACACTCGCGCATCCAGTTCACACCTGACATGCTCCCCTCCGACATCACGGGCGTGAACATGTACGACCAGCAAAAACACGAGTGGGTATTCCACCGCGGCCCAATCTTCGCCCAGATTGTGCTGGCCGACGAAATCAACCGTGCATCGCCCAAGACGCAGTCGGCTCTGCTGGAAGTGATGGAAGAAGCGCACGTGACGATCGACGGCGTTTCCTACCCGGCTGGCGAACCCTTCATGGTGATTGCTACCCAGAACCCGGTCGAACAGGCCGGCACCTACCCGCTGCCTGAAGCGCAACTGGACCGATTCCTCATGAAAACGTCACTGGGGTACCCCTCGCGTGCAGCCATGATCGAAGTCCTTGACGGCGCGGCCGCACCGGACCGGTCACGTAACCTGCACCCCGTCGTCTCAGCCCATGAAGTCGACACGTTCCAGGCGATGGCCGCCGACAACCACACCGACCGCGCGGTTTTGGACTACATTGCCGCACTGGCGGAAGCCACCCGCGAAGACGAGTCCTCCATGTTGGGCGTGTCCACGCGAGCCGCCATCGGCATGACTCGATGCGCACGTGTATGGGCCGCAGCACAGGGACGTCACTTCGTGCTGCCTGACGACGTGAAAGCGCTCGCAGGACCTGTGTGGGAGCACCGCATCATCGTGGATCCGGACGCCGCATTCGCCGGCGCAACACCGGCCGGTGTGGTCTCGCGTGCACTGACCTCCGTTCCCGCTCCGATCACGGGTGCCTAAATGCCGCACGAGGCTCAGCGTCGAATATCCATCATAGGTGGAGTACGTCGTGCATGGGACATCGCCATTTCCACGATCACCATCAGTGGTGTCGGACTGCTGTGTGGTGGCATCGTGGCGACTATCCTTGCCTTCACCGCGCATTGGCGCGAAGCAGGGATCGTTGCCGTTGCGTGCGGATTATCCTTGATCGCCGCGCTGATCTGGATCATTGGGCGCGCTCCCCAGATCGTCAGCGTGGAGCTTCCTCAGACACGAACCGTCGCCGGACGCACCATCATTGGAGAGCTGCGCGTGCGCAACGACCATGCCCGACCGTCCCGCTCCCACGTCATTGAACTGCCGGTCGGATCAGGTGCCGCCCAGTTCGTCGTCCCTAATCTGGCGGGCAGGAGCTCGTGGTCGGAAGTATTCGCAGTTCCCACCCGCAGGCGCGGTATCGTCACGGTCGGTCCGCCCAGTTCAGTGCGCTCCGATCCGGTGGGTCTGTTCCGCAGAGTCAGAGCATGGACGAAACCGATTCGCGTCTACGTCCACCCGCGTACAGTGCGCGTTCCTTTCGACGCGACAGGCTTCCAGGCAGACATCGAAGGCGTGGTGACAGCTAAACTGTCCTCCTCCGACGTGTCGTTCCATGCGTTGCGGGATTACCAGCCCGGCGATGACCGGCGAAACGTTCACTGGCCGACCACTGCCCGCACGGGTCGCCTGGTTGTGCGTCAGTTTGAGGAAACCCGCCGCTCCCATCACGTGATTTTCATCGATACGTTGCGTGATCACTGGGAAGAAGAACCGTTTGAGACGGCGCTGTCCATCGCCGCTTCACTGGCTCTGACGGGCATCACCGCGTCGCACCAGGTTTCGATGGCAACCTCGTCACGCCCTGTTTCCACACTGTCCGCGACCCGCATGCTCGATGAACTCACTGAAGAAAGCTGGCGAGTGGAGGACCAGGACCTGAGTGAGCGTCTGCGTGAAGTCCTCACGTCATATCCCAACGCGTCCGTTCTCACGCTGATTGTTCCGGCAAGCGTGTCATATGACGAGATCGCGCGCCTGTGCCATCTGCCGAGCGTTGATGTCATCGTCGGCGTGATCCGCGTGGACCCGGACGCGCCCTCATCTCGATCCAGTTCGTCACGAGCAGTCGTCGCAACCTGCCCGACCCTGGAGTCGCTTCCCCGCATGCTGGCACGCGGAGGGCTGCGATGAGTGCGAACACGTTCGACCGCCCGCCTGCAGGTGCACAGCGTCCACGCCGTTTTCGTGTGCGTAATGGACGAGGGCGACTGACACGAAACCCGTTGCCTGTCTGGTCATGGATCGTTTTGGCGGTACTGTTCATTCCGGTGATTGCAGCGCACGAACCACTGTTTGGCCACGGACTGGGATTGCGCGCCGCGGGCAGTGGTGTTGCGGCAGGTCTGATCCTTGCGGCACTGTGCACCTACTGGCGCTGGGACGTGATTACGAGCGTGGCGGCACTGTTCGCGACGCACCTGCTGCTCGGCGGTATCGGCTCACTTCCTGAAACGCTGTACGCGCACGTCATTCCCACCGGGCGCACCCTTCAGTTCCTGGTCATGCAGCCCGTTGTCGCGTGGCGTGACCTGCTGACACTGGCACCACCTGCGTCATCGTATGTCGGCCCGTCGGTTATGCCGTGGATCTGCGGATTGCTGTGCGCATTCGCGACCGGGGTGATGACCATGCGGCGCGGCTGGGTTGTTGTCGGTACCATTCCGTTGGCGCTGATGGGCATCATCGCCGTGGCGTGGGGCCCCAGCGGCATGCAGCCGCCGGTGTGGGCCGTCATGGTGTGGTTCCTGGCGATCATCATGTGGTGGATGTGGTCCGTTCAGCATCTGCGCCTCCATTCTGATTTCGACATCCTCATCGGCCGGCGGGCTCGTCGTGCGGCAGGCATGACGACAACCGGACATAACACCTCGACACGGTCGGTGCGGCCAGTTCGCGCCCACGTGCTGCAGCAGGCTGTGGTCGCCCTCGTCATCACGGCATGTACGACCGCGCTCGCATTTCCTGTCACTTCTTACGTCGGATCGTGGGACGAACGCACAGTCCTGCGTGATCTTGTGGAGCCGCCGCTGGACCTGCATGACTACCCCAGTCCGCTTGCGGCCTTCCGGCATCTGACAACCGAGGAACGTGACGAGACGCTGATATCGGTGTCGCAACTGCCTCATGGGGCGCGCGTGCGCCTGGCAGTCATGGACACGTATAACGGCATCACATTCGGCATGTCCGATCCTGAGGAAAGCCCTGTCGGTAGCTACATTTCAGTGGGCAGTCAACTGCCGGTGCGGCCCTCTCCGATCGGTTCAGTGCGCGCAGATACGAGGGTGACAACGTCTGGCCTGATGGGGCCATGGGTTCCAACGATGGGGCAGGCCGAAGTTATCGAGTTTTCAGGCGATCAGGCGCAGCGATACCAGGATGGCCTGCACTGGAACAGGTGGGCAGACGCTGCGCTGACCACCGGGTCGGACGGGGATGATCTGAGCTATCACCTGGTCGCCGATGTGCCACCGCGCTGGTCTGATTCGCAGCTGGCAGGTGCCGGCGCAGTGTCGGTGGAAGGACAGCCTGACACGAACGTTCCTGACGGTGTCAAAGAACTTGCCGTCTCAATGTCAGCGATTGAATCGACTCCGATCAAGAAAGCCCGGGCCATTGAACGTACCTTGGCGCAGAACGGGTATTTCTCCAACGGGATGGATAAGAGCTCGCGGTCAGGACACCGGGCAGACCGACTGGCACGCATGATCGATGACGATCAGATGGTGGGCGATGACGAACAGTACGCAACTCTGATGGCTCTGATGCTGCATTCTCTGGGTATGTCAGCGCGCGTCGTGATGGGTGCCTATCCCAGTGACCCCGTCACAGGGGCTGCACTGGATCAACTGCAGGGGAATGCGGCCAGTGAAGCGCCGGTGCGTTCAGTTGGTCTCAAAGGTGCGGATCTGCACGTGTGGGTGGAGGCTGAATTTGTCGATGTCGGATGGGCGATTTTTGATCCCACACCCCCACGCGACAACATCTTTTCCGATCCGACCCCGGATCCGACTCCTACTCCGCGCCCGCAGGTTCTGCAGCCACCGAATCCGCCGGAAGAGCCACCGGAGCTTCCGCCGGCGATAACAGAGAAGAACACGCCATCCGATTCGGAAGCACCTGTCCCTGTCCCATGGGGCGTGATCCTCACCTCGGTCGGTATAGCGTTGCTCATCATCGTGCCAATTGCAGCAATTCTGCTGTGGAAGGCTCGACGCCTCTACAAGCGGCGTCACAGCTCCCCGCTGTCATCAGTGGAAGGCTCATGGAACCAGACGGTCGATCTTGCGGCTGATGCCGGAACCCGGCTTCCTCGCGACATGACACGTGCAGAAGCAGCGTGGAGCCTTGCGGACAGCGTGTGGCAGGACACTCACGAGGACACAGAGTCGCCCTCGCCCGTCGTTGATGAGTCGACGGTAGCGTCAGTTGACTGGCGCGTTGCCGGCCAGACAGCACCGGCGACAGTGCTCCTGGCATCTATTGCCGACCGCGCTCAGTTTGGACAGGACGTCGTGACGAAGGATGATGCCAACCGAGCCTGGGGTTACTATTCGCAGTTGAAGGCAGAACTGCGATCCAGGCAGTCCTGGTTCCAGCGGGCACTGACCGCGCTGTCCGTCAGGTCGCTGAGGCGGCACCGGCACCGCCGCGGAGGCTTCACCCATGCCGAAAAGCCCCGCACAGAATCCCGGTGGCGCTTCTGGAAACGGCACTCGCGCCGCGATCAGCGGCAAAAGGCGTTCTCCGATCAGCCTGTCCGCACGTCGTCACCTAAAGGAAGACCATGACAAGTCAGAACAACCAAGGCCCACAGCTTGAGGGATACACGTTCAGACGCGCATTGGGTCACGGTGGCTTTGCGGATGTCTACCTCTACCAGCAGCATGTTCCCTCGCGCGACGTTGCCGTCAAAGTGGCGCGCAACCATGAAGGCACTGACGCAGACGAGGCAGTGATCCGGGAAGCTGATGCAATGGCGGCGACATCGGCTCACCCGTCGATCCCATCACTGTATGACGTGGGCACCACTGCTCAGGGAGATTCCTACCTGATCATGGAGTACTGTCCTGTGACCAATGTGCTCCAACAGGTGCGTTCCCAACCGATGTCAGTGCGGCGCGCCCTGGACGTCATGATCCAGCTGTGCGGCGCAGCGGAAATGGTGCACCGGGCAGGATACGTCCACCGCGATATCAAACCATCCAACGTCATGATGAATGCATATGGTCACCCGATGCTCACTGATTTTGGGGTTGCCGCCAAGTTGGGTGCTCCCGCTTCCCATTCCGCTGACGGCTTTTCGGTGCTGTGGGCGCCACCTGAGCAGCAGGTGTCTGGCACGCCCGCCCACCCCTCGATGGATATCTGGGCGCTGGCCACGACCGCGTGGACGTTCCTGACTGGGCGCTCACCCTTTGAGGACCCGGTGGGCGACAATTCGGCCGTGGCTGTGGCTGGCCGCGTCCAGGAAGGGCGCATCGGCTCGCTGAACCGCTCTGACGTGCCACAGGTATTGGAAGCTGCGTTGCGTCAGGCGCTGTCAGTGGATCCACGCCAACGCCCTGCCTCAGCAGCAGAGCTGGGCCGGCAGTTCCAGCGCGCCCAGGAAGTCATGCATCAGCCGATGACGCGCATGGAGCTTCACAGCGCCGGGCCGCACGATGACCTGACAGCCGTGCAGGACACGTCTATTGATTCAGATCAGACCAGGGTGCGTGCCATTCGCACCATTGATCCGTCGATGTCAGGTGCAGATAACCGCCGAGCAACGACGTCGGTAGAGGGACGAACAACGGACGGCGGCTGGAGCACAGTGGTGCCTGGAGGGCACACTGCAGGCACCGCTCGCGGCGACGCCAGAGACGATGCGTCCGAGCAGGCAGCATCTGGATCCTTTGTCTTCGCTGATTCACAGTCGTATGCTGTCGAGCCCGACCAATGGGTCTCTGAAGAAGACAGACTGGCGCAGATTGAACGCGAGAACGCGGCTTTTTCCTCCGATACCGCGCGGCCGGCACGACGCCTGTCGCTTCCCGTCATTATCGTCATTGCATGCGTGTGTGTGCTGGCGTGTGCCGGGCTGGTGGTTGCCCTGCTCACCGGCGGGGGAGGCACAATATCGTGGAACGGTCCATCACCTGCGCCAGGCCCGATCAATAACCCGACACCCGCACCTCCCGCACCGGTGGACCCCATCGGTCAGACTCCGCCCTCGCCCACGTCAGTAAGCGGCGTTGTCGACGGCGATGTCATCCACTGGTCGTGGCGCCACCACATGTCCGCAGATTCGTCCGGCCAGTCGGGCGCTCAGGATGATGCAGGCCAGCAGGACAGCGCCATGCAGTCTGATTCTGGCGGCCAATCCGGCGACGAACAGGTCATCGAATTCTTCTATGTGATGAGCGGCCCTGAAAATCTCAACAAGTCGGGCAAGACTCAGGTGCAGTCACTGGATACGCACGCATTGTCGGGAGAGAACTGCCTGGAGGTGACAGCCGCCATCAGGGGAGGCCGTCAGTCCGATTCAGCCAAGGCCTGCGTCGATGTGCCGTAGGACGTTCTGCCGCCTCGTCCGCGCAGGATGCCACGCTGGCCGGATGCCCCGCTGAGACCTCCCTACTTTTGACCTGACTCAGTGCGCGGAACGCGAGGTGAAAACGGGTTCGACACGTGGCGTGTCGTCACGGAGCTCTTCCTGGCACGTTTCCTGGTTTGTCGGTGCTGATCGATCAGTGTGGCAGCCACGAGGCTTCCGAGAAGCACAGCCACCCCGATGCCTGCAGCGATTGTCAGGTATTGCGTGCGGCTTTTTGTCAGATCCTCTTCGGGCTTGACCAGGCGCACAGGTGGAGGAATCGGCCGGTCTGCCCGCTGGTAGCGAGGGTTAGGCGGACCATCCTGCGTACCGTCGTTCACGAAGTTGATCGCATCCTTGGGTGCAACAATTCCCCACCCGACAATCTCATTGCGTTCAGAGGGCGTGGAGCGTAATGCTGTTGCAAGAATCCTGTACTTCCAGTCAGCAGGAGTCTCCTCTGGATGAGCAGCAGCGACGAGGGCGGCAATGCCGGCGACGTACCCCGTTGAGTACGACGTGGAGGGCTGCTCGCCTGACAGGACACAATCACCCCACTGGAGGAACGTGGTCAGCACATCGGAACCGGGAGCTGCCACTTCCACGTGAACGCCGTGCACGACGCTGTCCGAAGGCTGTCCCTGAAGCGTTACCGCACTGACTGAGAGCACCTGCTCATAGTTGGCAGGAAAACGCACCCCTGAATTTTCCCCGTTCGGATCGGCGTTACCCGCCGAGGCGACAATGAGCGCACCGGCGTTCGTAGCATAGGCGACTGCCTGAGCCAACTCAGCATGGTCAGACGGTGACGATGCCGGAACAGCAATGATTTTGGCACCGTGATCGGCCGCCCACCGTATGCCCGCTGCTGTGCGCTTCACGTTCGGACCGCGCCCATTGTCGGTATCCTCGGGTCGCGTGGAAGCATATACGCGCACAGGCAGAATCTGTGCTGACTTGGCGATGCCGACCAGTCCGGATCCCTCAACTGGCCGCGACGCGATCTGACCGGCGACCGCCGTACCGTGTCCGTCGACATCGGTGCGCCCATCGCCACCCGAATCAACAAAATCGGTTCCTGGCTGAACAGCTTCCTTCAGGTGCTCATTAGCGCTGCTCACCCCTGAGTCCACAACAGCGACGAGCACTCCGCCGGTGGACAGTTCCCACGCCTGCTGGATTCCCAGTCGTTCAAAGACGGGCGGTTCAATCGGAACGTACTGCGTCTTGCCTACCTGGCATGCCTGTGGTTCGTCCCCATTGGCGAGGGGGATGCGCGCCCGGTGATCGACTCGCGCAGGCTGGCTGTGAGAAGTGCCAACCGGGGCTTGAGCGCGAGATGCATGAGGGATGAGCGACAGTGGAAGCAGGGCGCATACGCATGTCAGGAGGGCGGTGTGTGCCCACCTGACAATGTGTGTCCGTTGTTCGCTCATGAGGCTGAACCTGTGGCAGGATCGATGGGTTTGAGGTCGATGCCTTCAGGGATCAGCGCGATCCACGGCCCGGGAATCGGCGTAATGGAATTTTCGTCATACCCCAATCGCTGCATGGCTTCGGAGTAGTTCAGGCCCAGACCGTGCGACAGACCTGTATCAGAGATCAGCATGACGGCACCCAGGGAGCCGCCGGAAGTGGAACGTGCCAGAACACCGCTTCCGCCCAGAACGGATGTTGACCCCACGGCCGGCGGGTGAGGAGAATTCGAGGCCGCGGGGGAGGCGGACGTGCCCATACCCGACTGTGCGGATGCCAGATCTGGTGAATCAGCGGGTATGGCTGACAGGACGCTTCCTTTCTCGATGTCACTGACGTCGAGGTGAGCACACGGCCGAGCCTGCTCATTGGTAATCGTGCCGAGGGTGTCAGGCCAGTCCGCAGGAACAGGACCGCCTTCAGTGACGACATGAATATTGGCTATTTCACCGACGGACACTGTCGGTGGGTCAATTGTGTACGGGTTGCCGGTGGAAGAGGCCTGGTACATTGCATACGACACGTCGGAGAGCTGGACCAGCTGACCATCGCCTATGACGAGGTAGTGGTGGTCTCCCTCGGGAAATTTGACGTTGATGATCGTGCCGACGACGGCATCGTGGACGGACGAGGGCATCCCGCTGACGGGCGTACCGCTGTTGTCGAGACTGATGGGGGTGAATGGTGTGCCGTTATTGAAGAGATTGAGCCAGTCAGCCGGCACGTCAAAGACAGGTGAATCGTTGATGTTGAGGGTGTTCTTGAGGACTTCGAGATGTTCGGGTTCGATGCGGTGACGCACATTCTCTGCAATGACGTAGAGGGTGTCGCCCTGTTTGACCAGCGTTGTCGTCACGGGTTCGAGGCCGTCGGGTCGGATTGACACCCATGTGTGGGTCGACGCGTTTTCCATGACGCATGCGTTCCACTCGGTTGCTTTCAGGTCGGTGGGAGCGGGGACATTATCGGGTGCTTCAGGTTCTCCGATCGCATCGCCGCGAGGAATACCCGCGATCACTTTTTCTCCCACGGAAACGGTCTGCAGGGAGCCAGCCGGGGTGCGCATACGCGCTGAGGTGACATTGTAGATCGGGTGCAGCACTCCTTGAACGGAGTAGTAGCGCGCGCCTGTTCCCTTGACGATAATCAGCGTGTTGTTCTGCCAGTTATCCGGCAGGGTGGGGGAGAACTTTCCCATCGCGAAGGCAATGCCGAGCATCAGCAGTGAAATGACGATCCCGCCGATCAGGGGCGGCACGAACGATTTGGATTCCAGTTCCCGGCCTCCAGGCGTGCCGGAGATGAACGCCGTGACGAGTCGGCGGCGATTAAACCGTTGCGCATTGAGAATATCTTTATTGGAAGCCATTAAATGATCCCCCACACCAGGCACGTCAACGGAATGATCGCGATCAGAGCGATGACGTTGGCTCCATCTGCCAGGCGAGTGAGCCACGGGCGCAGCCGCGAATTAACGACGTTGGCCGCCAGGATCAGGATCGCGACCAGGACCGTCAGGCCTACCGTCCAGGGAAGCAGCCACGATACCGCCAGAGTTGCCAGGATCCCGGTGGCGAGCGTGATCAACATGCCGGCGACAACCCCGATAAAGACGTCAATTCGGCCGTGAAGCGACCGCGTCCCCAGCATGAATGCCGCCCCCACGCATGCCATGAGCAGGACACCCTCGACGGTCGCAACCACCATCGGAACGCAGGTAATGATCACCATGAACGATGCGATCTTCACTGATAAAGCCAGCGCCTGTCCGGTCACTACCTGTTCATCGACTGCTGCACCTGAGAATGACTCTGTTGATTGGATGTTAAGAGCGGGAATCCGCGAGGGCATCTGTGCCAGCCCGATCCACGGAGTCGACAGCACGACCAGCGTCAGGAGAGCCACCACCACCGTCGCTGACCGTTGCAGCGAAACTGTGGCGTAGGCAGTCAGTGCGCCGACGACCATATAGGAAAACCCTGCGAGCAATGGGCCGCCGGCAATGATGCGTAACCCCGGGGGAAGCACCATCGTGGCAAGGGAGCCGAACATGATGCCGACGCCGATGGCCATGAAACAGTGCGCCAGGTTCCCATCAGTGATGAGGGCAAATCCTGCGACACCAAGAAGAACGGGAACGGTCAAGCTGAGCGAAACGGCTCCTGCAGTGCTGCTTCCTCGTGCCACGATCGCTGCAGTGGCGCACACGAGGGCGGCTCCGACAGCTGCGATGATGGCGGTGGCCATCGTGTGTCCACCGCGAATTGCGAGCAGCACCGCTGCAGTCAGGATCAGGATGACTCCGCAGTGTGATGACAACTGTGCACTGTCGCCTTTGGTCCATGCGTCCTGATGTTTGTTGACGGATGTGCCGATAGCTTCAACCAGATCGTCATAGCGCTGGTCTACTGTGCTGCCACCCTCGGACTCAAGGGTAAGAAGTGTGCCGGGAGTGACGTGTTGGGCGCGCAGGGTTTGAGAATGGTCGAGTACGCGCCCTGACGGAGTCAGGAGTCGGTATCCCTGAGTTGCCGTTTCTGGATCGAGGCGGCCAAGTGCTTCAACCATGCCCGGCAGCAGCTCCGCCACGATCAACGATGACGGTACGGACATATCGAGCTTTTGACCAGCGCACATGACGGAGATTGGCATGAGTGTTCCGGTGCGTGATTTGACGCTCTGTGGCATGAACGGTCCTCTCGGATGCGTCGCCCGTGGAATTCGGGCCCCATCTAAGACTAAACGGTATTTCATTTATTGGAACATCAACAAACAATAAGTATGAAAGAGGGAAACCGTGAAGGGCATGCTGACGGTTCGATGGGTGAACACCCCGCATACTGCGAATCCGCGGACGACCAGCGTTAACTACCGTTTCTTTCGAGCGTAAACGGGCAAAAATCTCGATTTTTTTGCCGATTCTTTCAAGTAACACGTCGGTGACGAAACGTTTACAGTTTACTTCAGACTATTGCCAAACGGGGGGCGGGTATGTTTCAGTAAGTGTGTCATCTTCCGAGTGTTCGAAGTGAGTGCTCGGCAGCCTACCGATTATGGAGGATAAAACATGGCTGGACAGGTTTCCGCCGCAGAGGGTGCAATCCTCAAAGGCGCTCAAACTGTTTCTTCTACACGTCAGGATCTTGAGGGCCGCCTGAGCACCTTGCGCTCCAACCTTTCAAGCATCGGCTCACAGTGGGTCGGCAACGCATCTACCGCTTTCCAGCAGCTGATGGTTCAGTGGGATGAGGATGCACGCAAGATCACCAGTGCGTTGAACGAATTCGAAGCCAACCTGCGTTCATCGCAGCAGGCTTACGACACGACCGATGCCGACCACCAGGCTGCGATGAACTCCGTCGCCGGCCGTCTTGGAATGTGAGAGGACTAAGCTGAAATGGATCTGAAAGTAAACTACGGGGCTCTGTCAACCGCCTCAGCAGATATCAACACTGGTGCTACCGGCATTCAAAACACCTTGGATCAGATGGATTCTGAGCTCCAGCAGCTGCAGACCAACTGGGAAGGCGATGCACAGCAGGCCTACCAGGTTGCCAAGGCAAAGTGGACCGAGGGCATGACCGGTATGCGTGACGTCCTGGCTCGCATCAGCGTTCTCGTCGAGCAGGCTAACCAGGATTACAACTCAACTGACCACCACAACGCAGGACTGTTCCAGTAGTCTGAGCCTTGTGCTTGTCGAAAGGGACGCTGCAGGCGGTTTCTCGCGGCAGCGTCCCTTTCGCCGGTTCACTATTTCGATCTGATTCACGACATGGACACAACGATCGTTCGACCACGACAGGTGTAGAGGAGAAACAGTGTCTGGAGGCTGGGAAGTAGATGTTGATGCTGCGCGGACGGAGCTGAATAAGCTGCGCCACGACGGGTTGACTCACGTTACAGCGGCGAAGACTTCCACTGGCAGCATTGCCAGGGGTGAGACCAGCGCGAAGTGGGGAGTTGAAAGCGGAGCGGTGATGTTCCGTGAGCGTCTCGTTGAAAATTTGAATGAACTGGAGGTCCTCATCGATCTGCTTCATTCAGACTTGACTGCCTTCTCCGGTGGTGTTGACGATGCGATCAATGCATTCATACGCTCCGATACGGACTCTGAAGCAGAGTTGAAGGTCAAGGAAGCAGAATCTGCCCGAAATGCCGAGCGCCCGCAGGAGCAGGAACGCCTTCGCGAGCAAAGCGGCGAAGAGGCAGATACGAGTGAGCAGGGCTCAGAAGGCGCGACCGAGCGTACGAACTCGGAATCCGAAGATGGAAACGAGCGCAGGAATTCGGAGTCCGAAGACCCCGAGTAAGCCCCTGAGAGATTCCACATGTTGAACTACTGGAGTGAATAGGTGAATCATGGCTGGAGAAATCGTCCAACGACTGGAAGCGGTGCAGCAGCTTCCGGTGCGAGGCGCGGAGACGCCGGAGTTGATCGAGAAGATTTCAGAAAAACTCGATGAGTGCAACGAGATCATTAGCACGTATAAGGCCAGGACGAATATTTCTGGCGAAACCAATGACGCCATTGTGAGTTGGCTATCGCGGTGCCAGAGCAAGGTGGAAGATTACTCGGCCGCGGTCAGGACGTATTCGAAGGCTTATTCTCAGGCGCAGGTTGCTATCGGAGAGGCGTCGCGTGAGGGTGAGACGGTTGTCGCGGAGTATCACCGCGCAGGCCCCAAGCGTCCTGAAGATATCAGCCAGCTCGATTCGGAAGCCGCCCAGATCCTTTCGAAAATGAATGAGGGCCTGTTCGCGGCATCTCGAACAGCTAAGAACGTGATCTCCAAAGTCCAGCAAGTGAACAGGTCAGGAGGCTCCTCCACAGGGAATAATTCTTCACGGTCGGGATCGGGCGTCGGCTACGCGAATTACGACTACCCAAATGGAACCGGCTCTCGTGGACGCGGGCAGAGCGCAGGAATACCGTTGATCTCCGGATCTGAGACACGTCACGGACTGGGTTCGTGGATGTCGAACATGCGAGGCGAGTCGAGCGCGTCCATCGGAGACGTCAACTCAGGTGCCACGGCATTTGAAAGCGGAACTCGCAATGAGGCAACGCTGTCAGGCTCCTCCCCTGATGGTGCGATCAGACCTGACGGCCCCCTGAAGGGATATCTGCCGGAGGGAACGCGCCCTAAGGGTATCGGTGCATTCCTCGATCAGGGAATCGCTGCGGAGGGAAGTCGTCTGGGAGTAGGCGGCTCGACGGCTGTCATGGCAGGAGGTCTGCTGGGAGCAGGAGCTGCCACTTTGGCTGCCCGGGCCGGCGGATCAGGTCTGTCAGGACTGTCATTGGCCGGACCGAACGCAGCGGCCGCATTTTCGCGGGGAGTTCCCGCCAGCGGAATCGTGTCATCGTCCACCTCGGGTGGTGCTGGAGGAAGTGCAGCAGGAATGTCCGCGCAAGGCACAACAGGTGGTGCTGGAGGAAGTGCAGCAGGAATGTCCGCGCAAGGCACAACAGGTGGCGCTGGAGGAATGGCTGCCCGGGGCGCGACAGGCTTTGGAGCTCAAGGTGCAGGTGGTGCGGCCAACTCTTCAGCTGCGGCTGCCGCAGGTCGAGGCGGAATGGGACGAGGCTTTATGGCACCCATGGGCGGTACCGGTGCCGGCTCTGACAACAGCGAGAGAAAATCCGCGCTCGTGGGATACGATGTATTCCGTTTGGAAGAAGACGCAGCTTCAGAACCATACGAATCAGAACAGTCAGGAGCAGGTTCAGCGGAGGATCTACATGCCAGTGAAAGCGAGATCGAGGATCGTTGGTGAGTAGTTTCCCGATTCGATCAACTCGCCCCCTCAGAAGTCTCAGCCTCTGCCTATCAGCAGTGCTCATCGCTCTGCTGTGCATGGTGGGCGTCCCCGCCCACGGCGATGACACAATTCGCGACCAGGCCTACGAGGACTATCTAGGGTTGGACGAGGCGCGCTCGCAGGGGCTGGATGGGTCCGGCATCACGATCGGAATCGTGGACGGACTGGCCGATACGGGAGTGCCGGAACTGGCCGGTGCCGACATCGCCGCTCACGAGGCAATGTGCTCTGACGCCGCATTCGAACCTATTGAAGTGTCACACGCAACCGCCGTCACGTCAGTAGTCGCCTCGCCGGATTACGGCGTGGCACCCGGTGCGACAATCGTGAACTTTGCGGTGACGTCGCTGTTCAATGAGTCCCGTGACGGCCTGTCCACGCATTGCGCTGCCCAGGACAACGTGGTCAGTGCAATCAATGCCGCCATCAACGCGGGCGCCGATATCGTGGTGATCACGATCGGTGGCAGCGCTTCGCTGCTCCAATATGTCTCGATGCGCGCCGAGCTGCACGAGGTGTTGCTGGTGGCAGCTGCCGGCAATAAAGAGGATTTCCCTATCGATATCGCCGCAGATAACGGTGTGCTGGCTGTGGGCTCATCTGACTTTGAAGGCAACCGCTCAACGTTTTCTTCCCACGGCGAGGGATTGGACGTGGTCCTTCCCGGTGAACAGATCACGCTTCGCGATCCGGACCCTGACGGCAACCTCACGGTCATTACACCTGATGCATGTGGAACCTCGTTTTCAGCTCCAATGGCTGCCGGCATGCTGGCATTGGGTATGCAGAAGTGGCCCGAGGCGACGCCGTACGAAGTGCTCAACGCTTTTTCGTGGTCCACAGGTCGTGAAGACTGGGATGAGCAGATTGGTTTTGGAGTTCCGCAGCTGCATGAGTTCCTCAACGCCGATCCAACCCGTTTCAAGGACGAAAACCCCCTGCTGCACAAATCAGATCACGGCCCTGATGATCAGCTGCGAGCCGATTACCGCGACGGCCTCATTGACCCCTTCTTCACGATAGATGTCGGAGACAAGGACTACGTGTATCGCGGGCGCGCAGACGACGCTTTTGCACGTCCCGAATACGGCGATCAATGGCAGCCCGGCACCTCACCGCGCTTTACCCAATCGGGGCAGTCAGGTGCCAGCCAGTCTGACGCCAGCCAACTGCCTCAGTCCGCACCATCAGACGGGGCCGGCCAGTCCAATGGCATACCGCTTGGCATCTGGATTGCAGTAGGTGCAGTCGTCTTTGTCGTCATAATTGTGGTCGTCGTGCTTGTTGCCCGCGCGCGTTCGCCTCGGACCGGCACTCCACGTCAGCAGCCATTCTAAGAGCAGCCAGGGACGCAGCTGAGGCGCAGTCGATGCGGCAATCGATCTTCCTGGCACACAAACTCTATGAATTTGAGCCCAGACGTGAAAAACTCGGAGTGAACATCCGACAGGAAGAGGTATGCCATGGACCTATCTCGTCTCGGTAGCGTTGTACGCACGCGGTGGGGAGCAGCAACCGATCAGGGTCCGCGCCCCGACAATGAGGACCATTGGGCAGCACAGCCCCCTCTCTACGCAGTAGCAGACGGTATGGGTGGACATGCAGGTGGCGGACGTGCCTCCGAAGTGGCGATCCAGGCTTTCACTGGCGCACTGTCCGGCGATGCTCTCAATGGCCGCGAAGCCGATGTGAACGACCTTGATCATGCCATTTCCGTCGCCGCGCAGGCAGTGATGGCCCTGGCCACCCCCTCGTCCATGTCCGACGAGGACAAAGACCTGGCGAATATTGTGCTGGCCGGTGCGCCGGGCACGACCCTGACGGGGGTTCTCATCGCCAGTCACGAGGAGCGGCCCCAATGGCTTGTCTTCAATGTAGGCGATTCACGTACGTACCTTATAAACGATGGGCAGATCCGGGCCATGACGAAAGACCATTCGGCCCGGCAGGAAGCGCGTGACGCTCAATGGTCACCAGACGAACTCCCCGCAGCCAATATCATCACACGCGCCCTGGGTGGCGGAATGCCGGGCCTGCCCCAGGCAGACTTCACCGTGACGACGATCGCGCCTGGGGACAGGGTGGTGATCTGCTCAGATGGAGTGCACTCGGCGATTGACGACGCGGAGATGGTTCGCATCGTTACTCAGTCAGATGATGCTCAACGCGCGGCAAATGCGCTGGTGGATGCGGCGCTGGAGCGGCAGACACGCGACAACGCGACGGTTGTGACGATTTTCGTTGAATCCGTGAATCCGCCGTGGCCAGCTGACGATTCCGTCAATCCGTTTGAACGTACCGTCGGCATTGCGCGTCCTTCCTCTACGCAGACGATTCGCCGTCAGCCAGGCAGTGATGCGGCCGAACAAGCGGGCGACGAGGTTCCTTCGTCCGCGGAGGAAACCATCTGATGTGGCAGGTTGGACGCGTATCCACCCAAGGGCATGGGTTTGTCGCCGTCAACGGCCCGTTCGGCACGGCATTGGTGTCCTCTGAATGCCTGAACGCCGCACTGACGTGTGTCATGAACGAGGGGGACCCCGGCGAGCTGCTCGAATCGATTCGTGCACAAGGCGGACGCGTTTTCGTCGCTGATACTCGCGGGGACCAGGTGCAGCTCTATGCGCATCCCGAATGTTCGATTCGGACCTGGAGCGCGAGCCCGGTGACGGATTCTGAAGCAGCAGGCCAACCGCAGGTTCGCTCCTCGCGCATCACGTCCGAAGGTGTGCAGGCCGATTCTTCACACTGGGACGCCATCGAGATCGAGTTCGGCTCTGGCGAACTGGATCAGCCTGATGCTGACAGCAATGACACGGACCAGGCAGATGGCATCGCTGATGGGCAGCGCCGTGATCCGTGGCTGCCGCTTGTCACAGGCGCGGCTCAGGCTCGCCGAGTGCGCATCGGTTACTTCGATCCGGTGTCCTCGCCTCTCGATGCAGTAGATCGTGACGATGCCTCAGAGCGCGACGCGTCACCTCATGACGTGTCACCTGAGCCGAACGAGAAACCTCTCGTCGATGGTGACAATACCGCGAGCAGCGTGGATGCTGAGCCGACACCTCCAAGTGACCCGGCACCGCCTGTCGGACCTGCCGGGGTTGCTGCACCAGTCACCCCTGCTGCGCCTGCTGCCAGTGACGTGCCTGACGGCCCTGCCAAGCTGGCAACGCCGTCTGGACCCGCTCCGAGTGACGTTCCCGAAGGGTTCAACCCTGAATCGCTCGAAAAAACGATGACGCCTGAAATGCTCGAACAGATGCGCCGTCAACGCGAACAAAACCAGCCACGTCGCGACTCGAAGGACTCACTGGATTCGGGCCAGGGCCCCCAGGCACCTCACACCGTGCGTTATGCTGCGCAGCCTGCGGCACCCACCGCTCAACCATCAGCCAGGTCGCAGAGCCCCGACAGTGCGAGCAGCGGCACCCAATTTGCTGACAGTTCCTTTCAGGGACGCCCCTATGATTTTGCGGCCCCGAACGGATACCCGGGTCCTCCGCCGTCTCCACTCCCACCTGAGACACCGCACACGCGACTCAGTGCTTACCTCGTCTATGCCGGTGGAGCGCCTGTTGAACTCACCCGGGATGTGGTCATTGGTCGAGATCCGAACTCGCGCGTCATTACAGGGCGCCCACCTGCCACAACACTTCGCGTGCCCAGCCCGCAGGGGGAAATATCTCGGTCACACTGCATCGTCATGCCGCAAGGCCCTGAACGGTGGGCCGTGATGGATCTGGGATCTGCTAACGGCACGACAGTCGTACACGAAAACGGGCAAGTCAGCCGTGTCGCCACGTGGGATCCAGTAGTCCTATTCGACCGCGATCGCATCGACCTGGGGGAGGGGCTCAGCGTGGAGTTCCGCGTCGTTGAAACACCGGCGATGCGTTACGCCCCGCCGCAGGGCTGACCAGCCGGGCAGCAGCCGACACCCCGCGTTTTGCGCCACGCGCAGATCATCTGGCTAGAACCCAGTCGCGCACCTGCAACCGGGCCGGCACTGCAATCGGGTCGGCGCAGCAGACCCAGGTCACGCGATCGGATCCGTCCACGCCAATTGACCCATCACGAGTCCCGCGTCGCGTGACACGATCTGGGCACGACCGGCTACCAGGCGCTTCGGCTTGATGCGGCCAATGACCGCGCCCTCATCAGGGCTGCCGGACAGCATCAAACCAGTGGTACCGAGTTCAGACAGTGCCTGAAGGACAGGTTCGAAGGCAGCGCGCGAAGCACCGCCCATTCGTCTGCTCACGATGACGTGAAGACCCACATCCACAGCCTGAGCAAGTAACGGTTGGAGGGCGATCAGCGGGTTACCTGACTGTGTGGCAACCAGATCGTAGTCATCGACCAGCAGCCACGCCTCGGCGCCCTGCCACCAGGAGCGGTTACGGAGCTGCTCAGTTGTCACAGAGTCACTGGGCAGTCGGGTGCGCAGATACTCAGCCAGATCATTGATTGTCGCTGTCGCATCATCACGCGTGGTCATGTAACCCGCAAGGTACTCCTCGGGAACCTCCCCGAGCAGGGTGCGGCGGTAGTCAACCAGGAAGATCTGGGCCTGTTTCGGTGTACTCGTGCGCATGATTTCACGAGCGACAGTGCGCAGGAATGTGGTCTTGCCGGACTTGGAATCGCCATACAGGTACAGGTGCGATTCGTGGGCAGGATCGAAGACCCATGGGCCCAGTCGGGATTCTTCCACGCCGAGCAGCAATCCCTCGCGGTCCTGCGCGCCCTCCAGTTGCTGGACTTCCTCCACCGTGATGCGTTCGGGCAACAGGCGCAGTTTCGGACCCGGTGCGGGAGCAGCCTTTGCGATGCGCTCAAGCGTTGCGGTAATGCCGGCTGACATGGACGATACGTCGTGGTCACCGTCCTCCCTCGGCAATGCGACGAGGACGTGGTGGCCGCCCATTTCCAAGCCGCGCCCTGGACGACCCTCCGGCACCGTAGCCGCAACCTTGCGGTTGACTTCAGAATCGGTGACGTCGCCCAGCCGCAGCTCCAGCTTTGATCCCATGACGTCACGCACCTGCTGACGCATATCCATCCAGCGTGATGTCGCGACTATCAGGTGGACGCCGAACGACAGAGCTCGCGGCAACATCGCCTGGATTCGCATATCGAGATCCTCGAAGTCGCTGCGCAGGATCGCCCACCCGTCAACGACCAGGAACACATCACCGTATCCGTCGTCGAAACGCCCCTCAGCGCGTCCCTGCCGGTACGTGGAGATGGAGTCGATTCGATTCGCGCGGAAATAGCGTTCACGGTCGACGATGATGGACTCGATCTCGGCAAGCATACGGTTGAGGACGTCGGGGGTATCACGCGTCGCCACGCCAGCGATGTGGGGTGCGTCCGCAAAGGCTGAGAAGGTGCCGCCGCCCAGATCAATGATGTAGAACTGGACTTCCTGCGGTGTGTGCGTCAACGACAGTGCCATGACCAGTGTGCGCAGCGCGGTGGACTTACCTGACAGTGGACCACCCACAATGGCCATGTGACCACCCGCGCCGGACAGGTCATATTCCAGTGTCTCACGGCGCTGTTCCAGCGGAACGTCAGTGGTGCCCATCGGGACACGCAGACGGCCTTTCGCACGCCACGATTGTGAAACCAATCCCAGGCGCGGATCAGCATCCAGATCCGGCATGAGGGCGTCCAACGTATCCGGAATATCCAGGGGCGGCAGCCACACCTGGTGAGCTTCAGGTCCGTGACCCACCATCTTGGCAACCGCAATATCCATCTGTGTCATATCCGCCCACTGACGGTCCTCAGGGGCGACATATTCGTTGCGAGCTTCTTCCTGCTCGCGATCAGAATCCTGGTCAGAGTTATCCTCGTCAAGCGAAAGCTGAGGAGTGGAGGTGAACGGGAGGATCGTGAGCGCCGACTCGGGGGAGCCGGCCTGCTCGCCTGAGCGTGGAGCGTGGGAACGTGCCGGCGGGGGAGCGGCAACATACGAGGCGCGGAAACGCACCATCTGATCAGTACCGGTCTTCAGATATCCGACACCTGGAATCGATGGCAGCTCATACGCATCCGTCACACCCAGCACGGAACGTGACTCCTGACCGGAGAATGTACGCAAGCCCATGCGATAGGACAGGTGCGAATCCAGCCCGCGCAGACGGCCTTCTTCCAGGCGCTGAGAGGCCAGCAGCAAGTGGATCGACATGGATCGCCCCAGACGACCGATTTGTACGAACAGATCAATGAAGTCAGGTTTGGCCGACAACAGTTCGGAAAACTCGTCGAGGATGATGAACAGTGCCGGCATCGGCGGATACTCGTGTTTCCCGGCGCGCCGATCTGCCTCGTAATCCGTGACGTTGGCGTAGTTGCCGGCCTTTCGCAGCAGCTCCTGGCGTCGCACCATTTCGCCGCGCAGGGCCTCCTGCATACGGTCAACCAGGAACAGTTCCGACTCAAGGTTGGAAATGACGGCCGATACGTGCGGCAGCTTGCCCATTCCCCAGAACGTCGCGCCACCCTTGAAGTCAACCAGCACGAAGTTGAGCTGCTCGGGGGAGTGGGTCAGCGCCATTGCCAGCACCAGAGTCCTGAGTACCTCAGACTTACCTGAACCAGTCGCACCGATCAGCAGGCCATGCGGGCCCATACCTTGCTGAGCTGATTCCTTGATGTCCAGCAGGACGGGGATCCCCTCGGGCGTCACACCGAACGGAACACGCAGCAAGTCGCGCCCGGTGCGGTACTTCCATTCCTTATCTGGATCGAAGTCGCGCACATCCGGCAGGTGCAGCAGCGTCATCAGGTCTTCCGAACGTGCGGGGTCTGAGCGGCCGGCAGGTTTGTCGGCGGAACGTTTCTCGCCTTCGCTCCAGAATGCGGTGCGTCGGCTCAGTGCTTCAGCCTGCTCGATGCTCATCTCATCGGGTTGGGCGACGATGGGGCGCTGATCCATCAGCACGACTTCCATGACTCGCCGATCGGTAGGATCCTTGTGTTCGTACGGGTGAATCAGCAGGCGCATCGTGCTGCGTGAGACGAGCGGTCCCCACTTTTCGAGAACCTTGATAACGGTGACGCCCAGACATCCTTCGAGTGACCCGAGGCGCGTTTGTGACGGCATGTTCGCATCGTCGACGATCAGCACGAGGTGCGGCCACTGCACGTTTTCGTCACGTGGTCGGAACGTGCCGCGCGTGGTGAACTCCTCACCCAGCAGGTTTTCCAGTTCGGCGTAGTCGCTGGTGATCATTCGTGCAGGGCCGAGGGCGTCCCGCTCCTCTGATGAACGCGCATGCGGGGCCCACTTGACCCACTCCCACTGCGGGCGTGCCTCCTCGGAGCACAACACGGCGACTTTCAGGGCGCCTGGACCGATGAATGTCAGCAGGTGGCACAGCATGGCACGTGCCTGCGCGCGGGCCACATCGTGCCGCCCTGCAACCTCAATATGGGAGAATTCTCCGATCATGACGCCGAAAGGCACATGATCAATGTTGGAAAACGTCTCCACGAACCGGTTGAGCGCACTATGGCAGACGATGTCGGGGTTGGCCATCGGAGGAAGCTCAGGTACGTCAAGATCCATTGAGAGTGCTTGTGTTGAAGAGCCAATTCGCATGTTGAGCGCGTCAGCATCCCCTGGGGCTCGTTCCCACAGACGGGCGCGGTCCTGCGCAATCAGCGTTAAAGCCAGCGGGTCGGGTAAGTGCCAGCGGATATAGGCGCGCTGTTTGCGCTCAGCAGTGCGGACGGTCTGGCGCATTTCTGACAGGTAGGCGAGGTATTCCCGGCGGGTCGTCACCACTTTTTGACGGTGCCCGCCGATCTGGCGGTAGATATTGAAACCGACCATGGATAGCATCGCGAAAACCATGGCGCCGCCCATCATGAGCATGCGCGGGTTGTTGTTCGCACTCATGACCATAAAGATCATGACACCCATCGATCCGAACATCGGGACAACCGTCATCAGGACATTGCCCATACCAGGCGGTTCAACCTGATCCGGAGGCCCCTCGATCGGGATCGTACCCGCAGGCAGCTCCGGCGAGCTGACCCGGTCTGGGGATGCGTCCTCTTCTGCCATATTTTCACCTCAAATGGTGGTCTTGACATGAAATGCATGCGCATCTCATATTATCTTGATAGTGGGGATAGAACGAGAGGTTCACCAGCTCGAAGGACAGGACAGCCTATGACATCGGTTGCGCAGGCCACTATCGAGCAGGCTGGTACCCGGTCAGATGTCGCCGTCCCTGTCGGCACGACGGTGTCAGGCTTGCTTGCGATGATGAATGTGGATACGTCGATGGGCGACGTCCGCATCACGCTGCCGAGCGGCAAGCCGGTGTCCCCTTCTCAAGCGCTGGGACGAGATCTTCCGTCCGGCACTATTCTGTCGGTCGCCAGTGGACTAGCGTCCGACCGGGCGCAAGTCAGGGCCCGTGAATACGCCGAGGCCCCCTGGTTCAACCGCCTTCTGGGCATCGTGGGCATCATGATTGCCGTCGTTGGGCTTGAAGCGGCCTGCATTATCGCCCCACTGGTGGCACGGTCCGCCATGATTCCACAAGGCGTGCGCATTGGTGCCGGCATCGTGTCGATCCTCCTGATTCATCCCCTGATTTTCCGAGGTCGTCTGCACGCGGGAACCGCAGCCTGCCTGGCGCTGAGTTCCTTCATCGGCGTGGCATCCCTGGCGTTGCTTCCTCCGCAGGCCCCCGTTTCCATCGTTCTTGCACCCCCCATGCTGTGTTGGGTTGCGTTTGGAGTATCGCTTCTGTATTGGCTGACGACTCGCCTGCCTTCGGCGGCGGCCAGCGCTGTCGCTTTCGGTGTGTTAGCTGCTGTGCTGTCCATGACCACGGCGTTCCAGATTCCGTGGTCCACGATCATGCCGATCGGCTTGGCGTTGCTGGTGTTGGCCCTGGCGATTGTGCCTCAGACAGCGGTGCGGATTCCTGAAACGCAGCTCCTCGACCTCCCACTGGTCACCACGTCAGCGCCTGCGGTGCGTCAAGCGAAAGTGGCATCACCCTCGCGGATCACGCATGCACGTGTGGAGCGCACCGTGCGGGAGGCATCCGGGATTCTGGATACGCTGGTCATCATCTGTTGTGTGGCGGTTTGCGTCACGATTCCAACGGTGGCGAGCCGAGTTGACCTGACCTCGTGGCACGGACGCGTCGGCACTGCGACGGTTGTGTGCGCAATTCTTGCCCTCTCACTTACGCCCCGCAATACGCGTTCGAAAGCATTTCGCATCGGCCCGCGCGTATGCGCAACGGCTCTGGCGGGCGCGCTCATCATGTCCCCGACGGGGCAACAGGTGGCAGGACCTCTTGGCGTTGGCGGGATGCTGGCAATCAGCGGCATCGCAGTGGTGTGCGCGGCCATGCTGGTCTCACGCCGTGACGAGGGCGCCGCGTTCCTCGGCCGGGTCGGAGACATTGCCCAGTCAATTTCACTGGTGTTCATCTTGCCGTGCGCCGTATTCTCTACCGGCTTATTTGACGTGATCCGACAGGTGGCATCGTAACTATGACGTCTATTCCTTCCACTGCACCAGCTCAAAGCCCGATGCGCACGCAGATACCGCGCGGAACGCAATCACGTCCCTCCTCGCAAAGAAGCGCCCCCACCTCCAGTGGTAACCCGGCGTCGCGAAACCTGCGGGTCGGCTCGTACATGATCGACCTGCTGATGATCTGGGCGTGTGCAGCGCTTGCATGGTTCATCCGACCGTCTCTTATCTTCGTCGGCACTATCGTGCTGGAACTGTTCCTGGTTCTGACGCTTGTGCGCGCCCGTACCGGACGCACCTTGGGAGCACTGGCCACACGTACCGTCGCGGTCGCAGCGGGTACGGATCACGCACCGGGACTTAAACGTCAGGGAATTCGCAGCGCCATCATCGGTTTACTGCACGTCACGGTTATCGGGCCTGTGATCGTGGTGTGGCTGGGTAAAGATGGCCGCGATTGGGTTGATTCGCTCGCGGGTACGGCGACACTTGATTTGCGCTCACCGCTCAGGCGCCCGACAACGGCCCCCGACGCCTATGGCCGGCAGACTACTCACACACTGACATCGGAGAACACCGGCTGGACTGGGCCAGCCTCACCCTCGTCGCACCCGATGGACGAGGGTGACGCGCGAGTCCCCGGACCGTCGATGCCACCGGCACCTCAGCCGCAACCACAGGAGCAGGCTGGTTCACAGCAGAGCCAGCGCTCGTTTGGCATGTGGATGCCGAGCCTGTCATCTCCCGGGCTGAAACCGACAGGTGCGGGATCCTTTGCCGTTCCGTCACAGCCCAAACCGTCGTTGGCTCCGCGCCAGGCTCATCCCCAGGAAGCACCCGACCCACTGGCACAGCCTGAGGTGACACCGGCCCAGTCAGCCCAGCCCGATGGCTTCTCCGTTATCGTTCCACCAGCAGCGCCAGCGCAACCTGCTCCTGACGTGGCTCATCCGGAGCCGATTGCTTCAAATTCGGCTGCAGTTCCGCTGGCTAGCCAGTCTGCCGCCGGAGTCGAGAAGCCAGAGAATAGTGACGACACTTCTGCACCTGCACCGGAGGAGCAGCTGGATCGAGCCGGCACGCCGAAGCCTGACACGCAGCATGATCAGAAGAACGCTGAAATATGGCTGGTATTCGATTCAGGTGAGAAAGAAGCGGTGATTGGTACGACAGTCATTGGACGCGCACCTGTCACGATGTCACCGAGTGAACGTGCTGTCACTGTCGAGGACTCAACGCGCTCACTGTCTCGCACTCATCTGCGCTTGGGTCCTGCTCCCGGCGGAGTGTGGGTGGAGGATGCTTTTTCTGCGAACGGCACGTCGGTCACGTTACCTGACGGTTCAGTGTTTGAACTGGAGCGAGGAAATCGTCAGGCTGTCCCAATTGGCGCAACACTTCGTGCTGGAGAACGGTCGATCACCATCAACTCGCCCCACAGTCACCAGTGATGGCTCTAGTGGGGAGCTCCCGGACTGTCTGACTGCCACTGCGGATCATCGGCTGACGTGGGCGAGAACTTCGTGTCAGCGGGGTCTCAACGAAATACGTAGTCGGTATCGCCGTGATGAATGATGGACGAGCTTAAGTCAGGAAAATAGCGCGTGCAGGAGGGCGAAAAGATCGAACAGTTCCCCTGGTGCGACAGTGGCGAGGCGTCAGCGGGTGCTATGAACGGCAGGTTCGGCAGTGACAGGAATGTCACTCGGGTAAGCGGCGCCCTCATCATCGGCAGGCATGACGAACCACAATATGAGGTAGAGCATGATGCCTGACCCAGGAAGCGGCAGCGTTGCGATAAACAGCAGGCGCACAAGGATCAGATCCCAACCAAGGTATCGGGCGATACCAGCGCATACACCTCCGAGAAAACGATGCTGAGTGTCTCGGCTGAAAACCCTGCGAGAGTAACCCGTTGTGACTTGTTCATTCATGGAACCATTCCACCTGATAACAGGCATTGAGCGCTATCGGGGAAAGCCCTGAGATCTCCCTGAGGCACCCGAGCATTCGTCCACTTTCGCCCTGGCAGCCCCTTCGCAGATGCGCGGTCGCCCTCGCCAATGAGGAGCCGGTGGGCGAGGCGGTGAGCGGACGGAATTATTCTTCTGGCGAATTGTGGAAGCTTTCAGCGCTTTCAAGGCCTGCGCGCGGTGACCAAGGTCCCAGTTTTGGTACAGTTGGCACGAAGGCGCCCGAGGACGGGTGCGTCACGAGAGAAACGAGAGATGAGGACCTCGATGGTCAAGTATGTTTACGATTTCTCCGAGGGCAACAAGTCCATGAAGGATTTGCTCGGGGGTAAGGGCGCAAACCTCGCTGAGATGACGCGACTGGGTTTGCCTGTTCCGCCTGGATTCACGATTTCCACCGAAGCCTGCCGGGCTTACCTGAAAGATGGAAGCGTGCCAGACACCCTCGAGACCGAGGTGACCGCAGCACTGCGTAGCGTTGAAGACACCATGGGCCGCCAACTCGGAGCAGGCGATGACCCGCTGCTCGTCTCGGTCCGGTCAGGCGCGAAATTCTCCATGCCCGGCATGATGGAAACAGTACTGAACATTGGCTTGAACGATGAATCAGTCGAAGGCCTGACGAAAGTTTCCGGATCAGAGCGTTTCGCATGGGACTCCTACCGCCGCCTGATCCAGATGTTCGGCAAGACGGTGCTGGACATCGATGGTGATCTGTTCTCCGACGCGTTGGATTCACTGAAGAAGGAACGCGGCGTTGAGGCCGACGTTGACCTGACCGCAGAGGACATGCGCACGCTGGTTGACACATTCAAGAAGATCGTGCGTGACGCCACCGGCCAAGACTTCCCACAGGACCCTCGCACTCAGATGGACATGGCCACCGAGGCTGTTTTCCGTTCATGGAACACGGAGCGTGCACGCATCTACCGTCGTCGCGAGCGCATTCCGGATGATCTGGGCACCGCCGTCAACATCTGCACCATGGTGTTCGGCAACATGGGTGACACCTCCGGTACGGGCGTGTGCTTCACCCGCGACCCTTCCACCGGACACTCAGGCGTGTACGGCGACTACCTGCCGAACGCTCAGGGCGAAGACGTCGTGGCCGGCATTCGTAACACTCTGCAGCTGTCAGCTCTGGAAGAGCGCGATCCCAAGTCGTACCAGGAACTGCGTGCCATCATGCGCAAGCTTGAAACTCACTATCGCGACCTGTGTGACATTGAGTTCACCATCGAGCGCGGCAAGCTGTGGATGCTGCAGACCCGCGTTGGCAAGCGCACTGCCGCCGCCGCCTTCCGTGTTGCCACCCAGCTGGTTGACGAGAAGATGATTACCCGCGACGAAGCCCTCGGCCGCGTTACTGGTGACCAGCTCACTCAGTTGATGTTCCCGCAGTTTGATGCGAGCGCACAGAAGGAACTGATCGCCCGCGGCATGCCTGCATCTCCCGGTGCGGCAGTCGGAAAGATTGTCTTTGACAACGCTCAGGCTGAAGCTGCGGCCCGCGATGGAGTGAAGTGTGTGCTGGTTCGTCGTGAGACGAACCCTGATGATCTGCCCGGTATGGTTGCCGCCGAGGGTGTCCTGACCGCCCGTGGTGGCAAGACCTCTCACGCAGCTGTTGTGGCACGTGGCATGGGCAAGACCGCTGTGGTGGGCGCTGACGCGCTGGATATTGATGCCGCCGCCGGAACCGTCAAGGTGGATGGTCGTGTTCTGACCTCTGAAGACACGATCGGCATCGACGGATCCACCGGTGAAATTTTCCTTGGTGACGTTCCGGTTTCGGATTCACCTGTGACGACCTATCTGTCGCACGGACTGGAGGCGGGCCTGGAGGTTGCTGGCGATGATGCGGATATGCGTGAGCTGATTGCAGCTGTTGACCGAATTCTGGTGCACGCTGACGAGGTACGTCGCCTGCATGTGCGCGCCAATGCGGATACTCCTGAAGACTCACGTCGCGCGCTCGAGTTCGGAGCGGAAGGTATCGGCTTGTGCCGCACCGAGCATATGTTCCTGGGTGATCGTCGCCCGCTGGTTGAGCGCGCCATCCTGTCTGAAGCCGGATCGAAGGATCGTCAGGATGCGTTCGATGAGCTGGAGAAACTGCAGAAGCAGGACTTCCTCGAGATGCTCGAGGTTATGGATGACAAGTCGATGACGGTGCGTCTGATTGACCCGCCGCTGCATGAGTTCCTGCCGGATTTGACCAGCATGGAAATCAAGTTTGCCGTGGCCAAGGCCAAGGGCGAGACGGTTGATCCAGCTGATGAGAAGATGCTGGCCACCGTGCGCCGTATGCATGAGGACAACCCGATGCTGGGTCTGCGTGGCGTCCGCCTGGGCATTTACCTGCCAGGCCTGTTCGAATTGCAGATCCGCGCACTGTGCGAAGCTGCTGCCGAACTTGTTGCACGCGGGCTGCACCCGCATCCGGAGGTCATGGTTCCGCTGGTCGCATCCGAGCGTGAACTTCAGCTGATCCGCGAATCGGCTGAAGAGATTATCGCAGCGGTGTCCAAGGACAAGAACGTTGACCTGTCGGGTGTGACAATTGGCGCCATGATTGAGCTGCCTCGCGCAGCCATGACCGCTGAGGATCTGGCACACGCAGCCGACTTCTTCTCATTCGGCACGAACGACCTGACCCAGACCGCCTGGGGCTTCTCGCGCGATGACGTGGAAGGCGTGTTCTTCCCCGAGTACATCGATGCCGGCATCTTCGGCGTCTCTCCGTTCGAGACAATCGACCAGCACGGTGTGGGTGCCCTGGTGCGTGAAGGCGTTGAGCGTGCCCGTTCCACCAAGCCGGAAATCAAGCTCGGCGTGTGTGGCGAGCATGGCGGCGACCCGGCCTCCATCCACTTCTTCTCGAAAGTGGGCTTGAACTACGTGTCGTGCTCCCCGTTCCGCGTCCCCGTTGCGCGTCTGGAAGCAGGCCGCGCCGCGGTGGCCTCCGAAGAGAACTGATCCGCGCCGCACCTGTTCAGGCAGCGCCGTCACGCCGGCCGCGTCGGCCGCGTCGATGAGCTGTCTGTCGGTGCATCAGCTGCAAGGGCTGTACCTGGTATCACTGCCGGGTACAGCCCTTCGCGTTTTCGCGTGGCGGTGTGGCGGGCCGGTGGTGTGGCGGGCCGCCGGGGTGCACGACTTACTAAAACTAAGCGCCCCAGATGCACGACTCACTAAAATTGGCCCTTTGGCCTGCACGACTTACTAAATTTAACGCCCCGCCATTTCGGCCGATTTTCAAACACGCTGGTCACGGGGTATTTGGATTGTCGAGGGCGTCCCTATCCACTGTTGATCAAGGGGATTGTGCAGAAATTGGAGACTTTTTAGTGAGTTGTGCATGTGTACGCAGAGGATTAAGTAAGTCGTGTATGTGGGCGCAGAAGATTTAGTGAGTTGTGCACGTGTGAAGGCTGAATCCAGGGCATGGTGCGCTCCTTGTCCTGGAGTGACATGGCCGGGGGCGGGGCCAGCGGGCGCCCTCGTCGATGTGCCTCGACTGCTCAATGGTGAGCGAAGTCATGCCGGTGTGACGAAAAGACAAAAAATCCTGAAGTGTCGCAAAAATGGCTGTTCTGTTGCCAAAACGGAACCAATGAGACTGAGCACGATGCTAGTAAAGTTAGTGGCACCTAAGTTATACTGCGTTGAGCAGCAAAGAAGAAAAGTCAGGCACGTCGATTGGTCTTGTCGCCAGCGGTCGGAAGCTTAACTTACGAAATAAGGGAGGCTCACATCGTGAGCACAGCTCGACTCGAGCATCGCATTGAGCCACAGCGCCTAGTCGGTGTGGCATGCGTCGTAGCGTTAATGGCAATCCTTATGGCAATGCTGGCACTGCCCGCTCATGCGCAACCAGCCCCAGCATCCACACTCATCTCAGCAGAACAACCGGCACACGACTCATGGAGCTCCGTGGCCAAAGAGATGGGCTCGATTCTGGACGACGCAGTGGAGAAATACCAGGGAGGTGACGCAAAAGGCGGTAAAGACACCGTCAATGTGGCGTACTACCAGCGCTATGAGACGCTTGGCTTTGAAAAGCAGGTCATGGCGCGTATCTCCGGTGCACGCGTGTCGACAGTGGAGATGGAATTCTCGCTGCTGAAGAAAGCCATGAGTGACGGTGACGATGCGGGAGTGACTCAGCACGCCGACACCCTCAAGACCATGCTGGTTGAAGACGCGGCAACCCTTGACGGCGGCTCAGCCGACGGCGAGTCATACAGCCCCGGACCGTGGGGCCAGGTCGCCAAGGAAATGAACGGCATCCTCGATGAGGCCGTGGACCACTTCAAGAACGGTGACATTGAAGCTGGCAAGGACACCGTGAACGTGGCGTACTACCAGCGATACGAAACTCTCGGATTTGAAAAGCAGGTCATGGCGCGTATCTCCGGCACTCGCGTGTCGACAGTGGAGATGGAATTCTCGCTGCTGAAAAAGGCGATGAACGATGGCAATGCTGACGTTGTCGACCAGCACGCCACCACGCTGAAGAACTACATTCGTGAAGATGCCAACACCCTCGATGGGTACGAAGGAACAGGTGCGACCGAAAGCAGCCCATGGCTGTCCGCATTCCTGCCCGCCTTCCTCATCATCTTGCGTGAAGGCTTCGAGGCAATCCTTGTTGTCGGCGCTGTCATCGCCTACCTGATCAAAGCGGGCCACGGTGACAAGACCAAAGTCGTGTGGGCCGGCACCGGAGTCGCCATCGTGTGCTCCATTGTGCTGGCTGTGCTGCTGAGCAACATCACGGCACTTGCCGGACATAACCAAGAACTCATCGAAGGCCTCACAGCACTGCTGGCTGTGGCCATGCTCATCTGGGTGTCCAACTGGATGATCGGCAAGTCAAGCCAGGCGGCCTGGGATCGGTTCATCAAGTCGAAGACGGAGCGCTCCTTGTCGCAGGGCTCCCTGTTCTCACTGGCCTTCATCGCATTCCTCGCGGTTTTCCGTGAAGGCGCAGAAACAATCCTGTTCTACCTTCCTGTCATCGCCCAAGCTGGCAACCAGGTGCATTACGTGTGGGTCGGTCTGGGCGTAGGCGCTGTGTGCCTGGTCATCGTCTACCTGATGATCCGACTGCTGGCTGTCAGAATCCCGCTGCGACCATTCTTCATCGTCACATCGATTCTGCTGGCGATCATGGCGATCACATTCACCGGCTCCGGTATCAAGGAGCTACAGGAAGCTGACGTGTTCCCGCTGACACCAATCAACGGGGCGCCCACCATAGATCTTCTGGGAATCTATCCCAGAGTCGAGAACCTGGCTGCTCAAGGTCTCGTTCTCCTGATCATTATCGGCCTGTTCGTTTGGGGCTCCCGACGTAATCGGGCGCAGGCTGCAGCCGATAATGCCACCCCATCTGAAGATAAAACGGAGACAGTTCAATGAAAATTCGTTTACGTCAAGTCGGTGCTGCTCTGACTGCACTCGTTGTTGCCGGTACGCTCGGTGCCTGCTCACAGCAGGGATCAACCAATGAGAGCGGCGCCTCTGACAACTCCACCACTCAGTCCGCTGCAGGCGACGCTGCTGAAAGCGCTGGTGGCGACGCAGCGGCTGCCCCAGGTGAAGACGCAGGCTTCCAGGAAAATCCGCTCGGCGATGACATTTACCTGGACAACGACCGCGTGAAGGTCGGCGGCGTCTACTTCCAGCCCGTTGACATGGAGCCTCAGATGGGTGTTCCCAAAGAGGAATCATCCATGCACCTCGAAGCTGACATTGCAGCTGGTGAAAACGACCTGGGCTACGGCGTCGGCGACTTCATTCCCGGCCTGACCGTGACCTACAAGCTGTACAAGGCAGGCACCAAGGATGTCGTGCAGGAAGGCGCCTTCATGCCGATGGTTGCCAACGACGGCCCGCACTACGGCCTGAACCTGCCCAAGCTGGATGCAGGCACCTACGACGTTGAAATCACCATCGAGTCTCCTGAAAAGGACGGCTGGATGCTGCACGTCGACAAGACCACTGGTGTGACCGGCCGCTACTGGACTGAGCCGCTGGTTGCAACGTTCAAGAACTTCCAGTGGGATCCAACCGCTGTCGAATGGTGAGCCTGACCTGCACCATTTGTTAAACGTATGAGCTGGGGCAGGGTGCTTGCGCACCCGGCCCCAGCTTGGTGCGTCAATGAAAGGTTGATTGATGATTCAGCAGATTGTTGAAATAGTCTCCACCACTCTCTTGCTGGCACTCGCCCTTGGGGCTCTCAGCGCGGCAGTACCCAGCATGGGGGGAGGCCAAAAAGGCCGCAAACCTGGATACCGCTCCATTATCTGGGGTGCGCTTGCGGGAGTCGCCCTCGGCGGTGTACTGACCATCGTGCACCTGCTGATTCCGCGTCAGATCAACCGCCAGGACATCACGTTCTGGGCGCTGATTCCCACAGTCATCCTGGCCGCTGTGACCCTCGTGATGGTGTGGCGGGTACGGGGTCGTGCTCGAAAAGGCGTTGAGGCAAGCTCAACGCAGCGTCGCGCAGCGCTGTGGGTTGCTGCAGCATATGCAGCCATGGCGACCTTCCGGGTGGCCCCCACCGCGCTCCTTCAGATCCGAACCTTCGTCTCTCCCAACACGTCCCTGGTGTCCACCGACACCGTCAAGAACATCGTCGGATACCTCATCGGCGTCGCCCTGGTCGCCCTGCTGGCCGTGGGTGTGCGCAAACTGTGCGAACGCGGTGCCCTGCTGGCACCGATCATGTCAACAGTGGGTGTCGGCATCCTGACACTGACACACGTGATCCTTATCGTCCGCATCCTGCAGGCCAAGCGGATCATTCACCTGCCCGGCGCGATCTTCGAATCCATCGCGTGGACCATCAACCACGAAGATGCCATCACCCTGGTGGCCACCGCACTGGTCGCAGTGGCCTCAATCCTGGTGTGGATCCGGTCGCGATCGCTGCCCAAGGACGGTCCGAACCCTGCTGTGCGTCGCCTCCGCCTGGCTGAAGCAAAGTCGTGGCGCCGCCTGTCTGCCGGCTCCCTCTTGGCATGTGCGGCAGCAGGTGCCGTGCTGACTATTGGGGCTGCAATCAGTTCGGCAACCGTTGAACTGTCCCAACCTGAACCGTTTGAAGTGTCAGGTGACCAGGCAGTCGTGCAGCTCGATAAAGTCTCAGATGGGCATTTGCACCGATTCGCCTACACCACGTCAACGGGCATTGAAGTGCGTTTCATCGTCATCCAGAAAGCCGGATCCTCCTTCGGGGTGGGCCTGGATGCGTGCGAGATCTGCGGCCCGACCGGGTATTACGAAAAGGACGGGAAAGTCATCTGCAAGCTGTGCGAAGTGGCCATGAACATCGCCACGATCGGATTCAAGGGCGGATGCAACCCGATCCCGATTGACTATGAAGTGTCGAACGGCACGCTGTCGGTGCCCATCGCCCAACTTGAAGCTGCAGCGAGCGTCTTCGCATGATCTGCTGTTCAGCGCCCCATTGCGTGCACATAATTCGACATCACGGTGAACGAAGTCAGGATGTGACAACATGTTTCTGAGAATGCTCAAAGGAGCACTGTTCCGTCAGCGTGGCCGCCACCTCATGATTGCCTTGACTGTCGCGCTCGGCGCGTCGGTTGCGACATCCATGCTGTCAGTCATGTTCGATGTGGGCGACAAGATCAACCAGGAGCTGAAAAACTACGGCGCCAACATTGTGGTGCGCCCCAAAGGCGCGGCCGTGGTCCAGGATCTGTATCAGTTCGACACTCCGGTTGAACAGGAAGCATTCCTTCAGGAAGACGAGCTCGGCAACATCAAGACCATCTTCTGGACCTACAACATCGTTGACTTTTCGCCGCTGCTGTCCGTACCGGTGACAACAACCGGCCAGTCATCCACCGATGACAGCATTGAACTGACCGGCACATGGTTCAGTCACGATCTCAAACTCCCCACAGGCGACACGGTGACAACCGGCCTGACCAACCTGCGTGGATGGTGGACAATGGACGGCGCGTGGCCCCAGGACGGAGACGACAACTCCGTCATCGTCGGCTCGAAACTGGCGCAGACTCAAGGATGGAGCGTCGGGCAGACAATCCCGCTGTCAGCACGCGGACACAGCCAGGACGTCACCATTTCCGGTATCTTCACCTCAGATGGAGATGAAGACTCCCAGATTTACGCGCCCCTGCATCTGGCACAGACATTCCTGGACAAGCCCGGCGCCGTCGGATCTGTTGAAGTGTCGGCTCTGACCACCCCTGACAACGACCTGGCACGAAAAGCCGCCAAGAACCCTGCATCCCTGTCGCTGACTGAGAGGGAAACCTGGTACTGCACCGCCTACGTGTCCTCCATTGCCTACCAGATCGAAGAAGCCATGACAGATGCCGTGGCGCGGCCGGTGCGTCAGGTCTCAGAATCTGAAGGCATCATCATGGAGAAGACCCAGATGCTGATGCTGCTGGTGACGGTTCTGTCACTGGCCGGATCGGCACTGGCGATCGCGAACCTGGTGACCGCCAACGTGATGGAACGGGCTCCCGAAATCGGCTTGCTCAAAGCAGTGGGAGCGAAAGACAACGCCGTTGTGCGCATGCTGCTGGCAGAAATCACGATCGTCGGCCTGGTGGGCGGCGTCGCCGGATACTTCGCCGGCATCGGATTCGCCCAGATCATCGGCCGAACCGTCTTTTCCTCCTCCATCGCAGTTGCGCCCGTAGTGGCCGGAATCGTTGCAGTGCTTGTGACGATCGTGGTGCTGGCAGGCTCGATTCCTGCCATACGCTTCCTGCTGGGACTGCGGCCGGCAGAAGTGCTTCACGGAAGGTGATAGTCGGTGAATAAGAGAAAAATGTACTGGCGCATGGTCACATCCTCGATCCTGCGTCGTCGATCCCGCGTGCTGATCGCAGTTCTTGCTGTTGCCATCGGCGCCACGACCCTGTCGGGACTGGCTGCCATCGCCATTGACGTGCCCAGCCAGATGGCGCAGGAAATGCGCCTGTACGGCGCGAACCTCGTGGTCGTCCCCTCCGAGAAGAACGACAACCTGACTGACCAGACCATCAACCGCATCGACGAAGTGGTGAAATCGTCGGGTTCAACGCTCGTTGGCTCAGCTGCTTTCGATTACCAGCCGGTGTCCATCAACGACCAGCCGTACGTGGCGGCAGGAACCGACATTGATGCTGTCAAGGCAATCAACCCGTACTGGTACATCGAAGGTGAATGGCCCTCAGCCGACGGGCAGGTGCTCATCGGCCGTGAAATTGCCTCCACCATTGATGCCAAAGTGGGCGACTCGATCACCGTGTCGCAGCTCGCCGAAGGCGCCTCCTCGGCTGCCCCCCACTCCGGCGGGCAGGACGCATCGACCGCTCCGGGCACCACAGCGATGAGCGGGGCCCCTGAGATCCCCGAAGGCTCCCACATGATGCCCGACGGCACGATCATGAAGAACAGCGAGATGCCCGGATACGACCCGTCGAAGAACGTGGACGGAATCTACGTTGGAGACCAGCCGCAAAGCGCTCAGTCCGGTGCGCCGACCACAAAGAAGGACGCGATCGAACAGCTGACGCAGAACAAGCCGACCGCTCCGGTCGCCCCAGGCAACGGCAAGGGGCAGGCGCCCGATCCGGTCGACACACGCGACATCTCACTGACGGTGTCCGGAATCCTTGAAACAGGTGGATCAGAAGACGGCTTCCTGTTCATGAGCACCGCCGACATGTCGCAGCTGACCGGCAAGGACACAAGCTACGGCGTATCTGAATATTCGGTTGCCGGGCAGGCGGAAGCCGTCTCCGCCCTCGCCAAGCAGATCAATGACGCAGTCGACGGCGTGAAGGCCTCGACAGTGACCCGACTGACCCATTCTGACGAGGGCGTCCTGACGATGCTGCGCTCGCTGATGGGAATGATCACGATCATCGTGCTGGCTTTGACGATGATCGGCGTGTCCACCACGATGATGGCTGTGGTTGCGGAACGACGCAATGAAATCGGCCTGCGCAAAGCTCTGGGAGCTCACTCGAAATCAATCGTGCGTGAATTTCTTGGTGAAGGCGTCATGCTCGGCATTCTGGGCGGTGCGATCGGCGCGGTGCTCGGCTACCTTCTGGCGATCGTGATCTGTCTGAACGTCTTCCACCGGACAATCGCATTCCACCCGCTGATGGGAGTGGTTACTGTGCTCGCATCAGTGATCATCGCGACGCTGGCATGTCTGATTCCAGTGCGTCGTGCCCTCGACGTTGACCCTGCACTGGTGCTGCGCGGAGAATAAGGAGAAACAATGACATCACAGGTGAAGGACGACCTGCTCAGACTTGAGCACGTCTCGAAAATCTACGGCGACCTGCACGCACTGGATGACGTGTCGCTGAGCGTGCCGACAGGGCAGTGGCTGTCGATTGTGGGCCCGTCCGGGTCAGGCAAGACCACGATGATGAACATCGTGGGATGCATGGACCGCCCCACCAAAGGCACCGTGACGCTCGACGGGCGCGACATTTCCGAGCTGACCGCCTCCGAACTGACGACCGTGCGCTGCCAGACCATCGGCCTGATTTTCCAGCAGTTCCACCTGATTCCGCACCTGACCGCCCTCGAAAATGTCATGGTCGCCCAGTACTACCACTCGGTGCCCAACGAAAAGGAAGCGCTGGCGGCACTGGACCGGGTGGGACTGGCCGATCGCGCCACCCACCTGCCGCGACAGCTGTCCGGCGGCGAGCAGCAGCGCGTGTGCGTGGCCAGGGCCCTGATCAACTACCCGAAACTGGTGCTGGCTGATGAGCCGACCGGTAACCTCGATGAGCACAATGAACAGATCGTGCTGGATATTTTCCGTCAGCTTCATGCCGATGGAACCACGCTGATCGTGGTGACTCACGACGCCCTCGTCGCTTCGTGTGGCCAGCGGGAAATCCGCCTGGATCACGGTAAAGTCGCCAGGGAAACGTGGCATGACCACGACCGGGACAATGCGGAAGCTGCAGGCGCGGCGTCGGGGAACCTGGCAACGGGTCGCGACGTGAAAGAAAAGGTTCCGATCCCTGAACCTCGTGACGATGCGTCCTGAGGCGCCCGAACACTGTCAGCAATGAGATGAATCGCAGATGACTAACATGACGTCTTCACAGTTTTCACGACTTGTCACCATGGGGTCGCTCGGCGGGCTCGGCATGATGATTCTGAGCGCGTGCGGCCCGTCGATCCCACCGGTGGACATGTCACTTCCCATGAATGACGGAGAGTACACCGGGGAGTCCAATCCTGACGAACAGGGAGCCATCGGCACTGTTCATATCACGGTGGAAGGCGGCAAGATCACCTCCACCTCATATGAAACCCGCATGAAGGACGGCGAGCTCAAGGACCAGAACTACGGGACGACCAGCGCCGGCGAAGTGGGCAACAAGGATTACTACAAGCGCGCCCAGAAAGCGGTGGAGGCGTTCAACAAGTATTCCGACGAGCTGACGGCCACGAACGACCCCAACGAAGTTGATGTCATTTCAGGCGCCACTGTTGCGCACAGCCAGTTCATGCAGGCGGCAATCCGAGCCATCCAGACCGCTCAGGGAGTGGAAACCCAGCCCGGGGAGGATGCGGCCGACCAGATCGACGTGCCGGGCCTGGACTTCAGCGACGATGACCAGCTCGACGAGTTCTCCAACTGATTCACCCGGCCCCGAGCTGCTTGTTGATCTGCGCGACTCATCGTGGCGCATGTCCTTTCCCGCGATGGGCACGCGCGTCGATCTCATTGTCGAGGGCGGCTCCGCCAGGCAGATGACGGAAGCTGTCTGCGAACTTGTTGCACGCCATGAGCGGCTCTGGTCGCGTTTTTCGGCGCACTCCGATGTGACACGGTTGAACACTGCGTGCGGACAGTGGGTGGATGTGGATCCGGCGACGTGCGCATTACTGGCACGCGTCAAGGACCTGATCGACGTCACGTCAGGCTGTTTCAACCCGCTGATTGAGCCGGTGCGTCAGCTGTGGGACCCGGCAGGTGCGCTGGCAGCTCTTGTCGCCAACGCAGGCGCTGCCACGAGCACGGAGAGCGCAACCACTCCGGGCAGCGACGCGCTGGCCGAGGTGTTGCCACTGTGCTCACCGGAGATGCTTGACGTTGACCCGGCGGCATCGCGGGCACGCCTGAAGGGCGGCGCACGCATTGACCTGGGCGCGATTGCGAAAGGTGCCAGTGCTGATCAGGCTCGGGATCTGTGTGCCCGACTTGGTGCCCGTGCCGCGCTCGTGTCGATCGGAACATCCTCCATTGCCGCCCTGGGAAGGCGCTCCGACGGCACACCGTGGCGCGTGGGGATACGCGACCCGCGCAGCAGTGAATCATCGTGGCTTGGATACGTGGAACTGCCTGACCGCATGTCACTGTCCACTTCGGGTGACAACCTAGGAGCACTCGTGGACGTGGCGCCCGACCATGCGCAGCGTTTCAACCATGTCATCGACCCGCGCAGCGGCATGCCCGCCCGGATCCTTGCCCGTTCGGCAACGGTGATCTGCGCAGACGGCATGACGGCTGAAGCGCTGTCCACCGGCATGCTCATCGGCGGACGGCAGGCGGTTGTCCTGCCACACACAGCAGATGGTGATGCGGCAGCGTCGCCCTCGTCAATCATTGTCGGCGGCGAGCGGGGAGTGATGGCAGGCGGGATTCGCGTCGATGCCAGGCCCGCGCAGATCTGGCATCCGCGTCAGGAATTGTCGGAATCTGATGGTGGGGCGGGTGTGTCGGGGCAGAATTCGAGCACGTCACCCACCTGACAGTCGAGCGCCTCGCACAGTGCGTTCAGAGTGGAAAAGCGGATGGCGCGGGCCCTGCCGGTTTTCAGGTTCGACAGGTTCGCCAATGTGATGCCGACGCGTTTCGACAGGTCGGTGAGCGTGATGCGGCGTTCCAGCAAGATGCGGTCCAACGTGACGTGAATACTCATGGCTACACCGTCAGCTGATTCTCATCCCACGCAGCAATCGCAGCGCGGAAAATGTGTCCGGTGACCAGGAAGAAAACAGTGCCGCCTGCGCTGAGCGTCACCATGAAGATCGCCATCAGAAGGATCGAGATGTGCTGGAGCGGGCTGACGCACATGAACCAGATGGTCGCGCTCACGTAGTAGATCGTGGCGGCGATGCACACCCACTGCGCGCGGCCAATCAGCGCTAATGCCCGGTGCGTGAAGACTGTGCGGCGCTCAACGAGCAATAGGAACTGGTAGGCGATGATCAGGATGGCGAGGAATGGAAGCGTGGCGATGATCGAGCCGACGAGGATCGGGTACTGCAGGTGTGCCATTTCCGGCCAGACGGCGGCGCTGTAGTCGCTTTCTGACCAGAGCAGCAGCCAACTTAAGACAATGCCGAGGCCGAAGATCACCAGAACCACGCGGGCAATGATGGTATGCGGTTTCATGAGTGTGCCTCCTTCAAGCATCGCATAGTTATCGATAAACGATAATAATTTATCGATGATCGGCATGTCAATGGGTGTGGTGGCAGGACGGCACATGTGCTGATTGGTTCAGTTAACGTGACGCTGAGTGGCGAGGCGCAAAGCGGTTTTAGATCTGCGATGCCAGCAAGCTTGCCAGATGCATGCCGCCTCGGTCAGCGAGCTGCTGGGCCTGAGTGCGGCACGAGAAACCATCCGCCAGATACACGGCATCTGGATACGCGTTGAGGGCAGGGAGCAGTGAGGTGCGCGCCACCTCGACCGACATATCGTAGTGCCCCTTTTCCATGCCGAAATTACCGGCCAGACCGCAACAGCCATCCAGCTGGACAACGGTGGCACCCAGTGAATCCAGCAGCGCCCGATCTGCGCTCCACGTCATCACCGAATGATGGTGGCAGTGCGGCTGCGCCACAATTGTCGTGCCATGTAAATCAGGCAGAACACGCTCCTCCTTCGGAACAGTGGCCAGCACTTCAGCCAGAGTATGCACAGCGCGCGACACGGGAACTGAGCGCCGGTCATCTGGCAGCAGATCCAGCAGATCATCACGCAGGACTGCCGTACATGACGGTTCCACACCAACGATTGGAATGCCGGCTACAGCGAACGGTGCCAGAACGTCCAGCAAAGCCGTCAGTTTCTTCTTCGCCCCAGTCAGCTGCCCCGTCGTGATCCACGTCAGGCCGCAGCACGCATGGGGAGGAATAATCACCTCGAAACCGTTCTGACGCAACACCGCGACCGTTGCACGCGCGCCCCGGTCGTCAAGCGTCTGTGAAAACGAATCGGCCCACACCACTGCGAAGCGTCGGGCTTCAGAAGCGGACGAGGAAGCAGGCGATGCTGTCTCAGCAAGCCGCTCGGCACTCGGCGGCACTGCTGACGGAGGCGCATCTGCAACCAGGTGCCGCCGCCTGGCCCATCGCTGGAAGGTTCCGGACTGAAGGGCGGGCATCGGTCTGCGCGCATCCATACCCAGCAGTGCGAATGCAGCCCGGCGAATCGCATCTACTCCCATCACTGCGTTGGCCAGGGCGGATGCACCCGGAATGCGGGCGCTCAGGCCCGTCCACAGGGGCAGGCGGCCCAGCGCATAGTGGGACAGTGGACGCAGGCGCCCACGGTACTTACGGAAGAGCACCTCAGAGCGGTACCTGGCCATGTCCACACCTGCCGGGCAATCCGACGAACAGGCCTTACATGACAGACACAGGTCGAGCGCTTCGAGCACCTCCGGTGAGGTGATTGACTGGACCAGTTGCCCATTGGCAGCGTCCTGGAGTGTGCGCGCCCGCCCTCGGGTCACGTCCTTTTCCAGATGCGACGCCTTCCACGACGGGCACATAAACGTGCCGTCAATCGTCGCGCGACACTTGCCCACACCTGTGCAGCGATGGACCGCCTGAGTGAAATCACCGTGGTCTTCCCCGAAGGCGAAGCCTCCCGCCGCTGGCAACGAGCGTGCACGAGGGCGCCGCAGGAAATCATCGAGCTTGTCGATCTGGTTGGTCGGTGAGGCCAAAACACCGGGATTGAGCAGGTCATCGGGGTCGAACAGGGCCTTGACGTTGTTGAACAGGTCAATCAGTTCCGGGGAGTACATGAAGCGCAGCAGTTCCGTGCGTGCACGCCCATCCCCGTGTTCACCGGAAACTGAGCCGCCATGCCTGGCGCACACCTGAGCCGCCTCCTCCAGGAAACGCCTCGAATGCGCCACCCCAGCCCCGGTCTCGAGTGGCATGTTCAGACGCACATGCACGCAGCCATCTCCGAAATGCCCGTACAGCAGCCCGTCAATGTCATACTCATCCATCAGCGCCGTGAAATCACGCAAGTAGGCTCCGAGGCGGTCCGGTGGCACCGCGGCATCTTCAAAACCGGGCCATGCCTGTTCACCGGTCGCTGACGTTTCAGATGGGGGAGTGCGCCCACCCAATCCCGCACCATCAGCGCGGATGCGCCACAGTCGCGTGGCATCATCCCCCGGAGGATAGACCGCCGCATCGACCGCATGAGATGCGGCCGCAAGTCTGCGAGCCTGTGCCAGCGATTCCTCTTCGCTTCCGGCCGACACCTCGCACATCAGCCACCCGTCACCCTTGGGAAGCGCCGGCACGGCTCCGGGTCCGCGGTGAGCTCGTACCACGTCCACCAGGCGCGAATCCATCCCTTCGACAGCCAGCGGCTCACAGCGCAAAATTGTGGGTACATCGTCAGCTGCAGCAATCATGTCCGGATACCCCAACGCCACCAGCACGGGCGCTCGCGGAATCTCCACCAACTTGACGGTGATCGACACGATTGTGGTCAGCGTCCCCTCGGTGCCCACCAGCATCGCCGCCAGATTGCGATGCTTCTCAGGGGTCAGATGCTCAAGCGAATAACCCGACACCTGCCTGCCGAAACGCCCCAGTTCCGTGCGGATGAGCGCCAGATTGGAATCGATCAGCGTGTCCAGTCCAGGCACCTGCGAGAGGTCAGAGTGGCTGGTGGAAGCGGTGAAGCGTCTGCCTCGTCCATCGATGACGTCGAGGGAGACGATGTTGTCTGACGTGCGTCCCCAGGCGGTTGCGTGAGGCCCGCACGCATTGTTGCCCACCATGCCGCCGATCGTTGCCCGGTTCTGGCTGGACGGATCCGGACCGAAACGCAGTCCGTACTTGCGGGCAGCTTCCTGCAGGGTGGATTCCACGCAGCCCGGCTCCACCACGGCCGTGCGCGCCTGCGGATCGATCGACAGCACTCGGTTCAGGTGGCGCGAAAAGTCAATGACGATGCCCGGTCCACACGCATTGCCAGCACATGACGTGCCACCCCCACGGTTGGTCAACGGAATGGAGAAGCGTCGCGACGCCTCGCACACCGCCAGGACGTCCTCGGTTGAACGAGGGAAGACAACGAACTGCGGCGGAACGCGATAGTTGCCGGCGTCTGTGGAATAGCGCGCACGGGCGCCTGTCGTACGATCAACCTCACCGTCGAGCACGTCAACCAGGTGCGCGTAGCAAGCTTCCACGTCGCGAGGCCGGATATCGGCGCGCTTGGGCAGGGGGGACGAGGCAGGCGCCGGCTCACTGCTGAGTGGGTGGAAGCTCATAGGCTGATTGTGCCACTTTTGATGCCTGCTCTGCGTCCTCATCAGGTATGTGAACTGACAGGTGGGGCTGTGTCGCGGGCGTCAGCGAGTCAGCATCACCATGCGTGTGGGTGTCACAATCGCGTCTACGGCGACATCGTGAGGATCGACAGGCAAGGTGCCTGTATCCCACACCTCTTCATCGAACAGTGCGATGACCAGTGGAGCGCGGCGCCTCACAGGCAGTGCGCTTTCCTGCGGCGATCTCTCAGCGTGATCCGTGTTCCACCTACTTAAGGCCCGGTCATACCACCCGCCGCCCTGGCCCAGGCGCGTGCCCGAAAGGTCGGCGGCCAGGCCCGCAAGCAATACAATGTCGACGCTGTCAGGAAGTTCGGCATAGGGCGCATCGGAGAGATGAGGCTGGGCAGGCCAGCGTGCAGAAGGCTGGTCGAGGACTGCTGCCAGACGGTCAGTCGTCAATGATGACCAGGCAGATGTGCTGGCATCAGGAAAATCAATACAGCCCCACGCAGGTTCGTCCAGTGCACGCCCCTGCCGGTTAACGACAACAGGCAGGAAGCAGTGACCCGATTCAGTGACGATGGCTGAGACATCCGGCTCGGTGGTGGTTGGAACAAACAGTGCCGGGAGGTGAGGACACCCCACTCCGAGCGCGTGACAGGCCTGCAGCCACGAGCGGACCAGTCCGCGTTGCTCCCGCCGGCGCAACTCATCGGCTTCGCGGGCAGGGAGTGCATCCCACCGGGCGCGCCTGTCACGCCGCTGGGCGCGAATTCTGGCGCGAAGTGGAGCTTTTTCGTGCAACATGGCCCCTCCTGAGCACTGAACATCTCCTACTTAGGATACTGTGGCAGACATGAGCGAAACTGAGCCCACTCGTCACGCGCGCGTGCGTCACGCCGTGATCCCAGCAGCTGGACGCGGAACGAGATTCTTGCCGGCAACGAAGTCTGTGCCCAAAGAAATGCTGCCGGTCGTTGACCGACCATCCATTGAATATATTGCGCGCGAAGCCACTCGAGCCGGCATTGAAGACATGCTGATCATCACTCGCACCGGCAAAGATGCCATCGAGGAATACTTCGACGCAGATCCCGGCCTGGAGGCGGCGCTGGAGGCCTCTCACAAGGAATCACTGCTCAAGATCGTGCGCGAATATGAGCACCTCGCGCGCATGCACTCTGTGCGCCAGGGACATCCGCTGGGGCTGGGACATGCCGTCCTTCAGTCACGCTTCCACGTCGGTAACAATCCTTTTGCCGTCATGCTGCCGGACGATTTGATGCACCCAAAGTCCCGCCTGCTGGAGAAAATGCTCGCGATCCGCACGGCGATCGGTGGATCGGTTGTCGCACTCATGCGTGTCACACCCGAACAGGCAACCGCTTATGCCTCTGTTGACGTCACCCCGATGCCGATTCCGGAAGGCCTGCCCATCGACATTGAGGAAGGCACATTGTTCCGCCTCAACAAGGTTGTCGAAAAGCCCCCGGTCGATGAGGTGCTCAGCGAATACGCCGTGGTGGGCCGCTACGTCTTCAATCCGCGTATCTTCACGGAACTGGAAAATATCGAACCCGGTCACGGTGGTGAATACCAGCTCACCGACGCATATGCCCGACTCATCGACGTGCCAGCCGAAGAAGGAGGTGGCGTAGTTGGCCTGGTTCTGGATGACCGCCGCTTCGACACCGGAGACAAACTCGGCTACCTCACCGCCTCCATTGAACTGGCGCTGGAGGACCCGGAACTGGGACCCGGAGTACGCTCGTTCCTGGAAGAGCTCATGGCAACACAGCCGGGGGACGCCCTCGACGATTCTGACAGCACGTCACCCGAGCACCACTGAAGGGACAACCTGAATGCGTTCGGTCGCAGAGTTTTACCAAGACTGCCTGTCAACTGTTGGCCAGCAGCCGCCGCTGGAAGTCCAGCTCGCTGATGCTGTGTCGTGCGTGCTGGCTGAAGACGTGCAGGCCCGCTTCGACCTTCCCGTAGCGGATCTGGCCGGATGCGACGGGTACGCCGTGCGATCGTCTGACCTCGAAGGGGCGCGCCCGGACAGTATGGTGACCCTGCCGGTCACCGAGGAAGTCAAGGCTGGAGATGTTGACCCGGCCGCGCTGGTGCCGGGAACTGCCATCCGCATTGCATCGGGAGCGCCGGTGCCCACAGGTGCAGATGCGGTGATCGCACTGGATTTTACGGATCGCGGTATGGCTAAAGTGACCGTGCGCACCCAGCCGGCGCGCGGTGAGAACATCCGGCGTCGCGCCGAAGACGTGGTCGAGGGGGACGTGGTTCTGCGTCACGGCACGCGTGTAGGTGCACGCCAGGTAGCGCTTCTGGCCGGCGTGGGGCGCTCACGAGTGACAGTGCATCCACGCCCACGAGTGGTGATCCTGTCGATTGGTGACGAGCTTGTGGAGCCGGGTGAACAGGCACGACCCGGCACGGTGTTCGATGCCAACGGGCATGCCCTTTCCACCGCTGTGGCGGATGCGGGTGCTCAAACCTTCCGCGTGGCAGCCGTTCCTGATGGCCGTCAGGCACTGCGCGAAACGATCCAGGACCAGCTGGTTCGCGCTGACCTCATCATCACGACCGGCGGCATCTCGTATGGCTCAGGCGATACGGTGCGCGAAGTGCTCGGCGCGCTGGGCACGGTGCGCTTTGACAATGTGGCCGCATGGCCCGGGCATATCCTCGGAGTTGGAACCGTCGGTGACGAAGATGACGCGACTCCGATCTTCTGCCTGCCCGGTGACCCTGTATCCGCGCAGGTGTGTTTCGAAGTGTATGTGCGTCCTGCCCTTCGACAGATGCAGGGATGGACGACACTGAGCAGGCCGAGCGTGCAGGCTCGCGTGGATCGCTCATGGTATTCACCACGAGGGCGACGCGAATTTGTCCGCGTGCGCCTGACGGGGTCGCCTCGAACCGGATACCAGGCCAAAATCATGGGATCACCTGCAGCGCTATTGCTGTCCGCACTGGCTGAATCGAACGCACTGGCGGTCGTGCCCGAAGAGGTCACGAATGTGCGTGCCGGTGACGCCCTGCAGTGCATGGTGCTTGATTAATGCTGCTCGGCAGGCCGCGGATCTGGGGACGCCACCCCGATGAGCTGACGATTCGCATCGACGATCCTGTGGGTCGCGCTCTGATCAGGCCGCATGGCAGTGCCTCGAGAATCGGGGCGACGGGGAGCGCTGCGCGAACGGGGCGTGATAGCGCCGTGAAGCTCGGGGACAGTGTTGTGATCCGTCCGGCCTACGGTAGCGATCATCTTCGCATCGAGAAAGCGCGTGCCGAGAATTCTGCGTGGCTCAAACCCTGGGAGGCGACGCTGCCGGTCGGATCGACAGAGGAACTCCCCGACATCTGGACCTATCAGCGCCAGGTCGACAGGCAGCAAAAGCGCGGAACGAGCCTTGTCATGATGGTCGAATGCGACCGTCAACCGCTGGGTTTGATCACCGTCTCCAATGTTCAGTGGGGGGCGATGTGTCAGGGCGTCCTCGGCTATTGGATGGTCAGGAAAGCCGCTGGGGTGGGGCTGGGTGCGCTGTGCGTGGCTGGCGTCATCGACCTGATGATCGGTGAGCTGGGCTTGCACCGGGTGGAGGTCAACGTCCGGCCGGAAAATGATCGATCTTTGGGATTGTGCCGAAAAATCGGGTTGCGTGAAGAGGGCTACAAGAAGCGTTACATGTGCATTGCGGGCAGGTGGGCTGATCATGTCAGTTTCGCTTTGGATACGGAATCCTGGCCCGAGGGCGGCATCGTCCAATCCGTGTGGAAAATGCCGCTGACGCTGACCTGATTCGCCTCTCATTTGGCGCCGGCGCGCGCGTCAGAACCTGTTTTTGGCAGCCCGTGCCGTAGCGTTAATACGTGGAGTACGGTGGAATCATTGTTGTGATGGCAATCGCGATCACGATCGTCGTGATTGTGCCGCACCTTGTTGACCGACGCACGGCAATCACTCAGTCCCGCGAGGCTGACCGATTCTCGCCCAGGATGCGTCTGATTGATGAGGAACCGGCACTGTGCCATCACAGTGGCGATACTTCATCCACCGCCAATTCGCACTGCGGCTCGACACCGTTGTTGGCGCATCAGGCGCTGCAATCCGATGATGCTGCTGGAGCGGATGACTACCACGCGCGCCCGGCGCTGCCGGCCACCCAACAACCTGCTCACCTTCGTGGTCATCGAGGAGACACCATGGCTGACGAATCGCGATCCGCACGTCGACCCGACGGGACGATCCACGCGCAACGAGACTATGTGCGCACCCGCGAACTGTCGCGCCTGCGTGCACGACGCGCGGCACGTATTGCCAGTGAGAAGGCAGCAGGTCAGCGCCGAATGATCCTCAGTGGGGTGTGTGCAGCAATCACTGTGCTGATGATGCTGATTGCAGCGCTGACCACGATGTCATGGGCATGGGTTCTGATTCCCGCGGCGGCACTTGCTGCTGGCCTTGGCGTGTCACGCTGGAGCGCCATTCGTTCCCAGCGCGTTGGTGAAGCCGAAGAAAAGTGGATTATGGAGCTGACGCGTGGCACCTCGGCACGCCGCAATTCCGCGCCTTCGCCCGTCGCCTCTGAGACTGTGGAGCATGCTCCTGCGTCTGAAACGGCAACCGACGAGGGGCCGGATGAAGCCCTTGGAGCCGACGTGTCGACCGAAATCCAACGTGTCGACGACGAGGCGCAGGCGTCTCACAGTGTTGATGACGAGGACGCACGACTCGACCAGGCGACCCGCGATGTCGCCCAGACGCAGCGCGCATGGTCCGTCCAGCGCATCCCTGCACCGACCTACGCATCACGCCAGGAGATTACCGGCCGAGTGGTGCACGCCGATACTGATTTGCGAGGCATTCCTCAGGTCCCTTCCGATGTCCGAGGGCGTCCTATCCACGCGAGCTCATCTTCCGGTCAGCAGATGCGTTCGACTGAAGAGGTCGCCGCTCAGGCGGATGTCGCGTTCGATCTGGACGCGGTTCTGGAGTCTCGTCGCGCCCAGTAACGGTGCTGCTTCGGCGCTGCATCGCTCATGTTGATGTCGTCCTGGTAGCCCGTCGCGTCCGATGGAGTTGCCGATTTGGCAGTGCAGTGTGCCCGGCAGAGTCGCCCCGGCAAAGCCTGTTGAGTTTGCGGGTTCTGAAAATCACGCTCAGCGTGCACAACCCCCTGGATCTAAACTTTCCAGCTGCACAATCCCCTAGATCTACGCTTCTTTTTGCACGAAGCCCTAGATCTAACCCTCCCGTCTGCGTACTGTTTTCTGTTTTCGCTGGTCAGGACGCATGATGGAAATTTCGAGAGGCGTGGTGGGATTTAGAACTAGGGGTATGTGCACAATTGGCGGAAGATCTAGGGGTATGTGCACGAAGATCCCGAAGATCTAGGGGAATGTGCGCAGATGCCTGCTTGTCTTATACGGACGTATCCATCCTGGCGGTGCATCGCGCCATTTCTGTGCAGCGTTACGCTATCCCGTCGCTGCATTGCAGCTAATCAGATCTCCCGCACTAGCGGTCGCACACCATGTAATAGAGGAAATCTATTGAAGTGGTAAGGTGCATTGGTTTGGTCTATACTGAGAGTGTTGTGAGAAACCGTTCGACATGCTCGTTATGTGCGTGAGCGGTTGGCGAAACTCGGATAGGAGAACCATGAACTTGATGAACACCCAGATCCGCCCCTTCAAGGCCACAGCGTTCAAAGAGGACGAATTCGTTGAACTGACCGAACAGGATGTCCTCGGCAAATGGGCCATTTTCTTCTTCTACCCAGCTGACTTTTCCTTCGTGTGCCCGACCGAGCTGGGCGACCTCGCAGACTACTACGACGAGCTGCAGAAACTGGGCGTTGAGGTCTATTCCGTGTCCACCGACACGCACTTCACGCACAAGGCATGGCACGAAGCATCCGACACAATCGCCAAGATCAAGTACTACATGATCGGTGATCCGTCAGGTGAACTGACCAACAACTTCGAGAACATGCGCGAAGGCGTCGGCCTGGCTGACCGCGCCACCTTCCTCATCGATCCAGACGGCGTTATCCAGTTCTTCGAGGTTTCCTCGGAGGGAATCGGCCGCAACGCAGCTGAACTGATCCGCAAGGTCAAGGCAGCTCAGTATGTTGCCGCGCATCCGGGCGAAGTGTGCCCCGCGAAGTGGGAAGAAGGCGAAGAGACGCTGGCTCCGTCCCTGGACCTCGTCGGCAAGATCTGACCCGCATCACTGAACGTCACGCCATCCCGCACACGTAAGTTCTCGTCGCACGTGAGAACGCGTCGGTGCGGGATTGGCGCATCACGAGGGCGACACCTGCCCTCCCGCGTCCGCAATTTTGTGAAAGGCACGTAACGCCATGCCAGTTTTGAATGACCAGCTTTCCGCCCAACTGTCGCAGCTGCTGACCAAAGTAGTAGCGCCGATTGAACTCGCTGCAAGCCTGGATAACTCCGATCTGTCGGCGCAGGTACGGGAGCTGCTGGAGGAAATAGCTGCCAAGAGTGAGAACATTACCCTCACCGACGAGGCAAACCCTCGCACACCATCCTTCGCCGTTCGCCGCATCGGTACGGATGTCGAGGTGAGGTTCGCGGGACTGCCACTGGGTCACGAATTCTCCTCACTTGTCCTGGCGCTTCTGCAGGTCGGCGGTCACCCCGCCAAGATCTCCGACGAGCAACGCCAGGCCATTCAGCGCATCAAAGGCCCGCGCGAGTTCGTGACCTACATGTCGCTCACGTGCCAAAACTGCCCGGAAGTCGTGCAGGCACTGAACACGATCTCCATCATCAATCCCTCGATTCGCCACACCGCAGTTGAAGGCGGCGCTTTCCAAAGCGAGGTCGAAAACCACGGAATCATGAGTGTGCCCGTCACATTCGAGGGTGACGAGATGTTTTCCTCCGGTCGCACGACACTCGACGACTTCGTTTCCATGCTGGACGAGGGCGGCGCCCAGGCCGCGGTTGACCAGATGAATCAGGAAGAACCCTACGACGTGGTGATTGTCGGCGGAGGGCCGGCCGCCTCGTCAGCTGCCATCTACACCGCTCGCAAGGGTATCCGCACCGCAATGGTGATGGATCACCGCGGTGGCCAGGTGGTGGAAACCGAAAGTATTGAAAACGCCATCTCTCAGGTGCACACAACAGGTTCTCAGCTGGCTGCCGATCTGACTGAACACATCAACCAGTACGACATCGATGTGTATGTGCCGCAGTGGGCCGATCGCCTTGAAATCGCTGCGGTCAGTGCTGACGACAACTCGGGAGACTATCCGCTGCATACCGTGGTGACACGTTCAGGTGGGCACCTGCGCGCCAGGAGCGTCATCGTGGCCAGCGGTGCGACGTGGCGAACTCTGGGTGTACCCGGCGAAGAGGAATACCGCAATAAGGGCGTGTCCTTCTGCCCGCACTGCGATGGTCCACTGTTCAAGAACAAGGACGTCGTTGTGGTCGGCGGCGGAAACTCCGGTATCGAAGCGGCTATCGACCTGGCCGGCGTCGCGCGCCACGTCACCGTAGTCGAATTCCTGGATCAGCTCAAAGCTGACCGAGTGCTACTGGATGCGATGGACGCCCTCGACAATGTTGATGTCATTGTCGGAGCACGCTCCACTGAAGTGATCGGTGACGGTCAGAAAGTGACTGCCCTGGCATACGAAGATCGTGCAAGCGGCGAGACGCGCTCGGTCGACACGGACGGCATTTTTATCCAGATCGGCCTGGTTCCGAACACGCAGTGGCTTCCCGAAGAGGTGGAACTGAGCGACCGGCGTGAGGTTGTGACAGATCGCGAAGGAAAGACCAACGTGCTCGGGATTTTTGCTGCCGGTGACTGCACAGATGAACCATACAAGCAGATCGTGACGGCATTCGGCTCCGGCGCCACCGCCGCACTGAGTGCGTTCAACTACCTGATTCGCGCCCCGCACCACGACTAGGTCGCGACCAGGCGGCAGCGAAAAATGTGATCACGCTGAGCAGGAACTGAGCTAGGCGATTCGGGCTCGCCATGTTGGTGATGGGGATCCACCGCCTGCTCAGCGGATCACACATCAGGAAGGAGTGCGTCAAGGTGAGGAACGTTCGGGCCCTGGAGTATCTTGTCGCGTTGGATGAGGAGCGGAACTTCACGCGTGCTGCTCAGCGTGCTCACGTTTCGCAGCCGACGCTGTCAGCGCAGGTCAAGAAGCTGGAGGAGGAATTGGGAGCCCAGCTGGTTGAACGCGGAACGCAGCAGGTGCTGATCACCCCGGTTGGCCGTGACGTTGTCTACTATGCGCGTCGCATCCTCACTGACCTGGACCACATTGAGCAGGTCGGTCGCAGCGGATCGAATCCTCTGGCCGCCACCGTCACCATCGGCGTATTCCCGACGATTGCACCCTACCTTTTGCCGCGCTTTGCGCCCGAACTTGGGAAAGCGCTGCCAGACCTGACCGCCCATTTCGTCGAGGAAAAATCTCTCGCACTCATGGACGCGCTTGCATCCGGCAGAATTGACGCGGCTGTTCTGGCGGATACGTCTGCGGAGTCGGGCCTGACCGTGGCGCACCTTTTTGACGAGGATTTCGTGCTGGCAACCTCGAGCACGTCAGCCCTAGGCGAGCAAACCACGCCCGTTGACTTGGGCGATTTGGCCGGTCACGAGGTGATTCTGCTTGAAGAAGGACACTGCATGCGTCGCAGCACGGTCAGCATCTGCGAAAAAGTCGGTGCCCGCCAGTCAGCCTTCCGCGCCACGTCGCTCGAGACGCTGCGCTACATGGTCGCAGCCGGGAGCGGAGTGACGCTGCTGCCTCGGCTGGCGACGATCCCTCCGATCGCGCAACCCGACGGTCTGGTTCTTCGCGAGTTCTGCCCGCCGCGCCCCTACCGCTCCATCAACCTGGTATGGCGTCGATCCAGCCCGCTGGACGAGCTCAACGCCACCATTGCTGACCTGATCAGCTCACTGGTCGCACCTGTCTCTCATGCAACGGAGGAGCAGTGACATCGGCCGCTCCCTCGGCGCGAGCGCTTTTTGACGCGCTGTGCAGGCGCATTGACGCCAGTCAGTGGTGGCCGGCCGACACCCGCTTCGAGATCGTGGTGGGTGCTGTCCTGACGCAGAATGTGGCGTGGCGCAATGTGGAGTATTCTCTGGCAAATCTGCGCGAAGCCGGCCTGCTCGAGGCGCAGAAACTGGCGACCACTGCATCTGCCGACCTGCAGCGCCTGATCCGTCCCAGCGGCTTCATGCGCACCAAGTCCGAAACCCTCATCCGTGCAGCACGCTGGTTCCTCGACGACGCGTCCCACACGCGGTTGCCGACCGACGAACTGCGCGCGAGCCTCATCGACGTGAAGGGGATCGGCCCTGAAACCGCCGACGACATCGTGCTGTACGGCTATGAGCGTCCCGTATTCATCTGGGACCTGTATGCGCGCCGGTTCCTGAGCGCCGCCGGGTGGGCCGTGCCTCGCAGCTATGAAGCCGCGCGTCGCACTCTTCAGCCCCTCATTGACGAGGGTGACTTCACGACACCTGAACTGGCCCACTTTCATGGGCTCATTGTTGAAGCAGGCAAGAAGGCTCGATCCTGCGGCGGATGGGAGGCGTTCTATCCCACGCTTGAGGTGTCGCAGGGCGGTTGAAGCAGCGCAGGGCATGCGTGCTGGTGCTCGGATCCACGGTTCCCGTCACATTCCAGTACAGGTACGACGCATCCCAGGCGCCGGGAATGCGGGAGAAGTCCTCCGACGCTGTCACCGGATCGCCATCACCCACAACGCCGTCCTCAAAGAACGCGTCGAACGGTGTTCGGACGCGATCATGCGTGTCGCGGTCGTTGACGGTCAGAGGGAACTGGTCGTAGTACTCAGATTCAGGGGCGCGCGGGCAGCGCATCCATGTGTGCGCGTGCCAGCACGGGTTGCCCGTCACCGTTGGCAACGACGCTCACCACGCCGGTCGGGCCCACTCGGGTGGCATCAAGGCCCAGGGCGGTTACCTCGTCAATGATCGTCTGACTGGTGCGTTCTTCTTCCATCGACACTTCGGGATGGCGGTGAAGGTCAGCACGCAGGTCTTCTTGCCATTTGTGAATATCGGCGTACCGGCCGGCGATGTGCTGAACGTGAGACATATGTCCTCCTCTTTGCAGCTGGTGGCAGCGGCTCACATGCGCGGGACTCGTCGCCCGGATGCCTGCAAAGGCCTCTGAGTGCATTATCTGTCTGATCGCTGAGCGTTCCAACGTACCCGGGGCAGGTGCACGCTCGAGGCGTCGTGAGATTGACACGATGGGTCCCACGTTCTAATATTCACTTTTATTAGTGGCTTTCATAAGGGAGATGGGCGAACGTCCATCGCAATAATGCCCATGAAAGACGTGGCAATGAGGCAGTGAGGACGCAGTATGAGCACTCGGCGTAGTTCAGAGCGCGGAGACCGGCGTGCCCTGGACGTAATCAACGTGCTGCGTCAAGGCGGCGCCACCCATTCCCAACTCGCTCAAGCCTGCAGCGTGACGCGACCGACCGTGACGCCGATCCTGGAAGGCCTGGCAGCACGCGGAATGATCGTTGAGCAAAGCAGCGTCGTTGACGGTGGCAGGCCGGCACGCGTATTCACTCTGGCGCCCCAGGCAGGATTCGCTGTGGGCGTGGATCTGCTTCAACGGACAATGGCCATCAGCGCGATCTCCATGTCCGGCTCCATCATCCAATCGCGTGTAGCTCAGCTGAAGGCCCAAAGCGGGCAGGAACGCTACCGCGAGGTAGAGGCGCTCATCACCCGCTTCATTGAAAAGCTGCGGCCCCAATGGGGACCCGTTCACGCCTGCGTCGTCTCCACCACAGGTGTCATTGATGCCCAGGGCACGATTGTTCGTTCAGACCTGATCCCATCGTGGGCTGGCTTTCCATTTGGTGATGCCCTGCGCCGCGATCTGGAATGCCCGGTTCGAATCGAAAATGACATCAACGCTGCGGCAATGGGTGAATTTGTGACTCGCGTCAGCGACGGAAAACTTGCCGCCGATGACGACCTGCTGTTCGTGAACTGCCAGTTGGGCATCCACACGGGGCTGATCCTCAAAGGACAACTCCACCGAGGCTGCTCATTCAATGCCGGTGAAATCACAGACGTGGTGGACGCGCCCCTCGTGGAGGAATCCGTTGCCCGCAATCAGGTCGGCACCCAGGATTCACCGCAGGACAGAGCCTCCCTCGAACGTGCCTACGCCCAATGGGGCGAACGACTGGCCAGCATAATCGGACCGCTGGGGGTGGTGGTCGATCCGCGAACCATCGTCATTGCAGGCCTTCCCGCCAACTCCACGCAAGTCATGGCAGCAATCAAGAGGAAACTTGCCAGTCTGCGCCCTGAATCCGCACCTGATCTTCGAATCGAAGAATCTCCCTACGGCACGGCCTGCGCCTCAATTGGCACCGTCGCATGGGCACTGCTGGACGCAGATCGCCACCTCTTCGGGGAAGGGTCCTCGCAGCTGCCCACGCTCCATCACCTTCACTCAATTCTGTCAGCTCAACTCAACAGGAGGCATACGACGTTGACGACTCAGCACACATCCAGTTCATCTGCGCCACTGAGAGTCGGCGTTGTGGGGATCGGGGCCCGCGCCCCTCTGGCTCTGGGAGCCGAAAATGCCAGTGTTCCGGCGCAGATCGTCGCAGCATGTGAACCGCATCCGCAGCGCCGCGAACGCGTCGAGAAACAGCTCAAGCGGGACCCGGACTCGATTGCCGTATGCGAAGCAGTCGACGAGCTCATTGAATGCGACGTTGACGTTGCATTTGTGACATCACCAGATGACACCCATGCCGACATCGCGTGTCAACTGCTCAAGGCAGGAATCGACGTGTACGTTGAAAAGCCGCTCGCCATCCACCTTGACGATGCCACACGCATCCTGGAGACGGCATATGAAACTGGATCGAAGCTGTACGTCGGTCACAATATGCGCCACATGAACGTCGTGCGCACCATGCGTGATCTGATCCGCGCGGGGCGAATCGGTGAAGTCAAGACGATCTGGTGCCGACACTTCGTGGGCGCAGGCGGCGACTTCTACTTCAAGGACTGGCACGCCACGCGTGAGCACGGCACGGGGCTGCTGCTGCAGAAAGCCGCACACGACATTGACGTGATGCACTGGCTGGCCGACTCTCACACGACAGACGTCGTCGCAATGGGCGACCTGATGGTATACGACAAGATCACCGACCGCGGCGATCATTCCAACGAGCTCATGCACGACTGGTATTCCCTCGACAATTGGCCGCCCATGACCCAAAAGGGCTTGAACGCCGTTATCGATGTCGAAGACGTGTCCATGATGCTGATGCGAATGGAATCTGGTGTCCTGGCCTCATACGAGCAATGCCACTTCTCGCCCGATTACTGGCGAAACTACACGGTGATCGGCACCGAAGGGCGTCTGGAAAACTTCGGTGACGGCGAGGGCGGGCACATCAGCTTGTGGAATAAGCGCACGATCTATAACCCTGATGGTGACGAGCAGTTCCCCATCATCGGTGATGAGAAGGGGCATGGAGACGCCGACAAGCTGATTGTTGACGAGTTCCTCCGATTCGTTGCCCACGACGCGGTGACCGACACATCGCCTTTGGGAGCATGGTACGCGGTGGCTGCCGGCATCCAGGCAACGAGTTCGTTGCGCGAGGGGAACGAGCCGCGCCACATCCCCGAACTTCCTGAACACCTTGTTGCTTATTTCAATCACAACCAGGTGAAATAACGGCTACTGAACTGAGCCGCGCTATTATCCCAAGATCGTATATAAGTAATACTCACAACTTGTAGCGTGAAGAATCGACTACGTAACCCAAGGGAGGGTGCCGATGTCTCGAGAAGGAGTCGCTTCCGTAGAAGAAGTTGCCGCTGCGGAAAAGACACGGCAACGACACAGTCCAACCGGGCTGGTCTATCTGCTCAAACGCCTGGGATTCTATGTCGTCACTGCTTTTGTGGCAGTCGTCTTGAACTTTGCCATTCCGCGCTTCATGCCCGGCGATCCGGTGGTCACGTTGACCCGCCAGATCGAACAACAAACGGGAACCAAGCTCAGTGCAGAACAGGTTCAGTCGATGTATTCCCTCTACGGCGATCCGCAGAAGAACATCGTGGAACAGTTCCTGACCTACATCTGGGACGTCCTGCACGGCGAATTCGGTATCTCCGTCATGCGATACCCGACCAGCGTGGGAGAACTCATCAGTGGTGCGTTGCCGTGGACCGTCCTGCTGGTAGGTGTGACAACTTTACTCGCCTGGCTCGTGGGAACTGCTCTGGGAGCCATCGTCGGCTGGAACCCGGGATCGCGCCTCGACAACATCCTCACTCCCGCTTCAACGTTGTTCTCATCATTCCCAGCATTCTGGGTATCGATGGTCGTGCTGTGGGTCTTTTCTTTCCAGTTGAACTGGTTCCCTGGTGCAGGTGGATATGACCCCGATGTTCCTTTCGACATCAATAACTTCTACTTCGTTATGAGCGTGCTGCGGTATGGCGCACTGCCCGCATTCACCCTCATCCTGATCGGTTTTGCCGGATGGCTTTTCTCGATGAGAAACATGATGGTGACCACGATTTCGGAAGACTACGTCACGCTGGCAAAAGCAAAGGGATTGCCCGAGCGAACCGTGCTGTTCCGCTACGCGGCGCGTAACGCGCTCCTGCCGAATATTACGAATCTGGCCATGGCAATGGGAGGCATCGTGGGTGGTGTCGTCCTCAGTGAAATCGTCTTCACCTACCCCGGGATCGGTTACCTGCTGCTGCAGTCGATCCTCGCGAAGGATTATCCAGTCATGCAGAACATCTTCCTCATGATTGTTTTTGCCGTCCTGATCGCTAACTTCGTTGCAGATTCCCTGTACGTGGTTCTCGATCCTCGAACGAGGGAGAACTGATGCTCAAGCAATTTCTCTCAAGCCGCAAAGTACAGGTCGGAATTTCTGTCCTGATCTTCTTCCTGATCGTTGCGATTTTCGGTGAACTGTTCATTACCACAGTGATGAACCTGGACCCGGCAGCCGTCGACTACGAAAACATGGGGTCAGCGCCAAGCAGCGAACACCTTCTGGGCACGAACCTTGCCGGACAGGACGTATTTGCGCAGACGGTGAAAGGCGCGCGCGGATCGGTATTCGTCGGTTTGATTTCCGGTCTTCTGGCAACGGTGATCGCTGTCCTGGTCGGAACATGGTCGGGATACTCAGTCGGCCTGATCGACAAGGTGACGATGGCTTTCGTGAACGTGCTGATGACCCTCCCAAGCCTTGCACTGATGTTCATCATCGCCGGCTACATCAACAATGCCGGGATCGTCATGATCGCCCTAATTATCGGCTTCCTGGAGTGGCCCGGTGGTGCGCGAGTCATCCGTTCGCAAACGCTTTCTCTTCGCAACAGAGACTTCACTGCGGCTCTGCGTTCAATCGGAGAAAAGAGGTGGCGAATCGTCATGGTCGAAATCGTGCCTCACCTGGGCGGCATCATTTCGGCAATGTTCCTGCGTGCTCTGGTGGCTGGCATTTTCGCTGAATCCTCCCTCGCATTCCTAGGTATTGGAAATACAAACGGAATGTCCTGGGGTATGCAGATCGGGCAGGCACAACAGCAGGGCGCATTGCTGCGCGGCATGTGGTGGTGGTTCCTGCCACCAGGTATCTGTATCGCCCTGATCGGCTTTGCGACGGCAATGGTGAACTTCGGTCTGGATGAAATCACGAACCCCTCACTGAACGCACGATTGACGAGCATCACCCGCAAGTTCAACAGGAAACGTGACCGAGAGATTCGATCCAGCGATCAGCCCGTGATGTGGAGCGCAGATACAGGGACGGTGACCTCATGACAGAGCCAGTGAAACTGCTGGAAGTTGACAACCTGTGCGTCGACTATCTTGGTATTGACGCCGATGCGCGGGCGTGCAACGACGTCAGCTTCACGCTGCATCGAGGCGAGATCCTGGGCGTGGCTGGTGAATCAGCTTCCGGAAAATCGACGCTTCTGACAGCAATAATGAGGTTGCAAAAACCGCCCGCCGTTATCGCATCTGGCGCAATTCGCTACTATTCCCCAGACGGAAAGGTCATCGATCTGGCGCGTGCCAGTGAGGACCAGATCCGCCCCCTGAGGTGGGTTGATCTGTCAATCGTGATGCAGTCGGCGATGGCCTGCCTGAACCCGGTGATGCGTCTGGGCAAACAGTTCGATGACGTGCTGGCAGTCCATAATCCCAGGATGGATAAGAAGGCTCGCCAGGAACGCGCAGTGTCGCTGCTGGAAGATGTTGGCATTGGCCCTGACGCCATGACACGTTACCCGCATGAATTGTCCGGAGGGATGCGGCAGCGCTCACTGATCGCGCTGGCGCTGGCATGCGATCCAGAACTGATCGTGATGGATGAGCCGACCACTGCCGTCGATGTCGTCATGCAGCGCCAGATCCTCGACGAGATTCTGGCACTTCAGGAAAAGCTGGGATTCTCGGTCATTTTCGTGACGCACGACCTGTCGTTGCTCCTCGAGATCGCTGATCGCATCGCAATCATGTATGCCGGCAAGCTCATTGAAATTGCTGATGGCGAGGACCTGGCAGATGACCCGATCCACCCGTATTCGCGTGGTCTGCGGGATGCTTTCCCCTCGTTGACCCAGCCCAAGCGGAAGTTCCACGAGATTCCTGGCACCCCTCCCGACCTGTTGAATCTGCCACCAGGCTGCCCCTTTGCGCCGCGCTGTGAATTCAGAGAAGCGCGGTGCGAGGAAAAGCCGCCAGTTCTGATTGATCTTGGAGGCGGACGCTCAGTGGCCTGCCCCGTCATGGTGGAGAGGAGGAACGACCATGCCCGAAACTGAAGTGGTTCTCGCCGCTGAAGATGTGACCGTCACCTTTGAAGGCAAGGCACAATCAGGTGGACGCAGCACTGTCACTGCCTGCGATCATGTCAGCCTCGAGCTGCACAAGGGTGAAGTGGTCGCCCTCGTCGGTGAATCGGGATCTGGAAAAACGACGCTGGCGCGTGCCCTTGCCCTCCTCGGTGACATCGATTCTGGGCAGATTTTGCTGCACGGCAAGACGGTGAACCTCAGCGGGCCGAACCGCATCAAGCCTATTGAGTACTACGGGCAGGTGCAGATGATCTTCCAGGACCCGTTTGCCTCGCTCAACAACCTGAAGACGGTGCGTCACATCATCGGCAGAGCGTTGAAACTGCATGGCCGCGCCACTAGTCGGCAGGAAGTCGAGCAGCGAACACTGGAACTGCTGGAAACCGTGCATCTGACTCCTGCCTCAGAGTTCATCGACCGGTATCCCAGTTCCATGTCCGGTGGGCAGCGGCAACGCGTCTCCATCGCGCGGTCGTTGGCTGTGGAGCCGTCTGTGCTGCTGGCAGATGAACCCACGTCGATGCTGGACGTGTCGATACGAATCGGTGTGCTGAATCTGCTCGATGAGCTGCGTCATGAACGTGGCGTGTCCATCCTGTACATCACGCACGACATCGCCAGTGCGCGATACCTGTCTGACCGGATGGCCGTGATGTACCACGGGAAGCTGGTTGAAGTGGGCCAGACTGAACAGATTGTGCACGAACCTGAGCACGACTATACGCGGGTTCTGATTGGCGCTGCACCGGATCCGAGCAGGCGAGTCAAGAGAACGAAAAAACGATAAAAGAAATCCAACTACGTACCAGAAAGGTCACACAATGATGAGGAGATGGAGACGAGCACTGGCAGTCGGCCTGTTGTCAGCGGTGACGCTGACCGGCGTGGGGTGCTCCTTCGACAAGGGAGACGGGGCATCGTCGAGTGCCTCCGGAGACGCATCGAGCTCCGAGGTTAAGATTGCCGGCTGGGGCGGAACCACCTGGAGTCAGAACTTCAACCTGTTCTCCCCGACAGCAACTGCGGTTACGCCGGGCACAGCGTTCTTCTATGAGCCGTTGGTTCGTCTTGATCGCACCAAGGCCGGCGAGGTTCTTCCCTTCCTTGCTGAATCATGGGAATTCAATGAGGATGGAACAGAACTGACATTCACCCTGCGTGACGATGCGACGTGGAGCGACGGTGAACCATTCACCGCGAAGGATGTGGCGTTCACCTGGCAGCTCGTGATCGACGGAAAGACCAAGGCGTTCTACCCGTTCAAGCAAGTCAGCGCTATCGACGACACTCATGTGAAGGTCGTGTACGACGAACCGGCGTTCGCTGACCTGGTTTCATTCGCAAAGCGCCAGATCATTCCGGAGCACGTGTGGAAAGACGAGGATCCGGCTACCTTCACCAACCCTGAGCCGATCGGGACGGGTCCCCTCGTCCTTGATTCCTTCTCGCCTCAGCAGCTGACACTGAAGATGCGCGACGACTACTGGGGTGACACATCCACTGACGTCAAGACCGTGAAGATCATGGCCATGAGTGCTGACGCCGCCAAGGACGCCCTGAAGAAGGGGACAATTGACTACGGCACGGCCGGGTGGGAAAACGCTGATGAAGAATACGTCAGCAAGGACCCCGAGCACTTCAGCTATACCTTCTACCCGGTGGGCACCAGCGACGGAATCGTCTTCAACACGATGAAAGCACCGTACGACGATCCCGCAGTCAGGCGTGCGCTGCGCGATTCGATTGACCTGGAAGCTGCCGCGAAGGCTGTCAACGTTGGATACTCAGTGCCGACGAAGGCTGGTCTTGACCCGAGCGTGTACGGAGATATCCTCGCGAGTGGTCAGGAAGCAAAGCTGGATGTCGAAGCCGCCAAGAAAGATCTGGCTGACGCCGGATGGGAGGTTGTCGACGGCAATCTGGTGAAAGACGGACAGTCCTACACGCTGCAATATGATGTCTACCAGCCCTACACCGAATGGGTGCTGACGGCGCAGATCCTAGCTGACCAGTGGAAGCAGAACCTCGGCCTGACAGTGGGAATCAACCAGCTGGCTGACCAGCCATTTTCTCAGCTGGTCGAATCGGGCGACTACGGCATGATGTCCTCGAGCCCGACGCAGGGTCTGCAGATCACGGACATCGTTACGCACTTTGACTCGGCGCGCGTCGGAACGCCTGGAGAAAAGAACGACGGCAACGAGATGTTCTTCAAGAACGAGCGTCTCGATGAGATCGGCGTCAAGCTTGGAGAATTCCCACCGGGAAGCACGGATGATGAATTCAAGAAGCTGGCTGTCGAAGCACAGGAGATCCTGGCTGAGGAGGCCCCGTTCATCGCCACAGCAACTGCCGGCTGGAAAGCCGAGCTCAACTCGATGAGGTGGACAGGCTGGCCTGTTCAGGGAGAAACTACCTGGGTACCGAATAACACCTTGCCGGCAGACGCTATTCTCAATATTTTGAATCTGAAATCATCATGACGCGATCAACACTGGAAGTGCGGGGCGCGCAGTTCCTGCGCGGCAATGAACCGCATCTCATCATTTCCGGCGCACTGCATTATTTCCGAGTGCACCCGGATTTGTGGGAAGACCGTCTCAAGCGGCTGGCCCTGATGGGCTGCAATACCGTCGAGACATATGTGGCGTGGAACTTTCACGCCCCGGCTTCCGGGGTTGTGTCATTTGAAGGTGGCAGAGACCTCGGCCGCTTCCTCGACATTGCGGCGGAGCTTGGCCTGGACGCGATTGTGCGACCAGGGCCTTACATTTGTGCCGAATGGGAAAACGGCGGCCTGCCGTCGTGGTTGACGCACGACACATCCCTGCGGCTGCGCTGCCGCGATGAGAAGTTCCTGGCGGAAGTGTCCCGCTGGTTCGATCAGCTCATCCCGATTGTGGCGCAGCGCCAATCCAACAGGGGTGGCAACGTCGTTGCCGTCCAGGTGGAAAACGAATATGGTTCATGGGGGGATGACGCGCAATACCTCGCGATTATGCGCGATATGGTCACCGATCGTGGGATCGATGAACTCCTGGTGACGAGCGATGGTGGCGCTTCCCTGTGGCTATCTGCCGGAACCGTGGAGGGCGCGTATCCGACCGGTAACTTCGGGTCGCGAGCTGAACAGGTCCTCCCCGTGCTGTCTCAGTGGACAGACGGCGGGCCGGGGATGTGCATGGAGTTCTGGAACGGGTGGTTTGACCATTGGGGAGAACCCCACCACGACAGAGACGCCCAGGACTGTGCGAACGAACTTGATTTCATGCTCTCGCACGGCATGAGTGTCAATTTCTACATGGCGCACGGAGGCACCAACTTTGGCCTGTGGGCCGGTGCGAACCAGGCGGAGGACTACCAGCCGACCACGACCAGCTACGACTACGACGCTCCCATTGCTGAAGACGGAAGGCTCACGGCAAAATTCCACGCCTACCGACAGACGATCGCACGCTACCGGGATCTTCCCGATTACGAGGCAGAACGCGAACGCCTGGGGATCACGGAAAATCCCACAATGCAGCCGCGCCTGGATCTGCAGCTCGAGCATTCCCACAACCTGCGCACACTGCCCTTGTGGCGCAGTGAAGGTGAAGGCTGGCCGTGGGTTCCCACCTTTGAAGAAGCGGAAATCGACCTGGGATTCCAGCTGCTCAAACGCGAGATCACGGTCTTCCCCTGGTCTGACGGCGCCATTGTGCCGCTTCGGTTCATGGAGCTGCACGACAGGGCCTACGTGTGGGGTAATGGGGTCTTCCTGGGAGTTGCTGATCGCAACAATCCTGACCAGGAAATATCGCTGGAGCCTGCGCTGGGCGATGTTGCGGAGAGGCAATCGCTCGAGGGGACAACGATTGAGCTGGAAATACTCGTCGAGAACCTGGGGCGTGTGAACTTTGGCCCCCACCTGGGCGATCCTAAGGGAGTCGTTCGAGGAATCTGGTACGGGGTGCGTTTCCTGAACAATTGGCAGGTTGTCTCGCTTTCGCCAGAATCGCTCCTTGCCGCATGCGAGGAAGCGAACGGGGCGAATTCTGAGCACAGCGCTTCGGCCGGGTTGCCAGTTCTTGCCTCGGCGGCATTTGACGTCGAGGACGAGGCGGACGCCTACCTGGACGTATCGCAATGCGGTCACGGCATCGCCTGGATTGATGACTTCTGCCTGGGGCGTTTCTGGAATATCGGGCCACAGCACGCACTGTACGTCCCGTCGCCGCTGCTCAAACCCGGCAGACATCGGATCACCGTGCTGGATCTGGAATGTGAGCACCCCTCGGTCTCACTTATCGACCATCCGCTGTTCACCACGGAGGACTAGAAGCACTGGAACCGTTGGTGCGGACACATCTCAGGCCCTGGCTCGGCGCAGCCAGGGCCTGAGTGCATGGAGAGGTGCCCGCGGTGGCTCTACGATGGCAACCATGGCACACCAGATTTCGGCACCTGTTCCTGCAGGGCCTGGCGACAAAGTGGCACTGCTGTCACCTGCGTGGGCGGCACCGGCTTATTTCCCGGAGGTTCACCGCCAGGCGGTCTCGCGCATGGAAGAGCTGCTGAATGTGGAAGTGGTTGAATACCCCACCACGGCGGCAATGAATGCGTCACCAGCTGATCGCGCTAGGGACTTCAATGCCGCACTTGCTGATCCGCAGATCCGCGCCATTTTCACCACCGTGGGCGGCGACGATCAGATACGGATCACCCGGTTCCTTGACCCTGTTCTGGCCCGACGTGACCCGAAACCGGTGTTCGGATACAGTGACAACACAAATATCCTGAACTGGTTGTGGCGCAACGGAATCGCGTCATATCACGGTGGCGCCTCCATGGTGCATTTCGGAAGTGGCCCTGGTGTGGATAGCGAGCACCTGGCAACGGTGCGTGCAGCGCTCTTTGGTCAGGAAGACCTGCCCTTGCCCATGCCTGAAGACAGTGAGGACTACGGGTGGGACTGGTCGACGCCACAGGCACTGACTGAGCCTGTCCGACGAGAAAGCGCAATTCCCCTCGAGTTTATCGGCCCTGACGCACTTGTACGAGGGCGCACCTGGGGCGGCTGCATGGAAGTGATCGATCAGCTGGCGCTCGCGGACCGTCTGCCGGCGGCGCGTGAACTCGAAGGTGCGATTCTTCTGCTGGAGACATCCGAAATGCTGCCACCGCCGGATTATGTGGGACGCTGGGTGCGCGCGATGGGGGAGCGTGGGTATCTGGACGCCGCCGCAGGTCTGGTGTTCGCCCGTCCTGTGGTGCGTAATCGCGAGATGCCCGACGAGCCGGAAGCTGTGGTCACGGCTCGCCGCGAGGCCTACACCGAGTACCTTCTGTCCAACATCGTTGACTACACGCGCGACCTGCTGGTGTGTATCGGGTTGCCGTTTGGCCATACGCGACCGCAACTTGTCCTGCCCTATGGTGGTGAAATCACGCTTGACCCGTCAGCGGGCGCGGTGATTGCACATTTCGCATCCGTGTGAGTCTCCCTCGCCAAAATGCAGGTTGATGCCGCAGTCGATAGTCAGGGGAGTCACCACGTTAAGTGTTGGATTGGCAGGTTCGCCGGTGATCTGCTGAATGATGTCGCAGAGCTACTCGGCGCTGTGCACCCCTGAGTTCAGCTGCTGACACAGAAGCCGGGTCTGGACTGCGCGGGCATGCATGAACTCCGTGGCTTCACTTCCGGGTGTGAGTGCCTGGCCAGCAGCCATCATTTTCAGGAATTCTGCTCGATTCATGTGGCTCCTCCTTGCTGCCCATTGTAGCATTCTCATCGAAACGAGACTGGACTGTCGGAGTGGAGCGATTGGTGGCAGCAGACGTCAGTGAGGGTATGCATGTGCTCCAAAGAGACGTCAAGCTGTTCCTGCCTGGATGCGCATCTGGTGTCCCGGACTTGACTTCAGAAGCATGACAAGTGAACGCCGAAATATGCGTTCGACCGATGGACACGTCTTGCTTCTCAAACCCTGAGCCTGCTGCAAATAGAGTGCATCGACGCTTGCCAACGAGTCTGCCGGCAGTTAACTCATTGCACGACAGCACTGACGCAGGAACTGTGGCGCTGTATCAGTGGTTGCACGATCTTAATACCGCCAATGGCATGACACATCCACACAAAAAGCCGGGACACCGCCAACAAACTGTCAACGATGTCCCGACACATCACACAGTGGAGCTAGGGGGATTCGAACCCCCGACCTTCTCATTGCGAACGAGACGCGCTACCAACTGCGCCATAGCCCCAAGGCTCAAGTATCGTACCACCCTGGCAGCACGAAATGCACACTGGGGACTGTGAAGCGCACCGCCATCATTTACGAGTATTGATGCGCGCTTACATGCATGCACACTGCCAGCGCGGATCAACACTAAGGCGTACAAAAATTGATCTGAGTAATTCAGTGCTTGGTGCGCCACACTTTTAGGGGATCAGCGATGGTGGAGCGCACTCAACCGGGCACCAAAAAACCAGAATTAATGATGATAAAAACCGGATTAAAACAGTATTCCACCTGCTGTTTGGCGACATTGTGCCGAAAAATCGAACGGTGAGGGAGCTCACCGCAAATCAGTTTGACGATCGCCCCGATTGTTCGTAGAGTATTTTCTTGTCGCCCGGGCGGTGCTGATTGTTTGTGGTTGGTGTTGTTTGTGGTGGTTGTCCCGCGTTTGTGGCCTTTTGTTTGGGGTTGTGGGCGTGTGGGGGTGTTGTTTGTGAACTCGATAGTGTGTTTGTTTTGTTGATGCTTGTTTTTGTTTTTTGAGTTTTTTTGGTTGGGATTGGCTGCCCTGTTGTGGGGTGGTTGTTTTCTGAGCAGATTATGGTTTTTGTTTTTTGTTTGGAGAGTTTGATCCTGGCTCAGGACGAACGCTGGCGGCGTGCTTAACACATGCAAGTCGAACGGGATCTGCGTGGCCTTTGTGGTTGTGTGGTGAGAGTGGCGAACGGGTGAGTAACACGTGAGTAACCTGCCTTTTTCTTTGGGATAACGCTCAGAAATGGGTGCTAATACTGGATGTTCTGCGCTTTCCGCATGGGGGGTGTGGGAAAGGGGCCTTTGTGGTTTCTGGAGGGAGATGGGCTCGCGGCTTATCAGCTTGTTGGTGGGGTGATGGCTTACCAAGGCTTTGACGGGTAGCCGGCCTGAGAGGGTGGGCGGTCACATTGGGACTGAGATACGGCCCAGACTCCTACGGGAGGCAGCAGTGGGGAATTTTGCACAATGGGGGGAACCTTGATGCAGCGACGCCGCGTGAGGGATGGAGGCCTTCGGGTTGTGAACCTCTTTCGCTCGTGTGCAAGCCGCTA